>JAZKCG010000118.1:0-28074 GCA_040388175.1 Bacteroidota bacterium | reverse complement strand
TCGCGCCACATTTGGGATGTGGAGGCCGCAGGTTCGAATCCTGCCATCCCGACGATACCAACAAAAACCTCTTCAAATTTTTTTGAAGAGGTTTTTTGTTATAATCCAATACCGGTGCCCCCTATTGTGCTAAATGGTCAGCTACAATTTTAGCTACTTTTTGCGGAATGATGGTTTTCCTGTTTATCAGATCAGCAGCCTTGTTTTTAAGTTGTTCTTTAATTGCCCTCAATAAATTGCCCCGTATATTTTCGCCTTCTTCTGTCAAGAATAAAAAAGCCATCGTTCCCGCAGTCAGTGCACTAATAGAAATGGTAGCTACAAGGGCTGTATTGTTTTGTTTTTGAAATGGATTTCTCATAATAACTCAACAAGGGCTAAATCTATTTTGTTTTATAATTGGTATCTGGTGTATTAATTAACGTAAGTTGATTTAATGGATACATATTTTATTTTACAACAAATACTAAGATTTGAGCAATCTTTTTTTAGTTTCGGCTTTTTTAAAAGTCGATTATGTTAACCGTTGAGAAAATAGGCGGCACGTCAATGAGTGCCCTGCAAGAAGTTATTGAAAATATTGTCCTGTTTAACCGTAGTGGAAATGAGTTGTATAACCGTGTATTTGTGGTATCTGCTTTTTCGGGTGTGACCAATATTCTGCTTGAAAATAAAAAAACAAAAGCGCCGGGCGTTTATCAGAAATTGGCAAGCGGTGAAGATTACCAGGAAGCATTAAATCAGGTTACGGTTCATTTAAAAGAGTTAAACAAAAAATACGAGGGCCTTGGCCTAAACGTTGCCGCTGCGGATGAAATGATAGAAGGCGAGATGAAAATGGCGCTTACCTATTTACAGAGTGCCACAACCATGCTTGCTTCAGGTTACCTGAACGAAGGTGTTTTATTGGCGACAAGAGAGATATTGGCTTCAATAGGCGAAACACATTCTGCATTCGTACTGGCGAGTATTTTACAAAACAAGGGAGTAAATACGCATTTGATAGACCTGGCCGGTTTTCATGATGCAAGGCCGATGACCATCAATGAACGCATTAAGGATGCATTTGCAACTATCGACCTCAATACCTGCGTTTGTGTTGTAACCGGCTATGCAAAAGGAACAGAGGGCATCATGCGCGAGTTTGATCGGGGGTATTCTGAAGTTACGTTTAGTAAGATCGCAGAGATATTGCATCCTGAAGAAGCTATTATCCATAAAGAGTATCATTTATCAACCGCTGATCCGGGTGTTGTAGGTGTCGATAATGTTAAGCCGGTTGGTAACACCAACTACGATATTGCCGATCAACTGGCTGATGTAGGTATGGAGGCTATCCACCCAAAAGCAGCTAAGCCCTTAGAGATAAATGGTATCAATTTACGGATCAAAAATACTTTCGAACCCGGACATGCCGGTACGTTGATCACCAAAGCATACGTTTCATCATTAAAAAGGGTAGAAGTTATTACGGGTACAGATCAATTACTATTGATCGATATTTATGATCCGCTGATGGTGGGTAATGTAGGGAGCGATCTGCAGATCATGCAGGCATTCTTTAAACACGGTGTCAGCTACACGTTTAAAACTACCAGCGCTAACAGCATTACCATTGTTATTTGGGAAAACGACTTTAAGCAAGAATTGATCGATGACCTGAAATTGGCTTTCGAGCAAATTAGTTTTGAGCCTGTTGCTATGGTGTGTTTATTAGGTACTAATATGGATCAGCCTGGTCTTTTGGCCAAAGCGGCGACCGCATTAGCTAAAGCGGATATCAACATCATCAGTTCGGGTGTTGCTAAACGAAAAACAAATATCCAGTTCCTGATTCAAAGAGATCAATTCAAGACAGCCATTATCGAACTAAATAAAGCCGTAGGGTAAGTTGTATTTTTATATTCCGGATATCAGGTTTAATAGTTGGTGATAAAGAAATGCTTTATTTTATATATTTGATAATCAATATATAAAACCTCTTTTAAACCTGGTAGCCGTATGAATAAAATTAAAGCGTTGCTTTTTGCTACGGCTTTTATGTAGCCGTCTGTTGTGTTTTCGCAAACTTCGGTTCAGAAATATCCTGCCGATTCTGCTTCGGTTGAACATGCCGGTGTTCCTAAAGGTGAGCTTATTAGTTTGAAATTTACTAATTCAAAGATCTTTCCCGGTACAACCCGTAACTATTGGATCTACGTGCCGGCTCAATATGATGGCAAAACACCCGCTTGTTTATACGTGAACCAGGATGGTGTCCAGTTTAAGGCGCCGGTTGTTTTTGATAACCTGATCTATAAAAAAGAAATGCCGGTTACCATTACTGTATTTGTACAGCCGGGTACTGTTATGGCCGAAGATAAAAACACAGCTACCAACCGCAATAACCGTAGCTATGAGTATGATAGCATTGGCGATACTTATGTGCGATTCCTATTGCAGGAGCTTTTGCCTGAGGTTGAAAAACAAAGAACAAAAGATGGTAAACCAATCCTGTTATCAACAAACGGAAATGATAGGGCAATTGGTGGCTCAAGCAGTGGGGCAGTCTGTGCCTTTACAGCAGCCTGGGAACGACCGGATCAATTTACAAGGATATTTAGTTCGATAGGTACTTATGTGGGTTTTCGGGGTGCTGAACGATATCCTACCTTAATAAGAAAGTATGAACCCAAACCCTTACGTGTATTCTTACAGGACGGTACACATGATCTGAACAATTATGTGGGTGATTGGTGGATAACCGCGCAACTCATGGAGCGTGCGCTGCAATATGCCGGTTATGAAGTGAATCATGCCTGGGGCGAAGGTGGTCATGATGGTATACAGGCCACCGCTATTTTCCCAGAAGCGATGCGTTTTTTATGGAAAGATTATCCCAAACCTGTAGCTAAAGGTATCTCCAAAAATGCCTTTACCAGCACCATAACTATCCCCAATGAGGGATGGGAATTGGTTGGTGAAGGCTATGGTTTTGCTGAGGGTACCGGCGTAAATGCAGCCGGCGAAGTCTTTTTCCAGGATATCCCTAATGGTAAAACTTATAAAGTTGATGTGAAAGGCAAATTGACCCAGCTTAATATGGACTCAAAAAAGGCTGGTGGTACAGCTTTTGGGCCAGATGGCAAACGTTATACAGCTGCGACAGGAACTAACCAGATTTTAAGCTATGACAAAGACAATAAAGAAACAGTTGTAGCTAATGGCATAGCCTGTAATGATTTGACAGTTGCCAATAATGGAAATATTTATGTAACCGCGCCTGATGGCAGTGATAAACCCTCTAAGATCTATCTCATCAAACCTAATGGTGAAAAAACAGTGGTTGATGAAGGCTTAAAATATTCAAATGGGCTTACATTGAGTACAGATCAAACCCAGTTGTATGTTGCTGAGAATGCTACCCATTGGATCTGGATTTACCAGATCAAGCCTGATGGAACATTGATTAACAAACAGCGTTATGGTTGGTTGCATGTCCCCGATAATGCCGATAACGCCGGTGCTGATGGCATGAAAACCGATCAGAATAATCGCGTTTATGCTGTTACACGTTTAGGTATACAAGTATTAGACGAAATTGGCCGTGTGATATCAATTATACCTGTTCCAATTGGAAACGGCCCTGCGAATATGTGTTTTGGAGGGCCCAATTTTGATGTCTTATATATCACCTGTAAAGATAGAGTGTACAGGCGTAAGGTAGGGGTAAAAGGTGCAAACCCGTTTGCACCACCTTTTAAAGCCGTTACAGCACAACTTGATCGGTAAAGAGATCTTTACATTTAGTTGAGGTTTTAAATGTTTTTATTTGCGGTACCAATTAACCAACTGCCTGGAATTATGAAACGTCCATTAATAGTATTATGTCTGCTCTTATTATTTAGTTTTACTGTAAGCAATGCCCAAAATAAGCATAGCAAAACAACTAAATACCCAAGCTATAAAGGGCTTATTATGGCTGGTTACCAGGGTTGGTTCAGAGCAGCTGGTGATGGTAGCAACTCCAGGCAATATGTGTATGGCAATGAAAATAGTTCTGGCATTGATATGTGGCCCGATGTTACTGAGTATGAAAAAACTTATGAAACACCATTTAAATTAGCTAACGGGCAATCCGCACGTTTCTTTAGCTCGACCGATAAGAGTACGGTTGATCTGCATTTTAAATGGATGCAGCAATATGGTGTTGATGGCGTGTTTGTGCAGCGATTTTTTAATAATGCCAAAAAACAAAATCGTAATCCTAACTCGTCTATAGTTATTAAAAACGCGTTCGAGGCAGCTTCTAAATACAAAAGGGCCATCGCGGTAATGTATGACCTGTCAGGACTTGCCGCGTCAGGAGAAGATTGCTCTACCTTAATTGATGACTGGAAATACCTGGTAGACGAGTTGAAAGTAACTAACCAGGAAGGTACACAAACCTATCTTCATGAAAATGGTAAACCGGTTGTAGCTATCTGGGGCGTAGGCTTTCCTGATCGCCCTTATAATACCCGCAATATAGGGCTGGAAAGATTGATCGATTTTTTAAAGAACGACCCGGTTTATGGCGGATGCGCGGTAATGATAGGTGTGCCTAATTCATGGCGCACTTTAAGGGCCGATTGTTTGCCTGACCCGTACTTGCACGATATTATCAAACAATGCGATATTGTATTACCGTGGAGCGTACAACGCTATTCGCCTTTGCTGCATAATGATATGGACCGCTACCGTGATGATGTTATTGACGATATTAAATGGTGCCGTGAAAATAAGGTTGAGTATGTGCCTTGCGTGTATCCTGGCTTTAGCTGGCATAATTTAAGCCGTCGTGAGTTTCCGGATGATGTGAAACCGGTTGGTTCTATTCCCCGAGAGGGAGGGCGTTTTTATTGGCAGATGTTATCAACCGCTATGAAAGCTGGTGCTCAAATGATCTATGTAGCCATGTTTGACGAGATAAACGAAGGTACAGCAATATTCAAAGTAACAGATAACCCGCCGGTAACCCCGGCAGGCTCGCCAACATCTTTTGTAAATTTGGATGGTAAACCGTCCGACCTTTACCTGAAACTAACCGGTGAGGCCGCTAAGATGCTGCGAAAAGAAAAACCGCTTGTTTTTAAGCAACCACAGTTTGACAATAACTAACCATTAAAACTAAAAATATGAGATCAATTAATCTGAAAAACCTGTTTTTTACATTATGCCTTATGGCAATGTGTGTTTTATTCAATAATGTAAATGCTATTGCAAAACCGAAACCCAAAATATTAGTGTTCAGTAAAACCAAAGGTTTTCACCATTCGTCAATTGCTGTGGGCAATACAGCGATCATCAAATTAGGTAGCGAAAATAATTTCGATGTGGATACAACTACTGATGCTACGAAATTTAACACCGACAACCTTAAACAATATGCCGCGATAGTTTTTTTAAGCACTACCGGCCTTAGTACACAACTATTTACGGAAGCTGAAAAATCGGCTTTAATGAAATACATACAAGGCGGGGGCGGTTATATGGGTATCCACGCCGCTACTGATTGCTGTTACGATTGGCAATGGTATGGCAGCCTTTCTGGTGCTTACTTTAAAGGGCATCCGTCTCAACAAGAAGCCATCATAAATGTGGTTGACGCATCAACCATAGCCACCAGTTTTTTACCAAAAGAATGGAAAAGGAAAGATGAGTGGTACTCTTTTAAAGGCATGGCTACAGACCTGCACGTGATATTGAAAATCGATGAGAATAGCTATGACCCAACAACCCAATTAAGAATGGGCGAACACCCTATGGCATGGTATCATACATATGACGGCGGTCGTGCATTTTATACAGAACTGGGACACACCGATGAATCATACGCAGATCCGCTTTACCTTAAACATATTTTAGGCGGTATACAATATGCTATGGGCAAAAGGATCACCAAATAATTAAATTGACGAACAAGTAAAAAGGTATGTGCTTTATGTGTATACCTTTTTACTAATAATGCTTGTGTGTTTTACGATATTTTAACGGTGGCATACCGATAAGCTTGGTAAAGAGCCGCGAAAAATAGTACTGATCGTCGATACCTAAGGTTATAGCTATTTCTTTAATGCTTAGGTCAGTAAAGTACAGGTATTGGCAGGAGTTTTGAATTTTTAAGAGGTTGAAGTAATTAATTGGCGATGATCCTGTTTTTTGCCGGAAGAGCCTTGAATAATGCGATACAGAAATACCACATTTATTCGCAAGTTCCTCTATCAATAACTTTTTACGGATATTCAATTTCATATACGCAATAGAGGTACTTACTGCGTCATTATCATAAGTTACCGGGCTTAATTGTTTGTAATAGACCAGCGAAGCGATAAAATGCTGCAGGTACAAATTGGTTATCTCCATTTCCTTTTCATGAAAGCTATGTTCCAGCATGGCGTAAATCTGTTCAAACAGGTTAATACGGTCTTTATAATAAGGGATAGCGTGGACATGAAGCAACCCTTGCTCGAGCGAACGCAGATAAATAGTCTCGGCTGTTAAACCGCTAAAATGTACCCAATAGATGCTCCACGGGTTGGTATTCGAACTTTTGTACCGGTGCGCTATATTTTTGGGAATAATGATATAGTTGTTTGGTTTAAGTGGATACACCTGATCGTTTATATAAACATGGCCTTCGCCATCTATGCAGTATAATAGGATGTACTGATTGCTCCCGGTTTTTCTTTCCCTGTCATGATAAATAGCCTTCGGGTAATAACCAATTGCCGTCAAGTATAAATTTTTTATTAGGATATTATTTGCGAATGCTTTCTTTACGTTTGGTGGCAAAACTATCATCCGTTGCCCAACAAAGCCCTCTTTTATTTTCTTATCGGTTTTAGTAATATTGTTCATGTTGAAGGCGCTGTTGTTAAGCTAATTGATCATCAAATGTACATTTTCAATTAGTTAAACAAAAGAATTCGCAACTTATGTTTTTTGTTAGATGATGATAATATAGTCCATTTAATATATTGGTTTGTCCATTTTAAAACCGGATAAACACACCTACTTTTACTTGCCAATTATAAAATCGCATGAGTAATAATATCACCCATAAATCATGGGGTACTGTAAATAACGAAGACATTTACCTTTTCAGGTTGGAAAATAATGCCGGTGCTTATGTGGAGATAACCAACTATGGCGCTACGTTAGTAAGTGTTGCGGTTCCAGACAAAAATTCAAAATTGGGTAATGTTATTGTCGGTTTTCCAACTTTAGAAGGTTATTTGGGAGATACCTGCTATATAGGTTCAACTATAGGCCGCTATGCTAATCGTATCAGTAATGCTAAATTTACTTTGAATGACAATACCTACCAAGTGGAACCTAATGATGGTGTAAATTCCAATCACAGCGGATCAAGTGGCTTTAACAGTAAAGTATTTGGTTTTGAAATTAATAATAATGAACTGGTATTAGTGCTGCACAGCAATGATGGCGACGGTGGTTTTCCGGGCAATTTAAGCCTTCGGATAACTTATAAATGGACCGATGATAATGAACTTTCTATCCATTACAAAGCAGTAAGCGACCAGGACACTTTTGCCAATTTTACCAATCATGCCTATTTTAATTTATCAAATGGCGATCTGACCATTGCAGATCATCACCTAACTATCAGTGCCGATAAAATAGCCGCTGCTACAGGTGGTTATATACCAACAGGTGAAATTATACTTGCTACTACAGTTGTTTTGGATATCGAGAATGGCATTAATTCTTATTATATTTTTGAGGCTGACAAAGTAAATGCTAACAGGTTTGCAGCTAAGTTGATGGATGAAGCATCCGGCCGAATTTTAACCGTAAAAACTTCTTATCCCGGAGTATTCCTTTATACCGGCGACTATTTAAATAGCCAATACTTTAACCATAATAACCGCTATTGCCAACCTTTTGAGGGACTTTGCCTGGAGTGCCAGCATTACCCGGATGCAATGAACCGTCCTGAGTTTCCATCACCATTATTAAAAAAACACGAGGTGTACAATGAGTTTATCACCTTCAAATTTGGCCTGATATGAGAAAATTGATTTTATTATTTCTGTTGATGAGTATTGGTGGCGGTCTGGCTGCACAATCTTATCATCTATCATCGCCCGATAAGAAGTTTAAAATAACGATCAACACTAAAGACAGCCTGACTTATAGCGTTGTCTATAAGAATACTACTGTTATAGCTCCATCGGCTATTTCACTTAATTTGGATAAAGGTATTTTAGGTCGGTCGGCAAAAGTGAGCAAGACTACAGCAAGCAGCGTGCAAAATGTATTGCAGCCGCTATATGGCAAATCAGCCACCTTAAAGGATAATTACAATCAGCTTATTATCAATTTTCAGGGTAAGTACTCGGTGATCTTCAAGGCATATAACGAAGGTGTAGCTTATCGTTTTGTAACCAGTCTTGCAGATTCGGTTAAAGTGATGAGCGAACAGGCTACATTTAATTTAACAGGCAACCCAGCTGCTACCTGGGCCGAAACAACCAATTATACCGCGTGGGAGCTACCTTATGTTGAACATTCCTCAATTGCTGAAATAAAAGAAAATACCCGAGCGTTAACTCCCGCATTGTTCGCCTATCAACCATCAAACATAAAAGTAGTGATAGCTGAGGCCGATGTGCTGGATTATCCTGGCATGTATATCCAAAAGCAAAACGGCAACTTTAAAGGCGAATGGGCTAAGTATCCGGCTAAAACCGTAATGGGTAGCTGGGGTAATTTTGTTTCGGTAGTAAAAGAACGCCAAGATTATATTGCCAACACCAAAGGCACCCGTGCTTATCCATGGCGCGTGGTAATTGCTACTGATGATGATAAAACGTTGCTGAATAACCAACTCATCTATAAACTGGCAACGCCGTCTGTATTAAAAAATACCGATTGGATAAAGCCCGGCAAGGCTACCTGGGAGTGGTGGCATGATGCTATGCTTCCCGGGGCAAATATCCCGTCAGGCATGCCCAACCGGAATACCGTACTTTATAAATATTATGTTGATTTCGCTGCCAAAAACAAGCTGGAATATCTGATGGTCGACGCGGGCTGGTCTGATAATTATAATGTTAAAAAGGTTTTACCACGGGTCGATATTAAAGAGGTCATCAGCTACGCTAAAAGCAAAAATGTAGGTGTGTTCTTATGGGCGGTTGCAGTGCCGTTGTTAAACGATTTGGATAATAACCTGGATTTCATCAAATCATTAGGCGCGGTTGGTTTAAAGGTGGATTTCTTTGACCGCGACGACCAACAAGTAGCGGGCTGGATGGAAAAAATTGCCAAAGCAGCTGCCGAACGTCATTTAATGATAGATTTTCATGGTTGCGGCAAACCAACCGGAATGCAGCGTACCTACCCTAACATTGTAAACTACGAAGCTGTGCGTGGCGAGGAGTGTGATAAGTGGGATTATACCGCCAACCCACAACATCATTTAACTTTCCCTTTTACCAGGATGCTGGGCGGTCCGCTGGATTATACACCGGGATCAATGCGTAACGCTACTATGGAGACTTTTAAACCTGTCGATCCCGGATTACCATCATCATTAGGTACACGTTGCCATGAGTTGGCCATGTATGTGGTGTTCGATCAATATTTTGCCATGCTTTCTGATTCGCCTACCGAGTATGAGAAATACCCGGATATTATGAAATACCTATCGGCTGTTCCGACCGTTTTCGACGAAACCAAAGTGCTTGACGCCAAAGTTGGCGCATACGCCATGGTGGCCAAACGTAAAGGCAAAGACTGGTTTGTTGGAGCCATGACCAATTGGGATGAACGCAAGATGAATATCGATTTTTCGTTTCTGCCAGCCGGTGTTAATTATACAGCCGATATTTATGCTGACGGTCAGGATGCCAACAAAGTTGCCACCAGCTATACTTATAAAACCATTACCGTAACCAATAAAACCAAACTTGACCTGAACTTAGCCAAAGGCGGTGGTGCGGCCATTATGTTAAAGGAATTGACTAAATAAACAAAAAAATGTGTCATTTCGAGCATAGCGAGAAATCTATACACATACAGGTCAGCGACTTTGCAATGTATAGATCTCTCCCGTTGGTCGAGATGACAAATGGGGAGAAGGGCGGCGATACTGCCATTTATGTAATTTAAAAAACAATTTAAACCAAATTATAAACTGATGAACCAAATTAAACCGTTTAACAGCGTTTACATTATCGGCATCTCCTTCATATCAGCACTGGGCGGTTACCTGTTCGGGTTTGATTTCGCGGTGATATCCGGCGCATTACCATTTCTGCGCAAGGAGTTTTTGCTTGATCCGCTATGGGAAGGTTTTCTAACCGGATCACTGGCACTGGGTTGTATCGCCGGGTGCCTGATAGCCGGTAACATTGCCGAAAAATATGGCCGCAGGCCAGGCCTGATGGTAGCCGCTTTTATTTTCGCGATATCATCATTGGGCATTGCTTTATCAAAAGGGCTGGTGTTTTTTGTGATCATGCGTTTTGCAGCAGGGATAGGAGTAGGCATGGCATCCATGCTTTGCCCGATGTATATTGCCGAGATCTCACCAGCAGCTGTAAGGGGTAGGAACGTGGCTATTAACCAACTTACCGTTGTGTTGGGTATCCTGATCACCAATCTATGCAATTATTTCCTGGCGGATACTGGGGCAGATGCCTGGCGATGGATGTTCGGCTTAGGTGTAGTTCCATCCATTATCTTTTTGGTAGGGGTGATATGGCTGCCCGAAAGCCCAAGATGGCTAATGAAGGCCGGCCATGCTGAAAAGGCCAAACAAGTATTAACTAAAATAGGAGCGCCAGCGTTTGTTGATACCACGTTAAAGGCCATAGAAAAGTCGCTGGTCGGCAACACAAAACAAAGCTATAAAGCAGTCTTTGAGAAAAGTGTGCGCCCAGCTGTGTTGGTGGGTATTACGCTGGCAGTTTTCCAACAGTTTTGTGGGATAAACGTGGTATTTAACTACACCTCTACCATATTCGCTTCGGTAGGTTCAAGTTTAAATCAGCAGCTTTTTGAGACGGTATCCATTGGTATTGTAAACCTCTTATTTACGCTTTTAGCCATGTGGCAGGT
Organism: Bacteroidota bacterium; assembly: GCA_040388175.1. Lineage (GTDB taxonomy): Bacteria > Bacteroidota > Bacteroidia > Sphingobacteriales > Sphingobacteriaceae > Mucilaginibacter. The sequence continues at coordinate 16,965 of JAZKCG010000118.1, read as the reverse complement.
GGACAAATTGGGCCGCAGGCCATTGATGCTGATCGGCTCGTTAGGCTTATCTGTTCTATATATCGCGTTAGCATTTTTACTACAAAGCCATGCAGCAGCGGGGTTGGTATCGATACTGGTTTTGTTGGCGATAAGTACCTACGCCATATCCATAGCGCCTATAACCTGGGTGTTGATCTCTGAGATCTTCCCCAATAAGATCCGTAGCGAAGCATCAACCGTAGCCGTAGTATCACTTTGGGGTGCTTATTTTATATTGGTATTTACGTTCCCTATCCTGGCCAAAGTGCTGGGCACTTACGGTCCGTTTTACCTGTACGCGGTTATTTGTTTCTGCGGATTTTTATTCATCAAAACAAAAGTTAAAGAAACCAAAGGCCAAACTTTGGAAGAATTGGAAGACAATTTAATAAGACATTAAGCAATCTATAATAATGAGTGACCTGTATGTAAACATCTGGGAAGAAAAAGTAATTATCCCTACCTATGGTATTGGCAAACCCGATAAGAACCCTATGTTTTTTGAAAAGCGGGTTTATCAGGGCAGCAGCGGCAAAGTTTATCCCAATGCGGTAATTGAAAAAATATATGACGAAAAGGAGGATAAGGAATATATAGGCCTTTTCCTCGAAAATAAGTACATCAAAATGATGATCCTGCCCGAATTGGGTGGCCGTATCCAGATGGCTTATGATAAAATACGTGAGCGTCATTTTGTGTACTATAACCAGGTAATAAAACCGGCATTGGTTGGTTTAACCGGACCGTGGATCTCGGGCGGGATCGAGTTTAACTGGCCGCAGCATCATCGCCCAAGTACTTTTGAGCCAATTGATTATAAAATTGAAGAGAACGCCGATGGCAGTAAAACCATCTGGACAAATGAACTGGAGCGTATGTTCCATACCAAAGGCATGACCGGGTTTACGTTGTATCCTGATAAAGCTTATATCGAGATCAAAGCTAAACTGCTTAACCGCTCTATGCTGCCACAAACGTTTTTATGGTGGGCAAATCCGGCAGTTAAGGTTAATGACGATTATCAGTCTGTTTTCCCGCCTGATGTGAACGCGGTGTTTGACCATGGTAAGCGCGATGTGTCGACGTTCCCGATAGCTACCGGTACTTATTACAAAGTAGATTATTCACCGGGAACGGATATTTCGCGATATAAAAACATCCCGGTACCTACTTCGTATATGGCTATTAATTCAGCCTATGATTTTGTGGGTGGATATGAGCATGATAGCCAGGGAGGATTACTGCATGTGGCTAATCATCATGTATCGCCGGGTAAAAAACAATGGACCTGGGGACACAGCGATTTTGGGCAGGCGTGGGATAGAAACCTTACAGATGAGGATGGCCCGTACATTGAATTAATGACGGGTATGTTCACCGATAACCAGCCCGATTTTAGCTGGCTGATGCCAAATGAAGAGAAGCATTTTACCCAATACTTCATGCCTTACCGCGAGTTAGGGGTTATCAAAAATGCGACTAAGGATATTTTACTGGCGCTTAATTATGAAACAGGCAATATTGAATTAAAGGTATATGTAACCGGTGAGCAAAAATCGCTCAAAGTAAAGCTGAGCTATGAAGATAAAACCCTGCTTGATAAGGTGACAGATATCATCCCTGAACAGCTATTTGTTAGAAATATTAACGTCGGTAAAATAGACGAGAACCGTTTGTTGGTAACCGTTACCTCTGCAAATGGTAAGGCGTTATTGCGTTATGAGCCCGCAGCTAATAAAATAAACAACCTGCCAGAAGCTGCTAAACCGGCCTTGCTGCCCAACGAAGTAGAAAACACCGAACAACTTTTTTTAACCGGTCAGCATTTAGAGCAGTATCGTCATGCTACTTACAGTCCGGTACCGTATTATGAAGAAGCTTTACGACGCGACCCTAAAGATATTCGTAACAATAACGCATTAGGATTATGGTACTTGCGCCGCGGACAGTTTGCTAAAAGCGAGCTTTATTTCCGTCAAGCTATGGAGACCAGTATCCAACGTAACCCTAATCCTTATGATAGCGAGGCTTATTATAATTTAGGGCTATCACTTAAGTTCCAGAAGAAAAATAAGGAGGCTTACGATACCTTTTACAAAGCCACCTGGAGCAATGCCTGGAAAGATAGCGGGTACTTTATGGTGGCACAATTAGACCTTTTGAATGGCGATTATGAACTGGCTGCAGATCATATCCAGTCGGCTATTGATCGTAACGCCAATAACAGCAAGGCTTATGTGCTGCATTCAGCGGCTTACCGTAAGTTAGGTAGGATGGATGAAGCCATTGCGACATCGCAGTATGCACTAAAACGTGATGGGTTTAATTTAGGAGCGTTGTTTGAATTGTATCTGGCTAAACAAGATCAAAGTTATTTAGATCAACTGCTTAAGCTTTCAAGAGGCTGGAGTCAAAACTTTATAGAATATGCCTTGGATTATGCAAATGCCGGTTTATATCCGCAAGCTTACGATCTGTTACAATATGCTATAATAGGCAATGAAACTAACCCGATGGTTTACTATTACCTGGCTAATTTTAAATATCAGTTGGGCGAAAAAGAACAAGCTATCGAGTTATTGAAAAACGCTGCAACCGCCGATCCATACCTTTGTTTTCCAGACAGGTTAGAAGATATCGCTGTATTGCAATTAGCATCGCAACTAAACCCTGCTGATGCTAAGGCTCCATATTATTTAGGCAATTTATGGTACGATAAGCGCCAATACGGTGAAGCCATAGCCGCTTGGGAATCATCAGCAAAGTTGGATGATACTTTCCCGACTGTGTTGCGCAATCTTGCTATAGCTTATTTTAACAAACGTAATGAGCAGGATAAAGCAGTAACCTATTTTGAAAAAGCTTTTGCTTTAGATAAAACCGATGCCCGTATATTGATGGAGCTGGATCAGTTTTACAAGCGTCTGAATAAAGCACCTGCAGATCGCCTTAAACTTTTAGAGGATAATTTGTCTACCACAACAGAGCGCGATGATATTTACCTGGAACGTGCTGCCATTCATAACTTTTTAGGCGATCATGAAAAGGCATTGCAGCTGATTAGCCAAAGGCAGTTTCACCCCTGGGAAGGTGGTGAAGGAAAAGCATCTGGTCAGTACGTTTATAGTTTGGTTGAGATTGCCCGCGAGAAACTAAACAATGAAGACTTTGCAGGGGCTATTGAGCTATTGCAACAAGCGCAAACTTATCCGCATAATTTAGGAGAAGGCAAACTATTTGGTGCAGCCGAAAATGACATATTTTATTGGCTGGGATGTGCTTACGAAGGTTTGAATGATGTTGTTCAGGCGCTAAAGTATTTCCGCAAAGCAACGGAGGGTTTGGACGAACCATCGGCAGCAATATTTTATAATGACCAGCAGCCTGATAAAATATTTTACCAGGGATTAGCCTGGAAAAAGTTAGGCGAGGAGGGTAAAGCCAAAATGATATTTGAAAAGCTGGCGGCATTTGGTATCAAACATTTAAATGATAAGGTCAAGATAGACTACTTTGCAGTATCCTTGCCCAACCTGCTGATCTTTGATGATGACCTGGATATCCGTAACCAAGCGCATTGCCTGTACATACAAGGATTAGGCTACCTTGGGCTTGAACGTTATGATGAAGCAAGCAAAGCTTTTACCGAAGTATTAAAATTAGATGCTCAACATTTTGGTGCTAACCTGCATTTAAAATTAGCGGCTGTATAGGGGTCACTCTTCTGCCGGACGGATTAATTGCGGCAACCAAACCTGAAAAAAGGAGCTTTGGTTGCCGTTTCCGGCTGAGGCATAATCGCATAGGGTGATGGTTATTGGGCCGTGTGCTGCTTCGGTGTATGATTCGGGTATGAATTTAGCGTTAAGAAGCATCAGGATATCATCGGTGCTGTTATTGGGAATTGGAGTAAGATCAATATAACCTTCTTTATTCGCTACAGGTTTTAGTACAGCAGACATACCTGCACCTTCAAACCGGGTGTCACGTGCCAAAACTATCGGGCCACGGGTAATTGCTATGCTTTTATTGATCGTTCCGGTTTCAATAACATGTCCACGCATATCCAGTTGTAGTTTTATCTTGTCGCCTGTTTTCCAGTTACGTTTTAGTTGGGCGTAAGTACCGGGTTGCACATCATCAACAGCAACTCCATTAATAGTAAGTTTGGTGTTTTTACTCCAGGCAGGTATCCGTAAGTAAATTTCCTTATCTTCTTGCTTGGGTATGTCTATCGTCATTTCGATAGTACCAGATCTGGGGTAATCTGTATGCTGTGTTAAGGTAAATGCTTGTTCTTTTGGGCTTTTTAGTTGAAATGTGCCATCAGTAAAATAATTAACCTGTACGCCTTGCTGTCTTTCCATCACCATGTGCAGGGGTAAGGTAAATAAACCGCGTGGGCCGCTGGCTACGCAACAATTCAGGCCCATGTCGCATTGTTGGTCGCCGGGTAGCCTTTGTCCGTTTAATGGCGTGTATTTAGCCCATTCGGCACCGTTTTTACTCGTCGCACCTAATAAAGCGTTGTAGTAAGTTCTTTCTGCTTCATCAGCATATTTTGCTTCGCCGGTAAGGCGTAATAGTTGTTCTGTGAATTTTAACCAGGTTACAGAAACACAGGTCTCCTGGAAATGGTTAATCGGCGTGTTTTCGACTGCTTTACCTCCAAACCACATTTCTGTAGACGCTCCTGAACCTGCAATATCGATCTCTGTTTTCTTGATATTGGCCCAGGTATCTTCAACAGCGTGTTTGTAGGTCTCATTGCCGGTTATGCGGTAAAGTTCTAACAAACCCTCATAACACGACATCATCTCATAAGCCTTTTGGCCCTGCTCCGGGCTGTACCAGTTTTTAGGTTTAGGAAAACGCTTCGCTACATTAACATTAGCTTTGCTTATAAGGTGTGGACCTTCGGGTGTTTCCCATTGCCGTACGATCTCTTGCGCGAAGTCCAGGTATTTCTTATTCCCGGTACGGTTATACAGCAAGCAAATTGGTTCTAATACAGACGATGCCGCCATACCTCTGTAATTACCTTTAGTCACTATGATACCGTCTTTTTTGTTTAGATCATCTATCAGGTTATCAGCAACACGGGTAGCGGCGGTTAGGCTTTTTTTATCCCGTGTGATATCATAATAAGCCAGTAAACCCAGCATACAATATTTTCTACCCCAGATATCCCAGCCTTCTAAACGATGAGCAGCTGCATAATTGCCGATATAACCATCAGGTGTTTGGGTGGCCAATAAACCTGAAACTGCATGATCGAGTGTAGCTTTTAACCGTGGATCGGGGTTGTATTTATAAGCAAGCGCTACAGAGGTGAACCATTTACCCCAAAACTCACTTTGCCATAAAGAAGTTTCTGTTCTGTTCTCTAATTTAAACGGCGCGATCAGCCGGTCAACATCTTGCGCTAATAACCGGTTATCTATTGATCCTTTTAATTTATCAGCCAGAAAACCATTTAACTGTACAGCTGTAGCCGGCGATAACACATCATTTATAGCCGGTTTTACTGCTTTTTGCGCATAACAGACAATAGCGGTAAATGAAATAAATAAAGCAATAAGTAGTGTTCTTGATCTGGACATATTTTTGGGGTCAATTCAGTTCGGTTTATAATAGGTAATGTAAATATTACAGCTAAATTTATTATAATTATTAGCAATACGCTAATTTAAACCAATATTTGGCTTGCACGGCTATAACCAATTAATACCTTTTATGAAAGCTTTTAGATATCTGTTAACGTTTATCGGTATTGTTTTAAGTGGGGTTACTTATGGGCAGTTGTTGCCATCTGATGTTAAACTTAGTCCGCACCCGAGGCTTTTGTTAACGGGTGGACAAGAAAAGGAGTTATTAATCGGTATAAACGCTGATGCCACTTTACTAAAGATTCACCAGGCCGTCATCAAGAATTGTGATGCCATGATCAATATACAGCCCATGCAGTATAAAAAGATAGGTAAACGGTTGCTTGATGTTTCGCGTGAGACATTACATAGAGTGTTTTACCTTTCTTATGGATACAGATTAACCCATAATGCTTTATATCTAAAACAGGCCGAACGAGAATTAATAGCTGTATCGTCTTTTAACGACTGGAACCCGAGCCACTTTTTGGATGTCGGCGAAATGACCATGGCGGTATCTATCGGATATGATTGGTTGTATAATGATCTAAGCGATAGTACGCGCGTGTTGGTTAGGAATGCTATCCTAAACAAGGGTATCAAGCCATCGTATGATAAAGCTAATAATAGTTGGCTGCGGGTTAATAATAATTGGAACCAGGTTTGCAATGCCGGTATGGTGTATGGAGCTATAGTGACTTATGAGGAGCATCCCGATCTGTCTGTAGAAGTTATTAATAGGGCGATCAATTCTGTCGATCTGCCAATGGAAGCGTATAAACCTGATGGGGCATATCCCGAAGGATATGGTTACTGGGAGTATGGCACTTCTTTTAATGTCATGCTGATAAGCGCGTTGGAAACCGTATTTGGAAAAGATTTTGGTTTATCTGCTAAACCTGGCTTTTTAAAAACTCCGGGATATTTAGAAAATATGACAGGTGCCAAGGGTATACCGTTTAATTATTCTGATTCGGGTACCGGACCCGAATTTAACCCGGCCATGTTTTGGTTCGCTAATAAACTACATGATCCGTCATTATTATGGACAGAGAAGGAATATTTGGCTACACGGGCTGTATCCAAAAACAGGCTGTTACCCGCGACCCTGATATGGGGTAAAGGCTTGCAATCAAACAAGATCGATCCACCGAAAGCTACCATGTGGGTAGGAGGAGGGTTAACCCCGGTAGCGTTAATGCGTACAGCCTGGGGCGACCCTAATGCTATTTTTGTGGGGCTGAAAGCCGGATCACCATCAGTAAATCATGCGCACATGGATGCCGGGGCGTTTGTTATGGAGGCTAATAGTGTACGCTGGGGGATAGACTTAGGTATGCAGGATTATGAATCGCTGGAGTCTAAAGGCATAGACCTGTGGAATGGTAAACAGAACTCGCAACGCTGGCAGATTTTACGGTACAATAATTTCAACCATAGTACATTAACTATCAGTAATAGCCTACAAAATGTTAAAGGTTCGGCACCGATCATTAGTTCATCTGCAACGCCCAATTTTAAGAACGCCATTACAGATCTGAGCTCGATATATGCCGGTAAGATTACCAAAGCGATTCGAGGAATTGCCATAGTCGACCAAAAATATGTATTGGTAAGGGATGAACTGGAAGTAGCGGGTGACAGTGTTACGGTAAGATGGTCAATGGTTACCAGCGCGTCAGTAGCCATAACCGGAAAAAATACGGCTACTTTAACCAAAGACGGGAAGCAATTATTGTTACAGGCATCAAGTAGCTTTCCTATAGAAATGAAAACATGGTCGACAGTCCCGACTACAACTTATGATGCGCCGAATCCAAGTACCAGTATTGTAGGTTTAGAGATCAAACTACCGGCTAATAGCAAATGCAATTTAAATGTTATGCTGATACCTCAAGGGGCTATGGGAAATATTAAACCAAACAATAAAACGCTGGCTAAATGGCCAAAAGATTAGAAATATGAAACATATCTTATTTATTATTTTTATACTGACTTGCGGTATTAACAGTTTTGCGCAGCAACCAAGTACTCGTGGTCGTTTTAAGGTAGGGGATACCACGACCGCCCCGGGCGTACGCGATCCATGTATGGCCAAAGAAGGCGATACCTATTATGTTTATTATACCGGCGGAGGCATATCGGTATGGTCGTCAAAAGATAGGAAGACCTGGACAAAGCGTCCTTCTGTTTTTTCTGTAGCGCCCGAATGGGTTGCACAAAGACTGCCCAGCTTTAAAGGACTTGGTTTTTGGGCACCGGATATCAGCTTTCATAATGGTTTATGGTATTTGTATTATGCTACGTCTATTTTTGGCAAGAATACATCAGTGGTAGGGGTAGCTACTAATAAAACGCTCGACCCAAATTCGAAGGATTATAAATGGGTAGATGGTGGTATGGTTGTACAATCTGTAACCGGGCGTGATGACTGGAACGCTATCGACCCTAATTTAGCTGTTGATGAGAATGGTACAGGATGGCTAAGTTTTGGTTCTCACTGGAACGGGTTGAAATTAGTTAAGCTAAACCCCGACTTTAAAACCATTGCAGAACCGCAGGAGTGGTACACCATAGCCAGCCGTCCACGCGATTATAAATATACCGATCCTGAACCAGGTAATGGTGAAATTGAAGCGCCTTTCATCTTTAAAAAAGATAAATACTATTATTTGTTCGCTTCATGGGACAGGTGTTGCTCGGGTATAAACAGTACATACAATGTACGTGTTGGTAGGTCCGAAAAAATTACCGGCCCGTATTTGGACAAAGATGGTGTCGATATGGCAAAAGGTGGCGGTACATTAGTTCGTGGTGGCGACATCGGTGAGAACAAAAAAGTATTTGCCCGCGGACATAACTCTGTCGAAACTTTTGATGGGGTTGATTATATAGCCTACCATGCATATACCACTACTTATGAGCACCTGGGTATAGAAAAACTAACTTGGGAGAACGCCTGGCCTGTAGTGGAGAAGTAAAACGTTTTTTAATAATATTGAAAAGCCCCTGAAAGAAACTCAGGGGCTTTGTCTTTAAATTAAGAGACAGCTGTCTTTTTATTTATGCGAATTTATTTTGTAAGAATAAGTTAACATGAGATAACGTTTCAAAATCTGCTGCTCGCCGGTGATAATAGAATTAGTTACAGCATAGCGATATGTATTGGTATTCTCATCAAAAATGTCATATACTGATAGTTTGATCTGCCCCCTGTTTTGTTTAAACATATTTCGGGTTAAAGCCAGGTTAAGCACATTTGATGATCTTTGAAAACCGGGAGCAATCTGCGGATTGTAATTGTATTGGTACTGCACGTCAAAGATGAAATTTTTGGGCCAGTTAATGGTAGCGATAGATCTTACCCTGTGCATTAAAGTATGCACCGATGGATAGTTAACACCCCTGTATTCGGTAATGGATTGTGTTGGGTAATAAGCAGTGCTGAGGTTAACTATCGACTTATAATTTATAGCTACATTTTGCCCTAAAGTTAAATAATAGCCGTACTGTGTACCACCATCACCATTAAGGAAGAACGAACTTTGATTAAAGTTGGCATAAAATCCGGTGTTTAAGCTTACCTGCCAGATTTTTGATTTTTTAAATTGTTTACCCCTGTTAAAACCGAAATTAGCGTTCCAGCCCCCATCTTTATTTGCATAAGTTGAAGTTACAAAGCCATTGGCATCTTTGGTAGATACCTGGACAATGTTGTTGGTTTTTACTGTAGCGCCGGCATTTAAACCGGTATAAGTTTGTTTATCGGTATTATAATCGTAGTAGTTAAATGAAAGATTGCGCTGTAAGCCCGGTACCAAATTAGGGTTACCTGTCAAAGTTTCAAGCTGACTTATTTGCCTGCTTATAGGCTGCATTTGTGATATATTAGGTGGATTTGCCCCCTCGCTATAATTCAGATAGAATTTATTAGCGTTTAATCTAAGCGATGGGAACAAATAAGTATACCTGTTGATAGTGCTTGGAATTACGCTGTTAAAGTTATTGGTAAACTGTTGAACCTCCAGGTCAAGCCCGAACTTAAGGGTGAGGTGGGGCGAGATATTGAAGTTCACTGTGTTTTTAATGTTTTGTATGTAGTGCGGCCGTTGCAGGTCACTGCTTTGGTTATCCAGGAATACGTCATAATTACCCAGCGGTGATCTGTCATAAGTAGCCAGCCTGTTTTCGGTAGAGTAAAACCGCGAGTTTAAAAACAGGTCGTTAGTTATTTTTTTGCTGAAAGGTGTAGTATAAGTCAATTCTACGCCCCCGACATAATATATGTATTTGCTGTTGTTGTACCTGTCTAATAACGAAGAACTGATAGCACCGGTATAAGATGTTAGGTTATTCAGGTCATAAGCGTCGGTGTTACTACGGTTAATATATAAATTCTGCCTGAAGGTTAATGAAGAGCCTGTTTTGCGGAGCTTACGATAGTACATAAAGTTATCACTAAACTCGTTTGCCAGGCTATTGCTTGATTGTACGGTTAACAGATCGCTTAATTTGGGTATTTGGGTGTTGAAGCTATTAGTCGTTCCATTGGCATTAAACCCGGTAGGCGATATATCAATCTTAGCATCAAACCGGTATTTCTGTACGGTATCAGGCGACCATTCTATAAAAGTACTTACTTCGTGTCTTTGCTGCCTTAACTGCGATACGTTTTTATTTAACGTAGTTAACAAGGTTTGATCAAGGTTTTGCTCGGTAAGTAGTTTTTTATCATAATCTTTTACATAATTATAGTAAAAGTACATCAGGTTTATTTTGAGTTTTTTACCGTAATTATTATTGATATTGAATCCTCCAGACCACATTTTTTCTATCCCCCCGTCGCCATTGCCGCCAAAGGTGCCATCATTAACCACACCACCGCCAGACCGGTTAAATCCCCCCAACGAATTAAGATCGCTGGTTGAGAAGCCGGTATGGGTCAGGTTATTAGTTGTGCCCAAAACGCTAACCTGTAGCGTGTCCCTAAAGTTGCTGATGATACCGCCGCCTTCATACCTGCCCCGTGTACCGCCACCGGCGTATACCCTTCCTATGGTGCTCTTCTTAATTTTGTTTTTCATCTTTAGGTTGATGATCTTGCCAACCTCCATTTCTGTTAGTTTATGATCAGGGTCATCTTCACGGTCGTCATAAACCTGTACGGCAGCTACCATGTCGGCATCCAAATTTTTGGTAGCTACGGTAACATTGTCTCCAAAGAAACGCTTGCCATCTATAAGCACCTTATTGGCTGCTTTACCATTAATTAATATTGAGCCATCAACGTTTACCTGTACACCGGGTAGTAGTTTTAAAAGATCCTCTACAACTGCATTTGGCCTTGTTTTAAAAGCTTCGGTACTAAACTCTAAGGTGTCTTTCTTTTGAATAATAGGGGTGCGTTCGCCTCTAACAACTACTTCATTTAAGATTTTGTTATTCAGATACAAAGCACCTATATCTTTAACTTCGCCGGGCTTAAAAACAAGCAACTTCCTAAAGGTGCTATAACCCATGCCCGACACGATGAGCTTGGTTTCTTTATTTGCAGGTAATCCCGAAAGGCTGAATACACCGTTTTTGTTGGTGATGGTATAAGATATCAGGGAAGTATCTTTTGCATTAACAATAGCCACAGTAACAAACTCAACCGGCGATTTAGAAACAGAGTCTAACACCACGCCTTTTAACACGGATTTGTTTTGGGCGAATAAGGTTGTAGAAAATAGAAGAAGAATAGATAGTAAAAAGGTTTTGGTCATGGCAGATATGGTTTTAGGCAAAGGTGTGTTTGTCATTATTATTACGTTTAATCATCGCAATATTATTGACAAAGTATATGGTCTTCGTTCGGACTTATCCATCCGAACGCATTTTTGGTAAAATTGTGAATACATAGGTAATGTAGTTTTCTAATTGGTTGTAATAACTTTTACTAAAGTATTAGTTTGAAATGTAAAATACACTATGTCAAATGTTAAATTATAAGTAACAATTTTAACATAATAAAATGCTGAACAAACTGTAATATATAGTTTGGCTTAAAAGAGGCATCCGATTATCAAATATTTCTTGCCGTATCAAAAAGTTAATTGTAATTGTTCAATTATAATAGTGTATTAGTTAAATAGTACACTACAAATGTAGGCAATCATTTCAAAATTCAAAACTTATTTTTTAAATTATATATTTGGTTAACCAATAAACTATTATTAAAAATGAAGATCTCCGTTAAGACCACCTTAAACGTCGCGGTGCTGATTTTGCTTACATCAGGCACCGGCAGAAGCCAAACCATATCAGCGCATACCAAATATGTAAATACGTTTGTGGGGACTGAAGCTGTAGCCGACCCTAAATTGCTGGGGTATGTGGCACCGAAGAACTGGCGTCCATGGTCGGGTCTTACCTTCCCGGGTAGTTCATTACCCAACGCGATGGTACAGGTTAGCCCAATGACCAAATTTCAACCTGCAGGTGCGGGTTATGAATATGAGGATGACTCGATAATAGCTTTTACCCATACCAACAAAGGACACTGGAACTTTGGTAACGTGCCTATTCTGCCTATGTCAAATCCGGGAGCAACCTTTGGCTCTAAGTTCTCACATAAAAATGAAAGTTCATCGCCTGGCTTTTACCAGGTTTATTTGGATGATTATAACGTTAAGGTTAGCATAACCTCTACCTTACGTTGTGGCTATCACAAGTATGAGTATAAGAACAATGCCGATAGGCAGATCCTTTTTAACCTAAGCAAAGCATTAAGTGGCGTACCTACCTGGGATATCGAGCAAGTTGGCAATAACGTGATACAAGGCCACCAGGGAGGTGAGAATATTTACTTCTACGCTTTATCAAACACTAAGATCGCTAAATTAGATGTGGTTGATGCTGGTTTAAAGACCGGTTATGCCATAGCGCATTTAGCAGATGGTAGCACCGGACCGGTAGAACTGAAGATCGGTTTCTCTTTTGTGAGCACAGCAAATGCCAAACAGAACTTAGAGAAAGAGATCGGCAGCAAAACGTTTGATGTTATCCGTGCAGAAGCTAATCGGACCTGGGAAACACTATTGTCTTCTATAGAAGTTAAGGGTGGTACCGAAAAGCAGAAAACAATGCTTTATTCCTGCTTTTACCGTTCGTTTTTATGGCCGGCCTTACGCAGTGATGTTAATGGTGATTTTACCGATATTAAACGTAACGTAGTAAACACAGGCATAACCTATTACACCGAGCCTTCTTTGTGGGATACCTATCGTAATAAGGATGTGTTATTGGAGCTGGTATCCCCGAAGGTTACTAACGAAGTCATCAAATCATTAAAGGATAAGGGGGATAAAACAGGTTATATCCCTACATTCTTCCATGGCGATCACGGCGCTTCATCTATCGCCGGCGCTTACCTTAGAGGAATAGGCGATTTCGATATCAAAGGCATTTACCAGATCTTGTTACACAATGCTAACGTACCACCAACTAACCAACACGGTGGCGGCAGGCAATATTTGGATGAGTACCTGGCAAAAGGCTATATCTCAGAACCTGATATCCCGAACGCAAATGTTGGCTCAAAAGGCAGGGCAGGGGTATCAAAAACTTTAGAGTATTCATACGATGATTACTCGGTGGCACAGATCGCTAAAAAACTGGGCGATACCGCTAATTACCGCATCCTGATGGCGCGTTCAAAGAATTATAAGAACGTATTTGATAAGTCGACTAACTTTATGCGTGGCAAACTGGAAGATGGTAGTTTTATAAAAGATTTTGATCCCGAGCGCCCGTATTACGAATATATGTATCGCGAAGCTAATGCCTGGCAGGTATCTTTCTTCGCACCGCATGATATGCCGGGCTTGATTGCATTATATGGCGGCTCTAAGCCTTTTGAAGCCAAGCTGGATTCGTTATTCACTTTGCCATGGAAACAAGGCCCTAAATACATAGCCAGAAACATTGAGACGTTTATAGGCCAGTACTGCCAGGGTAACCAGCCAGATCATGAAGCGCCATTTTCTTATACGTTGATAGGCAAGCCGGAGAAAACGCAAAAGGTACTGGACAACATCATGAATAACCTATACGGTATGGGCGACAGGGGTATCGAACTTGCCGGTATGGATGATGCGGGCGAAATGTCTGCATGGTATGTGTTTAGCGCAGTGGGCTTGTATCCATTGTCGCCAACTGACCCTAAGTACATTGTTACCACGCCTTTGTTTGACGAAGTGAAATGGCGGACAAGCAATGGCAAATACATTACCATAACCAAACCCGGAAAGGGCAGGGGCATAACCGCTATCAGCGTAAACGGTAAAAAGAATAAAGACTATTTCGTATCGCATGATCTGTTCAAGAATGGCGGTACTATAGCAATCGCTACAAAATAATCAACAACAAACAATCAGTGAAGAGGCCGTTAGTAATATCGGCCTTTTTTATTGAGCTCGGGTTTGGCGTGATCCACCGTGAGTGTGTTACAATTTGGGTCAGTTGGATCACTTGATTTTTAAATATTTCTGATAGTTAATGCATTGCGTGTTTAACCCTGATTTCATTTAACACTTTGGATCACTAAATATGACTTTTAAGTTTGCTTTTGATCACCTTAAAACTGACAATATAATGCCACCTAATGTTTTAAATAAGATGTTATTCGTGGTTGTTTTGTTTACCACGGAAGCTGTAAAACAGGTAAAACAAAGCAGGTAATATAAATAAACTACCAATAAGCAACGCTACGCCAAGTGTACTTATAGTTTTTGGGGTAGCGTGGTCTGTTAAAAGCGAAAGATTCTGATCATTTTTGCCCATAATAAAGTTAGGATAGTGCGTATAACCTACAGAAAGTAGGATCATACTCACCTGAAACGCAGCAAAAATACGTGGTATTTGTTTACGGCCCTGGTTTATACTTACCCAAAGCAGCACCAAAGATACGGAGGCCGCAATCACCGCTGTTAAACTTACCGGGTTGCCAAAGATCCAGTGCGCCATATGTATGTTCAGTGTTTCAGCAGCAAGGAAAACCAATCCACCACAAAAAAACGCTACCCCGTTAAGTATTTTAGCCTTTTTAATAAAGCGTTTCACATCATAATCATCATCAGCTTCACCTATTAGGTAGATGGCCGCCAAAAATCCGCAAAGTGCTACTGTAAATAACCCTACCGCAATACTAAACAAGTTGAACCAGCTAAATACATAAGCTGATAAAAAATCGGTCGCTTCAAAGTCTATTTGTCTTGATATGGCGCTGCCGGCAATTATACCCAGGAACAATGGCGTTAAAAAGCTGGAGTAAACAAATATATTATTGTAGATCATTTGGGTGCGTTCGCCTTTTATCGCGTCATAATTACGAAAAGCGAAGGCAGTGCCGCGCGCTATAACCCCTAATAACATTAATAACAAGGGGATATGTAGATAAGTACACATCTTACTGTAAATATCGGGGAAGCCAACAAACATAATTACCACAGCAATAATCAGCCACATGTGGTTAGCCTCCCATATCGGGCCTATGGCGTGGTACATGGTACTGCGTGTGCGGTGTTTATTATCGTCTGATGTAAAGAGTTCTATTATGCCCGCGCCAAAATCGGCCCCACCTAACAGGAAGTAGAGCAGGATAGCGAAGAATAAGAAGATAATTACAACTGTTAACATTTTTTGAGTTTTGTGTGGTGTGTGGCGAGGTTCGGGTATTGGCTATTTAACCCATCACTCGAACCCCGCCACCCGTCACTTTTTTACATCATATAACTCCGGCACCATTTTAATTTGCCTTTGCAGCAGGAATATTACTGCCAGGCTCAATGTAAAATAGATAAAGCTGAACAAATAAAACGAATATTGTATACCCGGCATAGGGGTAACCGCGTCGGCGGTACGCATTACATCCTGTATTATCCAGGGTTGCCTGCCTACTTCTGTAACGGTCCATCCGGCTTCCAGGGCTATAAACCCTAAAGGCGTGGCCCAGATAAATAGTTTCAGGAACCAGGTTTTTGATAGCCAGCTCCGTTTTTTCCAGATAGCTATAAAATATAATATCCCCACGGCCATTGTGAGCATACCTATACCCACCATAATTTGGAACGCGTAATGCGTAACCGGTACATTAGGTTGGTTGTTAGCGGGAATCTGGTCTAAACCTTTAACCTCTTGTTTGAAATTATCATGCACCAAAAAGCTGAGCAAGCCGGGTATTTCAATACTATAATTTACTTTTTTGTTGACGGTATCTGGAATGCCGCCAATAACTAACGGTGCGTACTCCTGCGTATGAAAATAAGCCTCCATAGCCGCTAATTTGGCGGGCTGGCGCTTAGCGGCGTGTTTAGCAGATAGATCGCCGCTTAAAGGTTGTAATATGGCTGCCGCCGCGCCAAATACAATAGCTATCTTGAATGCCTTGGTATGGAAATCAACGTTTTGTTTCCGGTAGATCATCAGCGCGTGTATGCCCGCTACAGCGAAGCCGGTGGCAGAGAACGCGGCAATGGTCATATGCAATGCTTCAGTGAACCAGGCACCGTTAAACATGGCTTTAATAGGATCTATGTTGAGGTATTGCCCGTTTACATAATCAAAACCCGACGGACTGTTCATCCACGAATTAGCAGCTACAACCAAAATACCCGATATGATCCCGCTTACACCCACCATAACCCCGGTAAGCCAGTGAAACCATTTGTTAAAGCGGTTCCAGCCGTAAAGGAAAAAGCCAAGGGCAATTGCTTCGATAAAAAAGGCCACACCCTCTAAAGAGAACGGCATCCCAAATATCGGCCCGGCATGGATCATGAATTTAGGCCAGAGCAAACCCAGTTCGAACGATAACATGGTGCCAGATACCGCCCCGGTAGCAAAAAATATGGCCACACCTTTGCTCCAGGCCTGGGTAATGTTCTTGTAGACAGGGTTTTGCGTTTTGATGTATTTGTAGTGCGATATCGCCATAAAAACAGGCATCACCATACCAATACAAGAGTAGATGATGTGAAAGCCCAGTGACAGGGCCATTTGCGATCTGGCGGCTAAAAAGTCATTCATGTTTCTTTGATAAACAAGATGCTCAAAGATAAATGCTTATAGCATTGGATAATTAACACTTAAAAATTAAGTTTTATACATATTGATTTTAAATTGATAGTAAACTGAAAATAAGTGGTGTGCGTGTTTTAACTTTGCTGATTTTGGGTTGACGGTGTTTACTCACCCCGACTACGCTTCGCTGGTCGACCCTCTCTTTCGCAAGCGATAAAGAGGGTTTGTAAAATCA
>JAZKCG010000117.1:0-6616 GCA_040388175.1 Bacteroidota bacterium | reverse complement strand
CAAAGCTAATTCTGTTACCGAATTACTTGACCTTTACAGCAATGACGTGGTGGTGGATTATTGGTTAAAGAATATAACTCACTCCCTTTTCAGGAATGGTAACCGAATACCCATCCTCAGTCAAACTCTCAGCTAAAGCCTGCATACTGCTATCTTCACCATGCACAAGGTAAATGCCCTGTAACTTTGCCTTATCCTGCGTTTTAATGTTGTTTAAAAGATCTTCGTGATCACCGTGGGCGCTCAGTACGTCTGTTTGTTTAATGGTAGCATAAACGGCCAGATCGCGGTCTTTGATGTGGACAATAGAATCGCCACGTAATAACCGGTGCCCTAAAGTTCCTTTAGCGCAATAGCCGATAAACAATATCGTACAATAGTAATTCTGAATATTATAAAACAAATGATCCTGTATGCGCCCACCCTCCAGCATCCCTGCTGATGATATGATGATACAAGGCTCAAAATAGTTGGAGATCTGTCGGCTGTCCTTTAAGGTCTCGACATAAGTTAAATTGTCAAATTCAAACTCATCACCCTGGGCTTTATAAAAATCTTGTGCTTCTTTATTAACCAGGTCATGATATTTACGGAAGATCCCCGTTGCCATGCTGGCCATCGGGCTATCAACAAAAACTTTTACTGGAGGTAATAGTCCGCTACTAAAGATCTTGTTTAATGAATAAACTAATGATTGCGTACGCCCAATACTAAACGCCGGGATGATCATCCGTCCCTGTTCTTTAATGCAGCATTTATCAATTACTTCTATCAGGGTTTCCTCAACTGATTTATCTTTAGTGTGCATCCGGCCACCGTAGGTAGATTCGATCACTATAAAATCAACCGGTGGTAAAGGTTGCGGGTCATCAAGCACCGGGTAATTCTTTCTGCCGATATCGCCGGTAAAAGCTATGGACTTTTCTATACCGTTATCATTGATCTTAAATACAGCAGCGGCGGCACCTAATAAATGGCCAACCGGAATAAAGGTTAATTCAATATCGCCTGTAATACGGAACGGTTTATTAAAGCCAATGGTAACAAACCTGTCCATAGCATCCATAACATGCTTTTGTAGGTATAACGGCTGTGCGTTGGTGCCGAACTTACCTTTGCCATGTTTGCGGCCCTTGTGAGCTTTATTCATGAAGATATTTACGGAATCGAGTAGTAACAGCTCGGTCAGGTCGGCAGTAGGAGGGGTTGATAAAATCTGCCCGTTAAACCCCATACGCACCAATGTAGGGATATTGCCCGAGTGGTCTATATGCGCATGCGTTAAAACCACCACATCAATTGCAGCAGGATCAAACGGAAAGTCTTCGTTCGACTGGATGCTGCGGTCTTTTTCGTAATCAAGCCCGCAGTCTATTAATATTTTGTATTGACCTACTTCAAGCAAATGCATACTGCCCGTAACTTGCCGGGCAGCACCGTGTATAGTTAATTTCATTAAGCTTTTTCTTTGCGGCGTATCTGGTTTCTTAGTAGGAATAGAATTATTCCAACCAGTATAAAAACAATGATCTTAAAATTAAGTGATGCTTTATCCTGTAGCCTGATGTTTTCGTCTTGTTCTTTCTTTAATTTATCCAGTTGGTTCTGTAGCCTGTTTATGGTGTACATAGATTCTAAAGCAGTATTTTCTGCTTCTTTTGATTTGTCCTGTACCTGGCTTTGCTGGAAGGTGCGGTATTCTAACAAGATCTTTAGTTGAGAATAAATAGCGTTGTCTGTTTTAACAATATCCATTAAAATATCATTACTGCGACGAATATCTTTTTTTGTTTGAAAGCCAAAGATGCCGGTATGCTCGCTCAGGCTTTTATCATACTGCCCAAATTTCTGACTGCGTACAGCCAGCATGTCATTTATTTTTTGTCGCTGTCGCTGATAGGCTACCGAGTCGGAATTTGCCTGTGCAAACGCATCAGCAAAAAACAAACATAAAAAACAAACCAATATTAATTTTCTCATGCGTTGTAGTCAAAATCAATAATTACGCTGTCGCCTAAATTAAGGCCCAGCAGTCCGCTGGCATTTCCTTTGTTTATAGCTATTTCCAAATGATCACTAATGCCAAACAGGCAAAGTTTTTCGCCTTCGGGTACTTCGCTGTAATGCCAGCTTAAATGGTTAATAGTTTCATTGCGCTTAAAGTATAAGGTAAACTGCCTGCCTTGTTGTACTTTGTTGAAAAACCCTTTTGTAATATTAGTGATTACATTCTGGAAAGAGTCAATATAAATTACTGCGCCCTTTATTACATTTTTTTCAATTACAGGTTGCAGGGTCATTTTATTTTCGACGCTGCTTACCGGTATGCCAATTTCTGTAAGTTTGCCGCCTTTTGCCAGGTGGCATGCAGCCTTTACAAATATATCAGCCAGTGGAAAGTGTAGGAATTTAAGATCCTGCATAATATTTATTTCTACTATTTCGTCAGGCTCGGTGTTAAACATCAAGGAGAATATGCCATTGTCGGCACCCACGAAATAGTGATTTTTATGGCGTACAGCCAGGTATTTGGTATGATCACTGTATACGGTATCAATACCAATAAGATGCACCGTATCGTCAGGAAAATAATAAAAACTGTTTTTTAATATAAAGGCAGCTTGCTGTACATTGAAGGCCGAAACGCTGTTGGTAATATCAACAATATTAACTGTTGGCAACAATTTTAATATGCTTCCTTTAAGGGCAGCCTGATAAATGTCTTTATCGCCCAAATCAGTAGTTAAAGTTATTATTGCCATTAATTTTTCAAATATTTATTGCTAATCTTGTACAAGCATTTTTAAGATATTTAGATGTGAGATTTGAGATATGAGATGCCAGACTAATTTAATTCGCATCCCATATCTCACGTCTCATATCTTACATCTTTTATTTGCTGCAAATATTCAATTTTTAATTCATAAAAATCGGCAACAAAATAATCAAATTTACTATTGAACGAGCTCAAAATATCAATTGAAAATATAAACCCCGCTGTTTTATGGGGTCCGAACAATGATCACTTCGAGATCATGAAAAAACAATATCCTAAGCTTAAGATCGTTGCACGTGGCAGCGAAGTTAAAGTATTGGGTGATGAGCGGGAATTAGTAATTTTCGAAGAGAAGTTTAAGCATCTTATAGACCATGTTGAGAAGTTTGAAAATTTAAACATAACTGATCTGGAACGGATATTAGGCGCAAAGGTTGACACTTCAGCTCCTGCAGACCAAACCGCTGATAAATTTGCCAGCGGCGAGGTGATTGTATTTGGCCCTAACGGTGTTATGGTTAAAGCGCGTACAGCCAACCAGCGCAAAATGGTTGATTGTATCAATAAAAGCGATATCCTGTTTGCCATCGGCCCCGCAGGTACCGGTAAAACTTATACCGCGGTTGCTTTGGCTGTAAGAGCATTAAAGAATAAGGAGATTAAACGGATCATATTAACCCGTCCGGCTGTTGAAGCAGGAGAGAACCTGGGTTTTTTACCCGGCGATCTGAAAGAAAAGATAGATCCGTACTTGCGCCCTTTATATGACGCGTTGGACGATATGATCCCGGCCGAAAAGCTAAAGGTATATCTGGAGAACCGCACCATTGAAATTGCCCCATTGGCGTTTATGCGTGGCCGTACACTGGATAATTGCTTTGTGATATTGGACGAGGCGCAAAACGCTACCGACATGCAGTTAAAGATGTTCCTGACACGTATGGGGCCATCAGCAAAGTTTATTGTTACGGGTGATGTTACACAGATAGACTTGCCCAAAAAACAGCAATCAGGTCTGCATACAGCACTACGCATATTAACAGACATAAAAGGAATAGATATAGTTTACCTGAGCGGCGAAGACGTTGTAAGGCATAAACTGGTAAGAAAAATATTAGAAGCTTACGGAGATATACAGTAATAGTTATTAGAGATTGAAGATTAAAGATTAGTAATTAGCGCGTTTGCAATTCAACCAATCTTTAATCTTCGATCTCCAATCTTTAATAACCAATGAATTCACTAAAAGAAACACATTTTAATTTCCCCAACCAAACCAGTTTTTATAAAGGAAAAGTTAGGGATGTCTATACTATAGCAAATAAATACCTGGTAATGGTGGTAAGCGACAGGATCTCGGCATTTGATGTTGTGTTGCCTGAACCAATACCTTATAAAGGACAAGTCTTAAACCAAATTGCAGCCAAATTTTTAAAAGCCACTGCGGATATTGTACCTAACTGGGTAGTTAATGTGCCCGATCCAAGTGTGACCATTGGCCGTATTTGCGAGCCCTTTAAGGTAGAGATGGTTATTCGTGGCTATCTTGCCGGCCATGCCGCGCGCGAGTACGCTGCAGGTAAGCGTCAGGTTTGCGGTGTTAGCTTGCCAGAAGGCTTAAAAGAAAATGATAAACTGCCCGAGCCTATCATTACCCCAACTACCAAAGCGGCTGTAGGGCATGACGAGGATATTTCTAAAGAAGATATCTTAGCAAAAGGTATAGTATCTGTTGAGGATTATGAACAATTAGAGAAATATACTAAAGCTTTATTTGCCCGTGGTACAGAAATAGCTGCCAAACAAGGTTTGATACTGGTAGATACCAAGTACGAATTTGGTAAGGTTGATGACCAGATCTTCCTGATAGATGAGATACACACGCCTGATTCGTCACGCTATTTTTATAACGAGGGTTATGCAGAAAGGCAGGCCAATAACGAACCGCAAAAGCAATTGTCTAAAGAGTTTGTGCGTAAATGGTTGATAGAAAATAATTTTCAGGGTAAAGAGGGTCAGGTAATTCCTGAAATTACCCCAGAAAAAGTAGAATCTATCTCTGAACGGTACATCGAACTATATGAACAGATAACCGGAGAGGTATTTGTAAAACCAGAAGGAGTAAGTGTATTAGATAGGGTAGAGGGCGCAATTAACAAAGCATTAGCTGTATTGTAGTTTTATTTGTAAATAATGTTATATATTAGCATTCAAATTATTGAATTAAGAAAATGAAGTTTACAGTTGACAAGCACGAGAAATATATTTTGCTGAAGCTCAATGAATCAAAA
Organism: Bacteroidota bacterium; assembly: GCA_040388175.1. Taxonomy (GTDB): domain Bacteria; phylum Bacteroidota; class Bacteroidia; order Sphingobacteriales; family Sphingobacteriaceae; genus Mucilaginibacter. The sequence goes on along the minus strand of JAZKCG010000117.1, from coordinate 1,549 downwards.
TTGAACTCATTGGTTACCCCGCAATTAAAATCTGAGTTGATCTTGATCAATACGGAGGGCCAAAGAAATATTATTCTTGATCTGTCACAAGTTAAATTTGCCGACTCATCCGGCCTTAGTAGCTTATTAGTTGGTCATCGTCTCTGCAAAAATGCAACCGGCTCATTTATATTAACCGGCTTAAATGACGCGGTGTCCCGTTTAATTACCATTTCTCAGTTAGAAAGTGTTTTAACTATTGTACCTACAATAGAAGAAGGGATCGACCTTATCTTCATGGAAGAAATAGAAAAAGAATTAAAAAAAGAAGCAAGATAATACTTACATTGTTTACCTGATATGAAATTTGAGGTAACAATTCTTGGAAGTAGTTCTGCAACTCCTATTTATAATCGAAATCCTACATCGCAGGTGCTTAACATTAATGAGCGCCTGTATTTAGTTGATTGTGGCGAAGGCACACAACAGCAAATGCTTCGTTTTGATGTGAGGGCAAGCCGTATAGATCATATCTTTATCAGTCATTTACATGGCGATCATTACCTGGGCCTGATTGGTCTATTATCATCGTTACATTTAAACGGGCGAAAAAAAGCCCTAAAGTTATTTGGCCCGCCGCAGTTAAAAGAAATTATTGATCTGCAATTTAAATATTCTGAGACCAAGCTCCAGTATGAGGTCGATTTTATAGAGACCAACCCCAATAAAGCAGAAACTATTATTACTAACGAAGATGTTATTGTAGAGACCATTCCGCTTGACCATCGGATAGCTTGTACCGGTTTTTTATTTAGAGAAAAGAAGCGGTTACGCAAACTATTAAAGGATGAGTTGGAGCGCATAGGGGTACCGGTTGAATATTATACCGCTTTAAAAAAAGGCGCTGATTATACAGATACCCAGGGGAATGTTTACAATAACGATACCTTAACCACTGATTCTGACCAACCTAAAACATACGCTTATTGTTCTGATACCTTATATAATGAGCAATATTTTAAACAGATAGCCAACGCCGATCTATTATATCATGAAGCCACTTTCCTGCATAATATGTTAAACAGGGCTAAAGAAACCCACCATACCACTGCTTTACAGGCCGCAGAAATAGCCGTTGCGGTTAATGCGAAAAAATTGCTAATAGGTCATTTCTCTGCCCGTTATAAAACCCTGGACGAATTGCTGGAAGAAGCGCAAGCCGTATTTTCAAATACCGTGCTGGCTATTGAAGGCAAGACGTTTGTAGTATAGATCTGTGCAACAGAGATAATTGTAATCTGTATATTTATTTCTAATCCAACTAATAGATTAACTAAACCATAAACGTCTCATGAAAAAGAACCTGATCATTTTTTGTTGTTTATCTTTACTGTTTTCCTGCGATATGCCACAGTCGAGTCAATCAAATGTCGTGAAGATTCCGCTGCGAAAAATTGACCCAATATTGCAACAATTTAAAAAAAAATTCCCTAATTATAAGGATAATCAAATAGTAACAGGGCAGACGCATTAAAATTTAAGCAGGTCGATCATATAATCTTGATCCCAT
>JAZKCG010000116.1:0-32139 GCA_040388175.1 Bacteroidota bacterium | reverse complement strand
AACCGAAGCCGGAAAACAAAAAAAGTCGGAAGATTAATCTTCCGACCATGACTGGCTTGTAGCCGCTTCCTTATAATATCCTAAATTTTTTAGTTGCCGTTTTGTCTTGCAGCCATTCTTGCTTCCTGAGCAGCTAACTGTTTCTTGTAAAGTGTAGCCTGATCTGGTGTTAAGATAGCTAATATCTTAACGTTTGTAGCTTTTCTTAACGCGGTTTGAGCCGGGCGCATAGCGGCACGGTCGCCACCTGCATTTGCAGTTCTTAAACTATCCTGAGATTTTACCTGTGCGGTAAGGATCGCAGTCGCTTTTGTAACCTGGTCTGCATTTAATGATAAAGAATCTTTTAACCTGGCTGTCATTTGCTCTGGGTTTTGTCTTCTACCACCGCCACCATTTTGGGCGAAACTTGCTGCGCTAACGCCCAATACAAAGGCGCATACTAATAATAACTTTTTCATTTTTTTCGATTTAATTGTTTGGTGTGTTTGATAAAGTTAAATCAATATGGTTTAAAATAGAACATGTAACTTAATTGTTGCCTTCTAATTTAGAGATGGACCTTTGCATCTGTGCCATCATATTAGTAAGGCTTTCCATTGTGGGTTCGGGTGTCGGCAGGGGTAGATGGGTTGATATATAAGCCTTCGCTTTCCATACTTCCAGGATATCTTCGCCGTTAATTTCATAAGGATCATAAACCGGGTTGTCTGATACCAATTTTAGCTTCTTATTATCCTTGAATTTATTACCGATACGTTTATATACCACACCATCATTTTTGGAGATAATCACATAGGTTTCCTGCGCTTTAATATCACCCCAGTTCTCTACATACTCACCTATAATAGTAGTACCCGATACCAGTGGGAGCATCGAGTCGCCTTTTATTTCAAAACCACGATAAGTGCCTTGTTTAAACATGGGTAAATATAACTTGGGTAATTGGGCCACGTATTCAGGATCGGCATAGCCATTCATATAACCGGCGCTGGCTTTTAACGGAACCATTTCGATGTTCTCATTATCTTCTTTATCAACAGAGATACTTAGCACACGCAAGCCGCCCGCGTTGGGTTTTGGTTTAGCCAAAAATTTGTCGTCGATAGTTTCATTTATAAAATCATCCACGGTAATATCAAAGAATAATGCTATGTTTTTTAGCAAATCATATTTGGGTTCTGCTCTTTCTTCTTCATAAGCGCCCACTAATGATCTTTTTATACCTACCTGATCAGCAAACTGTTGCTGTGTCAGGCCTTTCTTTTTCCTAAGAAATTTAATATTTGATGAAATTTTTGTCATAAAATTTGCATTTGCTAAAATAGTTAGTATTTTTATGCTCATAAAATTAGTAATTATTTTTTAACCAGCAAATTTTATTATCAAATGAAACGCTTTATCTATATCATTACCGACAGAAACAGGAACAACTTACACGTAGGTCTTTGTTCAGATCTTTTAAAAACGCTAAAATTTTACAGCGAAATGCCTACTTTGTTTTTTGACAGTGCACCGCAATTAAACCGCCTGGTTTATTTTGAAGAGATCAATACAGAAGAAATGGCTATGGAGCGTTTTAAAACGGTAAGCACTTATACCAGGCCCCAAAAAGAAAAAATGATCAGACCCGTTAACCCTGATTGGGTGGACCTGACCATTGGCTTGAATTTTGAAAGCGGCTTACGCACCAGGCCGTTATTACGCCCGGCAATTAATAACCGCCGTACTTCGGTTACTTTTTAATGAACTTTAGCGCGCCCGAGTTCATGCAATATCGTTTACCGCCTCTGTCGGCAGGGCCATCGTCAAAAACGTGCCCCAGGTGCAGGCCGGTACTGCGTTCAATAACTTCGTCGCGGGTTTCGCCAAAACTGTTATCGGTAACTATTCTAATTTTTTTCATATCAACCGGTTTTACAAAACTTGGCCAGCCTGTACCGCTTTCAAATTTATCGTCTGATGTAAATAACACATCGCCCGTTGCCGCGCTTACATAAACACCTTTTTGGTGATTATTGTAATAAGCGTTATGAAACGGCGGTTCTGTACCGCTTTCAACCATTATGTGGTAAGCATTTGCATCAAGCACCTTTTTCCATTCTGCGGCAGGTTTGCTTAATCTTTTTTCATTATTTTGCCCATTACTATTCTGGCAGCCAAATGTTGCTGCAATAAATAATACAGCTATCGCTAAAACTGATCTTTTCATTTTTTAGATTATTTAGTTATAACCTTAACTACGTAATAATATTTTACGCGGTTTGTCATGGGCATGACAGCTTATATATTTTTGAATTTGGGTATAAGCACCGAGTTAATGATAAACAGCAAACCATTATTTTGTGGCAGATCAAATCTGCTGATAACGCTTTGCCCACCGTTTTCATCAATTAACAGGATATTTCTGTTAGCATCCAGTTTAGCCATTAATTTAGTACCACCAAGCGTTATAAAGGTTGCCAATCCTTTATTTGAATTAATAGCGTGTACTATATCTCTCGAAGTTATTATTCCGGGTATAGCATGATATGTAAGGGTAGCTATCAGGTCATATTTATGATCGGCACTAAATAAAGTATCTAATTTACCTGCAGGTGTACCGGCAAACGCCTTATTATTGGGTGCGAATACCGTAATTGGCCCTTTGCTTTTAAATGTTTCTGTTAATACTGCAGTCTGTAATGCTTTATAAAAACTACTTAGCTCAGGCGAGTGTGAAATATTGGTTACAATATCATCTTTGGCAGACATTCCTGAGCCATCGTTTTTTTTTAATGACGATGAAGTCAGTTTTGGCTGTTTCACTAACGAATCAGTTTTTGGAGTTTGCGCTGATAACGCATAGCTGCAGCACATTAGGTAAATTACTAAGAGGTATTTCATAATCTATATAACCACAACAGCATGCATATGTTTAACCAATTACCAACCTGGTGTAAAACCTAAACCAAATACAGGCTTACTAACATCATTCCTGTTAAATGGCACAGCCAAATAAGGTTCTAAAACAAAATATCCGAAAAAGTTTACGCGTAAGGATACACCTGTGCTTAATGCAGGCACACGTTGATTAGCGTTATATACGCCATTTCCGTTAGCATCTGTACCAATTCTGTCTGGTGCCATTTGGAATTTCACCTGGTTACCGGCATTCCAGGCTAAACCTGCATCGAAAAACAGGTTAAGTTCTGAAAAGAAGAATTTAGATTTTACCACCGAAAGTTTTTCAGGCCCGGTAAAAGGTAAGCGCACCTCAAAATTAGCTACAGCAGTACGCGTGCCCGATAACTGATCAATCGTAAATCCATTACTTGGTTTGCCGCTGCCATTATAAAATGTCTGTGCTTCATAGCCTCTGATCAGGAAAGGATAACCAATGTATAAAGGATACAATCCGTTTGAATTACCAAAGCGGCCGTAACCATACAAGCGGCCGGCAAAAGTCACTTTATCAACCCTTACATATTTACGCAGATCAATGGTAGGTGAAAAAAACTGGTAAGTGCCAAAATTATACTCGCCTTCTATGCGATAACGAAAGCCTGTTAACGGAGAAGCTATACCAAAAAATGAGTTATCACCCACCAATGAGGTATTTACCTGGTACACTGTAAACGGATTTAAATAAGCGCCACCATTTGCAGGATCGGCATTATAAGCCGAATTAGTTATATGGTTTTTTTGATAATCGATGACATTACCTAAAGTATCATAAAAAGTGCTGTAACGATCAACCCTATAGTAATAGCGCGACACTCCACCACCAACTTCTACACGTGTTGTTTTTGAAACAGGGTAGGAGGTAAATAAAGATGCCTGATCCTGGAAAACACGGACAATATCATAACGTTCTTCTGTAGCCGGTATAACTTTGCCATTATTGGCATATTTAGTGGACACCACATTATAATTAGCATATTGGTAAGGGATGTGCGATAAGCCACCACCAAAATTCCACCTGCCTTGTTGGTTAATGTAAATAACCTGTCCGCCAAAATCATAGATCTGGCCGTTAACTGCAAGCCCGGCATATATCTGATTTCTGCCTAAAATATCACTAAATACCCCTTGGATACCGCTTGATAAACCAGCGCCAAATGAACTTACAGATGCCCCGAGACCACTGCTGGCCAAATAGTCTAATTTAAACTGTGGCTTATAAGGAATGGTTTTAACAGAGTCGACCGGGATCTTTGGGTAAGACAGGTAGTTATTCAGGTTAGAATTTATGAGGTCCACACCAACTGCACGTGCAGGAGGGAGCATGGCCGCGTCAAAATTGGTTTCAGCTCCGTTAACTGTTTTTGGTGTAAAATCAGAAGCCTTCGCGTTGTACAACGAATATTTTTGTGAACGATAATAAGAGTAAACCACATCATTATTTGCAGATATACTTAAAGCAGGCGAAAATTCTGTAATACCACAAATACCGGTAAACAGGTCTGTCATTTGTTCTACCTTACCTGTGCTGATGGTATAACGATACATATTTCGGAAACCATCACGATTGGATAAAAAATAGATCTGTGTACCGTCTGACGAATATTGTGGATTTAAATTATTAGCGCCGTTAAATATATTAATATCAGTTGTTTTGCCGGTTTCCAAATCATATTCAGCCAGGTTAAAGGTTATATCTTGGGATGATGTACGATCATAAGTAGTCCTGTCACTTGAGAAAACTATCTTTTTACCATCCCTCGAAAAGCTTGGCTGGTAATCAGAATATTTATCATTGGTTAGTTGCATAACCTTTTTGTTGTTAAAGTTATACAGGTACAGGTCGCTTTGTCCTTCTGACAGTCCCTGCAAAACTATCTCATCACCTTTAGGCGACCACGACAGGTTACTGAACTGCTCTGCTTTGCCCATGGCAATATCTTCCAATACTCTTCCACTTGGCACCTCAACAACCAACATACGGTTTCGACCTTTATTGAATACGCTAAAGGCAAACTTCTTACCATCAGGCGACCATGTACCGGCTGACTCAATAAAGTTAAATTCGTCAATATGGGTGTTAGATACTTTACTGGTGAGTTTCTTGATAACCTCGCCGGTCTTCGCATCAGCAAGAAAAAGATCTATAGTAAATAAATTCTTTTCTGATAAAAAAGCAAGGTATTTACCATCAGGACTTACTGCCGGCGCTATGTTCATTTTGCCGGAGTTTTTATCGCTTACAACTAATTGCCCTATAGGTTTTTGTACAGTGTCTTTTAAATAAGGTTTGTAAGTGTTTTCAATAGATGTTTTCCACAGCTGCGACAGCGTTTTATCGTCATAACCAAATGTGCGCCTGATACCATAGGGCAGGCCGTAACGGGCTGTATTTTTAAAGAAAGGAGTAATGATAGTATCGCCATAAGTCGAGCCTATAAAGCTCCAGAATGCCTCACCATAGCGGTAGGGGAAATACTTATTGCTTTCTGTCAGATCTCTTACCGTCGGGATATCATGGTTCAGGTAGGCATCACGCATCCACATGGCGGTGTACGAGTCTCTTTTACCTAATGAAAGATATTCGGCCATACCTTCTATCATCCATAGCGGAAGATTATTGATATTTTCGTAATTATTATCTTCCTTGCCTAATAAGATATGGTATTGAAAAGCATGCACCAACTCGTGACCAATAACATGGCGGGTCATTTGGTTGTTTTCCATTACAGGCATTACAACCCTGTTTTTTAAACCTTCGGTGATACCGCCTGTACCTACGTCAATTTCTCCATCAATAGCAGTAGTCTGTTGGAAATCGGGATGGTTGGCATACAGTATAATAGGGTTGGCTTTCCTGAATGTATCCCTGAAAACCTGCTGGTGTAGGGTATACCATAATTCGCTTTCCTGCGCAAAGCGTTTAATCATACTATCATTTTTCAGATAGTAGTAGATCTCAAAATGTGGTGTTTTATAAACTTTGAAATCTAACTTTTTGTAACGAACCTTATTTTGCCCGAAATATTGCGCTTTAGCCAGTTGATCTACAAACAACAGCCCGATAAAACAAATCAAAATAACTGAATACTTTTTTGTTTTGCTTAAGGGAATAGAGTTGCTGTCCATATGTGTTTAAGTTCTCAGCGCTAATTTAATAAATCCTGCTTAATTACTGTTCACCGCCTGATGGTTTTACATCAGGTGCCGGGAAACCGTTTAGGGTATCCAGCGGCATGCTTAAACTGTCGGTAGCCAGCGTATCAGTTGAAATTCTTGGCGATGGGCAATCATAACTCTTGGTAATCTTTGTCCAGGGTTTAGGGAACGGCCCATAAGTATAACCTGATTTAGGATCAGCATAAACTCTTTCCATAAAACTACCAAAAATAGGCAAGGCAGTGTGTGATCCTTCGCCACTTTCTGATGTGGTGAAGTGAACGCTACGATCATCAGCACCAACCCAGATACCGGTAACCAGGTCCTTGGTAATACCCATATACCAGCCGTCAACATAATCAGACGATGTACCTGTTTTTCCGCCTATCTGGTTGTCTTTTTTCCACAAGCCATTATATTCCCATAAAGCTTGTGATGTACCGCCAGGTTCTTCCATACCACCTCTAAACATATATAACATTAGCCACGCAATTTCTTCGCTGATAACCTGTTCTGTCTTTACGGCAAATTCTTGTAAAACGTTGCCATCCTGATCTGTTATTTTGGTAACCAGCAACGGGTCTAATTTCTTGCCTTTGTTCAGGAACGTACTGTAAGCGCGAACCATTTCATAAACAGATACATCATTTGATCCTAAAGAAACAGAAGGTACTGATTTTAACGGGCTTTCAATACCAACTTTATGCGCATAAGTAACTACCTTATCCCAGCCTACCTTTTGAGTAACTTGTGCGGTAATAGAGTTTACCGATTTACCCATTGCCCAACGTAATGACATTTCGCGTCCAGAAAAGTTGAAATCTGCATTGTTGGGTTCCCAAACCTGCTCTTTACCTCCATCCGTATATTTAATTGACACACGTTGATCGGTAAATTTATCGCATGGGGTATAACCGTTATCCAAAGCAGTTAAGTAAGCAAAAGGTTTAAACGTTGATCCTGCCTGCCTTTTTGATTGGTTTACGTGATCGTAGTTAAAGTATTTATGATTGATACCACCAACCCAAACTTTTATTTTCCCGCTTGATGGTTCAATGGTCATCATACCGGTATTTAAGATACGGGTATAGTATTTTATAGAGTCAACGCTGGAGAAAGTAGTGTCTTTTTCACCTTTCCAGGTAAATACCTTCATCCGCTTAGGTTTTTCAAAATAGTTATTTATCTGCACGGTATCGCCGTGATACTTTGCTGCTAATAGTTTATAAATAGGTAAGCGCTGTTCGGCTTTTTGCAGGAAATCAACTATCTCGTTGCCTTTCGAGTCGCGCCATGGGTTCTTTTTACCCCAAAGATTGTCGAAACGTTTTTGCAGCATTTTCATTTTTTCGGCAACAGCTTCTTCTGCATATTGCTGTAAATGTGAATCTATGGTGGTATAGATCTTTAAGCCGTCCTCATACAAATCATAATCATTGTCTTTGCACCATTTTTTTAACCAGCGCTCTACTGCCTCACGGATATAAGAATCGCCATGCGAATCATTCTCTACATAACTTAAATTTAAACCGATGGGCAGTTTAGTGTAAGTATCATAGTCAGCTTTATTTAAATAGCCATACTTTTCCATCTGGCCCAGTACGGTATTCCTGCGCTCGACGGCACGTTCAGGATTGTTTATCGGGTTATAGGTTGATGTTGCTTTAAGCATACCAATTAAGGTAGCAGCTTCGGCAGGGGTAACCGTATCGGGGGTCTTATCAAAGAACTTTAACGTAGCTGTTTTTATTCCGAATGAATTATTACCAAACGGTACCGTATTTAAATACAGTGTAAGTATTTCTTCTTTGTTATAAACATGTTCAATTTTATAGGCAGTTAACCATTCCTTACATTTTGAGATCAATGTACGCAGAAGCGGGATATGTCTTAAAAATCCCTGCGATTTTCTCTTACGTGTTTCGAACAGGTTTTTTGCCAGTTGTTGTGTAATGGTACTACCGCCGCGTTTATCGCCTTTAGCGGTTGAAAGAATACTGGTAACAAACGAGTAAAAATCAACACCCCCGTGTTTGTAAAAGCGTACGTCTTCGGTGGCTACCAAAGCATGGATCAGGCTGGGGGAGATCTCTTTATATTCTACGGGCGAACGGTTTTCGTGATAGTATTCGCCAATTAGCTTGCCATCAGCTGTATAAACCTGCGACCCAACAGACATGCTGGGGTTTTTAATATCCTGCATATCAGGCGAGTAGCCAAACAGCCAAAGAAAGTTTAATTCGATTGCACAGAAAAAGATAATTACAGCGTAGATAAATATAGCGAAGTATCTCAGGTATTGGTTTTTTATACGTCTGAACATGCGGTAAAGATGTAAAATTATTGGCTCAAAATCATAGCCGGTTTATAAAAAGGTAACAACGTAATTTTAACAGTTAAATTTTGTAGAGACGCAATACTTTGCGTCTCCTGGCAGATTACAAACAAGAGACGCAAAGTATTGCGTCTCTACAGTTATTTTTTGGTGGCTTTTGCAAATTTGTTAAAGGCCAATGCCTTGTTTATCCAATTATCAAACTCCTGTTTTGTTTTCATGGCATCGTTACTCACAAATACAAATCCTTTAGCGCTTTGCCATTGCGGATCATGCCGCGTACGCCATTCAGTTCTAATGCTTCTTTATAGTCCGGGCCAATGCGGCAAAGCATTTCATCGGCACTTACACAGACGCACATTTTACCATTTACCATAAAGCACAAACCGCGAAACATTTTCTTTTCTTCCACATCATGCAGGCCATGCTCAACAAGTGCTTCGCGTATTTTATCAGCAAGATTTTCGTTATAAGCCATGATTTGATAATAAGTTAAAACAGGGATTAATGTTTGATTAATAATGTGCTTCAGTAACAAAACTTGATCTGCCATTTTTAACAGCAATGGCCTTAATAGTTGTTTTGGTTGATATAGGAATAGGTTTGCTGTAAACCATCGATGATGTTGTAGGCGCAGACCCATCAATGGTGTAATAAATAGTATTAGGTTCTATATCATTACTGTTGATACTTACCTGCGTTGGCGGTGCAAATGTTTTTAACAAAGTAATGGTTGGATTTGGCACTATCAGTTCATCAGTAATAGCCGAAGTCGGTTTCTCCAGGTCGTGTATAAACATTTTGTTTGCTAAACGGCCGGTGTATACTTCAAACTCGCCTCCATTAGCTATATCATCATAATTCAAGTAAAGTTTGTTATAGGCTTTTTTGTTCAGACTCATTCCCTGTAAATAGATATTATTGCGAGCAACAGACGAGCCGGAATTAACGATAGTAAATTTCTTACCATTCTCCAGGTTAATGACGGCTTTATCAAATTGAGGTAAACCAATTTGGAATTGCTGCTGACCCGGGGTGATATTATAGATCCCCAACGCACTCATTACATACCATGATGATACTTGCCCGTTTGGGTCATTGCCAACAAGTCCGTCGGGCTTGTTGCTGTATTGCTCATTTAATATTTTATTGATGTAAAACTGAGTTTTGTTGGCCTCGTTAGTGAAATTGTACAAATACGGCGTAGTGCGACCCGGGATATTACTATTAAAGTACTGGCCAATAGCAGAAGTACTACTGTTTTTTGCATTTGTCGTGAAAAAATCATCAAGCTTGCCTGCAAATTTTTCCTTGCCACCATCCCGGACTATTAAACTGCTAATATCGTAAGGTACTGCAAAAGCATATTGCCATGGGTAACGCTCCATATAGTTCCAGCTGTTTTCAGTATTGGGCTCAAAAGGGCTATACCATTCATTGTTTTTACGGGGTTGCATAAAGCCGTTATTTTTATTGTGCATGTTTTTCCAAAACTGCGCGCGTTGTATGTAAGCGGCGTAAACAACAGGTTTGTTAAGCATCTTTGCCATTTGGGCAATGCACCAGTCTATAGACGACGTTTGTAATGTACCAGACACTGATTGCGGATAATCATCGGCAGTTTTAAAGCCCGTTTTTTTATAGTCATTCGAAAAGCCACTATTTCGATCTTGCACATATATCATAACATCAAGCGCTTTTTCAGCGTTAAAATCTCGTATGCCTTTCGCATAAGCATCAACCATAAAGGGGACCATTTGGTAACCTATTCGGAGAAAAAAACGTTGCGATGTCGCCCATTTTAATGAATCTTTATAATCATAAATTGCCAGGAAACTCTTTATAATGTCAGTTGTCCGTTTTTTATCTATCAGGGTAAGCAATGGATAATCTGCATTTGATTTTTTCCAGAGATCAAATAAAGAATAATTTGTAAACCCTTCGGCAATATGTGTTTTGGGGTCTTCAGCTAATGGATTAGTCTCAATTCCAATAAACTTGCCGTCAACATCACTATCAATATTAGGTGACAGCATAGTATGATACAGGGCTGTGTAGAATAAAGTCCTTTTAATTTTTCCGTAATCAACAACGGCATTTTTTTTTGAAGATGATTGAGAAGGACTGTTTGCCTGCTGTTCTGCAACTACCTGTTGTTCTTGTTGCACAGAAGGTGCGCCGCCTTCCACTTCAATTTTTGCCAGTTCATTTATCCATGCCGTTTTTGCACTTTTTTGCGTTTTATTAAAATCAAAGTCAGGTATTTCGGAATCAAGATTTTTTAAAGCCCCTTCGATACTTACAGCAGAAACACCAACTTTTGATATAACCTCACCGGGATTATTGAATTGCAGGTAGAGTACTATATTTTCCCCTTCGGCCTTTTTTACTCTACTTAGTAGCTGATCGTTATTGGCGATACCATAAGTTTTAAACGGTTTTGAAAACTTGATATAAAAGAATACGTTGGTGCTCGATTCCATAGAACCACAAATTTCATGGTCATTAATTACCTCTACCGATGATCCAAAAAAGAAGCCTACATAATGCTTTAAGTTGACAATTATATTTGCCTGTGAGGTAGACGGGTAGTTATATCGATGCATGGCGGCACGGGTGGTTGCGGTCAACTCAACATCAACATTATACTTATCTAATTTTGTTTTATAATAGCCGGGTGATGCAAACTCTTTTTTCTTTGAAAAATTTGACCCGTATTTAGCAATATCAAATAATGGTTCGCCTACAGTAGGCATGAGTAAAATGTGGTAGTTTTTAGGGGAGTTTTTATCACTTATAAGATTATTGTCAAATCCATAAACAACAGAGTCTGAATAATGATAGTACGGATTCACATTTTCCCACTGTATATCAGTATTTGGTCCAACTTCCACCATACCATAAGGCAAAACAGCACCAGGAAAAGTATGTCCCTCACCACTGGTACCAATAAACGGATTGACGTAAGGCGTGTAATCTTTTTTCTTTTGGGCTGATACCCTAAGGCATAAAACCATTATGCCGACAGACAATACCGATACACGAACGAATTTTATCACTTGATGAAGTAATTTAGGTGCAATAAATAAGAAACGAAAAAATGTTTACTGCTAAATTAAGGTAAATTTATCAGCATCTTTTAAAAAAGGCAAGGTGCGGCGTACCTTTTTAACTTCATCGGCATTTATAGTGAAAGTATATACATCCTCTTCGTCGCGTTTATAATAAACTACGTTACCGTTGGGGTCTATGCAAGTAGAATCGCCCGAATGGTAAACCTCATTGCCATCATGCCCCACGCGGTTTACCCCAATAACATACGACTGATTTTCTACAGCTCGTGCAGGTATCAGTGTGCGCCAATGTAAGGCCCTGCGCTCAGGCCAGTTAGCTACAATTAAGAGTAAGTCATAATCTTCATTTACATTACGCATCCATACCGGGAAACGGAGATCATAGCAGATCATCGGGCAAATTTTCCAGCCTTTTAGTTCAACTATTAATTTATTTGTTCCGGCTGTGTAGGTGTTGTGTTCTTTACCTAAGGCAAAAAGGTGACGTTTATCGTAATAGTTACAGGTGCCATTGGGTAGCATCCATATTAAGCGGTTATAGTATTTACCACTTTCTGTAATGATCAAGCTGCCGGTTACTACGCATTCGTATTGTTTGGCAATCTTGTGCATCCATTGCATGGTTTTGCCGCCCATAGGTTCGGCCAGTTCGGCGGCATTCATGGTAAAGCCGGTATTGAACATCTCTGGAAGGATGATAAGATCTGTTTTTTCGCGAATACTACCCAGTCGCAATGCTATATTTTTCAGATTTTGATCTGGTTTTTCCCAGAAAAGGTAACCTTGAAATAAAGTGATCTTTAAGTTTTCCATAGCGTTATGTTTCGGCTTAACTAATACGTGATATTTATCGTTAAAGTTTAATTTTGATTAATCTATTAACGGCTTCATCTAAGGTTTCTTGCTTTTTAGCAAAACAAAATCTTAAAACATGATGATCTGTGCCTTGTGTGTAAAACACAGAAGTAGGTATACAGGCCACCCCGGCCTCTTTGGTTAAGCGCAATGCAAAGTCTGTATCCGTCTCATTACTAAGGTGTCCATATTTTACCGATTGAAAATAAGAGCCTGACGATGGCAGTAGTTCAAATTTGGTTTCAGCTAATCCTTTCCTAAAGTGATCTCTCTTTTCCTGGAAAAATGCCGGCAGCGATAAATAGGTGTTTTCGTCTTTTAAATATTCGGCCATAGCATATTGCATTGCCGAGTTTACGCTGAATACTAAAAACTGATGCACTTTTCTAAACTCCTGCATTAAGTAGGCAGGGGCAAGACAATATCCAACCTTCCAACCGGTAGCATGGAAAAGTTTACCAAACGATGCTACGATAAAGCTGCGTTGTTGTAACTCGGGATATTTGGCCATGCTATGGTGTACCTCGCCATCATATATTAAGTGTTCGTAAACTTCGTCACTTAAAATCAGTATGTTTTGATTCTTTACTATCGCGCTTAATTCGTCAATATCTTCCTTATGCAAAATAGTGGCGGTAGGGTTGTGTGGCGAGTTAAGAATAATGAGTTTTGTGCGGTTATTAAGCAGTTTTTTAACCATAGCCCAATCAATACGGTAGTTATTGTCGGGTTCTAACTCTAACGACTTAACAATGCCGCCCATTAATTTAATAGCGGGGGCATAACAATCAAAAGCAGGCTCAAATACAATAACCTCATCATTAGGGTGTATAACGGCGCTTATCGCCGTAAAAATAGCTTGTGTGCCGCCAGCAGTAATGGTTATTTCGGTATCGGGGTCGTAATCGGCACCATAAAGCTTTTTGGTTTTATAAGCAATCTGATCGCGCAGCGCTTTTACACCGGCCATAGGCGCGTACTGGTTATGACCGTCTTTCATGGCTTTATTAACCAGTTCGATCAGTTCCGGCGAACATTCGTAATCAGGAAATCCCTGGGATAGATTGATAGCACCAACTTCTGCAGCCAACGCAGACATGGTGGTAAATATAGTAGTGCCTACCTGCGGTAGTTTAGATACAATAGATGTCATGTTATGGCTAAATTAAGGAAAAATGTCTATCAAACACGTCGTTATTCAAACAAATACAAATTTCAAATTAACTTATGGTGACATCAAATTGTCAGTAATCCTGTACCAACTTGTTTCAATCTGTATCATTGTATTTTGTTAATTATTTAATTTTCAATCAATTAAGTATATTTCTTGTTTCATGTGTTTCATTTTGTTTCACATCCGCGTGAAACAAGCTCACTTTTTTAAAGCCTATTATTTAACTTAGTAAAATGAAAAGATATCTGCCACTTGTTTTATTATCATTAATTATTGTTGCCTGCAATTCGCCAAAATCTAATGAAGTGCCTGTAGTTGGTTTTGTTGATGCTTTTGAAGATGCCACCATATCTCAGGCCCGTACCGGGTTTACCGACGCCTTAAAGAAAAACGGCTTTAGCGAGGATAAGAAAACAGTACAAATAGAATACCGTAATGCACAAGGAAGCATCCCCACATTAACCCAGATTGTTAACTACTTTGTATCAAAGAATGTTACATTGCTGGCTACCTGTACTACTTTATCATCGGTAACCGCTGTGCAAAAAACAAAGACAATCCCCATATTCGAAATGGTAGCGCCAACACCAGAGCGAATGAAAGTGATAGGAGCAGATGGCAAAGCTCCGGCTAATCTATTTGGTACTGTCGAGGACCTGGAGTATATAGACACCTCATTCTCCATCATCCCTAAACTACTAAAGCCAAAAGGCCCTAAACTGGTTATCGGCATGATCTACAATGAATCAGAACCGCAATCGGCCGATGCCATGCAGCGTATTAAAGCATTAGCCAATAAACTCAACATAACGTTAATTGCCTTGCCGCTAAACGCATCAGCCGATGCGCAATTGGTAACACAGGCTTTGTTAGCTAAACAGATAGACGCGTTCTTTGCCAATCCGGATAATACGGTGTTTGCCTCATTCGAGACCATACTAAAGAACTGTAACCAGGCTAACGTGCCCATCTTTACCAGCGAAGCCGGTTTAGTACAACGTGGGGCTGTTGCAGCATTTGGTGCCGATATTTATCAATGGGGTTACCAGGCAGGCGAACAGGCCGCACAATACCTTAAAACCCATAAAACAGAGGGTTTAAAGCCCGAAATGGTGAAGATCAGGAAACGGGTATATAACCCGGCTGCTGTTAAAAAGTATAATCTAACTATACCTTCAAACTTTGAAGCCGTAAAATAATGGACTTCTACCTTACCGCTTTATTACAGGGGCTATGTTTTTCGGGGATAGCGTTGGGGATCTATATCTCCATGAAGATCTTTAATATCCCGGATATAACTACAGATGGCAGCTATACTTTGGGTGGGGTAGTAACAGCTATTATGTTAACCAATCATATTCCGGGATATTTAATCTTACCGGCGGTACTGATTGCAGGTGGTGTTTCAGGTGCAATTACAGGGTTGATACATACCAAGCTAAAGATAAATCCATTATTGGCTGGTATATTGGTCATGACGGCCCTGTATTCGGTTAATTTAACATTAATGGGGCGTTCTAACATTCCGCTGATAGGTACATCATCTATATTTACCTTCTTACAGATAGTAAATAACGCTAACCAGAACACTTTTTGGATTTTGCTGATCTTTGTGCTGGTTATTACCTTAGTAATAGGCTATCTGCTTAAAACAGATTTTGGCATTGCCATGAGGGCCACCGGCAACAGCGAAACTATGGTCAGGGCGCTGGGCGTTAATACAGACCGAATGAAGATCATTGGCCTGGCGTTGGCGAATGCGTTGACTGCAGTAAGTGGTTATTTAATAACCCAGTTCCAGGGCTTTGCAGATATCAACATGGGTATTGGGATCGTGATAGTAGGGTTGGGCTCGGTTATTATTGCCGAAACGCTGATCGGTTGGTTTCAGACTACTTCGGTGTGGATTAGTTTAGCTTTAGTATTGGCCGGCGCGGTTATATTTCAGCTGGTACTGGCAGTGACCTTAAATATTGGTGTCGATGCAAATTTATTAAAGCTGGTGACCGCAGTTTTTGTATTGTTAATTGTAAGTTTACCCCGTTTAAACCGTATAAAAGATTAATTATCTCCATAATATGAAACTATTATATAGACATTGCCCCGTAGTACTTATCGCGTTTTTTGTGTTTGCAACCTGTTTATTCTCTGGCTTGAATGTTCAAGCTGCTTCACAGTACTATTACCAGATTAAGATTTATCACTTTAAAACCAAAGCGCAGGAAGATAGATTGGATGCATACCTGCAAAACGCTTATCTCCCCGCATTGCATAAAGCAGGGGTAAAGAATGTAGGCGTTTTTAAAGTATTGAAACAAGATAGCCTTGATAAAAAGGTATATGTATATGTTCCTTATAAGACCTGGGAATCATTAGAAAACACGGATCAGAAGATATTAAAAGACGACGCGTATTTATCTGCCGGTAAAGACTATTTAGAAGCCCCCTTTAACGATCCCGTTTATACACGGATTGAAACAATTATACTGCGTGCATTTCCTCAAGCGCCTGAGCCTAATGTACCCAACCTGACAGCTAAAAAAGCCGACCGCATTTATGAATTACGCAGCTATGAAAGTGCTACCGAAAAATACAACGCCAGTAAGGTGAAAATGTTTAACGTAGGCGATGAAATCGGCATATTTAAAAGCTACAACTTTAATGCTATATTTTATGCTGAAGTTATTGCGGGCAGCCATATGCCAAACTTAATGTACATCACTACTTTTAATGGACTGCAGGATAATAAAGATAAATGGAAGCTGTTTTTTGATGATGCGCGCTTTAAAGCATTAGGCAAAATGGCCGAGTATCAAAAAAATGTTTCGAAAGCAGAAAGTCTGTTCTTGTATCCTACAGATTATTCTGATTATTAATATCTTTATTTATGCGCCCAATCAACGCAAATATTAGCAAAAATCGGCTGGAAGCTTTTAGCGATGGCGTTATAGCCATTATCATAACCATAATGGTGTTAGAGCTTAAAGTACCTGAAGGCCATGATTGGAAGGCTTTAATGCCAATGGGGCCGGTGTTTGCAAGCTATGTAATGAGCTTTATATATGTAGGCATTTACTGGAACAATCATCACCACATGCTGCATGCGGTGCGTTCGATAAACGGGGCAGTACTTTGGGCCAATATGCACCTACTGTTTTGGCTATCATTAGTGCCTTTTGTTACCAATTGGATGGGCGAAAGCCATTTCCATGAGATATGGCCGATAGCCTTATATGGTTTTGTGTTGTTAATGAACGCTATTGCTTATACTATCCTGGTAATTATGTTAGTAAGGCATGAAGGTGAAGAGTCTTTATTAGCTGACGCGATAGGCAGCGACTGGAAAGGCAAAATATCCACAGCCTGTTATATTGCCGGAATTGCCCTGGCGTGGATGGATACACATATAAGTTTAGCGTTATATGTATTGGTTGCCTGTATCTGGTTTATCCCCGACAGGAGAATAGAAAATAAGCTGGCTTCAGATCAGCATAATTAAACCATGCAATAAACCGCGACAGTGTTTATAAAGGCCGATATATTGGTAGACAGATTGTTAATCTGTTTTTAAATTATGCCATTGAATGGCTAAATAATAACATTGTTTGTTAAATGTGTTTTTAGGCCCGTGTAATATGCCTGATGCCAGGTATATGCAATCGCCGGCAGTTGCTTTAAATTTATCCTGAGCTATTGTTTCAGATACATCCCCATTAAGCATTAATATTATTTCTTCCACACGGTGCGTATGCGGATCATGCCTGGCATAACCAGGGTTCAAGGCAGTGGCATGCACCTCAAACCGTTGAAACATAGATGTCGGGCGATCAAATAATGACCGGCTTTCGCCCTTTACAGATCTATTTACCTTCAACTCATCCCAGTTCTTTATAAATGAAGGACCGGCATCACGACCACGCTGTACATTAACCGGATTGACAGATCTGTAATTAAGCACAAACCATGTTACCGGTTTATCAGTCAGATTTTTAAAACTGATCTGATCTCTGGGTAAAATCAACGCAATACTACCAGGCCCAATCGTTTGCATTGTGTCTTTTAATTTTAATTGAACAGTGCCGGTTTTTATTACAATTAGTTGCTCCAAATAATTATTAACAGAAGGCGTATAGGTTTTACCTTCATTAAGTGTTATTGTATAAATGTAAAGTGTTTTAAGGTCTAAGGTTTCGCCTTTTATAATTGCTTGTTTTCCAACACCAACTGATATGTTTTCTATTTTATCGGCACTATACACACCAGAACGCAATGTGTTATTTTGCGCTATAGCACAAGTGGGTATGACCATTACTAAAATGGCGGATATTAACTTCATTACAGCGTTAATTGCTTGGTTTACTTTATAAATGTAGTAAAATGTTTTAGTCTGTAATACTATCTTTAACAGCAGTTAAATAAAAGAATTATTTTAGCGTATATAATTAAAACACAAAGTTTATATATTTGCGCTATAAATAGTTTTGTATATCTGATATGAAAAAGACCTTAGGACTTATAATTACTTTAGCTGGTATATTAATAGTAGCTGGCGCGTTTGTTTTTACACCTGATCATGCTTTAAACGCAGCAGATTCTGGAAATGGAATAAGTGCCTCTGCCGGATTAACTTATGGCGGATTTATTGTTTTTGGTATCGGTATAGTACTTTACATATCAAGCCTACCATTAGCCGGCGAAAAACAGCGGGACTAATTTATCTATCTTCTTTCCTCATAACAATACTGCCTGATCTATTATTTGGGACAGTCAAGTTCTTACTGCAATTATGTTTTATTGACCAAACCTGGTATATAAAGCAATTTGCATTACATGGTTAATTGTATGTGCCTGGCTTTGCTGTATACATTGATTCAAATAACCGGCATCTATATCCATCTTTTTACTGAAACGATAACCCAATGCCACATAAGCGCGATTTTGATCAAAAACATGCTTATTTACTTTATCCTTGTTTTGTACATTGGCAAACACCTCATTTTGCAAGGCAAGAAACGCACCCTTGGTAAAAGTTGGCTCATTGTTAAACGGAATGACGCCTCTTACAAAATATCTTACCCGTTACGAAAAAACTTCCTGTTGAACTGCTGTAGCTCCCCAAAAACGTTGCTCTAATCTAAAACGATGGCTTATCGCTGTGTTTACACCGGCTTTTTGGGTGATTATAAACTGCTCAAATATCCTGTTTTCGTGACGGAGTGTTTTGTCGCCTGTTGCCGTACGGCCATTGGCTGATACGTAGGCGTAGCCTAAGGTCGCGCTTTTGTTGCCAAAATAATAGTTTAGGTTAGGGCGCAGTAAAACATTCTTCAGGTAATCTGCCTGATCTGCAGAGCGAAACTGACTGTCAAATGAAACTCCCCAATGCTTAGAGAAACGTTGTGTATGAAACCACGCGGCCCATCCCGATAGTTCATTAGTTTGAGCACTGGCGGCTTTAATGTAACCAATTAAAAAAACTACCGAGCAAATAAATACTCTAACTAAATTAATATAATGTGCGTGCATAATGAATAAATGTGATGATCAAACTGAAAGCCGCTAATATAATGGATGACTTGCAAATAACCTGACCTGATCAATAATTTATCGTGAAAATTTTAGATATGCCAGGCTTGCACAAACTATTGTACTTTACTATATATTTGATTGCAATTACATAACCTATACTTTATGAGTAATGATACTTTAGTGTTAAACAGCAAACAAAAACGAACGGTACTATTACTTGCCTGTTTGGTTGGTTTTGCTTTCTCTGCTAATTATACTAACCATGCTCCGTTAAAATCGTGGTTAATGGCAAGTTTTAATTCGCCGGCTCAGCCTTTTACTAAGGCCATGTTTGGTTTTTTAACTACGGCAATCTTTTTGACCCATGCTGCAATGCAAATTCCCGGTGGTTTCCTGGCAGATAAGTTTGGCGCTAAACGGGTAATTGTATTGGCATTGATAGTTGTCAGTATTGGTAATTTTGGTATCGCGTTCTCTGATAACTATACCCAGTTATTGATATGGAAGTTTATTGTAGGTATTGGCACCGGCTCATCATTTGTAGCAGGAGCAAGGTATGTTTATCAATGCATCCCACAGGAAAAACTATTATTATACCAGGGATATTATGGGGCGAGTGTTTTGTTAGGATCGGGTTTTGTTATTTTCGTGGTGCCACAAGTGGCCGATCATTATAAAGCATGGCCGCCTACATTTTTACTTACCGCCAGTTTAGCTGCAGTTGTATGTTTGACAGTATTGTTTTTCGCGCCAAACCCACCAGATAAAAGTCATCCCCCAACATCTTTGTTAAAAATGCTTTCAAATGGCCAGCTATGGTTGTTGGGGTTTGTCCAGATGGCCTCATTTGGCCTGGTTATAGCAATCAGTTCATGGATAACAACCATGCTGAAAGAAAATTTTGCTGATACCAATAAATTACTGATCAGTTTTATTGCTTCGTTGGCATTATTGCTGGGTATTTTTACCCGTCCAATTGGCGGTAAGTTGCTGGCCAAAGTCGGAGTAAGGCAATTGATAATCGGTAGTTTAATACTTAATGCCTTAGGTTGTTTCTTGATAGCCGCTTTTAAAGGAGAAATGATAGCTGATGTGATCGCTATAATATTATTAGGTGTTGGCTGCGGCTTGCCCTATGCTGGGCTATTTAACCGTGCTGCTATTATATTTCCGGGCAGGGCAGGCGCGGCAATGGGTTTAGTAAATATGCTGGGTATTGTATTTATTTTGGTGGCCGCTCCGTTGGTTGGTAATATTACAGACCGCACCGGTAATTTTAACATAGCGTTTATTTCGATGGGTATATTTGCCCTGCTTATCTGTATAACATCGCTTAAAATCAAAAACAATTAAGTGTAAATTTTAACATTTTAGTCTTATATGAATTTAGTTAGTCTTTTCGATATATCTCTTGTAGGAAGAAAGAACAAAGTAGCATTAATGTTCGGTGATCAGGAATTTACCTTTGGCGACATCGATACACGAAGCAACCGTACTGCCAACCTTTTGCTTTCAAAAGGATTTGTAGCCGGCGACCGCTTAAGTGTTTACCTGGAAAATTGTGTGGAGATAATTGACTTATTTATTGCCTGCGCTAAAACGGGAATCATTTTTGTACCCGTTAACATACTTTATAAAGAAAGAGAGATAACCCATATCTTATCAGATGCTGATCCGAAAGCATTAATAGCTAATGGTGATGTGCCATGTGACTTTAAGGCCTGGCAGTTGACTGACCTGATTAATGAAGTAAAAGACCAGCCTGATACAGCCATCAACGTGTTGACCACAGGCGATAGTCCCGCAGCATTGGTTTATACCAGTGGTACAACAGGTGCGTCAAAAGGGGCGATCCTTACACATAATAATTTCATGACCAATGGGCTTAACCTGAATGCCTGCTGGAAGATCACAGAGCAGGATCGCTTTTTATTAGCGCTTCCCTTGTTCCATGTTCATGCACTGGCTAATGGTGTGCATTGTTGGCTAATGAGTGGTTGTACCATGAAATTATTACCAAGATTTGAACACGGTAAAGCTGCCGAAGAGTTTTTATCATTCAAGCCTACCTTGTTTTTCGGGGTACCTACTATCTATATTCGTTTATTGGATCAACCAGCCGATATCGCGAAGCAAATAGGTGTTAATGCGCGGCTATTCATTTGTGGGTCAGCGCCGCTGCCTGCACATATATTAGAAGACTTTGAAGCCAAGTATAGTCACGTAATATTGGAGCGATATGGCATGACCGAGACCTTAATGAATATCAGCAACCCTTATATTGGCGAAAGGAGGCCCGGCAGCATCGGTTTTCCTTTACCGGGAATATCAGCCAAAATAGTTTTACCTGATGGATCTAACGCAGCTTTTGACGAAGAAGGCGAGGTGCATATAAAGGGACCTAACGTATTTTCAGGCTACTGGAGAAGAGAACAGGCAACAATTGATGCATTTAGCGACGGATATTTTAAAACTGGTGATATGGGCGTAATGGCCGCTGATGGCTATTTTACTTTAAGAGGTAGAAAAAGCGACCTGATCATAAGCGGTGGCTTTAATATATATCCGCGAGAGATCGAAGATTTTTTATTAGAGCAAGCCGGTGTTAGTGAGGTTGCGGTAGTAGGTATACCGCACGCAACCCGCGGCGAGATGCCGGTAGCTTACATAGTACCTGCTGATAATTATGATGCGGCTGTTATTGAAGAAAAATGTAAAAACGCGTTCGCGTCGTTTAAAGTTCCGCGCTCATTTATTGTGGTGGATAGTTTACCTCGTACGGCTTTGGGCAAGGTGCAAAAGCATTTATTGCCTAAGCCATAGTTTATTTTCGTACTGAGAATTGATAAACAGTTTCTGATGTGAAGGTTTGACCTGGGCGCAAAAGGGTAGAAGGAAAGCTGGGTTGATTAGGCGAATCAGGGTAGTGTTGTGTCTCAAAGCAAAACGCCCCGTTCTTCACAGATGGTATACCTCCTTTACCGATAACGTTCGGATTAAGGTGATTTCCGGTATAAAATACCAAGCCAGGCTCTGTAGTATAAACCTGCATGAACCTGCCGCTGGTTGGTTCGTAGGCCGATGCCGCTAATGCTAATTTACCGGTTTGATTACGCAGCGCGAAAGTAACATCATAACCATTTACCTGGGTTAATTGCACATCGTTATCCATTATATGTTTGCCGATTGGCATAGGTTTAGTAAAATCAAATGGGGTGCCTTTAACATCTAATAATTTACCTGTAGGGAAGGGGCCTGGCGTTGCCTCCAGGAACTTATCAGCTAAAATAGTCACTTCAGTTTTATGGGTGTTGGCTTCTTGCCCGCCTGAAAGATTAAAATAGCTGTGATTGGTTAGCACAACATGGGTCGCTTTATCTGTGGTGGCGGTATAATTCAGCTTCAGTTCGTTATTGTTGGTCAAAGTATAAACAACCGTTACGTTTAGATTTCCCGGATAACCTTCTTCGCCGTCTTTGCTGAAATAGGTTAATTTTAAAGCAACTTCTTTGTTTCCCGGTATTTCTTCAATATTCCAGATCTTAAAATTAAAGCCCTTAGCACCGCCGTGTATATTACCGCTCAGGATATATTCTTTACCATCAATAGTAAACTTTTTATTAGCGATGCGATTAGCAACACGGCCAACAATTGCTCCATTAAGCGCATTCATCCTGCCGGTATATTGTTTTAATGAATTAAAACCTAATATCACACTTGCCATTTGATGGTTTTTATCCGGAGTGATGATATCGCTGATGGTGGCGCCATAATTAATGACCTTAACCTGCATACCGTTAGCATTAGTCAAGGTATATTCAAATACTTTTTGCCCGTTTAACTCACCATAAGGTACCTTACTGATAGATGGCTTTTGTGGTAAAGGTTTGACTGCTGCAAAATTATTATTGCACAAAAAAAGAAGAAATGTAGCAGCGAGGAAAAGGATTTTTTTCATTAGGATATAATTAGATCGATAGTAAAGGTAATAAACTCGGATAGTATATTCCTAAAAGGTAGGTAGTCCGATCAATAAAAATGCCCGGGTTAACAGCCCGGGCATTTTGTATTCATAAGATATATTTTGCCATTTATTATGGCTTGCTCTTTAGCACCTGTTTAACAATATCATTGCCAAATACAAATACCATTAATGATATCAATAATACAAATCCTACTATTTGTGCCCGCTCCAGGAACTTATCGCTAAGTGGTTTGCCCTTTATCATTTCAATGATCAGGAACACCGCATGGCCGCCATCAAGAGCCGGTATTGGCAACAGGTTGGTAAAAGCTAACGCTATTGATAATAAACCCACCATGCTCCAAAAATGTACCCAGTCAACCCGTGAGCCAAACTGAGTTGCTATAGCAACCGGCCCACCTATTATTTTATTAAACTTAGCCTCACCTTTAAATACTTTACCTATACTTTTAGCTGTACCCGAAAAACTGCCCCAGGCCTTGTCGGCACCAACAGGTAATGAACCTAAGAAGCCATAGTTAATAGTTTTCTCGGCAGGCAATATAAACAGGGGCGTTATGCCTAACTTGCCCTCTTTGTTAATGCTTACGTCCTGTTGTTTTACCTCGTTGTTGTGTTTAATATCAAGCGTGGCGGTTTTGCCGGCATACTTTTTAAGCTCGGTTTGTAACTCATCGTAAAACTGCACTTTGGTGCCGTTAACGGCAAGCACGCTATCGCCTTTGGCAAGGCCTGCTGCCTTCGCACCAGTACCCGCTACAACAGAATCAACCGCAAATTTAATACGCGGCAGCGGACTGATGAACTGCTCTAGACCCAGGTCAGACAGGTCATTGATAATATTTGCAGGAACGGTCAGCTCAAGTGTTTTGTCGCCTCTTTGTACAGTTAGCACAGAATGATCTAACAATACATTCGACTTCATTAAGTCTTCAAACTTTTCAACAGGTTTGCCATTAATAGCCTTAATCTGATCGCCGGCTTCCAATCCCATTTTTTTACCTATTATGCCGGGTACAATACCGTATTTAATATTGTCGTTAGGGATATAGCTTTCGCCAAACCGCGCGGTAAGCATCCAGAAAATGAAAATCCCCAACACAATATTTACAAAAACGCCACCCAACATTACAATTAAACGTTGCCATGCCGGTTTAGAGCGAAACTCCCAGGGTTGAGGTGGTCCTGCCATTTGTTCGGTATCCATTGATTCATCAATCATACCGGCAATTTTTACATAACCGCCTAAAGGCAACCAGCCAATACCGTATTCAACATCCTTATAGGTAAATTTAAAAAGGCTAAAACCCCAGGCATCAAAGAACAGGTAAAATTTATCTACTTTAATACCAAAAGCTCTTGCAGCTAAAAAGTGGCCCAGTTCATGCAATATCACTAAAATCGAAAGTCCCAGTATTAACTGGCCAACCATAATTACTATACTCATTCTTCTCTATATCAAATTATAAGCCTTTGCAGGCATTTGTTTTATTAAATTTTGCGCAAATATGCGTGTTTCTTTGTCAGTATTCAAATAATCGTCAAGGGTTGCTTGTGATTGAAAACTAATGCTTTGCATACAACTTTCAACAACCCGGCTAATATCCAGAAAACCTACCGTGTTGCCTAAAAAACCCGCTACAGCAATCTCATTTGCCGCATTAATTATACAAGGCATGTTTCCCCCTCTATTTAAAGCCTCATAAGCTAAACCTAAATTACGGAACGTATCAAGATCAGGTTTTTCAAATGAGATGTTAGGGTAATCGGTAAAGTTAAATCGTTTAAAGTTGTTCTTTAAACGGGCAGGGTGGGCCAGTGCGTATTGGATAGGTAATTTCATATCTGGCACACCCATTTGCGCTTTGATAGACCCATCCTCAAATTGCACCATAGAGTGTATTATGGACTGCGGATGTACAATAACATCTACCTGGTCAGCAGTCAGATCAAATAACCACTTAGCTTCAATTACTTCCAATCCTTTGTTCATTAAGGTGGCAGAATCAATAGTGATCTTTGCACCCATTACCCAGTTGGGGTGTTTTAAGGCATGTTCGCGGGTTACGCTCGCTAAAAATGCTGCAGTTTTCCCTCTAAACGGACCGCCGGAAGCAGTTAAAATGATCTTTTCTATCGCATTTGCCTCTTCACCAATCAAACATTGGTAAATGGCAGAATGTTCAGAATCAACAGGTAAGATCTTAACATGATGCTGTTTGGCCAGATCAGTGATCAGTTCGCCTGCTACAACCAATGTTTCCTTATTTGCTAACGCGATATCTTTACCAGCCTTTATGGCTGATATAGTAGGCTCCAACCCAGCGAAACCAACCATCGCTGTCAGAACGACATCGATTTCTGGATTAGTTACAATATCAATTACGGCTTTTATACCGGCTAATACTTTGGTATTTGTATTAACTAACGCTTGCTTTACTTCTGCGTATTTGCTTTCATCACAAATAACCGCATAAGCAGGCTTAAATTGAAGTGACTGCTGGATAAGTAAGTGTGCATTATTATTAGCCGTTAGAATATAAGCTTTAAATAAGGATGGATTTTCTCCGATCACTTCTAATGCTTGTGTGCCTACGCTACCTGTTGAGCCAAGAATGGCTATATTTTTAATTAGGTTACTCAATTTGTTAGATCAACTATATACTCCTTTAATCCGTCTGCTATCTTCCTGTCATTCGCTAAGCGTGGCACTTTATTTTGCCCGCCCAATTTGCCCTGAGAACGCATATAATTAATAAATGTATCTTTTTTTACGCTTTGGACGATCAAAGGTTGCAAAATGTTACCATCAATGAGGTCAAAGTAGTAAATATTTTTTTCTTGTAGCGCTTTATCAACCTTACTCGCGAATACTTGAATGTCTTTTGGCGCTGTGCCAAATTCAATAAACCATTCATGATACGGTAACTGGCCCTGCTGTGGATTTACCTGTGGCGCTACTGTAAATTCTACTATTTCTATCCCTTCCTGATTGGCAACACTCATCAACGCTTGTTCTACCTCTTCGCCAATAACATGTTCTCCAAACGCAGAAATGTAATGTTTAATACGTCCGGTCACCAAAATTCTATATGGATCTTTTGAAATAAACTTAACAGTATCACCAATGCTATAACCCCATAAGCCTGCGTTTGTGTTTAGTATTAATGCGTAATTTTTGTTCAATTCTACATCGCCTAAGCTAATACGGGTACGGTTGTCATTGAAATATTCATCCGTAGGGATAAACTCGTAAAATATGCCTGAATTTACCAGCAACAGTAATCCTTTTTCTTTTTGCGAATCCTGGAAAGCAATAAAACCTTCTGAAGCAGGGTAGGTCTCTATTGAATTAATCGCACAACCAATACTCTCCTGCATCCGTGCCCGATAGGGTTCAAAATTAACTCCGCCATATACAAACAACTTAAAATTGGGGAAGATATCCTTTATCTTTTTACCGCCTGATACTGCCGAAAGTCTATCAAAGTACATCTGACACCATGGTGGGATCCCTGATATCAGTCGCATATCTGCATTTACGGTTTCCCGTACAATAGCATCGACCTTTTCTTCCCAATCCTCAATGCAGTTAGTTTTATAGCTTGGCAGTCGGTTCTTTTGCAGATAGGCAGGCACATGATGTGCTACTATGCCTGATAGTCTGCCAATTGGTATTCCGGATTTTTCTGCCAGGATAGGGCTACCTTGTAAAAATATCATCTTCCCGTCTACAAAACCGGTCTTACCCGTTTCATGGATATAACTCAATAAAGCATTACGCGCAGCTTTAATATGCTCAGGCATGCTTTCTTTACTTATGGGGATATACTTTACGCCAGAGGTAGTGCCCGATGTTTTGGTGAGATAAGTTGGTTTACCGGGCCATAGTACATTAGCCTCGCCGTTTACTACACGTTTAATGTAAGGGCTAAGTTCCTCGTAATCGCGTATGGGGACTTGCTTTTTGAAGTCGGCGTAAGTATTTATTTGATCGAAATCATGGTCTTTGCCAAAGCAGGTGGCCTTAGCTTGGTCCAATAAATTCTTAAAAGTTTGTTCTTGTAATTGTACCGCGTTTTTACGGATGTTGTCAAGGTCTTTATTGACCCAGGCAGCAAATACTTTGCTTAAAACAGCCTTTAACCCCATGACTTAATTTGTTTCAGCAATATCATCATCTACATCCTGGTGGCTGTACACCAGTTTACGATAGGTTACTGCCAATATAATATTAACAAAAGGATAGGTAAATATGATGGCTGCTGATACAAAACCTAAACCTTTGTATTGCGATAAAAAGGCGGGAAGAGCGATAAATAACAATACGATGCCTAACATGATCAATACCTTAAAAAAATAGCCCTTTGTTAGCTTAAAGCTTTGACGAATAGACTCAAAACCTCCAGACTGGTCATCAACAATAAAGGTAATGAAGAACATGATGCGCAAAGCAAAGAATAAAGCAATTATAATAGCTATCTCTTCTAACAACTGTTGTAAATTGGGGTACTCATCCAATTTTGCCATTAAAATATGAAAGGTGGTAATTACAAAAGCCATAAAGAATATCACCCCCAAATAGCTCATTATACTTTTAAAAGGAGGTAGTATCTGCGAAAACTCAAACTCATAATACTCGCTGTCAATTAGTGTAAATATTAGCTTATATAAACCCAAAGTAGTATAGGTTTGTATGAACACCATGATCAACGATACGATCATTTTTCCGGTAAATTCCTCGGGGGCAATTACAAACTCAAATACACCGCCTAACACCAACAATAAGAAAGATGCCGCAATTGAATAAACAATTATGGTTATAAAATTCTTCTTAAAGATTGTCCAGGCAGTTTTGGTTGTTTCTGCTACAGAAAAAGGATGATACATAGTTTATTTTACCAGAGTTTTAATATTACCCGCTTCCAGAAATCCTGCATAAAACCCAAGCCATAAGCAGTTAATTGAATAAAGGAAGCCAGTATGCTCAAAAATGCAATTTTTACCGACTTATTTTTACTTAACGAATGAAAAAATATCAACAAAATAATAAGTAGAGCTGCTACATTACATAACGTAGCAATTGGCCAGTTAAAAATGTTTGAAATAATTGTAAATAAGACACATAAGGTAAACATTGCCGGAAAAAAATGTACAGCTTTAAGCTCGGAAGGAAAGAACTTATAAACATTTATCCGGGCCCTGCCAAAAAAATGAAGCTGCTTATAAAATTGCAAAAAGTTAGCACGGCGCTTATGATATACTTTTGCGCGGGGTATCAAACCGATTTTATAACCCATAGCATGAATACGGATGCTATACTCAATATCCTCGCCCGATCTTGTAATAATAAAACCACCGGCTTTCTCCCAAACCTGCCTTGAGATCCCCATGTTAAAGCTGCGCGGATGAAATTGCCCTAAACTCTTTTTGTTACCCCTGATACCGCCTGTTGTAAAAGGCGAGGTCATAGCATAACTGATAGCCTTTTGTGTAGGTGTAAAGGAAGGATGTGCTGCATCGGGCCCGCCGTAAGCATCCAGCCAGTTCTCGGTAAGTGAGTTATTTACTATCTCCAGGTAATCTTCGGGTATAAGGCAGTCTGAATCGAATATAATAAAATAATCGCCTTTAGCGCGCTCAAAAGCATAGTTACGGGCAAATCCCTGGCCGGCATTTTCTTTTACGAAATACTTAACGTCTAACTTCCCGGTGAAACTTTTTACAATATCCTCCGCATCGTCTTTTGACCCATCCTCAATAACCAATACCTCGAAGTTTTTATAGGTCTGTAAGGCAAGAGTTTCCAACAGTTCTTTTATTTCTTGCGGACGGTTATATAAAGGTATGATGATGGAAAAAAACATATTTTGGATGTGCAGATATGCGTATGTGCAAATGTGCAGATTTTTTTTAATTGAGATTATGTTATTGAAAACTGTTGACCATGGATTTGCACATCTGCATATCCACGCATCTGCACATTTAAATACTGTCTTCTATCTGGTATTTATTCCGCTCGGGGGCGCTACGGGCTACCAGTTCTGCTACAAAACCGGTTAAAAATAATTGCGAGCCTAATATGATCGCTACCAGTGCTATATAAAACAGGGGGTTATTGGTAGCATCACGATAGGGTATGTGCAAGCCATATTTTTCATTTTGATGGATAATGTACAGTTTTTCAAATACTATCCACATGGCGCAAATAAACCCGGCAAAGAAACTTAACGTACCCATTGCACCAAAAAAGTGCATAGGGCGCTTACCAAATTTACCTACAAAAAAAATAGAAAGCAGGTCTAATAAACCATTTATAAAACGGCTCATTCCAAATTTGGTGACACCATATTTGCGCGCACGGTGCTCAACAACCTGTTCGCCTATTTTGGTGAAGCCTGCCCATTTGGCTATAACCGGTATATAGCGGTGCATTTCGCCATAAACTTCTATGTTTTTAACTACTTCTTTTTTGTAAGCTTTTAAGCCGCAATTAAAATCATGCAGATTATTAATGCCCGACATTTTGCGTGTTGCCCAGTTAAATAGCTTAGTAGGGATAGTTTTTGTTATCGGGTCATATCGTTTAGCTTTCCAGCCTGATATCAGGTGATATTTTTCCTCTACAATGCGGCGATATAGTTCAGGGATCTCATCAGGACTATCCTGCAGGTCAGCATCCATCGTAATAATTACATTACCCTGTGCCGCATCAAAACCTACGTTTAAACCGGCAGATTTACCATAATTACGCCTAAATTTAATGCCTTTTATAAAAGGATTGTTTAAGCGTAATTTGTGGATCATGTCCCACGAGCCGTCTGTACTGCCGTCGTCAATTAATATGATCTCGTAAAGGAAATTATTTTCGTCCATAACCTTACTTATCCATGATGTAAGTTCTGGTAATGATTCAACTTCGTTATATAAAGGTATTACTACTGATATATCCATTTATTGGTGATAGGGTTGGAGCTGTGCTGATTTATAAACCCATGCAAAAATATAAAAAATGTGCATTGATTTTACCCCCGTTGTTTTAGTGTTAGTTAAAATGTGTTAAATGATATTGTTAAGGGTGGTTTTAATATTCATGCAAAATAAACAAGAAATACTACCTTTAGGGTATGAACCTAAAATCAATTCCGAAATACTTACTTAACGTTTTAATTATCAGTGGTTTGATAATTACTTCGGGGTATATAAACCAAAAGGGTAAAGTAATACAGATAGACATCATCAGCTTGTTAAATGTTAGGCCGGTAACTACTTTAACCAATGGCAAGCTGGTACCGTGGACAAAAGGTGTCGACCGCGAAAATGGTTACCTGACCATGGCTGCAGCGAAATTTAATGGCGAAACTAACCCAAAAGCTATTGCTGATAATCCGTTGATTGCTGCGACTGAACATCACCCAAGTATGTTATTGCATTACAATAACAATGATGGCATAAAATACCAGGCTATGTTGGCTGATACCAATACTTTTACCATCAAAACACCAAAGAATAAATACGCCGATTTCTTTATTTGTTTGACCAGTGCTTATGGTAAATCAAAATTACAATACGAATTAGTTTATGCCGATGGCAGTGATCTTAAAAATATTGTTGTACCCGACTGGGCCAATGATGTACCGGATAACGACCCCGACTTTAGCTATGTGGTGCATGATTTGGCTAAGTGGACTGACAAAAATTTCAGAACAGAAAACGATCATCATAATATCCATGCGCTGAATATTCACCCGGATAATAAAAGAGTGCTGACCGCTGTACGTGTTAAAAATCTGTCTAAAACTTATTTATTGTTTTGGGCAGCTACAGGGGTGGTGGAATAGGTTAGTTAAATTGGCTTTGTAAACGGATCAACCTATCTATCATCAGGTTTACTTTATCCTGTTCGCTTTTTGCAAAACGATGCCTTAAATAGAATGTGCAGAACAAAAACCAAACAGCGCTAAAACCATAGGCCGCAATTTTAAACGCTGTTGATGCGGTTTGTAATACCTCGTAAAAGTACAATGCCAATCCGCAGCTAATTAATATAACATATAGGTAAAATAGCCAGCCGTAAGTTATTCCGCGGTTCTTTTGATATTCCTTTAAACTTTGTAAATACTCGGTAGGATTAGTAGTGATATCCTGTTTGCTTATAACCCGGTAATCCCTAACCATTACCATTCCGTATATCAGTATCGTTATTAATATAATTATTATGCCGACATAGGTAACCCATGAGGTGAATACCAAAAACAACATCACCATAAAAAGGCCTATAAATGATGCAGCCATAATAACAATTCCCCAAAACAAATTCCTGCTTAGCCCGCTCATTCCCTTTTTCACCTGTTTCAGCACATCATCTACTGAAAGCTGCTGATCCTTTTTTGGCTGTTCCTGCCAAACCGACATTAAATGATCAAAGTCTTTCATACTGATTATATAATTCTGTCAATTTCTGTTTAATACGGAAAATTTTAACCCGTAGGTTGCCTTCAGATATACCTGATATCTCTGCTATTTCCGGATAAGGCATTTCGTCCAGCACCATAGTTATTATAATTCTTTCTGACTCTTCCAGTTTTGATATACACTTATATAGTAAGGCAACTTGTTCGTTTTTATCAGAAACCTCTTCCATTTTGGTTTCGGCAATATGCGGTGTTAACTCATCTTTAGCCTGCCGTTTCTCTGACCGCAGATACGTAAGGCAGGTATTTACCGCGATACGATATATCCAGGTAGAGATCATGGCCTGGTTTCTAAATTTATCCAGGTTTTGCCAAACTTTTAAAAATGTTTCTTGTAGTAGGTCGTTCGCAGCGTCATCATCCCCCGTATAGCCGTAGCACAAATGGAATATCTTTTTTGAATTAGCTTCAAATATTTGCTTAAAGACAATATCCTTTTCGGCCACAGTTATAGGTCAGTTAATCTTGTTTTACTCTTTAGATGCAAAGATAAGGGGAATGTTACACAAGGCGGGCGCATTACAAAAGTTTAGATGTTTTTACCCTCTTTCCGCCAAAGGTGACCGTTGCACAACTAAAGCAAGTCGCGAAGACTTATAATAAAGTTCTTT
>JAZKCG010000115.1:0-30830 GCA_040388175.1 Bacteroidota bacterium | reverse complement strand
ATAACCTATCGGCAAGGGTACTTTTACCGTGGTCAATATGTGCTATTATACAAAAATTACGTATGTGCTTCATTCAGCCGCAAAAATAGGTTTTTTGGACGATAAATTAGTATGGTTTAAAGGATTTAGCTAACTTGGGTGATAAATCTAAACCCTGCTATTTGATGAGATTACTGTTCATCCTGTTAATTTTAGTGTTTGCTCGTGATGCCATGGCTTGTAAGTGTGCCACACCGGAACTCAACTCGCGTGAATTAAAGCGTTATGATTTTATAGCGTTGGTAAAGATCGTTAAACTGCCAGCCACCAATCCTGTTTCTCAAAATCGTGCAAATGGCCATATACGCATACAGGTATTGGACTTGTTCAAAGGAAAGACCACCCAATGGGCTTATGATGATGGTTTTAACAGTGATTGTATGCTTTATTTAAAAGAGGGCGAGCAATGGTTGTTTTTTGCTTATTATTTTAAAGGGAAATTATCTGTAGATCAGTGTACACATAGTGTTAGATATGCAGACAATACCGGGCTGCGGGAATGGACCGGCGCGGACTTTTGGAAAGATAATGGAGTTGCATGGATGGCAAAATTGAGAGCGTTGTACGGCCGACCGGTGATAAGCAATGCAAAAAGCAAAGTATTTTATGCAAACGGGAAGCTTGAAATTGAGCAATCCATTAAACAAAATAAGTTAGACGGGCTGCGTAAAATTTACTACCCAAATGGCCCTTTGTTTTTAATTGAACAATTTAAGAATGGACAGCGTGTGGGTGCATCAGATAAATATTCAGTATCCGGCCAGTTGTTAGAACATGTAATATATAGTAACGGACTTATCAGGTCATCTTCCGTTTATACCGATACAACGGAGACTGTAGCTATGTTAAAACAGCAAGCAAGTTTAAAAACGAGTGTTGTTTTAGGGGGAGATTATCCGCTTACTGGTAAACAAGTTGCACAATTGTTAGATTCGCTTAAAAAAACAAAATACTGGAAGCATCCTTTAGAATCAACAGTTATATATGATATTAACGGACACACTAAAACTGAAAAGAGCTATCAATTTGATGGGAAAATAAATTTTGAAAGATATGTAGATTGGCGCAAAAAGGCATTTTACGAAAAAAACTACATAAATGGGCGGTTAGAGTTAGAAGAAATTACGGATGTTGTAAAAGGCCAGCGTATATTTTTTACAACAGACGTTAAAGGGCATACAGAACGGTCGGTAAATCCTTGCAATAATTGTTACCCTGAATTTTCAAACATAAACCTTGCAGCAAAGCCGCCTAACGTTTATATCCAATAATCTTAAGAAAATAAAACAATTATGAACTAAAACCGATTTATAGATAATTATGAAAAGACTAATACTTATCGTGGCACTATTTACCCCGTTTTTAACCAAAGCACAAGGCCTTTTTGGCGGTACATCAGTTACCGAGTACAAAGCATCAAACGGTATAACTTATCATGTAGGGGATACTGTGCGATTGGGTAGGGGAACTAAACAGGATGGTTCCTTTTTATATTTCGAGGATCATGGATTGATACCTAACCCCCGCAGTACACGTACTTTGCCTAAAGACTTTGCTAACTCGGCCGCTATTTTAAAAAGTATCCGTAAAATAAAAGTAAATGGAGTTGACAAGTATATGTTCAGTGTAAACCCTGGTGGCCCAATGCGCTATACGGTGTTTATTGATGATGCAATTGAAGCTTGTGAAGTTAAACCGTGCAAAACCGCCGATACTGCAGTGCCCGCATCAACAGGTTCTGTTGCTGACGAGATCAAGAAATTGAAAGCGTTATTGGATTCGGGGGCGATCACACAAAAAGAGTACGATGCGCAGAAAAAGAAGTTGTTGGGGCTATAATAGGCAATGCCTAAGATGCTTAGGTGTGATCCACATTACGTGATCCACTCCTGAAAAAATGGCCAAAAACAATCAATATACAATAATTTAAATATCAATGATATAATTGATATTTGTGCTTAAATATTTTGACGAATAAGGATGATCCAAAGTGATCCGTATAAAAAGTTAAAATATTAATTTACAACCAGTTAATTAAAATAGGTGATCCATGTGATCCATATTTAAAGTGGATCACCTGCATTAAAAAAGGCGACCCGGGTAACCCCAAATCGCCTTTAATATATTAATAGTCACTTGCTTTTTAGTCTGCCACGTTACGCAGCATCACAGCGCCAACGGTAACGTTGGTACGGCTGTCGATTATAATAGCGCCGCCGTTAGCTTTGTTATCTTCATAATGATCAAACGCTAACGGGTCGGCAGTTTTGATGATGATCCGTCCGATATCGTTCAGTTTGAAGTCTTCATTATACTCTTTCTCCAGCGTGTTGATATTAACCTTGTAAAGCGTCTCCTGGATCTTGCAACGGGTTACTTTGCTGTTATGCTGGATAAAGTAAGTGTGGCTTGTATCCAATGTACGAGTATCCATCCAGCATAGGTCAGCCTCAATTAATTGTGACACTTGAGGCTGGTAGCTGCTGTTAACCAACAGGTCGCCACGGCTGATATCGATCTCGTCCTTCAAATGCACGGTAACAGACATACCTGCTACTGCTTCCTCAGGCTCCTGATCCAGCAACTCTATCTTGGTGATGGTCGATGTAAAGCCAGATGGCAATACAGTAACCTTATCGTTCACTTTAAATGACCCTGATGACACACGACCGGCATAACCACGGTAATCATGTAGTTCCTCAGTTTGAGGGCGTATAACCCATTGTATAGGCAAGCGAGCGTGCTCTGTGCTGTCATCAATACCCACCTCAATAGTTTCCAGGAAATGTAAAAGGCTCTCGCCTTTAAACCATGGCATGTTTAATGAAGTGTTAACAATATTGTCGCCTTTAAGTGCGCTTACCGGTATAGCGTGAACGTTCTTCAACCCAACCTTACCGGCTAAAGTATTGTAGTCTTTTAATATGTTGTTATAAACCTCTTCGCTGTAGTCAACCATATCCATTTTATTGATGGCCAGCACTACCTGCTGAATACCCAACAACGATACCAGGAACGAGTGACGAATAGTTTGCTCAATAACGCCTTTACGGGCATCGATCAAAATAATAGCCAGGTTAGCGTTCGACGCACCGGTTACCATGTTACGGGTATACTGAATATGCCCCGGGGTATCGGCTATGATAAATTTGCGTTTGTCTGTTTGAAAGTACTTGTAAGCAACATCAATAGTAATGCCTTGTTCACGCTCTGCTTTAAGGCCATCGGTTAAAATAGCAAGGTCAATGCTGCCATCATCATTTTTACGATTCGATGAGTGTAATGCTTCCAGTTGGTCGGCCAGGATAGAATCGCTATCATACAGTAATCTACCTATAAGGGTACTTTTACCATCGTCAACACTACCTGCAGTTATAAATTTTAATATATCCATAATTGTAATTTCGGATTTCGGATTTTCGATTTCGGATTTTTAATCCACATTTCAACAATTCGAAATTTAGAAATATCCCCCTTTCTTCCTGTCTTCCATTGCAGCTTCTGATACCTTATCATCCATACGGGCGCCGCGTTCACTTATTTTTGATGCACTTATCTCGTCAATAATATCGTTAATTAAAAATGCGTCCGATGCCACGGCTGCAGTACAGGTCATATCCCCAACAGTACGGAAACGTACGGTACGGCGTTCGATGATATCATCCTCATCCATATTCAAAACAGGAGAGGCCGCCATTAGCTGGCCATTGCGAACAATAGTATCGCGCTCATGCGCGAAGTATATGGTAGGCAGGTCGATATTTTCTCTGCGGATATAGTTCCAGACGTCTAACTCGGTCCAGTTACTGATAGGGAACACGCGTACGTTTTCGCCTTTGTGAATCTTACCGTTATAGATATTCCAAAGCTCAGGGCGTTGGCGTTTTGGGTCCCATTGTCCAAACTCGTCACGTACAGAGAAAATACGCTCTTTAGCACGAGCCTTTTCTTCATCACGACGGGCACCACCTATACAGGCATCAAATTTATGCTCGGCAATGATATCCAACAAGGTTACGGTTTGTAAAGAATTACGGCTGGCGTTCTTGCCTTTTTGTTCAACAACCTTACCTTGGTCTATAGAATCCTGAACACTGCCTACTATCAGTTTCTCGCCTAAGCGTTTAACCATAGCATCGCGGTACTCGATAGTTTCAATAAAATTGTGGCCGGTATCAATATGTACCAGCGGAAAGGGAAATTTACCCGGACGGAAAGCTTTTTCGGCTAAGCGTACCAGCGTTATAGAATCTTTTCCCCCTGAAAATAAAAGCGCGGGGCGCTCAAACTGGCCTGCCACTTCACGCAGAATATGTATAGCTTCTGCTTCAAGCTCGTCTAAATAATCCAGTTGGTTGTGTTTACTCATGTGTTTAATTAGTGAGTTATTGAATGAGTGAATGAGTGAATGATCTTAAGATTTACAACTCAATAATTCATTAATGACTCTATTTGTTATCAATAATTAATTCGTGCAGGCCGCATTCTTTTTTTGATTGGTCTTCCCACCACCAGCGTCCTGCTCTAAAATCTTCGCCTTCTCTAACAGCTCTTGTACATGGTTGGCATCCTATACTCGGGAAGCCTTTGTCATGTAAAGTGTTGTAGGGTACGTTATATTTTTTGATGTATTCTTTTACTTCGTCTAATGTCCAGCTAAAAATAGGGTGGAACTTCACCAGGTTATGAGCTTCATCCCATTCAACATTATGCATGTCATGGCGGTTTACAGATTGCTCTGCACGTATGCCGGTTATCCAGCATTTGTTACCGGCCAACGCACGGTTTAATGGTTCAACTTTACGGATTCCGCAGCATTCCTTACGATTATCTACTGATTCATAAAAACTGCTTGGCCCTTTTTCGTTCAGCATTTTTTCTAATGGTTCATGCTGTGGATAGTACGCATATATTGTCTTGCCATACATTTCCATAGTACGGTTCCACACATAGTAGGTCTCCGGGAAAATACGGCCGGTCTCTAAAGTAAAAACCTTAATGGGCAGATCATTGGTAAATATCATGTGCGATATTACCTGATCCTCCCAGCCAAAACTGGTGGAGAACACAATTTCGCCTGCGAAATGTTCGGCCAGTTTAGTTAAAGCCGCAACGGGATCAAGCCCCGCGGTTAATTGCTTTATATTTTCTGCCTCAGTACTCATTACATTATTTTAGTTACAAAGGTAATAATGCTTTTCAAACTTATCAGTATAACAATTATTCCTACTGATACCATTATAGCCTTGGTTGATATTTTGTTTGATATTTTTGCCGCTATAGGCGATGCCAATGCACTACCTATAACTAAACCTGCCACAGCTTCCCAGTGGGCGCTATTTAGCATGGTTATAAACGTTATAGAACTCATTAAGGCGATAAAGAACCTTGATAGTTTTACAGTGCCTAATGAAAATCTGGCATTACGGCCACCGGCTATTAAAGAAGATAATACAATAGAGCCCCAGCCACCGCCGCCAACCGCATCAATAAAACCACCACCAAAACCTAATAAAGAGATCTTTTTGATCTTATCGCCGGTTCTTTTTCGTTTTAAATTAAGGGCTTTTCTAAAGATTACAATACCCAAAATGAGCGTATAAAGCGATACAAAAGGTTTTGAGTATTGACTATAATGTTCTAACGACGACAGTAAATAGGCGCCCATTACAGCACCTATAATACCCGGTATCAATAATAATTTAAACAGTTTCCAGTTTACATTACCCATGCGGTAATGCATCCAGCCGGCAATTCCGTTACTTAATATCTCTGATAAATGCACGCCCATGCTTGCAGAAGCAGGAGGAACACCCATTGATAATGAAAATGTAGTGGAGGTAACACCGTAGGACATGCCTATAGCACCGTCTATCAGCGCAAATACAAAACCTGCACCCAGGAAATAATAAAATGCCGGGTTGATCTCTTGTGCATATTGTTTAAACGCAGGCTCATTGAACCATAAGGCTGTAACAGTTACCGCTAACGAAAATACGATAGATAGCCATATTAACCATTTTAAGTTTTTGCGCTCCGCTTTTTGCTCCAGCAGCATGGATGTTACCTTGTTTAGTTTCTTAACCTTGTTAGCAAAATCTCCGCTTAAGGTATCACGCAATTCACTCATTTGCTGTAAGGAGATGTCGAGTTCAGGAGGGAGGCTATCATTCAAGACTTCTCGTAAACGTTTAGCTATGGTTGGCGATTTACCGTTGGTAGAGATACCGATCTTCAAGTCGCCTTTTTGAACTATAGATCCTAAGTAAAAATCACAAAGATCAGGTTTGTCGGCAACATTGATCAATAATTTACGTTGATGGGCCGATTCTCTTATGTATTTATTCAGCTTTGAGTCATCAGTAGCAGCGATGACCAAATCTGCATTGTTAAGGTCATTATCATCAAAAGTCTTTTCAATAACGGTAATAGTCGCGTATTTTACTGCAAGGTCTTTTACAGGCTGTATAACCGCCTTTGCTATAACCGTAACTTTTGCATCATGACTGTTGTGCAAAATAGCCGTCAATTTTTCTAAACCAACGTTACCCGCGCCAATAAGCACCGTATGCAGTTCATTCAGCTTTAAAAAAACAGGGAATAGTTGGTTACCACCCGTTTTTTCATCTTGAACATCAATTAGCTCATTATTTTCTGATACAGGCGTCATGTAAGTTTCTGCTTGATTGAAATAATGGATGTAATGACACCACATCGCCAATTATAATGATGGCTGGGGCTGTAATACTATTTTCTTTGACCAGTTCAACTATATTGTCTACTGTGCCAATAACTACTTTTTCCTGTGGTGTTGATCCGTTTTGGATCACAGCTACCGGAAGTTGGCCTTTGTTTTCATTTTTAAATATGTCGGTGATCTCCTGCAATTTATTCAGGCCCATCAATATAACAACTGTTGCACGGCTTTTGGCGGCATCATAAACATCGGTAGATATATTGCCGCTACTGGTTGTGCCGGTAACTACCCAAAAGCTTTCGCTCAAACCGCGATGGGTAACAGGGATATGTTGTAAACCGGCAACAGAAATAGAACTTGATATACCCGGAATGATCTCTGTAGGGATATTATTTATAGCAGCATACTCTAATTCTTCATATCCACGGCCAAACACAAACGGGTCGCCACCTTTTAGCCTTACCACATGGCCATAGTTTATGGCATAGTCCACCAAAAGCTTGTTCACCGCTTCTTGCGAATAAGAATGTTCGCCCGAGCGTTTACCTACGTATACCTTTTCGGCATTTTCTGCAAACTCTAATAGCTCTTCGTTAATTAAGGCATCGTACAAAACCACATCAGCGGTTTTAAGAGCTTTAATCCCTTTCAATGTTATTAACTCAGCATCACCGGGACCGGCACCAACCAAAGTTATCCTGGGTTGTTTGCTCATGATTGCAATATTGCCTCTCTTTTGACTTTTACAGACTCCAGGAAATCTGTTGCAGCAGCTTTATAAGCAAGTGCAAACTCTTCAGATGGTTCGTTTTTGTTGATCTGGGTTATCAGCTCGTTAAACGTTCCCGTCAGTTCAAATTCGCCGGTGGACACATATTGTGCGTCAAACTCTTTTATAATACCGATCTGCGTGCTTGCGTTGACCCCTTTATCTAATAATAAAGCTTTTGCCGAATTGATAAACACGTTATATGAATGATAAATAGCATCAGCCCATGCACCGCCGGCAAATGATTCATTGGCCCATTCCAGTTTCTCGTCAGACTCATATAATAATGTAGCTACAAGATCGATCACAACGCCAGCACACTCGCCAACACCGATCGCTTTTTCGTAGCTTTCTACATGCCCCCAGTCAACATAATCTTCATCAGTTAGGGTGGTCAAATCTGCCAGTGGTTTTAACATCTGGTAAAAATAATCTTTACCTTGTCTGTCGTAATAATCGTGAAAAAGCTCGTTCTCTGTCGAATTTGCTTTGTAATCATCTAAAAGATCTCTTAAAACCTGCGTAGCACGTTTTGATGGGATCTTGATCACCCTGTCGCCTGCGCGGCCAACACCGTCGCCAACAGTACCGCCACCCAGCATTACCTGCATTGATGGTAAAACTTTTGCACCTGCTTTCAATGAACTGCCATGGAAACCAATATGCGCCATGCTATGCTGACCGCATGAGTTCATACAACCGCTTATTTTAATTTTGATATCGCGGTTATAGATCAGGTCCTCATATTCGTTATGGATCAGATCTTCTAACACACGGGCAAAAGTCATACTGTTTGATATACCCAGGTTACAGGTATCAGTACCGGGGCAGGTAGTTACATCAGCTACGCTGTCAAAACCCGGAGCGGCCATACCTAACTCGGCTAAGCCGTTGTATAGGGTAGCGAATGCTTCTTTGCGTACATATTTTAATAACAGCCCCTGGTTTTGGGTGATACGTATCTCGTCACCAGCCAATGGTTCCAATAACGCTACCAGTTTACGTGCTTTATCAGTTGGAATATCGCCGGTTTGTACTTTGATATACACGCCGTAGAAACCTTTTTGTTTTTGTTCGAAAATATTAGTGGCCAACCATTGCTCGTAACCCAGCGGGTTGTTTATGGTAACGTCACCAAATTCAATAGCCGCTGGTAATACGGGTACATCAACTGCATCAATATTTATTTTGTATGATTTTACCTTGTTAG
Organism: Bacteroidota bacterium; assembly: GCA_040388175.1. Classification (GTDB taxonomy): domain Bacteria; phylum Bacteroidota; class Bacteroidia; order Sphingobacteriales; family Sphingobacteriaceae; genus Mucilaginibacter. The sequence goes on along the minus strand of JAZKCG010000115.1, from coordinate 22,115 downwards.
CGGTTCTTTCCACTTTAATTAGATTCAGAACCTCTTCTAAACCCAATTTCTGGATAACATATTTGAATCTTGCTTTGTTACGGTTAGTTCGTTCACCATAACGGTCAAATACACGTATGGTTGATTCTATATAAGGTATTAGCTGATCCTCAGGTAAAAAATCGTCAACAATATTAGCCAATATAGGTTGTGCGCCTAAACCGCCACCTAACATTACTTTAAAACCACGCTCGCCATTGCTGTTTACCTTCGGGATAAAGCCCAGGTCATGTGCATAAGAGTAAGCAGTATCTTCATCGCTTGATGAGAATGCTATTTTAAATTTACGCGGCATATCCTGGTTTACAGGGTTGCGCAATAAAAACTCAAAAGTGCCATGCGCATACGGTGATACATCAAATGGCTCCAACGGATCTACCCCTGCGGTAGGTGAGGCAGTAACGTTACGTACGGTATTGCCGCAGGCTTCGCGCATGGTAACATCATCTTTCTGCAGATCAGCCCATAATTGCGGCGTTCTGTCTAAGCTTACATAGTGTATTTGTATATCCTGGCGGGTAGTTAAATGCAGATTGCGGCTTGCATACTCGTCAGACACATCTGCAATACGCAGCAGTTGCTTAAAGGTTACTTTGCCAAAAGGTAGTTTGATACGTACCATTTGTACGCCGGGTTGGCGCTGGCCGTAAATACCCCTTGCCAAACGCAAGCTTCTGAATTTCTCATCATGTATTTTCCCTTCACGAAACTCCCTGATCTTTTTCTCAAGATCTATAATATCTTGCTCAACGATGGGGTTTTCAAGCTCTGTTCTGAAGCTTTGCATAACTTAAATTAAATGTTTTATAAAAAGCCTTTTTACAGCTAAAAAGACTCATTTCTATCGCAAAGATATAGATAGTATATGGAATTGGTAGAATATTGTTTAAAAAAGATACATTGTTACACTAAAATGAATAAGCCATCTTAAATATTTATCAATGTGTTTTCACGGCTGATAACATCAGCAATGCTGGTTTCAGACAGGATCTTTAACGTCGCATCACGCACATCAATAAAGACATCACGGATGCCGCAGGTGGTTTCCTGGTGGCACTCATCGCACTTATGGTAAAAGTTTAAGCTTGCGCATGGCAGCATGGCTACAGGGCCATCAGTAATGCGCATTATACTTACCAGGAATATGTCTTTAGGGTCTTTATTTAACGCGTAGCCGCCGCCCGCGCCTTTTTTGCTGTATAAAAATCCCGCGTTGCGCATATCCAATAAGATCTGCTCCAGGAATTTCTTAGGAATGCGCTCTTGTTCTGCAATCTTTGATATCTGCATGGGAGGTTTGTCCATGTTCTTCCCCAGGATCACTAATGCTTTAATAGCATACTTAGTTTTTTTCGATAGCATTTTATAAAGTTAATAACTTACAAAGATAAATAAAGAATTGTAATCCAATTAAAAATACCGATTAGGTATACTTATTTTACAATAGGTTCTGAATGGCCCAGGTTCTTATCCGGGTTTACCTTATCGCGTACTAATTGTTTAAGTTCTTTTATTTCAGGAAACCGGCCTGCTGTTGCACGGTCAAACAAAATTTCACTATTTAAAGTAATGGTATATCGCCCGCCAAATTCGCTGGGTTGCAGGGTTACACCATGCAGGTCATCCTCAAAAGTAGTTAACAACTCTTGTGCCATATAAGCAGCGCGTAAAAGCCAGTGGCATTTAGGGCAATATTCAATAGTGATGGTAGGTTTCATGTTATTTTTAAATAAAAAATCTGTCTTCTGTATGTAAGGTCAATACTATTAATTCATCACCAACAGCAATATGGCCGGTGCCTGAATGGATTAAGTTTTGTCCAAAATATATCTTTTTGTTTTTTGCTCTATAAGAGGCCAGTGTTTTTGTGGGTTCCTTACTGCCGGAAGCATTGTCCTGATCAATAGTTATCATAACACACCTGGCGCAAAGTTTAACTCCGTTAAAAGCTATATTATTAATACTAAAACCGTCTATCATATCCTCCTCATAAGGTTGCCCTCCTGTAAATACGATATTGGGCCTGAAACGGTTTATAGGCAATGAATTATCTAAGCGCTCATTCAAGTCATCTAACGATGATTGCCCGATCAGCAAAAAAGGAAAGCCATCAGAAAAGGAGGTAATACTATCCTCCGGTGCGTATTCCGGATCTATTGGTCGCTGGGTATTTTCAGGCATATATACCAAGTGTGTGTTGATACCCAAAGCTGCCGTGAACCAGCTATCGGCTTCATCGCTCACTAATTGTGCGTTGCAGTAATCATCCCATACGGTTACTGTTATAAATTCCTTATTTACAGTAGATAATGATATGTTGATTGAAGTGTTGTTAAATGTGTTAGTAACAATAATATGGTTGTTTGATAGGCCTGGTTTCAGTAAAGCCATGGCAGGAAATTCGCGTTGTGATATAAAGCGGTTGTTATCATCTACCAGCATCCACCGACGATCATACTCAAACCCTCTGTCAGTTACTAAAGCAGAATCCAACTTAATACCGCCTAACGATTTAATGGGATAAATATATAATTCGCTAACTTGAAGCATATAAAGTTATGGATATAACAAAGTTATTATTTGTGCGTGTTAAATGTATTATCTGTACTGATAATTTATAATTATCACTTAAAATATGGGTAAAACAATTTAAGAAACAATACTTGCATAGAAATGTTGTTTGATTAATTTATAGTTAATTGTAAATAGAGGGTAGTTAGTTCGTTTTAAAATATGAAATATTGTACTTTATTTTTAATAGTTGTTTGCGTGATGGTCGGCTGCAAGTCGAACAATGCAGTTAACCCTGGTGCAACACCACCAGTAGAATTAGGGAAATATACAGTAAAACCGGCATTCGCCAATTTGCCTGTAATGGAAAATCCGGTAGAACTAACAGCGCCTGATGATGGCACGGGCAGATTATTCGTTGTATCACAAAAAGGCGTGATACATGAGTTCTCAAACGCTACGGATGTAAGTACCAGGAACATCTTTCTGGATATAACCAGTAAAGTAGCCAGTGGTGGCGAATTGGGTTTATTAGGGTTGGCTTTTAGTCCGGATTTTAAGACCAGCGGCGTTTTCTATGTGAATTACACCCGTAAAAATCCATCGTTGGAAACCGTTATTGCCCGCTATAAAGTAAGTGCAGGCAACCCAAATGTAGCTGATGTAAGTAGTGAAGAGATCTTGCTGACCTATGCTCAACCTTTCGAAAATCATAATGGTGGTAAACTGGCATTTGGTAATGATAAGTTCCTGTATATAGCCGTGGGTGATGGTGGGAGTGGGGGCGATCCTAACGGAAACGCACAAAATAAAAAACAATTGCTGGGCAAGATATTGCGAATTGACGTAAGTAAAACAGGAACAGCTACCAAATATGCTATACCGGATGATAATCCTTTTAAGGGCAGTACAGATGGTACCCGTGAAGAGATTTACTCGTATGGTATGCGTAACCCGTGGCGATTTAGTTTTGACCGTACCACAGGCTGGCTTTGGGCCGCTGATGTTGGACAGGATAAGGTGGAAGAGGTGGATATTATTGAAAAGGGCGACAATTGTGGCTGGAATATCTTAGAAGGTAATGATTGCTATAAAACTGCCAATTGCGATAAAACAGGTTTGCAATTACCTATATGGAGTTATAACCACGGCACATTAGGCGCAAGTGTTACCGGTGGCTATGTTTGCCGTGATAAAAACCTGCCGGGTTTAGTTGGCAAATATGTTTATGGCGATTATGTATCAGGCAATATATGGGCATTGACCAGCAGCGGTAAGCAAGCGGCATCAAATGACCAAATAGCAAAAGTGAGTGCCAATACATTATCCTCATTTGGTGAGGATGCCGACAGCAATTTATATATACTCAATTACGGCGAGGGCAAAATCTATAAATTTGTGCCAACTAATTAACTCACACTATTATTTTGATGGTGTGAATTTTGGTAATATATAACTGTACACACCATAGCGTAACTCGCTCCATGCACTTTTTTTGGGGAATGGAAAACCCGGGAATAATTCCTGATCGTTTGGTGTGAATTTTACTTTTACTCTGATGGCAGATTTGTTTTTTGTCAGGTTACGTGGTATCAAAAACTCATCATCACGAAAACGGCGGTCAGATGTTTTTGTACGTAACAAACGATTGTCTAATTCGCCTGGTGGGTCAGAGTATAAACAGGTGTTAGACCCCGCCAAGTACCAGGTACCCGCTAATTTCCAATCAGCATCTTTATCTACATCGGCAATATATACTTCGGCGGTTTGATTCGGGAAGCTATAATCTAATGTCCGGCGTAATAAAGCACCCTGATTATCTGCCGCTAACTTTACCGTAAACTCAGACGTGCCGCGTGTATACCGACCATCTTCCTGGTGTGTAGGGTATGCCTCATTACCTGTCTTCGGTAAAATAGAAATTCCCAATTCATTTCTTGAAGTAATTTTTTCAACCGAGGATGCTTCGGGCGAATTATATTGATGAGCCTGCTCACTTGCTGTATTCCCGATATCTAAATCATCAGTTTTTATCAGTGAAGGAGCGGGGAGACCGTACCAATAGGTTACCGCCTCATAATGCTCTGTACTCAGATTTTCGCCGCCATGCTCAAACTTAATTACCGCACGGTTACCAAACGGCATCATATCGCCTAAAAGAAAACGATAGGCAGATTCGATCAAGTCCTTATCATTTTTTGAATTGTTCTTCCCGGGTGCGCCCAGCGGATGCCCGGCAAAGGCTAAAGTCATGTTCTGTCCACCCCAGTAATCGCCGCCGCCGCCCCATTCTTCTGTACCGGTGCCGTAGGCCTGTGGGCTTTCGCTGTCGTCAAAAAAGAAACGCGGATCACCCTCTAATGTGCCCAAATTGGCGTTATGCGAAAAAATGAATGATGTGCCTACAAAACTTCCAGACCAGTCTTTTTGTCCTTCTGCACCGCGTGTATCCAGGTAGGTCATATCTTTTCCCGGTTCAGGATTAGGCAGATCTGCATAAGTAGCGTGAAAATAGCTATTCAGGTTTGGCGAAGATGTAAAAGGTTCATACCTTATTTCGTAACTGATCTCTGTATCATCCAGGTTTATGTCAGCCAATTCAAACTTAGCCGACTTAAAGAAAGGCATAGGGTAATAGCAGGATAATTCTACTTTTTTATTGGGATAATCAAACCTGATGTTTATAGGGAAACCCTTAACCAGGTATTCGCGCTCATCGCGATTATACAATGTCCCTGCTCCAAAAAATAAGGATAACGGGGCATCTATAGATGGATATTTAGCATCATCCCAGGTTACAACAAGCCGCATACGCTCTAAAGCTATAGCCTTTTCTATAGGCAACGTCAGTTTAAATGCACGAACAGTAGATGACCGCGTTTTTATATTGGCTATCAATAACCTGTTGTTGTTCAATTTTAAATTCCCGCTAATCTTTTTAATGTTTTTTGGTGCGATATCTGTACCAGCCTTATCAATCAAATCCAGCACATCTTTATCCGGTGTTTTATTAATATCCCATGTATCTATAGGATGTGAAAGATCTTCAGGGTTAGCGTATAAGTGATAAATAAAATACCCGGTGCCATAATGTGTCTTTGAATAAGCTATTCTGAAAGAATCTTTAAATGGCATAGGTGTCCAGATCAGGTCCGCACCTTTTGTAGCAGCCCAGGTAAAGTTCAATGGTTTAGGGAACGGGGCTTCGGGTATAAATGTCGTGGAGGTTTTAAATAACTGCATCGCATTAACACGATCTGCAGTGGCAGTTTCTTTAACAACATTATCAGTTCCATCGGCTATAAAATGCCACGGACTACCATGCCAGTGATTTGCTCTGAAAAAATATAAAATGCCTTTTCCTTTAACATCCAGTGCCACATTCTCATCTTCCTTTCCGGCAAAAAGATAATGACTGGCATCAGCAGATTGGTTACCTCCTTCGCGGTCGTAGGTGCTCCTCATGTACGCCCTGTCGCCAATTCTTTGCATCGGCCATTTATCCCACATTTTATAAGCATCCAACCCAATGGGTATGACCGGCAATGCAGTAGCTTGTTTTTTATTTTGCGCGAACAATGGCGTAACTAACAATAGCTGCCCAAGGGTTAGCCAGTAGGTTATATTTCTCATAACGTAAATAGCACGAGGTGCATGGGTTTATAAAGATAAACATAACAATAATTTATGAGCTATTCGCACAAAAAAGCCGCGCTGATAACCATCAGCACGGCTTTAATAATTTTATTTAATGTTAGTTATTTATCCAACCCGCCGCGACGAATAGCTTTTACAGGTACGGGCCACTTAATGCCCTCGGCCTTAATGTTTTTGGTTTTTTCAGGATCTTCACTTGCCATGTAAGCCATAATAGCGGCTAAAATGGCATTGTTTTTCAGGTCATCAAAAACCACCTTATCATACGTGTCGCGATTAGTATGCCAGGTATAATTAAAATACGACCAGTTCAATGATCCTAATGAAAACCCGGGAGCGCCAACCGCATCAAATGATGCAAAGTCAGATCCGCCACCACCCGGTGTACCCGGGAACGTAGTTTTAATACGATTTTTTATGGTATCAGGCACTGCCGATAGCCAACGGGTCAGAAAGTCCTTTGCGTCGGTATAGCCGGCACCAGATAGGTTAACTATGCGCCCGGTACCATTATCCTGGTTAAACAGGGCCTGTAAGTTCTTTACGATCTCCGGATGGTCTTCAACAAACGCGCGCGACCCGTTCAAGCCCTCTTCTTCGCTGGCCCAATGCCCAACCAGTATGGTGCGTTTAGGATGCGGGTAAAATTTCTTTAATAAACGCATGGCCTCCATCATAGTTAGGGTGCCGGTTCCGTTGTCCGTAGCCCCTGTGCCACCGTCCCATGAGTCGAAGTGGGCAGAAAGCATTACGTATTCTTCGGGTTTTTCGGTGCCTTTAATTTCGGCAATAGTATTAAATGTAGGAACTTCGCCTAATTCTTTCGATTCGGTATGCAGGCTGATAGTAGGAGGAGTGCCTGATTCTGTTAAACGATAGATCATACCATAGTCCTCTAACGCGATATCAATGGTAGGCACTTTTTTGGTATAAGCGCTAAAAATCTTGTCAACCCCAAATCCGGCCGACCAGTAGTTGCTTATTACACCAACAGCGCCTGCGTTCTCTAAGGCAACAGGTAGGGTGCGTAATGTATAACCGGTCTTTTTTATGCGGCTTGCCCATGATGTGGTTTGTGCGGTGCGCTCTGCCTTCATTTTATCGAATGATTCTGTCAAAGCAAATTCTTTCCAGTTATCATCAGGGCGACCCGTAGGTTGCAGCATAGATATTAACACCAGTTTGCCTTTTACTTTGGGCAGCCATTGTTGAAATTCAATTGAGTCCTTCAGGTCGGGTATAATAATAGTTTGTGCCGTAACTGTATTGGTGCCCATGCCAGGGCTCCAGGCCAGTTGTGTGCCTTCTAATGACTTAATGCGTGGCGATATCATGTCAATATGGGTAATACCGCGTTCCCAGCCACGCCATACGCCCCAGTTGTCTTTATGGGCGGATATACCCCAGCCCTTGTATTTAGCTATGGCCCAATCGGCAGCCTTAACCATTTGCGGTGTGCCTACCAAACGCGGGCCTACGCCATCAAAAAGTTCATGTGCCAGTTTAGGCAATTCAGAATTTGTTGTTTCTTCCTGCACAATAGCATCTACAACTGATTTTGTAGATTGTGCGAAAGTGCTGCTGCAGAGCAGGATGCCGGCAAAAGACATAGCGATACCAAGCCGGCTGTTAAAGCGTTGAGTGAGTTCAGTTTTCATGAACCCAATTTAAAAATTTGAGGCGAGGTATACTAATTTATTTTTATCTATACTAAGTAAGCGTATTGCTCGTTTCTGTTTTTTTACTCATTTTTAAATTTTTAATTCAAGAGATAAAATTAACCCGACCTAAACAATGAAAAGAATACTAAGCTGTATGGTTATTTGCTTACTGGTATCTGCAGTAAAAGCCCAGATCCCTAATTTTAGTTCGACCCAGCACATAGACCAGGAATTTGGCTTAGGCACCATTAGTATTACCTACGGCAGGCCCAATGTAAAAGCTCGTAAAATATTTAATGGTACAGAGCCCTATGGCGTTGTATGGCGTACGGGTGCAAATGCCGCTACTATTATTAAAATTACCGATACCGTTTTATTAGAAGGGCACAAGTTATTGCCGGGCGAATATGCATTATTTACCATCCCCGGTGCTAAAGAGTGGACTGTAATTATCAATAAAACCGCCAAACAATGGGGCGCTTATTCGTATGATCAGAAGCAGGATGTGTTCCGCTTTAAAGTAAAGCCTTATAAGTTAGTTTCGCCTTTAGAAACACTTACCATACAGTTTGCCGACGTAAATATTGACACAGGCATATTGCAGATCTTATGGGAGAAAACCGGTTTGTCGCTCCATTTGAAAGCAGATATCAATGCCCGTGTAATTGCTAACATTAACCAAATGATGAAAGGCGAGAAGAAGCCTTATTATTTAGGTGCAATATGGTATTACAACCATGATTTAGATATGAATAAGGCATTGGCCTGGATGACAGAGGTTGAAAAAGTACAACCGGATGCTTATAATGTAAAATACTGGAAAGGCAAGATCCAATTAAAGCTGGGCGATAAAAAAGCCGCGATAGCTTCTGCAAAAGAAGGCCTTGCCATAGCCCAAAAAGATGAAAATGCAGAGTATATCCGCATGAATAAAGAAGTGCTTAGAGAAGCAGGGCTGAAATATTAACAGTTTGCTCAATATCATCATATTGAGCAAACTATTATATAAAATTCACCACATCAACCACCGCAAATACGGATAAGCCTTTAAGTAGCAATACTTTGTTTGAACTGTATCCGCGGTTGGCATAGCAACGGTCTTCGTCAACAACCGAGCAGAAATGAGCAATGTCGGCTTCTACACGCCAATCGGCAGGTACCGCCAGGGTTATTTCGCCAAATGCTTGAGAAATATCCAGTTCGGCAATGCCGGTAATATCGGCATAAGTGAAATCTAATTCTGTGCTGCCAAACAGGTTGATAACCTTACCACCTTTAAAGTTTTTTGAAAGAATGGTTCTTTGTACGCAGCCAAAAATAGTCGAAGTATTTATAAAATCTTCGGTATTGTTAATTACTGATCCTGATAAAATGTCCATAAGTTTTAATTGTTTGTTGATCAAAACTATTAAATAGATATCCCTGGAAAAGGCTTGGCCTGCGGGTTATTAACAATTGTCGGTAAAAGCGGTAAATGTGTCGGTAAGTGATAAAATTGTTAAGCTACAGGCTTAATTCCTTATCAACCGGCTTCCTGTTCATCCTGAATAATACATACATTACCACAACCGATAATAAAATAAATACCAGGTAGCTATAGCTCAGGTTATGCTCGTCTTTTGCCGGTATCAGCGTTACCACTATATAAGTTAATATAGATAACATCACATATACCACGCCTCCGGTTAATCCGCCCGACATGGCCGCGTTTTTAGGAAACCGGCTTAAACAATAAGTAAAGTAGTTGTTATAGGTAAAGCCCGCGCCCACATGTATAATAAATGCGAACAACACCATCGAATAAATATTAGTGACGAAATTGACGCTGATGATCATCAACACCACAGTAACCAATTGCAAAATAATATTTACAAATAACTTACTGAAAAACGGGCGGTTAATTAAGGCCTTACCTATAAAACCGCCAACCATCCAGGCCAGGCCTAAAATGAGCGAACAGTAACCTGCTACCACAGGCGTGAACTTAAAATGATGTTCGACAATAAAAGGCCCGGTCATGTTGTACATGATCACCATGGAATAGGCAAAACACAGCATCAGGATACCTAAACTAAAAGAGGTGGTTTTTATCATTTCGATGTATAAGCCATTAATAGTTTTCAGGTGGAATTTAATAGGGTTGCGTAAGGTTTCGCCGCTGTAAATAACTTCCAATATGGCTATAATGAAAGCCATTGCCGCTAAAAAGTAGAAGTTAGACTGCCAGCCCATTGTGCTTTGAAAATATCCACCCACAAAAGGTGCCACAATAGGCCCGGCAGACCATATGATGGTGAACATACTTAAATAATGTTGCAGTTGAGTGCCTTTATAAACATCTACAAAATAGGCCCGTTTGGCTATTACTATAATGGCTACGCTGATGCCATGAATTACCCGCATAACATAAATGAGATAGATGTTATGGGTAACAGCTATTACTATGCTGGCCAATATAAATACAACCAGTGCACCTAAACTAAAACGATAACGGCCATAAGTGTCTAAAACGCTTCCTAAGAATAGCTGTGATGTGCCATAACTAATCAGGAATAGGGTAAGGGTAAGTTGTACCTGTATGCTGCTGATATGCATGTCGGCACCCATGCTGGGTAATGATGGAATATAAATATCAGTAGCAAACCCCGAAAGTGGCAGTAAAGCAAAAGCTAATATGGTTGATATGCGTTGATTTTTTTCTTTAAGCATTTGTAAAGGAAAATGTTGTGATAAACAGTCCCTGTAAAACAGGAACCGAAAGCTGGCCAAATTTACAAATTGCTATTTTGTTGATTGTGTGCTGTAAGTAAAGAATAGTTTTTCACTAACGTTTTTGATGGCCGAACCTTTAAAAAAATAAATATCAGAATAACAGATACTTATTGTAAATGATTAACTTTAAGTTTTAGCCTAAATCTTAAAATCTACCATGTGAAATTTTAAGATTCTTATCTAACACTAAAAATCTCAAACCATGAAAATATTCAGAAAAACAAAGCAGCTTATATTAACGGCCCTATTCATCATTTGTTCAACCTTGTTATTTGCTGCTCCGGTTAAACCGGCATCCCCACCATCAAATTTTAAAAACGATTATGCTGTTGTAAATAATGTAAAGATCCACTATGTGATTGGCGGTAAGGGTGAACCCTTGTTATTGATACATGGTTTTGGACAGAACTGGTATATGTGGAACCGTTTATTACCAGAGTTGTCTAAACACTTTACCGTAATTGCACCGGACATGCGGGGGATAGGCGAATCCGGTAAACCTGCAGGCGGCTATGATAAAAAGAATATGGCCGTAGATATGCATGAACTGATGAAGAAACTGGGTTTTAAGCATATTAATTTAGCCGGACATGATATAGGCCTGATGGTTGCTTACGCCTACGCGGCGCAATTTCCTGCCGATGTAAAAAAGATAGCTTTATTAGATGCGCTTTTACCGGGCATAGAGCCGGTATGGAGCCAGGTTAGGGCGCAAGCATGGTGGTTTGGTTTTTTTGCACAGCCCCACTCGGGCGATCTTGTTGCCGGCAAAGTAGGCTTGTTTTTTACAGATTTCTGGCCAACCGTAGGCTTTCAGAAAAATGTGTTCACAGTAACCGAAAGGAATGAATTTATCCGTGCTTATTCAGTACCCGGTGCAACTACAGGGGCTTTTCTGTGGTTCGGTAAATTCAATCAGGATGCAAAAGACAATGTAGCGTTCGCAAAGAAAAAACTGCCAATGCCTTTGCTGGCTATGGGGGCAGATCATTCGGCAGGCACCTATTTAGCCGCACATTGCAGGCTGGTTGCAGCAGATGTGCATGAAGTTATCATTAAGGATGCCGGGCATTGGATAGTTCAGGAACAAACCGCTCAGGTTCAAAAAGGCTTGTTGGATTTCTTTTTAAAATAAGAGATAGCAGTTCTAAAACCAATCCATTGACTTGCTATATTTTCACAGATCAGTATATTTAAACATGAAAAAAGTATTATTATTAGCATGTCTTCTGGCAGCCTTTGCATTAGGTTATGGTTTTCGCGATCTGACCAGATCAGAAAAACTGGGTCCGCGCGCCACCAGTATTGGCGGCATTTTCTTTAAAGCAAAAGATCCTAAGGTGCTCAAACAATGGTATGCCGATTACCTGGGTATGCGCATGGTGCAAAGCGGTACCAATTTTGAGTGGCGGCAAGGTGCTGATAGTACCAAAAAAGGCTTTACACTTTGGGCGCCATTTAGGGAAACTACTAAATATTTCGATAAAGAATTTATGATCAATTACCGGGTGGAGGGGCTGGACGCTTTGCTGGCCAAAATGAAGTTGCACGGTGTTTTGCCAACCGACAGCATCCAGCACAGTAGCTATGGCAGCTTTGTACACATTATGGATCCAGAAGGAAACAAGATAGAACTCTGGGAAGCAGATGATGTAGGCTATGCTAAACTGGGAGGGAATACCATGAAATAAGGTAATCAATTTTTTAATAAATATCACCTGTCAAAATACCCCTTTATTCAAAAACTTATTCTCCTTATAAGGTATTTGCATAATGCAAAAAATCATCATTCTTTGACCAAAGTTTTATATTTTTGAAATAACAATATAAATACACTAACCTTATCTGCCATGTTAAAAAAAAACGCTGTCTTAGTGCGCGCCTGTCGAGTAGTATTTTTCTATACAGACAGATATAACCCGGGATACAAAGCGATTTGTTATTAACCTATACATTAGGCTAATAAGGCGTTTCATGAATACACGAACACGACTTTTATTGTTAGCAAAAATTTGGGCTTTTACGCTCGTATTCGTCTGTTGTGGCTTAGTTCAGTCGTCAGCCCAAAATAACCGGAAAATTTCAGGTACAGTGACCGATACTGCTAAAGCCGGCTTGGCCAATGTTAAAGTAACGATTATTGCCGGGAAAGATACTTTAATAACACCAACAGATCAGGACGGGAATTTTAGCCTCTCGAAAATTAATGCAGATCGGTTCTCCTTACAAGTTATCGCAATTGGTTATCAGGACTTTTTGTCCGACTATAGTTTTACTGGAAAAGAAAAACATAAGCGATTGGACGCTATCAGCCTAAAGCTATCAGGCCGGGCGCTTAAGGAAGTAGTAGTCAGGGCCAAGGCCAACCCCATCAGGTTTATGCAAGATACAGTTGAATATAATGCTGCTGCGTTCAGAGTTGATGAGGGCGACAACATTGCAGACCTGATGAAACAGTTCCCGGGCATGGAAATAGATGATGGATACAATGTAAAGATAATGGACAAGCCCATGACCAAACTTCGTATAAACGGCAAAGATTTTTTTACCAATAATGTAAAGGATTTTATCGGGAAACTCCCCGCAGGTATTGTAGCCAAGATTCAGGTGATAGACGACTTTGGCGATTATGCAAATTTTACCGGGATAAAGACAGGTGAACCAGCGAAACTATTAAACATTGTTACAAAGCCAGGTATGAACAAGGGGGCATTTGGAAGTATTTCTGCCAATGCCGGTACTAATGACATGATTGGTGGCCGGGCACAACTGAATTTGTGGAATGATAGCAAACAAAATTCGGCTAACGTTAATGCCAATACGGCTAATAACGGAGCGGGGCGCAGTCAGCAGTTTGGTCTGGGACTGAATCATAATGATAAAATCGGAAAAAATAGCACCGGCGGATTCAACTACAATTTCAACGACAACAGTGCTGCCTTTAATCGTGAACAAGTGATGGAATCATTAAACCCAGCAGGCAACTTCATTAATAACACCAAAAGCGATGGGGATAACAAAGGGGGCAATCACAATTTGCGGTGGAATATGAATTATAATGATAATAAATACTTTATGCAGGTAAATGTTAACGGAGGTTATAATTATTCAACTAATCAAAGCGCTTCGTTAAGTCAACAATCCGGCCTTATTCGTCAGGACTTAAAGAACAGTAACAGCTCAAATAACACTTCTCCATCACTAAACGGTAGTATTTCACTGTCAAAAAAGTTGAAGAATCTAAAAAATATATTTTCTGTAACGGCATCCTTCTCTCTTAATGATAATAGCAGTGGCCAGCACATCAGTACCAACACATTGTATTACGATAAGGGTACAGGAACCCTCCTGAAAGATTCGCTTTTGAATAGAGATGTGGATAGCAGAACCAATGTGCAAAATTTCAATCTCGGGTTTAATTATAGTATAGGTTTGAAAAAACCAAAAGATACCCTGGCCCGGCAGAGCTTGAACTTTGCTTACAATGGGTCGGCAGGTTCGTCTGTTAACAAAGTTTCTACGTTTGTTTTTGATAATAAGAGTAACAAAATTTCGTTTGTAGATTCCCTCAGTACCTCCTTTAATAGTGTTTTATTTAACCAGTCTTTAGGTATAAATTATAATTACGGGTCAAGTAAAACGCGGTACAATATCGGCTTGAACACCAGTGTTAATATGCTCAGTAACCGCGACCTGAGGCTTGGACGAACCATCGTTAACAATGCGCTTAACTATGCGCCCAACATAAATTTCAGCCGGACGCTTGCAGCAGGCAAAACTCTTTCATTGAGTTACCAGGGTGCTACCCGTAACCCTGATATCAACCAGTTACAACCGATAAGGAATGCGCAAAGCCTGCAGAATATCCTGGTGGGTAACCCCGATCTGAAGCCCTCGTTTAGCCATAATCTGAACGCTAACTTTAACTACGCCCATAAGTCTGGCCGATCTGTGCAAGTTGGTATAAATGCTTCCACAACACAAAATGAGATTGTAAATGATGTGATATTGTTGCCCGATACCTTGAACAGTTTAAAACAGGTAACACGCTATGAGAATATCAATGGTAATTATCAAGTAAATGTTAATTATATGGTTTATATGCCCATCAAACAAAATAAGTATTCGGTCAGCTATTCGGGCAACCTGGGATTTTCAAATCGTGTTATCCTCTTTAACCATCAAAAAACCTCCGGTAAAGGTTTTAATTACTCGCAGCGCCTAACAGGTAACCTATCGCTTAAAAAAATTACATTGAATGCCCAACTCAGCTACACCGTAACAAATAATAATAATTCGGGCTCACTATACAGGTCTTTTGAATACCAGCCAATCGGAATTGACCAGGTCACTAAACCGACATTTTTTAGAACAACAAATTTTGGAGCATCGTTACAAAGCAACCTGAGGTTCGAAAAATTAAGGCTCAATACCAGTATTTATTATAGCGCCAACCATAATGATGGAGCCGCTGATCAAGTTGTTAGGGGCAATAGCAATCTGAATATGAACCTGAATGGTGAGTTAACCATCATGAAATCTTATTTTGCCAATTTTGGCGTTACAAAAAGCGTTAATTACGGATATGTGCTGGCAAATTCTAATCCCCTGCTTATCAACGTGGGGCTCGGAAAAAGATTTTTAAAGGACAAGACGTTAAACATAAGCATTAATGGTAATGACCTGCTGGGGCAAGGTAACAATATCTCGCGTGTAGTGTCAGGAAACACTATTATTGATAGTCGTTACCAACAACAAACGCGCGTTTTCTCGTTGAATCTCAGCTACAATTTATCTAATTTTGGCGGCAAGCGTATGAGGGTTGATGCAGATTGAGGCTTTTTCTAATATAAATTACTAAGCCTGCAGCCGGGGTACCTTTATATGTTTATAAATAATCTTCACATCGTTTAAGATATTTTATATTTTTACCCCCATAACATGGGCAAACGTTTAACCTTATTGCTATTTTTACTTTTAACTGCAACGCTGTTTTGTACAGCGCATGTTCGTAAAGTTTCGTTTTCTCATAAAACCTATCTTCCTGTCTATCTTCCTACTGATACTGTTTCGGCCGGTAGTATTTTAGATTTTGCTCAATCACTTATAGGTACAGTTTACAAGGCCGGATCTTTAGACCCGTCACGTGGTTTTGATTGTTCAGGATTTGTGAACTATGTATTTAAAAAATTCAATTTTAATGTACCCCGTTCATCTTACGATTTTATTAATATCGGCAAAAAAGTAAAATTAGAAGATGCTCAACCAGGTGATATCATATTATTTACCGGCACCAAAAAACATACCCGCCGTATAGGACATGTAGCCATTGTGTACTGCAACGACAATGGCGAATTCAAATTCATCCATTCAACTTCCGGCAAAGAGCACGGCGTTACTATAACCACCATGGATAAAAGGTATAAAAACCGCTTTGTGCAGGTGATACGATTGTTGATTTAAGAATACATGGCATAAATACAAAGGCCCATTATTACCAAAATTAGGTGATCCACTTTAGCTGATCCACCCGGATTTATGAAATCGGCACAAAACTAAATAAACCACTTATTTACAATAGATTATATTGGATAACATAAAGTTTTAGTAATGATCCAAAGTGATCCGCCTAATTTATTAAAGTATTTATTTACAGTCAGTTAATCAAGTAGTATGATCCGGGTGATCCACTTTTTTAAGCGGATCACCTCCTGCAGCAGTAAGGCAATTATACAGAGCCTAACAATCTGCCTTTTTATTCCCCGTTTACAAGCATAAATACCTAATTTAGCCGTGTATGCAATCTTTTGAAATAGATAAAACCGACCTTTTGCGCATTAAAACAGCGCTTGAGGGGGATGATGCTGAATTAGAGTTAGTTCTGAAGGAGTATCATGCCTCAGAGATCGCTATACTATTTGAAAAGCTGGAGCAGGAAGATAAAGAACGTATCATTAATATCCTGCCAACCGACATCGCATCTGATGTAATTGCCGAAATGGACGAAGAACATCGTCCGGGCGAGTTACTAATCAACCTTGATCCCGAAAAACGTTCAGAGATAGTTGAGGAGTTGGATTATGACGATGCTACCGATATTATCTCGCAGTTAGAAGAGCATGAGCAGCAGGAAATTCTGGAAGACATTGACCAGGAAGATGCCAGCAGTATCCGTGCCCTTTTAAGCTATGATGAGAACACGGCAGGTGGGTTAATGAACTCTGAGTTGATCTGTGTTAATATTAACTCGGATAAGAAAGGGGCATTGGATGAGATCATCCGCCAGAGCGAAGAGATGGAAGAGTTCTACACCATTTACGTTGTGGACGACACTAAAACGCTGCAAGGCATTGTCTCCATAAAAAATATCATCAAAGCCCACGCCGATGCTAAGATACGTGACATTTATAAAGCAGATCCGGTATACGTAAAGGCCGATCTTGACCAGGAAGAGGTTGCCAAGCTGATATCGCAATATAACCTGACAGCCATCCCGGTGGTTGATGATAATATGATGCTGTTGGGCCGTATCACTGTTGATGATATCATCGACGTAATGGAACAGGAGAGCACTGAGGATATGTTAAAGATCTCCGGTGTATCTGAGGATGAGGAACTAAGCGGTAACTGGAAAGAAGCGGTAAAGAGCCGTTTGCCATGGTTGGTCATTAATCTGGCTACTGCTTATCTGGCGGCTTCTATTATACGGCATTTTGATTCTACGGTATCACAACTGCCCCGTATCGCAGCCTATATGACCATTATTGCAGGTATGGGGGGGAACGCTGCAACACAGGCATTAGCAGTGACCGTTAGGCGGATCTCACTAAGTGACCTGACCGATAGTCAGGCTTATAACACCGTTTTAAAAGAGTTTTTGGTAGGTCTGTTAAACGGCGCGGCCAATGGTTTAGTAGTATTTGGCATAGCCCTGTTTTATGATGCAGACCCAATGCTGGGCCTGGTGTTGTTTTTGGCGATGACCGGTAATTTGGTTATTGCGGGCTTAACCGGTGCGACAATACCACTGGTATTAAAAAGGGTAGGGATAGATCCTGCAGTGGCCTCGTCCATCATCATTACCACATTTACAGACTGTGCCGGATTTTTATTGCCGCTTTGGCTGGCCACAAATCTTTTATTACATCATCATTAATTGTACTAAGCTTTTATTATAAATTTGAAACTTCAAAACGGAACAACATGGCAGAAGTAAGATACAACTGGACTAAAGAAGAAATTACCGATATATATAACACCCCATTGCTTGACCTGGTTTACCAGGCGGCAAGCATACATCGCGAAAATACAGATTATGCCGAGGTACAGATTAGTTCACTAATCTCTATCAAAACAGGTGGCTGCCCTGAGGATTGTGCTTATTGCCCACAGGCTGCACGCTACAATACCGGTGTTGATGTTCATGCCATAATGCCTAAAGAAGAAGTTATCGCGGTAGCTCAAAAGGCTAAGAACGGTGGTGCTTCCAGATTATGTATGGGTGCCGCGTGGCGCGAAGTACGTGATAACCGCGACTTCGACAAAGTGATAGACATGGTGAAAGCGGTAAACGCCCTGGATATGGAAGTTTGCTGTACACTGGGTATGCTTACTGAAAGCCAGGCACAACGTTTAGCCGATGCCGGTTTATATGCTTACAATCATAACTTAGATACATCAGAAGAAGATTATAAAAGAATTATTACCACCCGTACTTACGACGAGCGTTTACAGACATTAGACCATGTGCGTAAAGCAAAGATCTCTGTATGCAGCGGCGGTATCATCGGTTTAGGCGAAACGGTTGCCGACCGTATATCTATGCTGAAAACCTTATCCAACTTACCACAACACCCCGAGTCTGTACCAATTAACGCGTTGGTGCCGGTAAAAGGTACGCCATTGGCAGAGCAGCCGCGTGTTTCCGTTTGGGATATGGTAAGGATGATAGCCACAACCCGTATCATCATGCCTAAAACGGTAGTGCGTTTATCGGCAGGCCGTACAGAAATGAGTACTGTTGAGCAGGCATTTTGCTTTATGGCCGGTGCTAATTCGATATTCGCAGGCGAGAAGCTGTTAACCACACCAAACCCATCATTTGATGAGGATATGGCCATGTTTGAATTGCTGGGGTTAACTCCACGTAAAGCATTTAAAAACGGCAGGCCTGAGATAAAAGAGATCAAAGAAATGAGTATTAATGAGGTGATATAAGTCATTCTATCTTAAGAGGAGGATATTAAACATCAAATACAATGGCAAGAAAGAAAAGCAATAGTATTTTACCATCATTTGATGAATTAATAATTCCCACGGTTAAAGCACTTTTAAAATTAGGGGGTTCGGGTTCTGTTGAGGAAATTAACAGCTATGTCTATGAGATAGCTTCGATTTCGGAAGAGGTTTTACAAATATTTCATGGAGAAAGCGGGACTATAAAAGAAGTTGATTATAGACTTGCCTGGAGTAGGACATATTTGAAAAAGTTTGGGTTACTTGAAAACTCATCCCGAGGGATCTGGGCCTTGTTAAAAGCTGATATCAATGTAGCTAATTTGGATAATACTGAAATTGTTCGTTACGTAAGAGAACAATCAAAGCCAATAGAAAAGAAAATTATTCCTGATTCAACGCCAAACCAAGTAGAAAAGGAAGTTGAAGAAGAGGTTGATAATGCAGAAGAATGGAAAAATAGATTATTAAATATTCTTTATAATATTACCCCAGCTGCTTTTGAAAGATTAGCGCAACGTATACTTCGAGAAAGTGGATTTTCACAAGTGGAAGTAACAGGAAAAGTTGGTGATGGTGGGATTGATGGTAAGGGAATTGTTAGGGTGAGTGGATTATTAAGTTTTCATGTCATATTTCAATGTAAGCGTTATAAAGGGTCTGTAAGCCCAAGTCAAATTAGAGATTTTAGGGGAGCAATGCAAGGACGTGCAGACAAGGGCCTTGTAATTACAACGGGAACTTTTACAAGGGAAGCTATTAAAGAAGCAACAAGAGACGGGGCTCCACCAATTGATTTAATTGATGGAGAACTTCTTTGTGATAAATTAAAAGAACTTAACTTAGGGGTAACAACGAAGCTTACTGAAACTGTTGAATTGAAAAACGAATGGTTTGTTAATCTTTAATATCCAAAGATGAAACGATTTAAAATAAATACTACTTGGGAAGAAGATGAGCAAGAAAGATTGCAGTTTTTTGCCGGACTTTCTTATTCTGAACGGTTGAGATATTTTTTTAAGTTGAGGGCCATGACTAATTTTCATAAAAAGGTTTATCCTAAAGGGAAAATATTTAAAATATATCATTCACATAATGTCGCTTGATATCGCCGATGAGTTTTTCTTAGCGTTTATTTCTGCTATGCAACAGCATGAAGTAAGATACATGCTTATTGGAGGAATGGCTGTAAACTTTCATGGAGTAATTCGTAATACGCAGGATATGGATATTTGGCTTGCGCCGACCAATGATAATCGCGATAGATTTTATTATGTGCTGCTTGACTTGGGTTATACCGAAGAAGAAGTGTCAGATTATAAAAGCGAAGATTTTACTACTTTTTTCAAATGCTCTATAGGCGAACAGCCTCATACTATTGATTGTTTAACTTATGTTCATCACAACGTAGATTTTGATCAAGCAGAAAAGTGTATGATAAAACACGACATAGGTGAAAGTATAATGCTGAATGTTGTAGATTATGATTTTCTGCGCAAAATGAAAATATTGACTCATAGACCCCAAGATTGGGCTGATGTGGCCCGGTTAGACGAATTAAATAAGAAAAATTAATTACACCTTCGCCCTCAAAACCCACCGCCACGCAAACCGGGTTAAATTATTAAAGCCTTTCCAGCTATCTACAAATTCAATAATGTCGTGAAGGCATTTATCGGCAAATTTTTGTTTGAAGTTCTTTGATGCTTGTTTGTAGGCCAGGTCCGGGTCTTTCAGGCCGATGTGCTCATAAATCTCACGCTTAACATACATGGTACGCACAAATAGGATGTTAAATAGTATCACATAGCTGTACAGCGTCCGTTTAATATATCCTGCTTTGGCAGAGTAGGTTTTTAGCAATGCCTTGGTAAATAGGATATGCCGTGCTTCTTCAATATTATGCAGGTCGAACATTTTTTTGAGCACCGGGTATATATTAGGTGCTTTGCGGGCATGATTGCCGTACACATCGGTGACCAATTCTACAGATACACTACCCATAAACAGATAATCGGCTGGCAGGTATTTATTGCTGAATTCGCCAAAGAATTTATGCAGGCGGCTTTGTTTGATAGGTTTACCACCCAATTTGGCAATAGCCTGCGCGAACATTTCCTGGTGACGAAACTCTTCTATCAACTCGCGTAATAAAAATTGATGTTCTACATCATCAGTGGGTAGAGTGATGAGATGGCGTGTCATAAAAACGCAAAACAGGCACTCGCCCCAGGCATAAGATGCAATAACCTGCACCAACTCATGCCGGCCCAATTCCAGTTTCTGGGTAGGGGTGAGGGTATCATAAATTACAAGTCCTTGTAATGAAGTTAAGGTCTCTGGCAGAAAAATATCATCAGGTTCGGGCTCCAGTTGCCAGGGGATATAAGTCTCCGGCATCAAAGGGCGCTCCCTGCTGATCTTTATTAACCGCTCTATTTCTTTAACATCCATATATAAATATACGAGGTATTATGGCGATACGTTGCGTATTACCTTTCAACCTTTTTTAATGTATAATGTTTGTGCATTGCTAAGTAGTCAATTTACGGTGTTTTTTAATTCTGATTGAGCGTTTTTAGCGGCGTAAACAGAATTTTATGCGTTTTAATGAACAACAAAAATGAAATAATACCAACTATTTGTGAATAAATTTAATGTTGATAACCTAAGTTATTTTATTGGTAAACTATTGATAATTAATGCGTTTATTATGTTAATAACTAAGGTTTAGGTGTTGGTAACACGTTAATAAAAACCAAAAAAAAATCTTGTGAAAACACGTCTGTGTCCCGATATTGAAACCATCAAGAACGACGTACTTTGACAGCCTTACAGGAATAACAAAAATTGAATCGGGTGAGTTTTCGGACGAACTAAAGATCAAGGGAAAGCCTGAATTACACTAAACAGAAACTGCGAAAGCAAGGGAAACAAGGTGCTAATTAGACGAGGCATTATAAGAAACTGTTAATTTTTACGGAGAGCGACAGCGGAATATAAAGACATGAAGTAACCGGAAGCTGCAAGGCGAAAGGCAAGAGCAGGTCGGTCATTATACACAAAACTTGATGCTTTATAACGGACTACGGTACGATATAGAGTTGAAAATGGGAGATCAAATCGAAAGACGCGACTCCCATTTTTGTTTTATATGGTTTTTGGAGAATAAGAAGAGTAAAATGGGATCAAGCAGAATTCTTGTGGGGGAACAAAAAAAGTATTTGTTTTGTGATTAGA
>JAZKCG010000114.1:0-4143 GCA_040388175.1 Bacteroidota bacterium | reverse complement strand
ACCAGTGCAATGAATAAAACAGTATATTTTAGTTTCATAACGTATATTTAATTTATTAATTTATTTTCAAATGAATAAAACAGTATATTTTAGTTTCATAACGTATATTTAATTTATTAATTTATTTTCAACTATTGATTAATGACTATAAACATGTTAATAGTATAGGTACTGCTTTATATTTTTATAGCGAACACCTGTAGGTAAAATAAGGTTCCGGACGCGCCCGGAACCTATTAAATGTTATCCATTGATCACATGAGATAACATGATTACTCCCGAAGTATAGTTCCAGTTAATCGTTGTATTGGTTGTAGTTACTACTATAGTACCGGTATAGGTTACTCCGTTAAATTTTATAGTAAGCTGATGGGTACCTAAACCAATAAGTTTTCTTTTGAAAACATCGCCTGTCCATACTTGCCAATCAGGTGCAGTTGCCCCGGCACAATTTTTAGGCGCTCTTAGATTTACGATATCCAGCGTAAAATTTTTAGAGGCATCAACAGTTGAAGTGTATTGCATGATACTTTTTGAACAGTAGGTATTTACTGTTTGAGGATTAAAGTTTATCGACACACTATCATCTGATGGGATACGGTAATAGCTTAAACCTACTTTTATATCGCCGGTTATTGGAATATACTGAACTGTATCAGGAGTGGCAGAAGTTGATATCGTAGTTTTAGTAGTACCAGGCTCTGATACAAAAACGGGAACATAGCGCGCTACTTTAATTGATATGCTTTGTGCTACACCACCGCTTACTTTTTGAGCGCTTACCGAATAAGTTCCTTCTCTAAAAAAACGAATAATCGCTGCATTCCCTTTTATTTGAATATAACTTAAATCTGCAGGAGTTACAGTCCATTTAACCGAGTCTGTAGCGGCCGCGCCGGTAAAAAGCAGCGTGTCATCTTCAAATGGGATTAATTCGGTTTTGAATGCTTTTATTTTCTCGCCGCGAACATCATCCAGGCGCCCCTTTTCACAACCCTGTATAACAAAGAATGCCATTAAAGCTGCAAATGCAATAAGTGTTAGTTTTTTCATGGTTTAATTGATTTGATGGTCTTTTATTACATCATCGTATCAATTTTTAAAAACGTTGGGTAGAATGGTAATTTTTTTTCGAGGGATGTAATTTAAATACATCATTGATGTATTTAAATTACAAAGGCCCCGATATCTCGGAGCCTTTGTAATTTAAAATGCCTCTGCTTTGGAGAGCGGTTAGGATAAGGCTTTAATCATTTATCGCTTTAACACCCGGCAACTCTTTGCCTTCCATATACTCCAACAAAGCGCCACCACCTGTTGATACGTAGCTAACTTGTTTGGTCATGTTAAACTTAGAAACAGCTGCTGCCGAATCGCCGCCACCAATTAATGAGAAGGCACCATTTTGCGTGGCTTTAACCACCGCTTCTGCAATTGCTTTGGTACCTATTAAAAACTTCTCCATCTCGAAAACACCCATAGGGCCGTTCCATAGGATAGTCTTTGACTCCGCAACCACTTTACTGAATAAAGCAACAGTTTCAGGGCCGATATCTAATCCCATCCAACCATCAGGAATCTCGCCGGTTTTGGCAACACCTGTATTGGCATTGTTCGAGAAATCATCAGCAGTAATATTATCTAAAGGCAATAACAGGTTAACGCCTTTGTCTTTTGCTTTCTGGATAAGACTTAATGCCAGATCTTGTTTATCCAGCTCGACCAATGAGGTACCGATATTACCGCCTTGCGCTTTAGCAAAGGTATACGCCATACCACCGCCTATGATCAGGTTATCAACCTTATCTAACAGTTTCTCTATTAATAATATTTTGTCTGATACCTTTGAGCCACCCATAATAGCGGTGAAAGGTCTTTCGGCATTATTCAGTATTTTTTCGGCATTGGCCAACTCTGCGCCCATAACATAACCAAAGTACTTGGCATCGGGGAAGAATTGCGCTATAATTGATGTCGACGCGTGTGCGCGGTGTGCGGTACCAAAAGCATCGTTTACATAAACATCGCCTAAAGCGGCTAATTTTTTGGCAAACTCAACATCGCCTTTCTCTTCTTCTTTGTAAAAACGCAGGTTCTCTAATAACAAAACCTCGCCGCTTGCTAATGCTTTTGCTTTCTCAACTGCTTCTTCGCCAATGCAATCATTGGCAAAGTCTACGTGCTGACCTAATAGGTCTGATAAATACGGGATAACGTGTTTTAACGAATCTTTCTCGTTAGGGCCGTTTTTTGGCCTGCCCAGGTGCGACATCAGTATTACCGCACCACCATCGGTCAAAATTTTCTTGATGGTTGGTATGGCTGCCGTCAAACGGTTATCGTCTGTTACATTGCCATTTTCATCCAACGGAACGTTAAAATCAACCCTTATAAGGGCTTTTCTTCCTGTAAATTTAATTTGATCTATAGTTTTCATGCTTTTTGTCTCGTCTGCTTTAAAAGTCCGCCAAAATCAGCATTTAAATCTAAAAAACCGAACTTAAAAAGCAAAAAAGACACTTTTAGTAGGTAAATTAATTAAAGAGCAAGGAAAAACGGGATACGTTTTTTAAGAAAAACTACTGTATTTTAGCGTACAGTACATGATGCGGACCGGCCGGTGGTAACTCAAACTCGGGCGATACGATCTCGAAGCCTGCATTCAGGTAAAACTTAAGCGCCTTTTTGCGGCCATTGCACCATATGTAGTTGGCTTTTTGCCCGCGCAGGTAAACTATTGCAAAATTTAACATACGTGTACCTATGCCTTCTCCCCTATATTTCTCTACAGTTGCCACGCCACGCATCTGGTAACCCTCGCCTATAAATTGTTTATAGTTTTGTGGATGTATAGAAAGAATACTTACTAATTCGCCTTTGATGTAATAACCCAAATGGAAACCGCTATCCGCATTATCAGTTGGGTAACGCATTTCGTTAGGTGTTAGTTTTCCTTCTCTTAATACGCTATTGCGCAAAGGCAAAGTCTCTTCTACGGATATAAATTTAATCATTTAGTAAGTTTATTTTTTCAACCAGGTCTGCCAGGCGGCTCGAATAACCCATTTCATTATCATACCAGCCCACCACTTTAACCAGCCCCCCTACTATCGACGTTAATTGCGCGTCGAAAATACAGCTATGGGTATTACCCACAATATCAGACGATACAATAGGGTCTTCGGTATACTCCAATACATCTTTCATTTCGTTCTGCGCTGCTTGTTTAAAGGCTTGGTTTATGTCTTGTACGTTTGGTTGGGTCTTTAAGATACAGGTAAAGTCAGTTAATGAGCCATTTAAAACAGGCACGCGGATACCGGCACCGCCCAGTTTACCTTCCAAATGCGGAAATATAGAAGTTATAGCTTTTGCAGCACCTGTTGTGGTAGGTATTATGGATGCCGATGCAGCCCTGGCCCTGCGCAGGTCTTTATGTGGAGCGTCATGCAGACTTTGGTCACCGGTCATAGAGTGTACAGTGGTAATATAGCCATCAATAATTCCCCAGTTCTCATCCAGTATCTTCACCATTGCAGCCACATTATTGGTAGTACATGACGCGTTTGATAATATAGGCGAGGTAAGATCTATACCACCATCATTAACCCCTAAAACTACGGTAGGTATATCTTTATCTGTTGATGGGGCCGAGATGATAACTTGTTTGGCTCCGGCTATCAAATGTTTTTCGGCACCGGTCTTGGAAATGAATTTACCGGTCGATTCTATTACGAGATCAATGCCTAATTGCTTCCAGGGTAATTGTTCGGGGTCGCGTTCGGCTAATATTTTTATCTTATTATTGTTAACATAAAGATGCTCATCATCAAAACTTACTGTCCCTGCAAATCCGCTATGGACAGAATCATACTTAAATAAATGTGCTAATGTTTTTGCATCTGCAAGATCATTTATGGCAATAACCTCAACGCCGGGTTTAGTTAATATACTTCTTAGAAAAATGCGCCCTATCCTGCCAAATCCGTTTATCGCTATCCTCATTATGTTTTGTTACCTAAGTAGGAGCAAATCTAAACAAAATAGCCCTATATCATTAAATTGGAGTTATAAACACAGGGAAATAGCCTTTAAAGCTTTACCCTTGGGCAGTTTTGCATATCAAACTGCACAGTTTATCAC
>JAZKCG010000113.1:0-17885 GCA_040388175.1 Bacteroidota bacterium | reverse complement strand
AATAAATCCTAATTCTGTTACCGAATTACCTAACCCTTACAGCAATGACGTGGTGAAGAGCTTGTCGACGGCCTTGTTTACTTGCTTAAAGCGTTTTTATCAGGTCCCGGGCCATTTTTACGTACTCGTCATTATGGGCCTGGGTGGCTGTGGCTATAGTTTTTTCGGCGGCTGCTTTTGCTGCTGCTTTATTGCCGCTTTTTTGGTAGATACGGGCCTTTAGTAAAAACATATAGTACGCATTTGCATTTGCAGGGTCGGCAGTTGCTTTGTCAATCCACTCGCGTGCTTTAGTAAGGTCCTTGCCGTTTTCGTAGAAATACTGCGCGGCAGCATAGTAAGGCTTGGTATCTTTATCAAAAATATCGTTTATCTGTTTCATCACCGTTGCATCGGTGTTTGTGCTAATGGGTAGCGTTACAGCTGTGTTTTCCCACATCAATTGCAAATCGCAGGTACTGCCGGTAAAATTTGCCGTGTTAATGGTAAAGGTTTCTACCTTGTTACCCAGTTTGGTTACCGGCGCCTTTACCCTAACCACATCGTTAGCCTGCTTATACAAATCAGGCTGGTTAACGTTAAGGTCTTTAGTGATAATAAGGGTCCACTCGTTAGCATCGGGAATGCTTAACAGGCCGTACTTGCCGGCTTTTACTAAAGTGCCGCCAATGGTTACATCGTCTGTAAATTTAATGGTAGTTGCGCTGTTAGCGCCGGTGCGCCATACTTTGCCATAAGGTGCCAGGTCTACACCCAACTTGCGCCCCTTTAAACCCGGGCGGCTATAACTTATTTCTATATTACCTACACTAAACGCCTGTGTAATGGTTTGCGTTGGCGATGCCTGTGGCGTTACAATAGTTTGTGCCTGGGTATATAACGCGCTTATTATTAAGGCGGCGGTTAGTAAAATGCGTTTCATAGTTTGTTTAATTGGTTGCGTAAATGTAGTAATAAAATGGTGTTCCTGTCGGGATGCTTATCGCTTTATTAGATCCCTCCCTGCACCCTCCCGTGTGGCGGGAACCGCGCGGGGCCTTTGCACTTTCACCAACTCTGGGCCAACGTACAACGTATTACGTAACACATACAACGCAAACTAAAATTCCATCACCTCTTTCTTCTTTTTATTCTTCATGCGTTTAGGTACAAACTCAAGGATCTCGTTTTTTAGGGCTTCTATCATGCGGCGTTTTAGGTAGTTGCGCTGTATTACAATGCTTACCTCGCGTGCAGGCTCTGGCGATTTGAAGTAGCGTACACGGTCGTGCTGTTTTTCGCTAAGGTCGGCCAGGGCCAGTTCGGGCAGTATGGTGGCGCCGTTGTTTTGGTCTACCATGCGTTTAAGCGTTTCTACACTACCCGTATTATATTCGAAATGCTGAAAGCCCTGCGTGGCGCGGCGTCGCTGGCAAATGTTAAGCACCTGCTCGCGCATGCAATGCCCCTCGTTTAGCACCCAGATCTCTTCCATATCAATATCGTCGGGCGTTATGTTCTTCTTCTTGTACAGCTTGCTGTGTTTAGAGGCGTAGGCTACAAAGTTCTCATAAAACACGGGGATCTCTACCAGGCTGCTTTCATGCAGCGGGGTGCTTAGTATGCCGCAGTCTATCATCCCCAGTTTTAGCTGCTGGATGATCTGCTCGGTGGTTTGTTCCCACACGATGAGTTTTACCTGCGGATATTTTTCCATAAAGCCATGCAGTATCTTAGGCAGTATATACGGCGATACCGTGGGGATGATGCCAACCTTTAGCTCGCCGCTTAGTTCTTTCTGCCGGTCAGATATGATCTCTTTTATCTTCTCGCTCTCGGCCAGTAGTACACGCGCCTGGTTAATAATGTCGATGCCTATTTCGGTAGGGGTTACAGGTTGTTTTGAGCGGTCGAACAACTTTACACCAAGCGTATCTTCCAGCTTTTGTATTTGCATACTTAGGGTGGGTTGGGTAACAAAACATTTATCAGCCGCGGCCACAAAACTGCGGTAGGTGTCCACCGCTACCAGGTATTCTAACTGTACTATGGTCATGATATAGATATAATCTATACAAATATAATAATTATTGATTTTTTCTATCAACATATTATGATGAAGTTTGTTATATCATATCAAACCAATTAGATCATGGAAACTCCAAAGAAAAAGCTCACTACAGCGTCGGGCATACCATACGCCGAGAATGAAAACTCAATGACAGCAGGCCCCCGCGGACCGATATTATTGCAAGACTTCATTTTGCACGAAAAAATGGCTCACTTTAACCGCGAACGTATCCCCGAGCGTGTGGTGCATGCCAAAGGTTCGGGTGCTTACGGTACATTAACCATTACCCATGATATTAGTAAATATACCCGAGCCAAGATCTTTAATACGATAGGAAAGAAGACCAGGCTGTTCTTACGGTTTTCGACCGTTGGCGGCGAGAAGGGATCGGCAGATACCGAGCGCGACCCACGCGGTTTCGCCATAAAATTTTATACCGAAGAGGGTAACTGGGACCTGGTGGGTAATAACACGCCGGTTTTCTTTGTGAAAGACCCTAAAAAATTCGGCGACTTTATCCATACCCAAAAACGCGACCCTTATACCAACTGCAAAAGCGCGACGATGATGTGGGATTTTTGGTCGCTTAACCCAGAGAGCCTTCACCAGGTAACCATTGTGATGAGCGACAGGGGTACGCCATACGGTTACCGCCACATGGATGGTTTTGGCAGCCACACGTTCTCTTTAATTAATGCGGACAACGAGCGCTTTTGGGTGAAATTTCACTTTAAGACCCAGCAGGGCATCAAGAATTTTACCGACGAGGAAGCCGGCAACATGCGTGGCAAAAACCCAGACTTTGCCCAGCATGACCTGTTGACGGCGATTGATAATGGCGATTTCCCGAAATGGAGCATGAAGATCCAGGTAATGCCTGAGGCTGATGCCAAAACATACCACATCAACCCGTTCGACCTGACCAAAGTTTGGCCGCATGCCGATTATCCGCTGATTGATGTAGGTGTGTTAGAGTTGAATGAAAACCCGGATAATTATTTCGCGCATGTAGAGCAGGCCGCTTTTGCCCCGGCACACGTAGTGGATGGCATTGGCTACTCGCCCGACAAGATGTTGCAGGGGCGGATCCTGTCATACCCGGATGCGCACCGTTACCGTTTAGGGGGTAATTACGAGCAGATCCCGGTAAACAAATGCCCGTTCATGGTAAATAATTATGAGCGCGATGGGCAGATGCGGGTAGATGGCAACCAGGGTTCTGGTCCGAATTACTTCCCTAATAGCTTTGACGATATCGAGGCTGATCAGGCTTATAAAGAACCGGCCTGGGATTTTGGATCGTCTGTTGGCGATTGGTATGACCGCAACGCCGAAGGCGAGAACGACCACTACACCCAACCTGGTAATCTATATAGATTAATGGATAGCACCCAAAAGCAGGACCTGATCAACAATATAGTACACTCTATGAGCGGTATTGACGGGCCAAAGAAAGAACAGATAGTTAACCGCCAGCTTTGCCACTGGTTCCGTGCCGATATCGGCCTGGGTATGGCCATAGCCAAAGGTTTGGAATTAGACCTGCAGGAAACTATGAAGCATATGCCAGCTTGAGATGTGAATGGTGAATAGAGAGTAGTGAATAGTGCGTTAAAAAAGCAAATGCCAATAGTTTAACTATTGGCATTTTTTATGAAGTGAGGGTTTCTAACAACTCACAATTCTCTATTCACCACTCTCTATTCCACCGTTACAGACTTAGCCAAATTACGTGGCTGGTCTACGTTACAGCCGCGCATCAGGGCTATGTGGTAGGCCAGTAATTGCAGCGGAATGGTTGCCAGCAGTGGCACAAAAGCGTCGTCGGTTTGTGGGATTTCAATTACGTATTCGGCCATGTCGCGTACTTCAGTATCGCCTTCGGTAACAATAGCGATAACGTGGCCGCCACGGGCTTTTACTTCCTGGATGTTGCTCACCACTTTTTCGTACGATGAATTTTTTGTGGCGATAAAGATCACCGGCAAATCGGCATCAATTAAGGCGATAGGGCCGTGTTTCATCTCGGCTGCCGGATAACCTTCGGCGTGAATGTAAGAGATCTCCTTTAGCTTTAAAGCGCCCTCTAATGCCACCGGGAACGAGCTGCCTCTACCCAGGAACAAACAATTGTTCGAGTCTTTAAAACGTGCGGCTATCTTCTCAACATGTTCATTACACAACAAGGTTTTTTCAACCAATGCCGGTATGCCATCCAGTTCGGTTAAAAATTCTATCAGCTTGCTTTGGCTAAGTGTACCTCGTTGCTGTGCTATATAAAATGCGATCAGCGTTAAAACAGTAACCTGTGCGGTAAAGGCTTTGGTTGATGCTACACCAATTTCTGGCCCGGCATGGGTATAAGCGCCGGCATCAGTAATACGTGGGATGGATGCGCCAACCACATTACAAATACCAAAAATGGTAGCGCCCCGCTCTTTAGCGATTTCTAATGCCGCCATGGTATCGGCAGTCTCTCCTGATTGCGAAATAGCTATTACAATATCTTTATGGGTGATGATTGGGTTACGGTACCTAAACTCTGAGGCATATTCCACCTCTACAGGTACACGGCCATATTCTTCTATAAGGTATTCGCCAACAAGGCCGGCATGCCATGAGGTACCGCAGGCCACAATAATAATGCGGTCAACCATCTTCAACTTTTCCTTATACTCCTGCAACCCGCCTAACTGTATCTTTCCCTGTGCAGGGTAGATACGGCCACGCAAGCAATCGCGGATTGAGCGGGGCTGCTCATAGATCTCTTTCAACATAAAGTGATCATAGCCTCCTTTTTCAAGAGCCTCCAGCTTCATATCCAGTTCCTGGATGTAAGGAGTTTGTATGGTATTGTCAATGTTTTTGATCAGCAGCTCATCACGACGGATATAGGCGATCTCGTTATCATTTAAGTAGATAACGTTTTTGGTATATTCAATGATCGGGGTAGCATCTGATGCAATAAAATATTCGCCTTTGCCAACACCAATCACCATAGGGCTTCCTTTACGTGCCGCTATCAGGCTATCAGGCTCATCGGCACTCATAATAACGATAGCATAGGCACCAATAACCTTAGTCAGGGTTATCCTTACCGCTTCCAACAGATCAAGGCCGGTTTCTTTCTGGATATCTTCTACCAGGTGAATTAAAACTTCGGTATCAGTATCACTTTTAAATACATGGCCTTTAGCTATCAGCGTTTCCTTGATATTGCCATAGTTTTCAATAATGCCGTTATGGATGATAGTAAGCTTTCTGTCGCCTGATGAATGTGGGTGCGAGTTCCTGTCGCTTGGTGCGCCGTGGGTTGCCCAGCGTGTGTGGCCCATGCCAACGGTGCCCTTAGGGGTAACATCTTTAACGAAGTTTTCAAGGTCACTAACTTTCCCTGCTTTTTTATAGACCTTAACGTCTTTATCAAAAATAGCTACACCGGCGCTATCATAGCCCCGGTATTCAAGGCGGTGCAACCCTTTTATAATTATTGGATAAGCGTCTCTATATCCTATATAGCCTACAATTCCACACATAAAATTAAGCAGTTAGTTTTTCTTAGTAATTCAGCAAAAATACACAGCAGGATGATAATAACAATAATCCCGGCAACTAATTAATGTTTAAACTAACTAAGTGCCGGGATCATGGAAGTTAACCGTTCTGTAAACAGTTATTTAACAACTTTAGTATAAAAAAGATTAAGCTTTATACGGTAAGGAGAGGCGGTATCAAAGCCTACGCCAACAGTACGGCCATCTATTTCGGCTGTTTGGCTGATATTAATAGATGCGGTAGCCGGTGCTACGCCTATATAGGCACCATAATCTGGCGTTACACCACGCATCAGGTCCTGTATATAGGCTGTTATTAAGAACCGATATTGTTGTTGCTGCCGGTCGTAAAAACCTCCGGGTGCAGTTGTGCCAAATGCGCGCGGATCGTTAGAAGCGTCTTGTATATAAGTTCGTTGGTTAGCCAGGTCTTTACGATAAAGTACCAATCTTGGCAATGGTTCAAATGGAATATTTGATCCCGGTGCTATCGTTACAACCAGTTCGGCACGATTTATAATAACATCGCCACCAATGGTTTTAATGATACTTTTAAGATAAGGGAAACTGATCTTACTACGCAAACCACCCAGGCCTTGTAAATAAAATGTTTTGTTGCCGGTAGTGGCAGCAACAGCCGTTTTAATTGTTGCAGACGGTGTGTGCTTTATTTCGGCAGCATGCAATGTGCTGGGTAAAACCAGTACGTTGGTATCTATTACAGTGCCGTTTGTATTTCTGAAATAAACCTGTATAGAAGCAGCAGAGTCGAGCGAGAACATGAATGTACCACCCGGGCCCGACTGATTTTTATCCAATGTAATATATAAGCCTTTAACATTGTTTTTAAATACCAGGTTTGAGCTTAGTTGTGTGCTTGAAGCATTAAATAAAATATTGTTGATAAAAGCGGTGCTTATAGGTATCCTTAATTGCGGTGGTACTTTTACAAGGGTATCAGGCCCCCCGGCAATAGGGGTGGTGATTTTTACACTATCACTTGTTCTTGAAAAGAAAGATTTTGTACCTAACAGGTTGGTTCTGTCAACATCAAAGGTCTTAGTGCTGTAATACGCGGTTGTTTGTAACAGTCTTTCTTTTAGTTGGTATACGTTTGCTTTGTATCTCGATGCAATTGAGTCACCATAAAAGCTGTTTTGCGCATAGCGTAATACTAACAAGGCAGAGTCAATAGCAATGGTGCCTGTAGGCAAAGTATATGCAGAGGTGTTTGGCAAATTAAGGTCAATAGCTACGTTAGATTCTGTAGTGCCAAATACCGGATCATTAAAATAAGATAACGGGGTTTTTGACAACGCGCTTGTTAACACCGTATCTTCATACGCTGTATTAACAACAATAGTTGATGTATCTATCAGGCTACCGGTAGTTTGGTTTGAATTTATGATACCCAAACCAATAGTGTCCTGGTTTTTACAACTGTTCAAAATAAAAAGACTTATCAACAGGGTTAATAAGTCTAATCTATAAAATTTCATATGTCGATTTCTCAAAGCTTATACAACGTTCACCAATTCCTCACTGGTAATTTCGTCGTAAAAATTGTAATAATTTTCGAAATCTGCGGTAGAATCGAATTCCAAAACTGATTTATGGCTGTTTTTAACATTATTTAACACATTCGCATCAATATTCTCGCTGCCCAATACAATGGCGTCACTGTACTGTATAGCGCCTTCGTATAAAGCGGCATTTGTACCGGCTTTATACGCTTCGGTATGTTTTTCGGTCATGTCGCCCATAACTGCTTTTTGCGCAAACTCGGCACTCATCTGACCTGTAAAGTCATTCTCATAAATAGAGTAAACTACTTTTGAATTCTTAAAAGTAGGGTCGTCTTTATAAGTAGTTTTTAAATAAGCCGGAACCAATGCGCTCATCCAGCCGTGGCAGTGGATCACATCAGGCGCCCAGCCTAATTTTTTTACCGTTTCTAATGCACCCTTGCAAAAGAAGATCATACGCTCATCATTATCAGCGTAAAATTTTCCGTCCTTATCTTCAAATACATGCTTACGCTGGAAATATTCTTCATTATCTAAAAAATACACTTGCATACGTGCCGCCGGTATTGATGCAACTTTTATGATCAACGGATTATCGTTATCGTTAATAATAATATTCATACCCGATAACCTGATCACTTCATGAAGTCTGTTCCTTCTCTCGTTGATATTTCCAAAACGCGGCATAAGGATACGGATCTCGTAACCTTTTTCCTGCATAGCCTGCGGAAGCTGGCGCGTTATTTCAGAAATTTTAGAGAGTTCAAGGAAAGGGGACATTTCATGAGTTATAAACAAAAGCTTAGATTTACCCATCTCAAAATCAGAATTTAAATTATGTAACGTCTCAAAAAATTTGAGTGTGCAAATATAAGCATTATATATGAACTATCAATCAATTGTGCAAGTAGTTTTTGGATTATTTAGAGTATTTATGCAATTTCGCCCACTTTTTTAAACCATACAATTGAAAAATTTCGCCAAAAAGCAAGAGTTACAGCAATACCTGGACACATTAAGGGCCAATGGCGTTACTATTGGTTTTGTGCCAACTATGGGCGCGCTGCATGAAGGTCATTTATCGCTTATTAAACAGGCACAACAGCAATGCGATGTAGTTGTATGCAGCATTTTTGTTAATCCCACCCAATTTAATGACCCTAAGGACCTGGAAATATATCCCCGTCCGATACAGGACGATATCAAAAAACTGGAGCAGGTTAACTGCGACGTGTTATTTAATCCGGATGTTACTGAAATGTATGCCGGCAATGAAACATGGCATTTAGATATAGGCGAGCTCGAGGGTTTGTTAGAGGGAAAGTTTCGTCCGGGGCATTACCAGGGCGTTACACAGGTGGTGTTTAAGCTGTTCGATATTGTAAAGCCAGATCTGGCCTTTTTTGGTCAAAAAGACTACCAGCAGGTACTGGTTATTAACCGGATGGTAAGCTTGCTGCATATGCCCGTTAAAATAGTGATGTGCCCTATTGAAAGGGAAACAGACGGCTTGGCCATGAGTTCAAGAAATATCCACCTTACCCCTGTCGACAGGCAACACGCGCTGATACTATCAAAAACATTAAACCAGGTAAAGCACGATTTTGACCTCGATCATATAGCGCAATTACAACAAACGGCCGCAAAATCAATTAATAATGAACCCGGCGTGGTGCTGGCTTATTTTGAAATTGCCGACGGCGAAACATTGCTACCGGCTAACAAAAACACTAAAAACTTTGTCGCCCTGGTAGCTGCTACCGTTGGAAAGACCAGGTTGATTGATAATGTGGTGTTAAAGATTAGAGATTGAAGAATAAAGATTGGGCCTGTCTTTTATAAATTTGAAAAGCAACTAATCCCGATTAACCAATCTTTACTTTTTAATAACTAATCTCTAATCAACTAACCACTAATTAACTTAATTTTGCCCCATGATTATTGAAGTATTAAAATCAAAGCTTCATCGCGTTAAGGTAACGCAAGCCGAATTGAACTATGTTGGCAGCATTACCATTGATGAGGATCTGATGGATGCGGCAAATATTATTGCCAATGAAAAAGTGCAGATTGTAAATAATAACAATGGATCAAGGTTTGAAACTTATGTTATTAAAGGAGAACGGGGCAGTGGTACCGTATGCTTAAACGGCGCCGCGGCCAGGTTGGTGCAGGTAGGCGATATTGTGATCATTGTATCGTACGCTTATATGGAAATGGAAGAAGCACGCGCCTATGAGCCAATATTGGTTTTCCCGGATACGGATAACAAGTTGCTGAAGTAAACTTTTTTCTTTTCGTGATTGGTTGCTTTAACCTCAAACCAGGTATTCAATACAGGCACACGGTTAATGTATTATATACCGTGCCCATAACTTTTTAACAATGTATTAATTTATACATCTTTTTTAATTTGTAAAAGATGTAGCGTTTCAATTAGCCCATGCGTTTTATACAGGGGAAGCAATATCCTAACAGCGCAAACGTTAACGAAATGTTAAAAAAACGCAATCAACCATTTTAATCAATATTTTAGCTGCGCGATTGTAAATCAATCATCTGTTTTGCCAATTTTATAAATCGATAATATTAAAAGTTCAGTGTCATGAAAAAATTATTACTTTTTTGTTTAAGTGCAGTAGTACTGTTAGCATCGTGTGTTAAAAAGAAAGATGTTGTTACAGGCGAAGCGCACGTAAGGATTGTTAATGCTATACCCGGTTCTTTTTCACAAGATGTATATATTAACAGCACCTCTGTAAAAGCAGGGCTGGCATACCCTTTTGCAACTGCTTATAACTCTTATACAGCAGGGGTCAATGATATCGGCATAACCAATACCGGTACAACCATATCAAACCTTACATTTAGTTATGCTTCTGAGATTGGTGATTACGCTACGGTTTTCTTTTTAAGAAACCTTGCCGGGGTTTTATCAGCCGGCGGCATAAAAGATGATATGACCGCACCCCCTACCGGAAAAGCCAGGGTTAGGTTTATGAACGTACATAGCTATTTAAATGACTCTTTTACCATGTCAATAGCTGGTGGTTCCAGTTTGTTTACCTCCCTGATATTCACAACAGCGTCGCCTTATTATAATGTTGATCCCGGAACTAAATTTACAGCAACAGCATCTACTGTAACTAACCCTGTTACTATTGATTTTAACCCGCAAGCAGGTAAAATATATACCGTTTGGGTAAGTGGCAGTTCTAACCTGGATCTTAACGGGTATGCTATTCTGCAAAATTATTAAGAAAATATCGATGGCTTTTTCATCCGCAAGGGGGCTTATTATAGTATATCTTGGGGATGAAAAATGCTGTTGAAATGTCACATTGTAATTTTTAAAAAAAAGAGCAAAAAAATAGGCATATAAATTCTATCTTTGCACCCCGACGCTGAGGTCGGGAAACCTGCTATCAGCGCATAGGAAAAATCGTTATTGCCGTTACCCGGCTTTTGACTTTTGACTTAGAACTTTTGAATTTAAAAAAAGCCCTATGCCCAAAGACACCTCCATTAAATCAGTACTGATCATCGGCTCAGGCCCTATTATTATTGGCCAGGCCTGCGAGTTTGATTATGCCGGATCGCAAGCTGCATTATCTCTAAAAGACGAAGGTATTACCGTATCAATCATCAACAGTAACCCCGCCACCATCATGACGGATAAGGTTATTGGCGACCACGTATACCTGCTGCCGCTTACTGTAGAAAGCCTTGAAAAAATACTGATAGAACAAAAAATTGATGCCGTACTGCCTACTATGGGTGGCCAAACCGCTTTAAACCTTTGTATTGAGGCTGATGAGCAGGGATTATGGAAAAAATACGGAGTTAGAATTATTGGGGTTGATATTGCCGCGATAGAGAAAACAGAGAACCGCGAGGCTTTCCGCCAGTTAATGGTTGATATTGGTGTTGGGGTAGCCACGTCAAAAATAGCCAACTCTTTCCTTGAAGGTAAAGAAGCTGCGCAGGAAATTGGTTTCCCGCTGGTTATACGCCCAAGCTATACGCTGGGTGGTAAAGGCGCCGGCTTTGTACATAAAAAAGAAGATTTTGACGCGGCACTAAGCCGCGGCCTTCAGGCATCGCCAACCCACGAGGTATTGGTGGAACAGGCTGTTTTAGGCTGGAAAGAATATGAGCTGGAATTGTTGCGCGATAGTAACGATAACGTTATCATCATCTGCTCGATAGAGAACTTTGACCCGATGGGCATCCATACCGGCGACTCGATAACCGTGGCCCCGGCCATGACACTTAGCGACCGCTGCTACCAGGAAATGCGTAACCAGGCCATCAAAATGATGCGAGCCATTGGTAATTTTGCAGGTGGTTGTAACGTACAGTTCTCTGTTAACCCTGCCGATGAAGCAATCATCGCTATTGAAATTAACCCGCGTGTATCACGCTCGTCAGCGTTAGCATCAAAAGCAACAGGTTACCCTATCGCTAAGATCGCAGCTAAACTGGCTATCGGTTATAACCTGGACGAAATAGAAAACCAGATCACCAAAACAACATCAGCTTATTTTGAGCCTACTTTGGATTATGTGATCGTAAAGATCCCTCGCTGGAACTTCGATAAATTTAAAGGCGCTAACCGCGAGTTGGGCTTGCAAATGAAATCGGTAGGCGAGGTGATGGGTATTGGCCGCAGCTTTATTGAAGCTTTACAAAAAGCTTGTCAGAGTTTAGAGATAGGCCGCGCCGGTTTAGGTGCCGATGGTAAACAAAGCCGCAATCTGGACGAAATCATGCACAGCCTTGAGCATCCAAGCTGGGACCGTTTGTTCCATATTTATGATGCCATGAGTTTAGGCGTGCCGATGGAGTCGATCCGTAAAGCCACCAAGATAGATCGCTGGTTCCTGAACCAGATACAGGATATCGTAAACATGGAGGTTGAATTGCGCCGCTATTCGGTAGGTAATATTCCGGAGGATTTCTTATTCACCTTAAAACAAAAAGGATTCTCTGACGCGCAGATAGCTTACGTACTGCATAATAACACTACCGAAGAGGATGTTTACCAGCGCCGTAAAGAATTAGGCATTAAGCGTGTTTATAAAATGGTTGATACCTGCGCTGCCGAGTTCCCTGCTAAAACACCATACTACTACTCTACTTACGAGGGCGAGAACGAATCCATCGTATCTGATAAGAAAAAGATCATTGTATTAGGCTCTGGCCCTAACCGTATTGGCCAGGGTATTGAGTTTGATTATAGCTGTGTACACGGTTTGTTAGCCGCTAAAGAGGCCGGTTTTGAAGCCATCATGGTTAACTGTAACCCTGAAACGGTATCGACCGACTTTAACATGGCCGATAAATTATACTTCGAGCCGGTATTCTGGGAACATGTTCGCGAGATCATCGAGCTGGAAAAACCTGTTGGGGTTATCGTTCAGTTAGGTGGCCAGACCGCCCTGAAAATGGCCGAGAAGATGCACGAGCATGGCATCAAGATCATCGGTACATCATTCGACAACATGGATATCGCCGAAGACCGTGGCCGTTTCTCTGACCTGTTGAAAGAATTAGATATACCATACCCTAAATATGGCGTTGCCGAAAGTGCCGAAGAAGCATTAGATGTTGCGCACCATGTTGGTTACCCGGTACTGGTTCGCCCAAGTTATGTATTAGGCGGACAAGGCATGAGTATTGTAATTAATGACGAGGACCTGGAAAAAGCAGTAGTAAGCTTATTGAAAAATCTGCCGGGCAACCGTGTGTTGATCGATCACTTCCTTGATCGTGCATCAGAAGCTGAATCTGACTCTATAAGTGATGGTGACGATGTGCATATAGTAGGTTTAATGGAACATATTGAGCCTGCCGGTATCCACTCGGGTGATTCATTCGCGGTATTACCTCCGTTTGATCTGTCGGCCAATGTGATTGCCAAAATGGAAGAGTATACCGCTAAAATAGCCCGGGCTTTAAACGTTCGCGGTTTATTAAACATACAGTTCGCTATAAAAGACGAAGAGGTTTATGTGATCGAAGCTAACCCGCGTGCATCACGTACGGTACCTTTCATAGCAAAAGCATACGATGTGCCTTACATTAACATAGCTGCCAAAGTAATGCTGGGTGTAAATAAACTAAAAGACTTTACCATTGTGCGTAAACTAAAAGGTTACGCCATAAAAGAGCCGGTTTTCTCTTATGATAAATTCCCTGAGGTTGAAAAACAACTGGGCCCTGAAATGAAATCAACCGGCGAGTCTATCCGCTTTATCCCTGACCTGCAGGACCCATACTTTAAACATTTGTACAAAGAGAAATCAATGTATTTGAGTAAGTAGCCGAAAGCTAAAAGCAGAAAGACCAAAGCATTATTGTTTTGGTCTTTTTTGTTGGATTATTGTTTTTTCTTTTTTGAGAGTACGTACTCATTAAAGTCGCGATAGTAATTGTCGATGGTTTTAGCCTTTATTTCTGGCCATTTACTTTTTTCAATACTTAATGGTTTTTGTGGGTCATTCCCTAAGCTGGCGGTCATTGCGTCCATTCCGGATAAATTTATCCATCGCTGATCATATTGCTCTTCGTTAGTTCTGACAAACTCTACCACCTTTTTTACCATTTGCTCCAGTTTGTCAACGCTCATTTCTTTAAGCGCATATGGATTAATCGCCTCTCCAAAAATCCGGTTGTACTCACCCGCATTAGCTGTTTTATCCGTGCACCTATTAAAATCATAACGAGCTCTTAGTTGCGCTACGTAATACCAAAAGGCGCCATCATCTTTTTTCCCCTCATTAAAAAGCGCAGCTGACAAAAAATATAATGCTGGCGGCGAAACCGTGTTGGGCGTTTCTTCTATCATTTTTATCAAATCGGCTTTGTTTTTGTAAACGCTATCAGCAAAAAGCCGACCTATCCTTGTTTCTTTTTTTGTATCTATTTCTTTATATACACCGACAGGTTCAACGATATGTTCGTTTACATTTTGAGCTACTGCCGAAAAAGCAAGTAAACAAAGCTGGAGTAATAACGGGAATTTCATGGGTTAGTATTAAAATGTTAACGGCTAAGCTAATAAATTTCTACCACTCAACTTTTACATATCCACCATCAATCCCTTAACCTCAAAAGTCAATCTTCTTAATGGATTGGTTTTAACGGTATGCTGTTTCTTACCCACTACCGTATCCCCTGCGTAATGTTGCAGGTCATCGGCTATGAATTTCTTTTGGACTACGCCTTCTATCAATACAATTTTACCTTTCAGGTTCATAGGGATATTAACACCCATATTTTTAAAGTGCGCGTCAATGATCTTGCCTTTGCCGGCATCCAGTTCAAACCAGCCGCCTTTGGGTTTGGTCACACGGGTAACGCGCCCTCTTAGGGTGGTACTCATGCGGATCCTTTTACCCATATAGTCTTCTATTTTCCAGGCGGCCATCTGCATGGTAGTATCCGGCTTGGTGCCGAAGATCATGCCATGCGGTAACGGTGTATGCTGTTGCACGGCAACGGTATAAAAGACGATCAGCAGGAACAGATATTTCATAACCCGGGTTTTGTTTAAGAACAGGAATTTACCGGGATGGTTTTAAAGCGGGGTACTAATAACCCGGTTATGTCGTTTTTAACAGGTTGATTATGTTAATATTTGTTAAAAACAGGCCAATAGGATGTCGTCGGTACTTAAATAACCATGAATAAATTATATTTAAAAACTATTTCTGAACGGGTATGGCTATAAATAACAGATTAGTTTTAAAGCCATAATAAACAACTATCTTTGCGTCCGCATTAAATATAATGCAGACCGCATACGGTAAGCCGCTACGGACAATAAAATTTGAAATAATTGAATACACGCATGAAAAAATCGCTACAAGGCACTTTTTTAATTATATTTTCTATAGCTGTTATTGCTTCTGTAACCGGATGTAATAAGAAGAGTGATGTAACACTACCATTGCCTGCCCCTATAATTAACCCGATAGTAAGCCAGTTAACGGCTACATCTGCAACCATTGGTGCCCGTAACGGAACATCAACCTATGTTACAGAAAACGGAATATGCTATAGCTCAACAAATAATACACCTACTGTTAGTGATATCTATTTGATAGATACCCTGGCAGCAAGGTGGCAGCATACATTGATCGGTTTAACAGCTAACACTACTTATTATGCAAGAGCCTATCAGCGTAATGATGCCGGTGTAGGCTATAGTGATGTAGTAACATTTAAAACAGGGGCAACCGCGGCTGTGCCAATCGGCACAGTAACCACATTTGCAGGTAGCGCCACAGGTGCATCTGGTTATGCAGAAGGCACAGGTACCACAGCATTGTTTGATGGCCCGTTAAGTATTGCTTTTAACCCGGTAAATGGCTTGTTATATGTAAACGAGTCTTTTAATAATACTATCCGTAACATTACTACAGCAGGTACTACAAGCAGCACTATATATTCAGCAATAGGGTATGTAGACGGAGCGCAAAACGTAGCTCGTTTTTATGGCCCCAGAGGGATGTCTTTCGACGCGCAGGGTAATGCTTATTTAGCAGACCTGGGTAACAATGTTATCCGTAAGATGTCAACTACCGGTACGGTAAGTACATTAGCAGGTAATACCATTGCCGGGTATATTGACGGCGCAGGTACCAAGGCAGAGTTTTACAATCCATCATCGACAGCGGTTGACGCAGCCGGTAATGTTTATGTGGCCGATCGGAGCAACAACCTGATCCGTAAGATCACCCCGGCTGGTGTAGTAAGCGTTTTAGCAGGGTACATTGCACTTAACGGCTATGCACAATCAACCGTACCCGGCTATTTAGACGGTACAGCCGCCGCATCATTCTTTAACTACCCTATAGCTTTAACCATTGACGCGTCAGGCAATTTATATGTTGCCGATTATAAAAACAGCGCCATACGTAAAGTTACCCCTGCAGGTGATGTTACTA
This sequence comes from Bacteroidota bacterium, assembly GCA_040388175.1. Taxonomy (GTDB): domain Bacteria; phylum Bacteroidota; class Bacteroidia; order Sphingobacteriales; family Sphingobacteriaceae; genus Mucilaginibacter. Next base: position 1,801 of record JAZKCG010000113.1, on the reverse strand, counting down.
CCTATGCTGGTGGTCCAAACTTCCCGGCTTTCCTGGGTAATCCTACAGGTGTGGTTTTAGACAAAAATGGCAATATGTTTATCTCTGAGAACAATGGCCGCATCCTGGAGATCACTGCCGGAAAAGTACTATATGTTTTGGCGGGTGCAAATGCTTCCGGTTATGTAAATGGTGTAGGTTCTGCCGCGCGTTTCGGTAACCCGCAATCATTAACGCTTGATGCGCAAGGCAATCTATACGTAGCCGATTTTAACAATAACGTTATCCGTAAGATCACAGTAGCGGTACAGTAACCCCACCCAACCCTCCCCAAGAGGGAGGGCTTTTGAATCCTAAAGCGTTGAAGTCTCCCCTTTGGGGAGATTTAGAGGGGTATCTTACCCAAACAACAACTCAAACACCTCTTCAATATTAGCCACTACTTTAATATCGATAGTATAACGCGACAGGTCCATGCGCTTTTTATCCTGCGCTGCCGAGGGCATATTGTATTTAGAAATATAGATCTGCTCGAAACCCAGTTTCTGCGCTTCGGCAATTCGTTGTTCAACCCGGTTAACCGCGCGGATCTCGCCGGATAAACCTATCTCGCCTGCAAAGCAGGTCTTAAAAGGGATAGGTATATTTTGGTAGGATGATATGATCGCGGCAGCCAGGCCCAGGTCTATTGCCGGGTCTTCTACTTTGATGCCCCCCGTAATATTCAGGAAGACATCCTGCGCGCCCAGCTTAAATCCGCAGCGCTTCTCTAACACGGCAAGCAGCATGCTCATCCGTTTGGCGTCAAAGCCGTTTGCGTTACGCTGGGGCGTTCCGTAGGCCGATGTGCTCACCAATGCCTGCGTTTCTATCAGCATCGGTCTCATGCCCTCTAATGTGGCCGAAATGGTGATGCCGCTTAACGGTTCATCGCGCTGCGATAATAAGATCTCCGAAGGATTTGATACTTCGCGCAAACCCTCGCCCATCATTTCATAGATCCCCAGCTCTGATGCCGACCCAAACCTGTTCTTTACCGTGCGTAATATGCGGTAAACATGGTGCCTGTCGCCCTCAAACTGTAAAACGGTATCAACCATGTGCTCCAGTATTTTGGGGCCTGCTATCATGCCGTCTTTGGTGATATGGCCAATCAAAAATACCGGGGTTGCGCTCTCTTTAGCAAAACGCAAAAGTTCGGCAGTACATTCCCGCACCTGCGACACACTGCCCGGTGTAGACTCAATATGCGATGAATGAAGCGTCTGTATCGAATCAACCACCACCAAATCAGGTTCCAACTCTTCGATTTGTTTAAATATATTTTGGGTTGATGTTTCAGTTAAAACGTAGCATCCCTTGTGCCTGTCAACATCATTTTGACTTTTTAATTTTGACTTTTGATTGGACACCTCTGTCAACCTTTCCGCCCGCATTTTGATCTGCTTCTCGCTTTCCTCGCCAGATATGTACAGCACTTTCAGATCAGGCATATTCAACGCCAGTTGCAACATCAGGGTTGATTTACCTATACCCGGCTCGCCGCCTATCAGCACTAATGAACCGGCAACGATCCCTCCCCCTAAAACGCGGTTAAATTCTTTATCGGGAGTTAACAGGCGGTCCTCTTCGCTAAAGGTAATATTTGCTACCTCTACGGGTTTGTTGGCGCGTTGCTGTGTAGTGCCGTTGCTCACTTTCCAGGTAGGTATAGCTTTGTTATCTTTCTCTATAACCTCCTCGACAAAGGTGTTCCATTGCTGGCATGACGGGCATTTGCCCAGCCACTTTGCCGACTCGAAGCCACAGCTTTGACAGAAAT
>JAZKCG010000112.1:0-18994 GCA_040388175.1 Bacteroidota bacterium | reverse complement strand
ACTTTGATTAGCAAGTGAAGAGATTGCTTCGTTCCTCGCAATGACGTGGTGGTAAACAAAAAGGCTCGTTTCAAATGAAACAAGCCTTTTTGTATGCTATTCAACTCCCCTTTCAGGGGATGGGTCTATCCAGCTAATGCTGCCGCGCCACTTACTATCTCGGTAAGCTCGGTAGTGATAGCTGCCTGACGTGCTTGGTTGTATGAAAGCTTTAAGGCTTTCAACAGGTCGCCGGCGTTTTCTGTCGCTTTATCCATAGCGGTCATACGGGCACCGTGTTCTGAAGCTACAGAGTCTAATACCGCGCGATATAATTGGATCTTAATGTTCTTTGGTATCAGCTGCTCGATGATCTCGGCTTGAGAAGGCTCCAGGATATAATCAACCTGTGCTGTCTTAACTTCGTCTTTCTTTACTTCTTCCTTTTTAATTTCAGTTTTTGGTACCGGCAATAATTGCTCAGTTATTAAGAACTGCATAGCCGCGTTCTTGAAATGGTTATAAACAATTTCAACACGGTCATATTGTCCTTTTAAAAAGCCTTCCATAATGCTTTCAGTAATTACGGAAGCATTAGCAAAGTTTAGTTCGTTATACAACTCTGTATTGTTACCAATAACGTTGTATTTACGGCGCTCATAAAACTCCTGCGATTTTTTACCAATTGCAATAATGGAAACGTTACCTGCTCTTAACTGGTCGCTGTATTTCTCGGCTATCAGGTTATTGGCTGTTTTTATAACGTTAGCATTAAATGCACCGGCCAATCCACGGTTTGATGATACCACCACAACCAATACACGTACCGGCTCACGCTGCTGTAAAAAAGGTGATGAACCATCCTCTAAACTTGCAGACAAGTTTGACAATAATTCCTTCAGCTTATTTGCATAAGGGCGTAATTGTACAATAGCGTTGGTAGCACGTTTCAACTTAGCCGCCGAAACCATTTTCATAGCCTTGGTGATCTGCTGTGTTGACGATACCGACGATATCCTGTTTCTTACTTCTTTTAAATTAGCCATTCTTTTTTATGGGGTTCGAGAGGCCTGGTTCGGGTGTTCGGTATTAACCGTCACTCAAACCAGGTCACTCGTCACTAATTAATTATAGTTCGATGCTAATTCTTTAGCAACTGTTTCTAATACACTTGTTAACGAGTCATCAAACTTACCTGCTTTTAACGCAGCAAGTACTTCCGGATGACGTTGTTCTAACTGGGTAGTAAATTCTGCTTCAAACTCACGGATCCTGTTTACAGGTACGCTACGCATTAAGTTTTTAGTACCTAAATAAATGATAGCCACTTGTTTTTCAACAGATACCGGTGAGTACTGACCTTGTTTCAGGATCTCAACGTTACGTGCACCTTTATCTAATACGTTTTTAGTAGAAGCATCTAAGTCTGAACCAAATTTAGAGAAAGCCTCTAACTCGCGGTATTGAGCCTGATCCAATTTTAAAGTACCCGCTACTTTCTTCATTGATTTGATCTGCGCGTTACCACCTACACGTGATACCGAGATACCTACGTTAATAGCCGGACGAACACCTGCGTTAAACAAGTTAGACTCCAGAAATATCTGGCCATCCGTAATCGAGATTACGTTGGTTGGGATATAAGCTGATACGTCACCTGCTTGTGTCTCAATAATAGGTAATGCAGTTAATGAACCGCCACCTTTAACAATACCACGAATAGACTCAGGCAGATCATTCATCGCTTGCGCGATAGAATCGTTAGCGTTGATCTTGGCGGCACGCTCTAATAAACGGCTGTGCAGGTAAAATACGTCACCAGGATAAGCCTCGCGGCCCGGTGGACGACGTAATAACAAAGACACCTCACGGTAAGCAACTGCTTGTTTTGACAAGTCATCATAAACGATCAATGCCGGACGACCAGTGTCACGGAAGTACTCGCCAATTGCAGCACCTGCAAACGGAGCGAAGAACTGCATGGTTGCAGAGTCTGATGCATTTGCAGCAACAATGATAGAATAAGGCATAGCACCTTTTTCTTCCAAAGCGCGAACAATGTTTGCAACTGTAGATGCTTTTTGACCGCAAGCTACATATATACAGATAACCGGTTTACCGGCATCATAAAATTCCTTTTGGTTAATGATGGTATCAATACAAACCGCAGTTTTACCTGTTTGGCGGTCGCCAATAACCAACTCACGCTGGCCACGGCCGATAGGGATCATCGCGTCGATAGCTTTGATACCTGTTTGCAAAGGCTCGGTTACCGGCTGGCGATAGATAACACCCGGAGCTTTACGCTCTAAAGGCATTTCGTATGTCTCACCTGTAATTGGTCCTTTACCATCAATAGGGCTGCCTAACGTGTCAACAACACGGCCAAGCATACCTTCGCCTACTCTGATCGAGGCAATTTTTTTGGTACGTTTAACTGTATCGCCTTCTTTAATTTCGTCAGACTGGCCTAATAATACAACACCTACGTTATCTTCTTCCAAGTTCAAAACGATACCTTGCAGACCGTTATCAAACTCAACCAACTCACCTGATTGTACTTTTGTTAAGCCATAAACGCGTGCAATACCATCACCCACCTGGAGTACGGTACCCACTTCTTCTAATTCAGATTCTGACTTGAAACCCGCCAATTGCTGACGCAAAATTGCCGATACTTCATCTGGTCTTACCTCTACCATAGTTTATTTTAATTTTGAGATTTTAATTATTTATTAAACAATGCCTTGAGCAAAGTTCTTTTTCAATTTCTTTAAGTTATTTGCAATACTGGTATCTATCTGCCTGTCGCCAACGGTTAAAACAAAACCGCCGATTAAAGCAGGGTCAACTTTAGTTTCCAATACCACTTCGCCGCCTACAGATGCTTTTACTTCGGCTAATATCCTGGCCTGGTTAGCTGCCGATAACGGGGTTGCAGATACAACAGTAGCTTGTGTAATATGCTTTAACGTATCATACTGGTTAATAAACTCATATGCTGTAGTGTATAATACCTCACCACGGCCTTTGTTTATCATCAGCTTATAAAACGCTATAGAAACTTTATGTACCTTACCTTCAAATAACGCGGTAAGGATATTTAATTTTTTAGCATGCGATATAATAGGATTACTTAAAACCGCAATTAGCTGCGGGTTTGCCTTTAAGGTTTTCAGGAAAAAAACCATATCATTATTTACGTCCTCAAGAGATTTTTGCTCTTTCGAAAGATCAATGATTGATTTGGCGTACCTGGCTGCTACCGTTAATTCTGACATATATTTGTGAATAGTGAATTGTGAGTTGTGAATGGGTAAAGGTGAGTTAACTACTCACTACTCGCCACTCACCACTCACTACTACAATTTTACTTCTTTTAAAAGCTGGCTAACCAACTCGTCTTGTTTATGCTGATCTGCTAATTGTTGTTTCAAAACCTTTTCAGCTATCTCTAATGATAATGACGCTACCTGATTTTTAACATCAGCCATAGCAATTGCTTTTTGGTTGTTGATCTCAACACGTGCCATTTCAATCATACGTGCACCTTCAGTATGCGCAGCTTCTTTAGCATCGCTAACAATCTGGTCTTTCAGCTTTTTAGCGTCATGTAAGATCACATCACGCTCTGCACGGGCTTGTTTTAATAAAGCTTCATTCTCGTTAGTTAAACGAGCCATTTCTTCTTTAGCAGCTTCTGCTTTTAATAATGCGTCTTCAATAAAGCGTTCGCGCTCACTAATTGCACCTAAAATGGGTTTCCAGGCAAATTTTCCCAGTATAAATAACAAGATCAAGAAAGAGATCGTCGTCCAAAAAACTAAACCTATTTCCGGTTTAACTAATTCCATAATACTTATTTTAAATTCAGTTTTTACTAATTAAAAAAACGTACCCGGGGCCAATCGCTCCGGGTCGTTTTACTTTTTTTAGTTTGCGTAATATAATTACAGCAAAGCTACTACCACAGCAAACAAAGCAACACCTTCTACAAGTGCCGCAGCGATGATCATGTTAGTTTGAATTTTAGAAGCAGCTTCAGGCTGACGAGCAATACCTTCAACGGCTTTTCCGCCAATTTGACCAATACCTATACCGGCACCGATAACAGCTAATCCTGCGCCAATCGCAGCGATACTTCCATGAACTACATCTTGAGTCATTGTTTGATAATTTAAACGTGTATATTAATAGATAATTAATTCAAATTAATGGTGATGGTCTTCAACGGCCATGCCTATAAACAAGGCCGAAAGCATCGTAAAAATAAACGCTTGTAAGAATGCAACTAATAACTCTATTACATCCATAAATACCACAAATACAACCGATACCGGTGATATCCAAAGCGTGTTAAAAATAAAGATCAATGATATTAAGCTTAATACAATAATGTGGCCTGCTGTAATGTTAGCAAACAAACGTATCATCAATGCAAAAGGCCTTGAAATAATACCTATCATTTCAACAGGTACCATTATAATATATAACCAAAGTGGAATATCAGGAGCAAAAATGTGTCTCCAATAATATTTGTTCCCGCTTACGTTAACAACAACCAAAGTAATTACAGAAAGCACCAAGGTTACGGCAATATTACCTGTAAGGTTATAACCTCCTGGAAATAACGGCACCAATCCTAATAGGTTATTTATTAAGATAAAAAAGAACATGGTTAATAATAACGGCATGTACTTAACATATTTTGAACCAATATTAGGTATAGCTACATCATCGCGTACAAACAATATAACGGGTTCTATTAATGATTGAAAACCTTTAGGTGCTTTACCCGTACGGTTTTTATAGGCAGATGATACACTAAAAAATACCAATAACAATATAATCATAGCCATCCACATGCTTGCTACGTTGCGTGTTATTGAAAAATCCCATAGTTTACCTGTAGACTGCTCATTAACCAATCCTGCATCATCAACTGCAACTATTTTATTATGATCAAGTTTATAATTATAAAATTTACCCTTATATATTACATTTTCGCCTTCTTCATGTTGTTGTACTTTAGCTGATGAAAACACCTCCAAACCCTTATCAGTATACAATATGACAGGAAGCGGAAGAAACGCTTTGCCAAAAATATGCCATGAGTGCGAATCAGCAATGTGTTCTAATATTACTTCCTTAGGATTAAACTTTTTTACCTCGGCTGTAGTGTCCCTTTCCTGCCCAAATGACACTGCAGGAAATACGCATACCATCACTAAAACGGCATATTTTAGAAAATTCTTAATTTTTTTTGAGTTCAAAATCGACTTATTATTCATCAAAATGAAGTTTTTTACCTTAATTTTTGGTTGCGCAAGTTACGCAACAAAGTATAAATTTCAAAGGCCATATTTAAGAAATATATGTAAAAAAAATCAGCCACAAAAATGTACCTATTTAGTCTGTTTTTCATTATAAAAATGAGTGCAAAAAACAGGCAGGCTAAAATCTTAAAAACCGTTGCACCTAAAAAAAACTGTGCCCCCGCTTCAGGATTTATCCGTTGGCCAATTAGTATAGTAATAACCACTAAAAATGTAAGCGCAGACAGAAAAAAGAATATAAGCCAAAAATGCGGGGTTATTAAATAAGTATTGCCGGTATATATTAACAACAAAGGCAATATGGCTAAACCTATATTAAATAATAAGCCTGAAATAAGTGTAGGTAATAATTTCAACTTTTAATTGATTTAATTACTACATATAATGATATAAAAACCCCTACCAAAGACAATATAGCAGTTACCCATTTAGTATTATGGCCGGCAGCTTCATCAATTTTATAGCCGACGAAGGCAAACACGCCTATAACTGCCACCATTTGGAAAGCAATACCGCTGAATTTAGCCAAGGCACTGGCCTCTTCACCATTATCGGGTTGGTTTTTTAGCATCCGCAAATTTATTAAATCCTATTGCATAATGTTTACTAAATTAGCAATGCTTTTATAATATCCATTTGAATTTGAGGCAGACCTGTATATCTATTGTAAATAAGCGAGTTACCTTTTTATGGTTAGTAGCAGTATTTTTAACTGCAAGCTGCTCTTTTGAAAAAAAGACTGGCTTTAACCGCACCATGCAAAATTTAACCGCGCATTATAATATATTATATAATGCTAACGAGTTACTGCGCCAAAAGCAGGAAACCTACGCCGACAGCTATGTAGACCACTACACCAATATTTTAAGCGTTTACCAGGATACCATCGCAAATAACAACTCCTCTGATAAAGACCTGGACGCGGTTATACAACGGGCCAACACAATTATTAATGAGAAAGACCAAAGTAAATATATAGGCGATGCCTACCTGGTATTAGGCAAAGCCAGCTTTTTAGCCGGCAAGTTTTTTGACGCTGTGGAGTATTGCAATTATGTTATCCGTTCGTACCCGGATAACTTTTACCTGGGCCAGCAAGCTGCCGCGTGGAAAGTACGGGCATTGCTCTATTTAAATAACCAGCGAGAGGCTAAATTAGCTTTAGACTCGGCCTTTATCATTACCAATCCCAAAAAACAACATATCACTGCTGATGTTTACTCGGCGGCTTTGCAATATGATATCGACACTAAAAATTATGTCGATGCCATAGAAGCCGCTAAAAAAGCGATAGCTACTACCGGCAACACTAAACAGAAATTAAGATGGACGTTTATTTTAGGACAACTACAGGAGCTGAACCATCAAAACACAGAGGCATTGGCTAACTACACCCGAGTAGTTAAAAGTAATGCATCGTTCGAGATGGCTTTTAATGCCAACTTAAACCGCATCCGTATAGAGGATACACGCAATGGGGTTAAACTTAATAGAACAGACCTGTTATTATACCTACTGAAAGATGAGAACAATATTGATTTTAACGACCAGATCTATTACCAGGTAGCAGAGATCTATGCCGCTAACAAGGATATTACTAACGCGCTTAAATATTACAAATTATCAACCAGTAGTAGCTTAAAGAACCAGGATCAAAAGGGGTTATCCTATTTGCGCATTGCTGATATTGATTTTACTATTAAGGCCGATTACATAAATGCTAAAAAATACTACGATAGTACGCTAACTAACCTATCTCCCACTTATCCGGGTTACCAGGCTATTCAAAAGAAAAGCAATAACCTGCAGGTGCTGGTTGATAAGCTGCAAATAATAGCCCGCGAAGATACCTTACAGTCTTTAGCAAAAATGGATGAGCCTACCCGACTAAAAGCAATTGATGCAATGGTTACCGCCCGCACTTTACAACAGCAAACAGTAACCAATAACGCTAATGCTATCGCCACAGCAAACAGCCCTTATAACAATAACAGCAATACGCTTAATAATATTAAGAAGACCGCAACCGGCAGCACCTTTTACTTTTATAATACAACTGCGGTAAGCCAGGGTTATACCGACTTTAAACGTAAATGGGGCGACCGTAAATTGGAAGATAACTGGCGCAGACAAAACAACGGCATTGGCGTAAATACCAATGACCCACTGATGGCACCGGCCCTGTCAAATATTGATGATCCGCTGGCTTTGCCGGCAAATATGCGCAAAGACAAAAATGGATCATCGGCAGGTGGGTACCGGCAAAGTATTATACAGGACTTGCCCCTTACTCCTGCTTTACTTGCACAATCAAACACGCGTAAATACAATGCCTATTTAGAAATAGCAAACTTTTACCGCGATGTTTTAGAAGACAAAAAAGAGGCCATAGCTAATTTTGAACTTATTTTAAGCAAATATCCTAATAACCCTAACAAGGCACAGATCTATTACAGCCTTTACCGGTTGTATAGTGATCTTGATGTAGCCAAATCAACTGATTATAAGAACAGGTTATTAAAAGAGTACCCGGAAACTGCTTTTTCCAAAGTTATTATAGACCCCGGGTATAGTAAAAAGCTGGATGATAATGAAGCCCGCTTTAATGATGCTTACAATAAGGTGTATGCGCTTTACAGCCAAAGAAAATATTCGCAGGTTATCAGCGATGTTGATAGTTTGGTAAAGCAATACCCCGGCAATAAGCTGCTGATACAACTATATTACCTGCGTGCCATATCATCGGGGCATTTAGAAAAGGCCGCGCCTTTCCGCGAGGAATTACGGCAAATAGCTGTGAGCTATCCTAATGATGGGTTAGTAACCCCACTGGTAAAACAGCACCTGACGTATATTGATGATAACATGCCCACTCTTGCTGCCCAAACCTATGCCATAATGGGTACAGACACTACCGGCAATTTATTTAGCCCGCCAATTGAATATCAAAAAGATGCCGTATTTAACCGCGATCGCCAGTTTACTGCACCCGTTGCAGACAAACGGGTTGATGTCCCTGTAAATAAACCGGTTGTTGCCAACAACCCTGTAGTTAATAATACACCAATAGTTCAACCACCTGCAGTACCTCCTGCAAAGATCATATCGACACAATTTAATGAGCGCGATAGCACGCATTATTATTTTGTGGTAAATGTAAGTACGGGCACAACAGATCTGTCATCATCACGTTTTGGGATAGGACAATACAACCGGGCTAATTTTCCGAATAAAGGTTACAGGCACATCTTAAGATTTGCAGGACCTGATAACCAACTAATATATATAGAAAAATTTGTCGGGTTGGCTGCTGTAAAAGATTATGCTAAAAGTATTATTCCGTTTATGCCTCAGATAATGAAGGTATCTGCGGATAAATACAGTTTTTTTATAATAACCCAGGAAAATCTGAATAAATTAGCCAACAAGAAATTATTAGATGATTACATCGAATATTATCAACAAACCCTATTAAAGTAATGATCGTTAAGTTATTGCCACAAGATATAAAAAAATACAACTGGTACATCTGGAAGTTTTTCATAGGCTGTTTTGCAGTTGTAGTACTATTAATAGGTCTTACTACGCTTGGCGTGTTTGGCACACTACCATCGCTGCGCGACCTGGAAAATCCAAAAAGCAATCAGGCATCAGAGATCATATCGTCTGACAAGCAGGTTCTAGGTAAGTATTTTTTTCAAAATCGTTCCAACGTAACTTTCAAAGATATATCGCCCAATGCAATTAACGCGCTGGTAGCTAAAGAGGATAATCATTTCTATACCCACTCAGGCATAGATTTTTGGCGTAATTTTACCAGTATTCTATATACTTTAACCGGCCATACACAGGGCGGAAGTACCATTACTCAACAGCTGGCAAAAAATCTTTTTGCCGGCGAGGCCCCTGCCACCAACTCTTTTAAGCGTATCATTCAAAAATTGAAGGAACTTGTAATAGCGGTAAGAATTGAAAAACATTATACCAAGCAGGAAATTATCACCATGTATTTAAATACGGTTGATTTTGGGTCGAACACATTTGGCATTAGCTCGGCGGCACAAACTTTTTTTAACACAACGCCCGGAAAATTAGACGCCGGACAGGCCGCAACTTTAATACAAATACTTACTTCAACAACACGAAACTCGCCGGTAAGGCACCCTGCTCGGGCTAAAGCTCTGCGCGACTTCACTTTAAAACGGATGGCCGATGAAGGCTATTTAACCGAAGGACAGGCAGCGGAGTATAAAGCAAAGCCACTGGGCCTTGATTATCACCAGACAGATCATACGGAAGGATTAGCGCCTTATTTTAGAGCAGTATTAAGGGGAGAGCTTAAAAAAATAATTGCCAACATCCCCAAATCCGATGGTTCAGCTTATGATATTGACCGTGACGGCTTAAAAATTTATACCACTATTGATGCAAATATGCAACGGTATGCAGAGGAGGCACAACGCGAGTGGATGCGGAAACTGCAATACCAATTTAATACAGAGTGGAAAGGTGTCAAGTTATCTACTAAAATAAATAACTATAAATTACGCATAGATCAGGGCATGCGTGAATCAGACCGTTACAGGCAGTTAAAATTAGAAGGGCAATCTGAAGATGAGATCGTAAAGAATTTTAATACGCGGGATGAACTGAACATATTTACCTGGAAAGGAAGTCTTGATACTTTGATGAAACCCATAGACTCGGTTGTTTACTCTCAAATGCTTTTGCGTAATGCTATGATGAGTATGGACCCAACTACAGGTTATATTAAAGCTTGGGTAGGCGGTATTAATTTTGAGCACTTTAAATATGACCAGGTAAAAGATGGTGCCAGGCAGGTTGGCTCAACCGCCAAGCCATTTACATATGCGGTGGCCATTGAGAACGGGTTTTCGCCCTGCATGCAGGTAAACAACGTACCTATTACTATTCCTGGTGATGGCGGCCCCGACTGGACACCGGGTTCATCGTTAGAAGAAACTATACCGGGCATGATAACATTACGCACCGCATTGGCTCATTCGCAAAACTGGGTCACGGCTTATGTAATGAACGAAGTTAAGCCCGAGCCGGTGGCTAAACTGATAAAAGAGATGGGAATACACACTCCCGTACCGCCCTACCCAAGTATTTGCCTGGGTTCATTTGATGCAACGGTGATGGATATGACGGCTGCGTACTCCGTATTTGCCAACCATGGTGTATGGACAGAGCCTACTTATTTGTTACGTATCGAGGACAAAAACGGCAATGTAATCTATAATTATACACCAAAAGTAAAGCAGGTGATGAATGAGGAAATTGCCTACGTAATGATTGATATGCTAAAAAGTGTAATAACCGAAGGTACAGGGTGGAGATTGCGTGGCACCTATAAAGTAACTAACCCTGTAGCCGGCAAAACCGGTACAACCAACGATAACGCTGACGCGTGGTTTATGGGCGTTACTCCAAAACTGGTTACAGGTGTTTGGACAGGCTGCGAAAAGCGCGATTTTCATTTCCGATCTACCCGTACGGGCCAGGGCGCTAATGCTGCATTACCTGTATTTGCGCTCTATATGCAAAAAGTTTATGCCGACCAGTCATTAGGTATCAAAAAAGATATAGACTTTCAGTTGCCCCAAAAACCGCTTAATACTCAGTTAAATTGTGATGTGTATAACCAGCAGCAAAAAGGCACTAATGATGTAGATAAGAAGTTGAGTTTTTAATAATATATAACCGCGCGTCATTGCGAGGAACGAAGCAATCTCTAAATCAGAAAGTCATTAAGGAAGACGCTTTATTATCCACAGGAACAAATCATTCATAATTCTTGTCCTACGTAAAGATTGCTTCGTTCCTCGCAATGACGCAGTAAAATAAAGATGGAGAAATTCGATTATAAAGCTGCATTAAAAAACATCCCGCACAAACCGGGGGTATACCAGTATTGGAATGAGGAGAAAGAACTCATTTATATTGGCAAGGCTAAAGATCTGCGCAACCGTGTTACCTCCTACTTTAATAAAGATACCAATGTAAATGCCAAAACGCGGGTACTGGTATCTAAAATCAGGGACATCACTTTCACCATTGTTGATACCGAGATTGATGCCTGGTTGTTAGAAAACAGCCTGATCAAAAAACATCAGCCGCGCTATAATGTAATGCTCAAGGATGATAAAACGTATCCCTGGATCATTATCAAAAACGAAAACTTCCCCCGTATATTCTGGACGCGCCGGATAGTAAAAGATGGTTCTAAGTATTTGGGGCCGTATGCGTCTGTTAGTATGATGCACGCCATTTTAGGGCTGATAAAAGAAACCTACCCGCTACGTACCTGCAACCTGGCGCTTAGCCGCACCAATATCGATGCCGGCAAGTTCAAGGTTTGCCTGGAGTACCAGTTGGGCAACTGTAAGGGGCCTTGCCAAAATTATCAGTCGGAAGAGGATTATGATAACAGTATAGAAGAGATCAAGGATATCCTTAACGGTAAAATTGGCTCGGTAGTACGCAGGATGAGGTCTGAGCTGACCAATGCCATTGGCAGTATGAACTATGAGTTAGCGCACCGCTTAAAACGCAAATTCGACCTGCTGGAGAACTACCAAAGTAAATCAACAGTAGTTAATTCGTCTATTACTGATGTTGATGTCTTCAGTATCGCGTCCGAAGAAAAGATAGCCTTTGTAAATTTCCTGAAGGTGATGAATGGCACCATCATCCAAACACAAACCATCGAACTTAAAAAGCGATTAGATGAAAGCGATCAGGAATTGCTGGAATTGGCTATAGGCGAATTTAGGAGCAGATACAACAGTACTTCCAAAGAGATCATCGTACCATTCAAAATCGACCTTGATGATGATGCATTAAAGTTTACCGTACCCAAATTGGGTGAGAAAAGGAAGCTGTTGGACCTGTCGCAGAAAAATGTGCAGTTCTTCAAAAAAGAACGCATAGACCAATACGAAAAACTAAACCCCGAGATCCGTACCGAACGCCTGTTAACGCAGATGATGAAAGATCTGCGCATGAACCAGCTGCCGCGCCATATTGAATGTTTTGATAACTCTAACTTCCAGGGTAAGTACCCGGTATCGGCTATTGTGGTTTTTAGAGATGGTAAACCGTTTAAAAAAGACTATCGCCACTTCAACGTAAAGACCGTTGTAGGCCCGGATGATTTTGCCACCATGGAAGAGGCCGTTTTTAGGCGATACAGGCGCGTATTAGATGAGGGCACAGAATTACCCCAGCTAATAGTAATTGATGGTGGAAAGGGGCAATTATCGTCTGCAATGAAGAGTTTAAAATTATTGGGGATAGAAAAGCAGGTTACCATAATAGGTATTGCCAAACGCCTGGAAGAACTCTACTATCCCGGCGACCAATACCCCTTGTACCTCGATAAAAAATCAGAAACACTAAAAGTGATACAGCACTTGCGCGATGAAGCCCATAGATTCGGCATAACCTTTCACCGCAAAAAACGTGACAAGGGCACACTGGCTACCGAACTGGAACTTATAGAAGGCATAGGCAAAACTACTGCGGAGAAGTTGTTAAAATACTTTAAATCGGTAAAGAAGATTCGCGAAGCAAACGCCGAAACATTACAGGAAGTGGTGAACCTGAAACAGGCCAGGTCTATAGTAGAATACTTTGCCGGCGGCGTGGAAAGTCAAAATTAAAAAGTAAAAATTCAAAAAGGCTGTAAAGCAAAAAAGTCAAAACCGATATAGTTTTGACTTTTTAATTTTGACTTTTAACTTAACTTAATATTGCCATAAGTTAAGCTCCCAATCCATCAGGGATTTCTTGATCCGCTCAGACTCATACAGTCGGTCAATACCAACTGCGTAGTCTTTTATACGTTCGTCTTTATCGTTTGATACTTTAACTACGTAACCATGGAACAAACGTTTCAGGAACACGTCGTCAAAACTTAAATCTGTTGCGTCATTATTACGGTTAAATGCTTCTTTGGTAACCATTACCTGGCGTGCAGCAGGGAAATAGATCCAGAATGCAGGTTGGTAATCTAATGCCAGATTAGCACCGTCAACCTTTTGTTTGATCATTGGCGCTATACCAATAATACGTGGTTCCCAAACCGAGCGTTGTTTGTCAAACACCCAATCTTCTTTAAGGCGGTATTTAATAATGCTATCCGGTTGGAAATCGCCGGCTACCATTTTAGAGCCTGTTTTTTCGCCTGTCTTTTTATCAATAATGTTTACTAACGCGCTATCCACCATTTTTGCTCTTGCTTTAGCAGGAGTTAGTGGTATAGCAAAACCATCACCATTAGGATCATCTTTAGTAGGTACCGGATCATAGGCAGTCAATTCGCCTGCAGCTATCGCATCCATAAATACATCAATTAACCTTGCCTTAGGCGATCCTAAGTAAGCATTCACCTTTTCGCGCAGATCAATTTCCTCCCAAACACGTTTAGCAAATACCACGTCAGATTCGCGGATGTTTGCATAAGGCGTTACCTTATTATTAATGATGTTACTCTTTTTGTAGTAACCATCTAAAGGCCTGTCAAACGGCTTTATAGGATCTGCTACTATAGGTGCGTCAACTATCTTTTTAGAGGTATCAGCCATTGACGACGACTGTTTGCCGGTTGATACCGGCTTTCTTGTCGCAGTTCTTTTGGCTGCAGGTTTCTTAGCTGCGGCTTTCTTCTTAGTTTGCGCGAATGATCCCACACAAGCTAAACAAAGTACAACTATTAAAAATCTCTTTTTCATATCTATCTTAATTAGCGGTAAATATTATAGCATCCAATCCGCGTTGTGTACCATCAGGACCTACAGCAACTATATCTTTAAAAACTATAGTTGAACCAGGTGTAACACCATTCATAGCTGTATGCATAGCACTGGTTAACTGATTGCCCGATCCTGTAAAGTTTAAAGGATCCTGGCGCGGTTTTATTACTAATAAAGTAAAACGTGTTACGTTAAACTTTGCATCAAACTCAAAACCATCCAGTTTAGCAAAAAGAGCTTCCTGCGCTTTGATATTAGCCGAGCTGGTAGTACCGCCAGATTTTCCGGCAAACTGCGCTTTTGGATCTGGTATACGTTTTACACGAAATAGTGTTGAACCCAATACCATAATTTTCCCTTTTGATACCTCGCCTGATACGTTTACCGTAGCAGTACCCGGTGTACTAACCGTAGCAACATATCCATTACCTGATGGGCTAACGTTACCCCCTGTCATACTAACATGGAGGTCTTTTTTAGCTATGCCCGGTGCCGATACCGAAAGCGGGTTAGGCACACCAATATATAATACGTTCATTTTATCTGGCGATACTACTGCCGATGGACGTGCTACTGTATAAGTTTGCGGTTGCGTGGTATATGTTTTCATTGTACCATCGTTTTGTTTAACCGATATCGTACCTATCCAGGTATGTACACCTTCACTGCTTGTGCTGCCGCTATATTTACCTCGGCCGGCTTCTGTAGCCAGTCTGCTGCCATCAACTGTAATAGTCGGCGACGATTTAGAATCAGATGCCGTTAAGAACACATCAGCAGTGTAGGGCTGGCCAACTAATACATAACTGGTTGGTGCAACTGCTACAGCCGAAAACTGATCCAGATTAACTACAGCAACGTCTACTTCACCTAATATTTTTTTAACAACCTCATTCTCGGCATTTTTAGTATCTGATTGTATTTTCACTAATGAAGTCATTGCAGCGCCCATTGGCATACCTTCACCAAAATTTGATTGCTCCCAGCTTTTACTTTCAAAACCAACTTTTTTTGCCGGTGCATTAGCCTGTAAAGGCAATTTTATGCCTGCACGGTCCTTTGGGTTTAACAAGGCAATTAGTGCCTCTCTTGTTTCGTCAATTTTCTTATGCAGATTGTAAGCATTCTTTTTTCTGTTTACCATCAGGTCAACAGAAATATCAATATTCTCACGGCCTTTATAATCTCCTGTAGTTTCTTCTATGCCACCAGCTTCGTCCTTTAGCATAGTTTTTAATGACTCTACATAGTTATTCAGATCATCAGCCAACTTCCTTGCCTTTACTGCCCTGTCATAAATTGGCTTTGCACGTTCAGGTTGATCCTTTAGTTTTGTTTTTTCAAACGCGGTAAAAGTATTATCAATACCTATTTGTACGTTTGTTTTTGATGCTGTTAAGCTATCGCTGATGTTTTTAAAAGCGTCCATCAAGCTCTCCGGAACATCAAGGGCAATAAGGCCCAGCAAAACCAGGTATAAAATACCCATCATCCGCTGCCTTGGGGTTTGTTTACCTCCAGCCATTTGTTATATATCTTTTTTTGTAGTGTTCAAAATCTTGTTTATAAACCCCTTATGCCGGGCGTGGCTGATTCATTGCTGTAAGCATGTTGCCATAAATAGCATTTAATGACGACAGGTTTTTAGCTAAACGGCCTACCTCTTCTTTAAACTGTTTTGAATCTTCTAATGATTCATTAAAGTTATTCATGGTTAATGATAAGTTTTGGTAGAACTTATTCATTGATTTTAAATGCGCGCTTGAATCTTGTAACTCTAACTCATAAACAGCATTTAAAGCCGAAAGATTTTTAGCCAGGCTATTTACCTGGTCATGATAAGCTTTTGAATCTACATTGGTATTAGCCAATTCTGTTAAGTTAACAGACGCTTTCTCGAATGATGCGCTTAGCTTATCATAGCTTTGTGTAGCATTTTTAACCTTATCTGTAAAAGCTATAGTAGCTTCGCCGGCGTCAGTAACTTTTGATATGCTGTTAACTTTATCGCCAAATGTTCTTAAACCATCGGCAAGGCTGCCAATTAGTTCAGGCCCAATTTTAGCTTCTTCTAACATTTTATCTAAAGCAGCTGTAGTTGATACGCCGCTGCCTATACCCCTGCTTGCTGAAGCTTTTGGCAATTCGCCTTTGTACTCAGGATCCAGTTCAGGATAAGCCCTTGTCCAATCAATCTCCTCAACATCTCTCTGGAAGCCTAATATAAAGAATAGTATAGCTTCTGCACCTAAACCAATAGAGATGAATAAACCACCAAATGGTAAATGCTGAATTTTGAACAATAAACCAATAATAACCACAGTTGCACCCCATGATACAATGTTGTTAATTCCGTATGGTTGTTTTTTTCCTGCCATAAAAATTATAGTAAAATGTTTTTTAGTTTTTAGTTATTTAGATGTATTTAATTAGCGCTTGTCTCTCAGATCGCGGCCCTGGTAATGAGTTACGCAACGGAAACCGATGTATGATTTAGCACTATCCTGATACTCATAGCTTCTTGATGAGTTTTGCAGGAAATAGCCAACATCTTTCCATGAACCGCCACGTACAACTTTACGTTTCATTACTTCGGCATCGTTCTTTTTAGCCTCATAATTAAATGTAGGCGCAAGATCGTTAACAAATGTTGATGCAGATGGGTCAAACGCAGAAGCGGTCCACTCGGCAACGTTACCTGCCATATTGTACAGGCCAAAATCATTAGGGAAATAAGATCTAACTTTCACGGTATAAGTACCGCCATCGTCAGAATAGTTACCACGGCCGGGTTTAAAGTTGGCCAGTAAGCAACCTTTTGCGTTTTTTATGTACGGCCCCCCCCAAGGGTAATCTGTACCTATCCTGCCACCACGTGCGGCATATTCAAATTCTTGTTCGGTAGGTAAATCGTAGTATGAACGGCGGGCTAAACGTCTTGAATCTCTGTAAGCATCATTATAACGGGTACGCCATACGGTAAATGCGCGGGCCTGTCTCCAGGTTACACCTACTACCGGGTAATCTTTAAATGATGGGTGAGAAAAATAACCTTCAACCATTGGCTCATTGGCCGCATATGAGAAATCGCTTAACCAAACCAGTGTATCAGGATAAACAGGTACAGTATCGCGTAAAATGAAATCAGAACGTTTTTTGGTTTTATCGTTTTTGTAGTTAGCGGCTTCGCGCAGTAAAGGCATGGCATAATTGTATTTTAACATACGCACATCCAACTCGTTACGGTCAAACACACGGTCATCGCCCTGGTAAAACATAGTTTGCAGCTTAGCAGCGTTTGGATTCACTCCTTTTTTGCTGCCACTCCAAAACGGATGTTTCTTTACATAGTCCCAGTTGATATATTTTTTACCTGTAGGGTTAGCGGCAGCCGCGCCACCTTTACCATTGGCGCCAACGTAATATTTAGGATCATTTAAATAGCTGGTGATGGCTATTGAATCGCGAACCCAGTTTACAAACTGCCTGTACTGGCTGTTGGTTATCTCTGTCTGGTCCATAAAAAATGCCGGGATGGTAACTTGTTTGGTTTGAGCGATCTGCGCAAATGTTATGTCCTGATCGGTCTGGCCCATTAAAAAGCTACCACTGGGGATGTAAGCCATACCAAAAGGCACCTCCTGCCGTACGTTTTTTGCCGGGGCTCCCATAACCTCGCCTCTGTCTCCCGTATGACATCCGCCTAATATTACTACACCTAAAATTCCAATTAAAAAGTATATCTGCTTCATTTTTTACAAATCAAAATCCGGCTATAAAATATAACACCAAAATGACCCCCGAATATATAAAATTTGCTCCACCTTATTTTAAAAAATATTATTTATGATTAAAAATAACATTTTTTCAACTGGGGCGCAATTTCATTAACGATCAGACAAATTGATAATTAATTATCAAGTCCTTAAAATCAATTAGTTGTACCTATTTTGTTACACTTACGACTTATACGGAAATCTCTAAAAAATGTTGCAGTAAAGAATAAAAATTTGCTAAAAAGCTATTTATTAGCTTGTTTACAATACTGCTCAATAGCCATTGTCATGGACGGAGCAGCCGGGGTAGGCGCCGGGATGTCCAAAATCAACCCTGCTTCAAGCACTGCCTTATGGGTTGTTGCGCCAAATGCAGCTATACGGGTGTTATTTTGTTTAAAGTCGGGAAAGTTTTTGTATAATGATTGTATACTTGACGGGCTAAAGAACGCGATGATATCATAAAACACTTCTGCCAGGTCGCTCAGGTCACTACATACAGTGCGGAATAATACCGCAGGTGTAAAGTCATAACCGTTTTCCAACAGGAATTTCTGTGTTTCTTCTGCAGCTACATCAGAGCATGGGTAAAGGAATTTCTCGCTCGAGTGCTTTTTAAGTACTTCGGCCAGGTCAGAAGCAGTTTGTTTACCAAAGAATATTTTTCTTTTACGATACTGGATATATTTTTGAAGATATAGGGCAATGGTTTCAGACAAGCAGAAATACTTCATTTCTACAGGTACTTCAAAACGCATTTCTTCACAGATCCTGAAAAAATGATCGGCCGAGTTACGGCTGGTAAAGATAACGGCAGTAAAATCTGCCAGGTTGATCTTATCCTTTCTAAAATCTTTGGCCGGCACACCTTCAACATGAATGAATGACCTGAAGTCAATTTTAAGATTGTGCTTCTTAGCCAGTTCAGTATATGGATTCTTATCGTTTTCGGGCTTTGCTAAAGTAACTAATATACTCTTTACCTTTTTCTTTCTTTCTTCCAAATCGCTCAGTATAAAACCTAAAAAATTATATATTCAATGCTTTTATTAATATCAAAATGGGGCAGATTTCGAGGGCACAAAGATAGATAAATAAATAAAACTTATGAAATCGAAAATTA
>JAZKCG010000111.1:0-28467 GCA_040388175.1 Bacteroidota bacterium | reverse complement strand
AATATCAACTGTTTATAAACTATTATCAAAGTTTATTTTAATGCGTCTGCCCTGTAGATTATTGGGCCTTAATAAGAAGCCCAAAACTAATTCGTTATATTTGAGTAAATAAGTATGTTATGGAAGCAGAAGCATTAAAAATTGATTTAATAGACAAAATAGAACACGCTGATGATAACCAGCTAAAGCAGATTTATGGGTTGGTTACTAATTATTTTAATGGGTTAGATGAGACTGGAAGTTGGGACACGCTATCTGAAGTTCAGCAAAAATTGATTATGAAATCTATAGAACAGGCCGATGCAGGTTTAGTTACTCCTGTTGAGGACGTGATTAAACGTTCTCGTGAAAAGTACGGGTTAAATGGCTAAGAGAGTTGTAGTAACCAAACTTGCCCAAATTACCTATAATGACGTTTTGGAATATTTGACAGCCAATTGGGGAGAGATTGTAACTAATAATTTTATAGAGCGATTTGAAGAAGTTTGCAAAGCCTTAGCCAAGAATCCCCAAATTTTTCCTTTTAAGGATAAAGTAAAACAAGTTCAATATTGCGTTCTTACTAAACACAATGTTCTTTATTTTAAAGAAGTTGAAGAAATGATACAAATACTCATTATTTTCGACACCAGACAAGATCCTGAAAAATTATTGAGCTGGCTTTAAATGCCTGTTTCTTTCGACTAAACATTATCCGGTTTTAACAACCCCTTATTTTTACTGTTATAAACAATGAACAAAGCTATAACACCGGCGGTGATGTACATATCGGCTACGTTAAAGATCCCGGTGCGCAGGCTGCCTATACCCAGGTTCATAAAGTCGGTTACATGGCGGTCGTAAACTATACGGTCTATCACATTACCCAACCCGCCTGCTATCACTAAATTAAACGCGAACAGCTTAAAAAGGCTAAAGTTATTGATCTGTTTGACTACATAAATAAACAGGGCCAGCATTACCAACAGCGGCGCTATGCTTAACAACCAAAAGCTGGCAGTTTTTGAAAGATCATCGCCAAAACTTAAAGCTGCGCCGGTGTTCTCAGCATATTCAAAAATGAAGGTATTATGGAAATAAGCGCGCGGCTGCTGAAACATCAAATGCTCTTTGGCTAATTGTTTGGTTATCCTGTCGGCGCCTAACAATACCACACAGCTCACGCAGAATATTAATACTTTTAACCAGGTTTTCATAAATGCAGTATCGGCAGGGTATAAGGAAGGTATAAATTATCTTAAACGGTCTGCAGAACGTACCAGCTTCTCGTCTTTTTGGATAGATTTTTGGGCTATTACAATCAATAGCAAACTTAAAGACACCAGCAGGATACCTATGCCGTAATTGCTCATATTTAAAAGCGCGCCATCAATAACCGCTTTTACGGTTTGCGAAACCCAGTAGCTGTAACCTATTATTAGCAGCATTAATAAATAGCAAAGGTTAATTTGCAGTTTGCGGTTCTTATACAGGAATATTAGTGCCAGCGGCAATAAGGCAACAAGCGCTGTAGCTATGGCAAGCAGCATAAATGTTTCTGTATGGGTTGATTGTCCGTTAACGTCCTGGTAAATGCCGGTAACCATTATGGTGAGGGGTTTACCGTTTACATATACATTATGTACTAATGGAAACAGGTATAGCGCGCCTATTACCAGGCCTGCTGCTAATAGATATAGACTTTGAATACGTTGTAGCATGATTGTTAAATTATGCAGCAAATATAATTGCGGTTACCCACAAAATTGCCATATCATAATACATTATTATAAACTGTAAATTATATTGTAATTTTAACGTGCTTAAATTACGCAAAAATGGCAGAGACCCCTAATGCACAACTTACACCAGAGGATGTAAAGTTTGAAGAAAACCACCTGAAGAAAATGTTCCTGGAACATTTAAACAGTATTTATTTGGGTAAACAGCATTTACTTGATTTTTTTAATGAGATAGAAGCTATCGCTTCTCTGCAACAATTAAAATTAGCCATTGATGAACTGCGCACCGACACCAATAGCCAGATATCGCAAATGGACGAGATATACCTGTCTATCCATAAAACGCCGTCGAAAGTAAGCGTGTTGGGTATTAAAGGTATGATGCTGGAAGCTTATTTGTCAGTGATCAGATCCGGGAAAACCCCGTTAGAGTGTGATGTGTTTATTCTGTTTTACCTGCAGATAATTGAAGGCATTGAAATAACCTACTTTAAGGTTTTAAAGAACCTGGCCAAGTCTATTGGCTATAGCAGTACCTTTTTAGATCATCCTTTTGATTTAGCGGTAGAGAATAAGGTGTTGTTTGAAGCTATTTATAAGGAGTATATTAGTTAGTGGTGAATAGTGAGTTGTGATAAGGTGGATTTATAAAAACTAATCTCTAACCACTAATTAACTAATCACTATTTTTGCCCCGTGGCAGAGAAACAACGCTATTTTATTGAATTAGCTTACGACGGCACCAACTATCATGGCTGGCAAACACAGCCTAACGCGGTGGCTGTGCAGGAGGTGTTGGACAAGGCCTTGTCTACCGTATTGCGTGAGCCAATAGAGACCTTGGGCTGCGGACGTACCGATACAGGGGTACATGCCAAAGAGTTTTTCGCGCACTTTACCCCCCAGCCACCTGAAGGGGGCGTTTTTGACGAGTCTGTTTTAAATAACATGGTACGCAGTTTAAATTCAATTCTGCCGCGGGATATTGCTATAAAAAACATTATTCCTGTACATGCAGAAGCTCATGCAAGATTTGATGCTACGTTGCGTTCGTATCAATATCATATCCATTTTAATAAAGATCCGTTTAAAAATAATTACTCGTGGTTGCTGCGCGATGTGCCCGACCTGGAACTGATGAACCAGGCAGCCGCGATCATCATGGAGTATATTGATTTTAGCTGTTTCAGTAAATCAAACACGCAAACTAAAACCAACAACTGCAAAATAAGCCGCGCCGAATGGGTAAAGAGTGATAATGGCATTGTCTTCCATATCTCTGCCGACCGCTTCTTACGTAATATGGTACGCGCCATAGTAGGTACGCTCATTATGGTAGGCCGTAAAGAAATAGAACCCGAAGCTTTACGTAGTATTATAGAAAGTAAAGACCGCAGCAACGCGGGATCATCGGTACCTGCCTGCGGGTTGTATTTGACGGAAGTAAAGTATCCGCCCCTAACCCCTAGAGGGGAACAATAGCGCAGAATTGAATATTATATCTAAAAAAATATAGCTTAACTTTGAATTATAGTGAGCGACGATAAAGAAAAAGATCCTAAAAAAGACCCTTCAAAAACACCGGCCGCACCTGTAGTTACGGGTAAGGCGTTCGACTGGCACCTGCTAAAACGGGTAATGCATTATGTTAAACCGTACAATACTACGTTTATCATATCTGCGTTCCTTACCGTTTTTTTGGCTGCGAGTGCTTTGATACAACCTATCCTGATCCAAAAAACGCTGGACGATTATATCGTAGTGAATAACTACAATGGTTTGCTGTTTATGGTGGAGCTGATGATGGTGCAGCTTATTATACAAACCGTAACGCAGTATTATCAAACCTATATGACCAATGCGCTGGGGCAATCCGTAATTCGTGATCTGCGGATAGATGTTTTTAATCATATCACCAGTTTGCGACTGAAGTATTTCGACCGTACGCCCATTGGTATGCTCATTACCCGTACCGTTTCTGACCTGGAGACTATTGCTGATATTTTTTCGGAAGGGTTGATCTCTATTATTGGTGATCTACTACTGGTGGTAGCCGTAATTGGCCTGATGTTGTATGAGGATTGGAAACTGGCGCTCATCACACTAATACCCATGCCGTTTTTGTTCGCATCAACCTATGTATTTAAAGAGGCTATCAAATCGTCTTTTCAGGAAGTGCGTACACAGGTAGCACACCTTAATACTTTTTTAGCCGAGCATATTTCGGGCATCAGCATTATCCAGAATTTCGCGCGCGAAGATCAGGAGATGCGCAAGTTTAAGTCGGTTAATTTAAAGTACAGGGATGCCAATATACGGTCAAACTGGTATTACTCTATATTTTTCCCGGTGGTCGAGGTTTTGTTCGCGGTTTGTATTGGTTTGCTGGTGTGGTATGGTTGTAAGAGGATGTTGTCTGATGAGCAGATCGCGCATCTTTCGGCATCAAACAAAGGCATTACGCCGGGGGTGATTACCGGGTTTATTATTTTGCTGAATATGCTGTTCAGGCCGATACGCCAATTGGCCGATAAATTTAATACCCTGCAAATGGGTATGGTGGGTGCCGACCGCATTTTTAAAGTTTTAGACACCGACGAAGTAGTGGTGAACACCGGTACGCTCAGACCAGCCCGCTTAAACGGCGAAATAGAATTTAGTAAAGTGTGGTTTGCTTATAACGACGAGAACTGGGTTTTAAAAGATATTAACTTCTATATACGGCCCGGCGAGACTTTAGCACTGGTTGGCGCTACGGGGGCGGGCAAATCATCGACCATCAATATCCTGAACCGGTTTTATGAAATAGGTAAGGGCGAGGTTAAGGTTGACGGGCATAATATTATGGATTATGATGTGAGCTACCTGCGGTCGCAGATAGCTACGGTGATACAGGATGTGTTTTTATTTACCGATACCATTGCCAACAACATCAGCCTGAATAATGAACTGATAACCCGCGAGCAGATCATCGCGGCAGCAAAAGATGTAGGCGCGCATGAGTTTATTGAGCGTTTGCCGGGAGGGTATGATTATAATGTAATGGAGCGCGGCGCAACGTTATCGGCAGGGCAGGCGCAATTGATCTCATTTATCCGCGCGCTGGTTTATGACCCGGCTATATTGGTGCTGGATGAAGCGACTTCGTCAGTAGATACCGAAACTGAGCTGCTGATACAAAATGCCATCAATAAATTAATGCAGGGCCGTACGGCTATTGTTATCGCCCACCGCCTGTCGACCATTCAAAACGCCGACAAGATCATTGTGCTGGACCATGGCGAGATAAAAGAAATGGGTACGCACCAGGAATTACTGCGTATTGAAAACGGCTATTACCGTAAACTGTATGACCTGCAGTTTAACTCGACGGGGATAGCAAGATAGTTAGCAGTATACAGTTTTCAATTGGCAGTTAAATAAAGTAAGCAAACTGCAAACTCAAGATTTCTTCCCTGGTCCAACCGGTTACTCTTCTTTTTCGTGTTTAGTGGCTATGTCACCTCCATGGGGCTCCTTCGCGTTATATTGTTTATCCGCTTTGCGCACTTTGCTTTTGCCGCCATTATCGTTTGCAGGATGGGTAGGCGTATCTGCCGGTGAGGGTTTGTTGGGCGAGTTTGCTGGCTTTGTCATAATGAAATAACAGGTTAGTAAGCAATTTGTTTATTGCGTGAACTATTAATCCTATCATCCCCTCATCCTATAAATCATAGTTAAATTTTGTTAAACTCCCCACAAAAACCAATTAATAAAATATAAACTTTTACCTTTAGGCTTGGTTTCTTAATTTCGCAGAAACTCAAGACACATTATGGAAGAATTTGAAGTAAGCGAATCGGCAAATAAAACAAAGACCATATACATATCAACTGTATTTGGCATTGCTATGGTATTGCTGATGATAGGCTTACTGGGTTTAATATTAGTACATGCCAATAACCTTTCGCGTTATGTGAAAGAAAACATAGTCCTCAATATTTTTGTTGACGATGCCGCTCACGAAACGGATGTACGCCAGCTGCAAACCCAATTAGAAAGTAACCGTGCAGTAAAACAAGCCATTTATGTAAGCAAAGAACTGGCTGCCCGTAACCTGCAAAAAGACCTGGGCGAAGACTTTGTGAGGTTTTTAGGCTATAACCCGTTATCGCAATCAATAGATGTTTACCTGAATGCCGATTTTGCCAACAATGCCGAAATAACCAAATTTAAAACAGAACTACTAAAAAATCCATTGGTTAAAGAGGTTAAATACCAGCAGTCGCTGGTAGACCAAATGAATACCAATTTAACGGCTATTACCTTAGTGATACTGGCCTTTACCGGTATATTTGTAGTAGTATCGGTAGCGTTAATTAATAACACCATCAGGCTGGCTATTTATTCGCAAAGGTTTTTAATTAAGTCGATGCAGTTGGTTGGTGCAACCAAAGGATTTATTCGTAAGCCATTTTTACTATATGCCATGTGGCATGGTTTACTGGGCGGTTTAATAGCGGTAATTATATTGGTAGGTACTTTATACCTGGCAAATGTAGAGATACCTGACCTGGTGATCTTGCAAAACAATGCCGAGTTTGGTGTTGTGTTTTTAGGGGTGATAGGCATTGGGATATTTATATCTGCCTTTAGTACCTACCTGGCCGTAAACAAGTTTTTACGTTTAAAAATATACGATTTATATAGATAATATGGTGAGTAGTGAGTGGTGAATAATGAGTGGTTAATGGCAGATAAATACTTGTTGCCAATAATCCACTACTCATTATTCACCACTCACTAATTCACTCACTCACTAATTCAATAATTCACTCATTAAGAAAGATATGGCAAAGACCACACAAACAACTAAAACTACTGCAAGCACAACGCCTGTAAAATTTATATTTGAGAAAAGTAATTATACCTGGTTTATCATCAGCATAGCTGTTGTGGCATTTGGTTTTGTGCTCATGTCAGGCACTACTGATATTTACAGTACCACCAAAATAGTTATAGCGCCCATAGTGGTATTGGCAGGCTTCGGTATTGGCTTTTATGCCATTTTGAAAAAGTCAGACAAAAAGTAATTTAACCCGGCTATTCATACCTTACCCCACACAATGAATATTTTTCATGTAATTGTCCTTGCTATAATTGAAGGACTGACCGAGTTTTTACCGGTATCATCAACCGGGCACATGGTTGTTGCCAGCGCCTTAATGGGCATAGGCAAGGATGAGTTTGTTAAGCTTTTTGAGATAGTTATACAGTTGGGCGCCATATTGGCGGTAGTGGTGTTGTACTTTAAACGCTTTTTCCGGTCTATTGATTTTTATGTCAAACTGGTTATTGGCGTTATACCCGCGGTGATATTTGGTTTGCTGCTAAAAAAGAAGATCGATATTTTATTAGAAAGCCCGTTGGTGGTAGCTGTAGCATTTGTATTAGGCGGTATTATCCTGCTGTTTGTTGACGAATGGTTCAATAAACCCACTATCAATGACGAAAAAGAAATTAATCACGTTACGGCTCTTAAAATAGGCTTCTTTCAGTGCCTGGCCATGATACCTGGTGTGTCAAGGTCGGCTGCCTCTATAGTTGGCGGTATGAGCCAAAAGTTAAGCCGTAAGGCCGCTGCCGAGTTTTCCTTCTTCTTAGCGGTTCCAACCATGTTTGGCGCTACCTTAAAAGATCTGTACGATTTTTATAAGCATGGCAATATCCCTGCTGCCGAACTGCACCAGGATATTAAATTTTTATTAATAGGCAGCGCGGTAGCTTTTATAGTTGCGTTATTGGCAATAAAATCATTCATCACGTTTTTAGAGCAAAAGGGCTTTAAGCTTTTTGGGATCTACCGCATACTGGCAGGTATAGTGATCATTATATTGTACTATACAGGCAACGCACTGCACACAGTTTAAGACACTTAAGGTTATTTTAACGAGAGCGCCCGGTTGTAAAACCGGCGCTCTTTTTTATGCGTACGTTATGTGTAAGTAACAAAATTGTTATTTGCAACAAATGCCACAATTTCTAATCAGGCATAACGTTTGTATAACATAATGCAAAAATCGAATTAACTTAATGTGCTGCTTCGATTGGTCTCGAACAGCATAGTTTTCTCATATATTGGTTTATAATTGGTTAGTAAGAGCTCCTGCCCATCAGGAGCTCTTCTCGTTTTATACCTGCCAATTTTAATCCAATAAAACTTAGAGAATGTGAGATGCGGGGATGGTACTAATTCTTTCTGAAAAAACCGTGCGAATAATCATTAGAATATATATAGATCATTTCTTCCGGTTTATTTTCTAAGAAGTCATCACAAGCCAATTTTACACCGGGGTTGGCATTTAAACCTATTCCTGCCGGTGTGATGCTTTCATCATAATAATCCATCAATACACAGATAGCACCTTTTGACATGCGTGGATAAATATGTTCAAGGCAATAAAGGACGATGTTTTTATGAATCATTTTATCGCCACCCCAGCCACAATCAATATGAGCGAAAGCGATCTTATCCGGTAATTCTTGCGGTACGGTTTGTTCAAACATACCTTTATGAATTAGGGGTAGTTTTAAAGCCGCACTTTTGAAATTCTTTTTTAGCTCATCTTCTACACTTCCGGTTATGGCGAACTTTTTTTCAAAACTATCATACAGGTGCAATTGCTTGTTTGAATGCCTTTCTTCTATGGTCTTTTGAAACAACATGGCGCAGTGGCCGGTAAAACATCCCATTTCAACCATTTCGCCCTCAATATTGTTGGCAATTATGGAATCAATTAAAAGATAATAATTATTTCGCTGTTCGATAGAGTTCATATCCCTGAAAGGGTCTAACAGCGGTTTAAGCGCATAATTGTAGCCAATGCGTTTAATTACTTTATTAGCTAAACCTATTATAGCAGGTATTTTTTTTGTATTGAATGGTGGTTCGGCGATAAAGAGGTTATTCATTGTGATGGATTTTTTGCAGGTCCTGCATAGTAAATAATTATTAAAGTAACGAATGATTATTAAGTTGGCATAAAGTAATAGTATTGTTACCCTGTTAACTAATTTAGGAAGCTACAAAAAATTAAGATACAGTAATAGTCAACTCCTTAATATTCTTATTTATTCTATTTTTTTCTGGCAGGGTCTTAGCAAGCTTTAAAGCGGTTTTTAAGTGTTGAAGGGCTTTTTCTTTATGTAAACCGGTATACAGATAACCTAATAAATTATGGTATAAGTGGCTGTCTGCTAATTGTGTTAATTTTTCGGCTTCTATTATGGCCTCGGCTTTGCCTTTTGCTTTAGCTAAAGCAAAAGTACGGTTAAGCGCAGCCATAGACGAGTACTCTAATATCAACAGCTTATTGTACAATTGTAATACATTATCCCATTTTTCAACGCTATCTTGTTTTTGGGTGTGCCAGAAGGCAATAGCCGCTTCCAGGTGGTAGCGGCTTAGTTGCGTGCCTTTTGCAGCACAGATCAGGTAATGGGTGCCTCTTGATATCAGTTCATCGTTCCACAAACTACTGTCCTGCTCATCATAAAGAATAATCTCGCCGTCTTTATCAATACGGGCATCAAATCGCGAAGCGTGAAAACACATTAAGGAGAATAAGGCATTTACAGCGGGCAGATCGGTTGCTGTATTTTCTATCA
Organism: Bacteroidota bacterium; assembly: GCA_040388175.1. Lineage (GTDB taxonomy): Bacteria > Bacteroidota > Bacteroidia > Sphingobacteriales > Sphingobacteriaceae > Mucilaginibacter. Next base: position 19,099 of record JAZKCG010000111.1, on the reverse strand, counting down.
ACAAGTAATTTAAGCGCATGGCCTCAAGGCAAAGGTCCTTGCGCAAGTTAGTATTACCGCTGCTTGAATAATAACCCTCGTTAAAAAGCAAGTATAAGGTAAGCAGTACAGTTTCCAGCCGTTTATTTATTTCGGCCTTGTCCGGAAACTCAATTTTAACATTTTGTTCGCGTAGTTTTTCTTTTGCCCTGAACAGGCGTTTGTTAATAGTTTCTTTGTTGGATAAAAAGGCATCGGCAATTTCATCAATGCCAAAACCGCAGAGGATACGCAGGGCCAAACCTATCTGCGCTTCCACAGGGATGATAGGCTGACAAATGGCGAACATCATTTGCAGCTGGCTGTCGTTTATATTCTTTTCGGACAGGTCTACCTCAACTTCTTCGGCTTCGGGGCTTTCATTTTTTATATGTATAGCAACCTTTTCGTTAAAAATGGCATTATGCTTTAAGTAATCTTTTGCCTTGTTTTTGGCTACGGTATACAACCAGGCGGCAGGATTATCGGGCAATTTATTTTGGGCCCATGTTTCTGATGCCAGCAGGAAGGTGTCGCTGGCAATATCTTCTGCTATCTGGATATGTTCAAACCCAAAAAGCCGTGCCAGTACTGCAATAATTTTGCGGTATTCTGTTCTGTATAGATGTGGTAGAAGCTGATCTTGTTGCATAAAATGGAAAATGAAGCTTCATTAAAAGCCCCCCTAATCCGATAACTATCGGATCTCCCCCGGTAGGGGAGACTTTTAAAAAGCCCTCCCAACCGGGGAGGGTTGGGAGGGGCTTTTATTGCATTGGTACAATCTGGCGCACTTCAACATTGCCGCCGGTAGTTAATATGGGGCAATTTTTTGATAGCTCTGCAGCTTCTTCAAGCGTTGCTGCACGGATGATGATAAAACCGCCGATGGCTTCTTTTACTTCAACATAAGGCCCGTTGGTGATTATATTGCCCGGTTTTACAACGCTGCCATCGGTAGCTAAACGGGCACCGCTGTTAACTAATTTGTTTTGGGCAGCAAGGCCACCCATCCAATCTTGCCATGGCTTGGTTATTTCCTGTAATTGTGCAGGTGTTAACTGTGCGTCGAAATTGGCATCGCGTCTGAAAATCAATAAGAAATCGTTCATTTTATTTGAGTTTAATGGTTAAAAACAAATGACGATCCGTCCAACTAAAATTGGACAGGCCGTCATGATTTTTTTATAACTCCATAAAATGAAGGTAGAAAAAATATTGCTTAACCCGCATTCATCGCATTAAAAGCATCAACAGGCGACAGACTATAAATCTGCGCAGTATTGCCTACATGGATCTCGTAGGTGTCATTCTCAAACGCGCTGATCAAATCGTCGGCAACCTGGCTTGGCGGGATACCGTTTTCGCCACCTATTTCTTTGGAGAAATCGGTATTTACCAGCGGTGGCATTAATTCAAATACTTTGATGTTGGTTGTTTTGGCCAGCTCAAAACGTAAAACCTGTGTGTAAGAGTGTAACGCAGCTTTACTTGCCGAATAGGTTGGTAAATGATGACCAGGGGCAAGGGCTACAATTGAAGTAACGTTAACAATAGCAGCTTCAGGTGACGCTGATAGGGTTGGCAACAACTGCTCTGTTAAATTCAATACCGAAAAAAAATTGGTATCAAACTCATCGGCGGCTTTTTCTGCCGCATTTGCTTTAGCGCTCAGGTTATATGCATACGCGTTGCCCGCATTATTGATCAGAATATCTAATCCGCCAAAATCTGCCTTAATAGTGGTTACTAATTTTTTAACATCGTCTGCATTGGTAATATCGGCAGTAATAGTGGTTACATTAGTTAAACCTTGGGCTGCTTTTTGCAATTTATCTGCTGTGCGGCCGGTTATAATTACCTTGTTGTTTTTCGCGCTTAATAATTTGGTTATCGCTAAGCCTATGCCTGAACCACCACCGGTTACCAGCACTGTTTTGTTTGTAATATTCATTTTGTTATTTATTTAGTTTTTAAAATTCTGTTTAATGATCATTCAATACCAACTTAATTGGTACTGGCTTACGTTTAAGTACCAATAGTAACAGCGGCAACGTCAATGCAAACAATAGGCCTATCAGCATATAAGAATCTACATAACTTAATAGGGTTGATTGCTTTACTACGGTTACATCTACCATTTTTATGGCCTTTTGGTGGGCATCCATCAAAGTGGCGCCTTTATGCTGAAAATAACTGGTGAAGTTGTTTACCCTTTCAGTTACCTGGGGGTTGCCGGCGGTTATATTGCTGATAAGATCAACCCGGTGCAAGGCTGTACGACGGGTGGAATAGGTAGTAATAATGGAAATACCAAACGACCCACCCAATTGCCGCATCATGTTGTTTAGCGCGGTTCCCTGTGGCATATCTTTAGCCGGTAAGCTTGATACCGCTAAAGAGCTTAAGGGTACGGTTAATAAGGCCATACCCACTGCTCTGAATATGAGCCGGGTAGTAATATAACTGGCTGAGGTATCTAAACTGATCTGTGACATAGACCAGTTAAAGAAGATAAAACTTATAAAGCCAATTAAAATAATGAGTACCGGTGATACCCCGCTTTGCAGCATTTTACCAGAAAGTATCAGCGCGAAAACGGCAATGATAGCCCCCGGTAATAAGAGCAGTCCGGTCTCCGTCGGGGTAAAACCTAACAATCTTTGAGATATTACCGGGGTTAAAAATATAGAAGTGAACATACCCACGCCCGTAATAAAAGTTAATATGGCGGCCACGCTTAACGATTTGCTCTTCAATACCCGAAGATCAACCACGGGGTTAGGGGTATGCAATTCCCATAAAACAAACGCGGTTAAGCTAACTATTGCGGCTACCGTTAATATGATGATGTAACCTTTGGCAAACCAGTCTTCTGTCTGGCCGCGTTCTAATACAGTTTGTAATGACCCAATACCTACGGTAAGCAGGATGATGCCTGTCCAGTCGATATTGCCGGCTTTACCTTTAACGGTTGGCTCAGCTAATAAAAAATAGCATGATATCGCCGCCGCTATGCCAATGGGGATGTTGATGTAGAAGATCCACGGCCATGAAAAGTTTTCAGTGATATAACCACCCAGGGTAGGGCCTATTGTTGGGCCGATAAATACGCCAATGCCAAATAGGGCGCTGGCAGTACCTATCTTTTCTTTTGGGAACTGTTCATATACCACCGCTGCTGATACTGACAGTAAAGCGCCGCCGCCTAATCCCTGTAAAAACCGGAATAACACCAGTTCGGTAATACCGGACGCGTTACCACACATAAAAGAACAGATGGTAAACAGGATGATAGAACCGATATAATAATTACGCCTACCCAGTTTAGTACTTAAAAAGCTGGTCATAGGGATAATAATTACGTTGGCTATGGCGTACGAGGTAATTACCCAGGCGGTATCTTCCAATGTAGAACCGAGGTTACCGCTCATATAAGATAAAGCGACGTTAACAATGGAAGTATCTATCAGTTCCATGATAGCGGCGCAGATCACGGTAATTATCAATAGTTGTCTTTTTAGCGGGCTCATTGTATTTTGTACCAATCGGTATATTTTAGTTGTGCGTTTGATGGTTTGCTCTCGTTACTTATTCGATAATTTTAATTTATAAAATATACCGAATGGTATATTTTATATCAAAATTTTTTATTTTTTCATTTGGTCGATAAGTTGTTTTACGGTTGCCAGAATATTTTCAAGATTAGCCTGGCTACCGGTTACTTTACCGATCATGATACCGCCTTCGATCAAAGCGATAATAGATAATGCCGATTGGTTTATATCGATATCGGCTTTGAATTCGCCGGCATCCATACCACCCTGTATCAATGTGGTAATGTTTTTTTTCCACTTAAGCACAGCTTTAGCGGCTTTATCTTTTAACAGGTTATTAGTATCATCGGCTTCGACAGCTGTGTTTAATATGGCGCACCCACCACGATCTGCCAGTGCTGTGCTGCTGTACACTTTGGTATATACCAATAGCTTGTTGTGAAAAGTGGTTTCCTTATCAATTAATTGCTGGATCCTGTCGCTGGTGCGGCAGGTGTTAAAATCAAAAACCGCGAGGGCAACCTCTTCCTTACTTTCAAAATTACCATATATGCTGCCTTTGGTAAGCCCGGTAGCCTCGGTAAGATCAGACAGTGACGTACCCGCATATCCCTTCTTGTTGAAAACAACCGAGGTCTTCTCAATAATGAACTGGCGCGTACGCTCTGCTTTTGATAATTCTTTATGCACACCACAAATATACCAATTGGTATATTAAATAAGTGTTTTTATTTTGTCATAATTGGACTATGATTTTTAGGGTTGCGAAGACTCACCCCGACAAGCGAAGCGCAGAGCGGGTGAATCTTCGTCGTTGCGATAGGGATGGAAGCGGATACCGGCCTGAGCCTAAAGCCTGCAGGCGTATGAGCGTACAGCCCGGGCCGAAGGCAACGCCCAACAACCAAGCATAATTATTACCTTTGCACCAACAAAAACGCATACTTTGAATAACACACTACTACAAAATAAAGAATTTGATTTTGCCGCAGGCGAATTGCTGCTGGTGAATAAACCCTACCAATGGACAAGTTTTGATGTGGTGGGCAAGCTGCGTAATTCGTTTAAGCCGCTAAAGTTAAAAGTGGGCCATGCAGGCACGCTTGACCCGTTGGCTACAGGTTTGCTAATCATCTGCACGGGTAAAATGACCAAGCAGATAGATACTTTCCAGGCCGAAGAGAAGGAGTATACGGGTACCTTGGTATTGGGTGCTACCACGCCATCGTACGATATGGAGACCGAAGTTGCTGGAACTTTTGATACAAGCAACCTAACCGACGACCAGATACGTAATGCCTGTAAACAATTTATGGGCGATATACAACAATACCCACCAGCACACTCAGCCATAAAGGTTGGCGGCGAAAGGCTTTATGAAAAAGCCCGCCGCGGCGAAGAGGTTGAACTTAGACTACGCAACGTAACCATCAACGAATTTGAAATAACCCGTATTGAACTACCAGAAATTGATTTTCGTGTGGTGTGCAGCAAGGGTACTTATATCCGCTCGCTGGTTAATGATTTTGGCAAGGCGCTTGATAATGGGGCTTACCTGTCGAAACTTACCCGCACCCGTAGCGGCAACTTTAAATTAGCAGATGCCTGGGAGGTAATGGATTTGGTGGGGGTGATTAGAGCGCATAAAGTAATGAGTGATTTTTGAATGAGTGAATGTTAAACTCAACAAAAAATCTGAAATTGAACATCCGACATCCGAAATGAGAATATACCATCATATTGATGAATTTAAACCGGTTAAGAATGCCGTTGTTACTATAGGCACTTTTGACGGCGTACACCTGGGGCACCGCAAAATTATATCGCGCATAAAGGAACTGGCTGAGGCTACTGGTTGTGAAACAGTGATATTAACTTTCTTTCCGCATCCACGGATGATCTTGCATCCGGAAGACGAGAATATCAAGCTGATCACTACTATTAATGAAAAAGCAGCTTTGCTGGAACAAATAGGGGTTGACCACTTGATTATTACCCCGTTTTCCCGTGATTTTTCTAATCAAAGCGCCGAAGATTATATCCGCGATGTGCTGGTAAATAAAATCGGAACCAAAACCATAGTGATAGGCTATGATCATAGGTTCGGTAAGGACCGTCGTGGTGGGTTAAGCGATCTGCTTGACCTGTCGGACGTATATGGTTATGAGGTGGTGGAGATACCTGAACAGGATATAAATGATGTAGCGGTAAGCTCAACACGGATCCGGGAGGCATTATTAGCTGCAGATATCGCACTGGCTAACCAGTTTTTGGGCTATCCGTTCTTTATTACCGGTAAAGTTATCCGTGGCGATCAGATTGGCCGGCAAATTGGATACCCTACGGCCAATATCCAGGTAGAAGAAAAATACAAGTTAATTCCTGCTGATGGCATTTTTGCTGTTAAAGTACAGCATGACGGTAATGAGTATAAAGGCATGGCCTATATAGGCAGTCGGCCTACCATAAACGGTATGAACCGCAATATTGAAGTTAACCTGTTTGACTTTGATAAAGAAATCTACAACGAAACTATCCGCATGGAGTTCCTGTACTTTGTACGGGGCGATGTAAAGTTTAATGGATTAGATGAGTTGAAAGTGCAGATTGCGAAAGATAAGGAAGATGTTTTACAGATGCTTAGTCATTAGTAATTATTGCATTACATTATTAAACTTTAATTAATAAGATTGTTAGTGCTATGGCTTAGTTATTGAATTGATCCAATGACTAATGACACAATGACCAATGACTAAACTCAACATTGATAAATCAGAAAGCGAATTCCTGAATAAAACCATTGCTCATTGGGAAAAGGAAGGCTTGCTAAGCGACGAAAAAGCCAACGCGCTTCGTAACTCGTACGAAGTAAAAGGTTTTGACTGGATGCGCCTGGCAAAGTATTCGTTCTGGATAGCATTGATCTGCGGCGGCGCTTCGTTCGCCTTTTTGATCGTTAATGATGTGGTAGTGAACTGGCTTAAACGGTTGTATTATACCCCTGATATTATCATCAGTATTTGCTCGGCTATTTTAGCTGCTTTCCTTTTTTATTGGGGAAGGCGCAGGGAGCGCCTGCATCCTGAAAAGATCTTTAGTAATGAGGCTGTGATATTTACCGGGATCTTGTTCACGGCTTGTTGTATAGCTTATCTGGGTAAAACGTTAGACAGGGGTTCGGGCCATTATTCTCTACTGTTCCTGCTATCAGTTTTTGTATATGGTTTTTTAGGCTGGCGAATGAATTCAAGGCTGATCTGGCTGTTCGCATTGGTATCGTTGGGTAGTTGGTTCGGCACAGAAACAGGTTTCCAAACCCATTGGACGGATTACTTTTTAGGAATGAATTATCCGTTACGATTTGTATTATTTGGCGTAGTGCTGGTGAGCGCTTGCGCTGTATTGAGAAACCGTAAATGGTTCGCGTATTTTTGGGAGCATACCTATGTGGTGGGTTTGCTGTACCTGTTTATGTCGCTTTGGTTGTTGAGCATATTTGGCAACCTGGGTAATTTAGATAAATGGTACCAGATCAAACAGATCAGTTTATTTTATTGGGGGATAATAGTTATGTGCGTGGCAGGCGCTTTCCTGCTGTTTGGTTTAAAGACCAAGGATGATATTTCGCGAGAGTTTGGGATTACTTTTTTAATTATCTTCATCTATACCAAATACTTCGAGTACTTTTGGGATCATACCAACAAGACCGTTTTCTTTGCCATACTTGCAGCCTCATTTTGGTTGATTGGGAGGAAGGCGGAGAAGATCTGGAATTTGAAGAGTAAAAAGACTTAATTACTTATTCTGCTCTGTTTTCGGCTTTACCGCCAAATAAACCCGCTTCACCAAATGGTATCCGGCGAAAGCGAAAAATAAAATAGCTATAGCTGTATTAATAACCTTTGTACTTAACGCGAACTTACTTTGAATATATTGCGCGAAACGGGCATAAATAAACAGGCATAAAAACGCTCCGCCTGCCGAGCCAATGCTAAATATAATTAATGCGAAATTGCCATCTAATATCCATTCGTGGGCTATTAAGTAGGTGCCGCATATCATCCAATACGGAACCTGCATCGGGTTTAAAAAACCTAAAATGATACCGTATTTGATGCTGGCATGTTCGCTGTATTTGGTTTCGGGTGGTTTTTTGCGGTGCAACCAGGTAACTATGCCCAGTGTCAAAAACAAAGCGAACATCACCCAGTCGATGATCACATCCAAATGCACTTGTTCTGACAGCCATTTGGCCGCATGCATGATAAAAAAGGTAAAGAAAAACTCGACCGCCGAGAATGCTATGATAAACTGCATGGCCTGTTTAAAGCCTCGGTTTATGGTAATACGTACCAGCGTAAGGTTGATGTTTCCGGGTGGTATGTAACCTATAAAGTTGGCAATAAGCCCCAGGAAAAAAGTTAGAAAAATCATTGGTGTAAAGATATGCAGATGTGCGGAAATGCAAATATGCAGGTGATGTTATTTTCATTATTAATAAATGCGTTAATGGCGACATCAAAAAAATCCGCACATTTGCACATCCGCATATTCGCACATCAATAAATGATAGCATTAACAGAAGAACAACAGGAACGCGTAGACCTTATTATACATAAGCTAAAATTTATTGAGCAAAAACCTGCTGTGGCCTGCGTTACCGCTTTGGATCCTTTAATGCTGGGCAATGATAATATTAATGAATTGGTGAGTGTTGCAGGCGGAAACGCTATTGTTGGTGATGCCCAAACCTTATTAGCGTTGGATTCGGATGTTGTTATTTTAATGCCGAATGATTATACCGTTGAGGAAAGCATGAAGCATATTGATGATTTACTGCAATTGCCGGGTTTTACAGAGCTTAAGGCTGTAAAGACCAATCGTTTTTATATTGCAGATGCCGATCAATTTTTTAATTATGCTGCCGAAAATGTAGTTGACTCCATTGAGTTGTTAGCAGAGATCATCAGCCCCAAACAGTTCATTTTTGGCCATGAGGGTAATGGCTGGGTTAAGTTTAGTTTGTAACCTATCAACCTTCCGTTACCAGGTCGACACCTCTTTCATCCCCTGTTAGATCTTCAAACAAGCCGTTTAATATGGATTCGATAGTCAGCGAGTTCACATCATCCACATAATGCTCATTACGGGTTATCCAAAGCTCGGTCCCCTTTATTTCTAAATGGAAAAGCGGGCCCTCATATAATTGCGATTGGGCTATTTCTACCGCATCGTCTTTTTTATAGACATCGAAAAAAATAGTTTGCTTTCGTTGCTCTTTAAATAACAGGTTAAGCTCACTTCTTAAATGCGCCAGTAACTGGTCGGGGTTAATGCGGGTATGCAGTGTTATAACTTTCATATTTAAATTACAAGTCAAGGGCTAATATTGTTTAGTTTTGTTTAAATACATTGCTATTATGAACTACAAATTATTGGGTCGATCAGGCCTTAAAGTTTCAGAACTATGCCTGGGTACTATGGGTTTTGGCACTGAAGCAGGCTGGGGCGCAGACAAAGAAACCAGCTTTGCCATTATGGATGCCTTTGCCAATGCAGGCGGTAATTTTTTAGATACGGCCAACATTTATAAACTGGGCACCAGCGAAAAGATAATAGGCGAATACGTAAGCAACCATGATCGCGACTATTTTGTGCTGGCTACTAAGTATTCTTTAAAAGATAATCTGACCAACCCTAATGCTTCGGGCAATAACCGTAAGAATATGATGCGCAGCGTGGAGGAAAGTCTGCGTCGTTTAAAGACCGACTTTATTGATGTGTTGTATCTGCATATCTGGGATGATATTACACCAATTGATGAGGTAATGCGTGCCATGGACGACCTGATCCGCCAGGGAAAGGTAAATTATGCCGCCATTAGTGATACACCGGCCTGGGTAGTAGCAAAAGGCAACACTTTAGCAGAGTTAATGGGCTGGAGCCAATTTATAGCTTTGCAGGTTGAATACAGCCTGATCCAACGCACACCCGAGCGCGAACTGATCCCCATGGCTAAACATTACGGCATGACCGTTACGCCATGGGCGCCTTTAGGTGGTGGGGTACTAAGTGGCAAATACTTGCGCGGCGAACAAGGTAGGGTAAAACCCGAGAGCAATCGTTTAAATGAGCGCAGTGTAAACATAACTAAGACTGTTGTTGAAATTGCTGATGAGTTAGGCGTATCTGCCAGCCATGTCGCTTTGCAATGGTCCATGAGCCAGGGTTTTTCATCTATCCCGATTGTAGGGGCTACAAAGGTTAGCCAGTTAGAAGAGAATTTAAAGACCATCAATGTATCGCTAACAAAAGAGCAGCTACAAAAACTGGACGAAGTATCTAAAATAGACCTCGGTTTCCCCGGCGAGTTTTTTAAAGAGGATGCGGTTAAAATGAATTCGTTTGGCGGGTTTTATGATAGGGTGGAGAAGAGAGATTGATTTCGAATTTCGAATGTTCAATTTCGGATTTTAATTTTTTACTCAATAAATTCGAAATTGAACATTCGACATCCGAAATTATTTATCTCCTCGCCATCTTCTCCAACGCGTCAATAAACATGGGCGAATCATTAAGGCTTTCTACCAGTTGTACATGTTCGCCGCCTAAGGCTTTAAACTCGCCGCCATACTCTTCGGTAACTTCATAAACGGTTTCCAGGCAATCGGCAACAAAAGCAGGGCAAAATACCAACAGACGTTTTTTGCCTTCGTGGGCCAGTTGCTCAATTACTTTGCTGGTATAAGGCTGCACCCACGGGTCATTACCCAGGCGTGATTGAAAACAAACCGTATATTTTTCTTTGGGCAAGCCCATTTTTTCGGCTATCAGGCGTGCGGTATCGTATGATTGTGCCGAATAGCAAAATTTGTTGGTGTCGTTCAGCGTGTCGCAGCAACCATCAACCTGTAGGCAATAGCTGTGGGTATGGTCGCATTTTTTTATTTGACGTTGCGGCAGTCCGTGAAAGCTGAACAGGATATGGTCGTAGGTTTCAGGCTGATATTTTTGTGCGTTATCGGCAAAAGTGGCTATCATTAATTCATCATCATGAAAAGAATTAATGAAGGAGATATTAGGGATAGTTTGCCAATCTTTAACTATCTCCATCACTTTATCCTGCACAGAACCCGTACTTGCCGACGCGTATTGTGGAAACAAAGGGATAACTTTAATATCGCTCACCAAAGCTTCTTTCAACCTTTGTAAGGCCGATTCAATAGACGGGCTTTGATAACGCATGGCCAGTTCAACCTGGTATTCGTCGCCTAAACGCTCCTGCAAAGCCTGATGCTGTAATATGCTGTAATGCAATAAAGGCGATCCAGTTTCCTTACTCCAGATCTGCTGGTATAGTTTGGCCGATTTGGGCGCTCTAAAGGGAACAATTATGCCCTTAACCAAAATACTGCGCATTACCGGATTGACATCGATAACGCGTCCATCCATTAAAAACTCATTCAAGTATTTTCGTACATCTGCAGTGCTGGGGCTGTCAGGTGTACCCAGATTAACCAATAAAATTCCTTTTTTAGACATAGGGCGCAAAAATAACAAAAAATACGCCTAACACCTCAATGGCCACATTTATGACGATAATATTAATTATGGTTTTAACTCGCTCAAGATCGGTTTCTTCAAACCTGATATGGTATTTTGGTCGGTCTTGATCAATTCCAGTATCTCAATATCGTTTTTGCCGGTTTTTAACCACTCTGCCGGTACGTAAATGGTTTGTTGCGGGCCTATGTTCCAATAACGGCCAAGATTGTGTCCGTTAACCCAAACTACGCCTTTGCCCCAATTGCTCAAGTCAAGATAGCTGTCAACAGGTTTCTTAATATTAAAGTATGCCTTTTTAATTACCGGTTTTCCTGAGCTTGTTTCAATACCTTTGCCATATAAATTTAATGTACTTAAAGGCAGCCCGTAGCTATACCAGCTTTTAAGCTCGGAATTATCAAATAAAACTTTCCCGGTGATGCCTTTTTTGTTCTTCAATAAGTATGGACCGAAGTTAATACGCCCCAGGTTTTCAACCAGTATTTCCAATTTTACTTTACCTTTTGGCAGCGTGATCTGTAAACTATCCTGTTTTAACCGCCTGTCTAATATGCCGATGCGCTTGCCGTTTATATAAATAATGCCGTAATCTCTAAGACCATCTATTTTAAGCGTACCTGTTTTTCCGCCGTTAACTGTAGTCCGGTATAGCACAAATCCATAAGCCTGGCTCAGATCTTCAAAGGTTTGCGGGTTTGCATGCAGGGTAGCCTTTGGCAAATGATCAAACAAGCCAAAGGTTTGTGTGAAATGTATGGCAGGTAGGGTTGCAGAGGGCTTTGCTGCCGGTACTTCGGGAAGTATCGTACCCTGCGGCAGATGCTTTTTTATCACCGCTCTAAACTTCATGTATTTATCTGTAGCGTTACCGGCTTCATCTAAAGGCGCGTCATAATCATAGCTGCTTACCTGTGGGGCGTAGGCCTCTTTGTCATTATAATTCGCGCCATTCATAAACCCGCGAGTGGTGCCGCCATGAAACATATACATGTTGATGGAGATACCGGCAGCTAAAACCGCATCCAGTTTAGACAAGTATTGTTCGGCTGGAACGGTGTGATGCTTTTCACCCCACCAATCAAACCAGGCCGGATACCATTCGGCAATATAATAAGGTCCCTTACCTCCGTGGTTCTCGTTGATTAGTTGTTTTACTTTTGCCACGTTGTCTACACCATTTATAGCAGGTAACAAGCCGGGCAAATGACCGTCTTTTATGGCAGCTTCAGGGTCGCAGGTGTACAATTGCCCATCGAAACCAGCCTCTATAAACATTTTTTGATTAAGTGCCAGATACTCTTTGTCTGCCCCGTATGATCCGTATTCATTTTCAATTTGCACCATCAAAATATTGCCACCGTGGTTAACCTGTAATGGTGCCAATTGCTTACCCACAGCCATAATGTATTTATGATAAGCTTCCAGGTATTTGGGTTCTTTGCTGCGCACCTGTAGCCCGTCTTGTTTTTCGAGCCAGTAAGGATAACCGCCAAATTCCCACTCGGCACACACATACGGGCTTGGGCGAAGTATCACCCATAAGCCTTCCTCTTTCGCGATCCTCACAAATTCGGCAATGTCATTATTGCCTGTAAAATCATAATGGCCTTTTTGCGGTTCATTAGCATTCCAAAAAACATAAGTACCTATGGTATTAAGCCCCATAGCTTTAGCCATTTTCATCCGTTGGTGCCAGGCTTCTCGTGGCACACGGGTATAGTGCATCTCGCCCGAAATAATCTGGAAAGGTTTCCCATCCAATAAAAAAGCATTGTCGCTAAGTGTAAAAGTATGTTGTGATACTTGCGCATACAATTTGGGCGACAGTATAAATAATAGAAAAGCCAGTATACTATAAATAGTATTTTTATGGAATATGTTCATGAGTGGTCACCTGCCGGTTTATTGCAGGTTAATACAAATATAAGTCTATCAGCTTATTGAAAACTATGTAATATTGTCATTATGTTTTGGTATTTTAACATGAGAAAGTATTTATTATTCTTCATTATCCTTTTAGCCACCTGTTATCCGGCACGGGCCCAATACCTGCGATCCAAAAAAGAGACCATCGATCTCATAAATAGCATACTGAAGCTTCGGGAAGAAACCAGGCTTTACGGACCGGAGCCAGGCAAGGTCAATTACCTGATCTTATCACAACAACTTAGCGACGATAGTTTTAAGCAGTTGCTGCAAACGACAGATAAAAAACAATTAACTACTTTGGTTACTAAAATTAAGTGGGAAGCTTTTAGCGCATTTGGTTATAATGACAACCGTTCTGAGTTATACTTGTATTTTGATAAAAAGATAATAGTAAATAATATTCCTGCAGAGGTTTTTAGTTTCTATGTTCCTGATAGTAAGGTAAATGTTGTAAAAGATGCCGTCTTTCGCTTAGTTGATATAGCTAAAGAATAATAACTGTAACTTATCTGTTACACACCACTTGTATATACATATTTATTGTTTTAATAATAGTTTTGTTTACCAATTATTATAAACCAATAACTATTTACCCCGAAATGAAATTTGGTATCAATACCTTTTTGTTTACGTCGCCATTTACAGACGACAGTATTTCACTATTTCCCCTGTTTAAAGAATGGGGGTTTGATTCGGTAGAGATCGCATTGGAAGACGTCGCGCATATCGATCCGAAACTGGTTAGAGAGGCCCTGGATAAAAACGGGCTTACCTGTGGTTCAATTTGTGCGGCAATGGGCCCGGGCCGCGACCTGCGTGGCACAATAGAAGACCAGGCTACGGCGCTTAAATACATTAAAGAAGTTATAGACGTTATGCCTGTATTGGGATGCCCAATGCTGGCCGGTCCGCTATACTCTTCCGTCGGTCGTGCTGAACCGGTAAGCGAAGCGGATTACAAAATACAATGGGATACAGTACGTGAGCATCTAAAGGAGCTGGCAGCCTATGCTGCAAAAAAAGGTGTGAAGCTTGCAATTGAACCCTTAAACCGCTACGAAACAGACTTTATTAATACTGCCGAACAAGGTTTGCGAATGATAGCAGAGGTTAATAACGATGCCCTGTTACTGCACCTGGATACCTTCCACATGAATATAGAAGAAAAAGACCCGGCCAATGCTATTTTAAACGCCGGGAGTAAATTGGGACATTTTCATGCCTGTGGTTCAGACCGCGGCACGCCCGGGAATGATCATACCGGTTGGGATCAAATCTGTGAGGCATTGCACAGTACCGGTTATGACCGGCAGATAGTAATAGAATCATTTACAACGGATGTTAAAATAATTGCCAAAGCCGCTTCTATATGGCGCAAGCTGGAGCCTTCGCAGCAAGATATCGCGGTAAAAGGATTGGCATTTTTAAAAAGCAAATTATCATAACTTTATGAGTAAGAATTTTTGGGTTTTAACCGTCTTTTTAGGGTCATCATTATTGATCGGTATTGGTTGTAAGTTTCGTAAAATGCAACAACAAAACAAACCCGTAGAAGCAGTTGCAGTTACCGAAAAAGAGGAAAGCAAGGACGACGAGAGCCTGTATAGCGGCCCATTGTTCAACGATAATATCAGGTCGACAACAGCCCGCACCCCAGAAGAAGAGCGGCTTGCTTTTAAACTTCCGCCGGGATTTGAGATCCAACTTTATGCCGCCGAACCGGATATTGGCAAACCCATAAATATCGCTTTTGATGCTAAAGGGCGGATGTGGGTTACGCAATCTTTTGAATATCCGTTCCCTGCACAATCGCCAAACAAAGGTAAAGACCGCTTAACCATTCTGGAAGATACCGATCATGACGGTAAGGCAGATAAGTTTACCCATTTTAACGACACGTTAAATATCCCGATAGGAATATTACCCTTGAATGATGGTGCGATAGCTTATAGCATTCCATCTGTTACCAGGTTTACCGATACGAACGGTGACGGTAAAGCCGACAAGGAACAAACACTATTGACAGGGTTTGGACATAAAGATACGCATGGCATGGTGAACAACTTTGCACGTGGATATGATGGCTGGGTATACGCCGATCATGGATTTACAAACCAATCTACCACTGCCGGTAGCGACAGGCACGCCATTACGATGACATCCGGCAATACCTTTCGTTTTCTTATTGACGGCAGCCGTGTAGAGCAAACTACTTATGGCCGGGTTAACCCTTTTGGTTTAGCTTATGACGAAAAAGGTTACTTATATTCTACCGATTGCCATTCATCACCCTTATACCAATTGATAAGGGGAGGTGATTACCCGAGCTTTGGCAAAACAACCAAAATGGGGTATGCTCCTGATATGAAGCGTTTGGAGAATGAAGCTACCGCGTTGGCGGGTCTTGTCTATTATGACGATGTGCAATTCCCGGAGCAATACCGACGTGAATTTTATATGGGCGATGTGGTTACCAGCCGTATCTATAGAGATTCTTACATCAATAAAGGCTCATCACCGATAGGAAAAAGAGAGGCCGATTTTATGAAAAGCAAGGACCCATGGTTTCGCCCGGTAGATGTAAAACTTGGCCCTGATGGTGCATTATATGTTGCCGATTTTTATAACAGCATTATCGGCCATTACGAGGTGCCGTTAGATGACCCGCACCGCGATAAAACCCGCGGCCGCATTTGGCGCATTACTTATAAGGGGCAGCATAATGCTATTAAAGACTGGACCACGGCCAGTATTAATGAACTATTAGCAGGCTTGGATATGCAGAATATCTCTGTAAGGATGACTGTTACAGATCAGCTTTCTGATAGGATAGGAATAAAAGCCGTTGCACCTTTGAAATCCCTGTTGAACAAGAAGTCGACAGGTTCTTTAAAGTACATTCATTCCTTATGGGTATTGCAGCGTTTAGACGCGTTAACGCCTCAAATAATAAAAAAATCAGCAGGCAGTGAAGATCCATTGATCAGGTTACACACCATGCGGATCCTACTGGAGCAAAAACCTAACGACCAAAATTACGCGTTAATACTAAAGGCCTGTAATGATAAAGACCCGCACGTGCAGCGCGCGGCTATAGAAGACCTGGTAAACTATCCAAGCATGGCTTCGCTGGAAGCTATACTGGCAGTAAGGCCCGGTTTGCCGGCATATGATACGCACCTAATTTATACAGCCAGGCTTTGTATTAAGAACCTTTTATTACATGATGAGTTGATGAAACAGGTTGTTGCGAAAGACTGGAAACAACAAGACGCGGCAAATATAGCCGATGTATTAGCGGCCGTACCATCCACTGAATCTGCCGTATTCCTTGATCGCTATATCAACAAATACGCTGTTCCGGGGAATATAGACGTAGCGTACGAACAGATAGCAGAATATATACCTGCCGATCAGTTGGATAAAGTAATCACAGATGCAAGGGCAAGAAAAACCGATGTGGAATCTGAATTTACGATCTTCGGTGGTATACAACAAGGGATAGCCCGGCGTGGAGCTAAAGCGACACCTGCATTACAACGATGGGGCATACAGATAGCTGAAAGTCTTTTAGATAAATATCCGGCTGATAAAAAGGTTAAAGCCCCCGGGCTGGCAAAACAAAAATTTGCCATTGATATAGCAGGTGAATATAAAGTGCAGGCATTGTCAGCTAAAGTACAGCAGTTTTTGGAACCCGGTTCGGCTGCGGATATTGATACCAAAAACGACGCGTTAAGGGCCTTATTAAAGATCGATCCTGAACACAATGCCGAACTGGCAGCCAAATTGTTTGAAGACAACGCGTCATCTTTAGAGTTTAAAATTAAAGTAGCAAATGTATTGGGCGATCTCACCGGCTCTACAGGTTCTTCTTTAAACAAGGTTTTAACCAATGTTAATCATGTTTTGGCATCAGTTAAAAATGCACCTCCAGATCTGCAATCCGCTATCGTTACCTCACTGTCCAGTTCGCCCGAAGGCAAAGACCTGGTTTTAAACCGGGTTAGACAGGGTCAAATATTTTCGAGAGTATTGGTTGAACCCAAGGTGGGCGAAAGGATGCTGTTAAACATATCGCCAAAACAGAAAAAAGAATATGATGAACTAACCGCTAACGTAGAACCGGTTAATTCAGAAAGGAACAAGGCCATATCGCTGATGATGGGTTATTATAATTCAGCCTTAAAAGAAAAGAGTTTACCTTCATTAACTGATGGGCACCTGGTCTTTATCCAAAACTGTTCGCCATGCCATAAAATAGGTACAGAAGGCGGCAATATCGGCCCTAACCTGGATGGCGTAAGTAAATGGGGGCCAAATGCGCTGGCTACAAAGATCATCGACCCCAACCGTAATATTTCAGAAGCTTTTAGGAACTACACTGTTAAATTGAAAGACGGGAAAGTATTAGCTGGCCTATACCGGAGGGATGAGGGGGCGATAATGATATTTGCTGATGCGTCAGGAAAAGAATTTTCGATCGCGAAAAACGACATTGCCGAACGCACCGCTTCCCGGTTTACCTTAATGCCTGATAATTTCAGGAACAAGCTTTCAAAAACCGAATTTAATGCCATCATTAACTATTTGCTTAATCATAATTAATATCCACTAAAAGAACGAACGATGAAGACCGGACCTATTTTCTCTACCTTGATCTTTACGCTTACCACAGCTTTAAGTTATGGTCAGGCAGGCAACGCACAGTTTAAAAAGCATACATTAACCAATGATTTTATTTCTGAAGGCGTAACCGTAGGCGATGTTAACCATGACGGAAAGATAGATATTTTAGCCGGGCAGTACTGGTTTGAGGCGCCTGATTGGAAACGTCATGAAATTGCACCGGGCAAAGTGTATAATCCGGGTAAAGAATACTGTACGTCGTTTTTAAACCAGGGCATGGATGTTAACCTGGATGGTTGGGTTGACCAGGTAGTTATAGGTTTCCCGGGTACGCCAGCCTATTGGTATGAGAACCCTAAAAATAAACCAGGCCATTGGAAAAGGCATAGTGTGATAGATGCTGTTGGCATAGGTGATGAGTCGCCGGGTTTTGTTGATGTTAATGGTGATGGCCGTATAGATATACTTTGTGCCGATGTTAATGCCAAGCAGATGGTTTGGCTAAGCCCGCCTGTAGAGAAGGGAGATACCGTGTGGACGCGATATCCTATCAGCGCGACAAACGCACCCCAAACAGACAAATTCTCGCATGGGCTTGGCCTGGGCGATATTAATGGCGATGGCCGTGCCGACGTGATCATCAAAAGCGGCTGGTGGGAGGCCCCTGTGGACAGGAAGCAACCTAACTGGACGTTTCATCCGGCAAACTTTGGCGAGGATTGTTCTGAAATGTACGCGTATGATTTTAATGGCGATGGTTATAATGATGTGCTTAGTGCATCGGCACATAAATATGGTATCTGGTGGTATGAGCAGGGCAGGGACTCGCAGGGAAATGTTACGTGGAAACAACATGAGATCAGCAAAGCGTTTTCTGAAACACATGGCGTAGCGTTTACGGATATGAATGGCGACGGTGCCCCCGACTTTGTAACCGGCAAACGTTGGTTCGCGCACAACGATACGGATACAGACCCCGGATCGCATGAAGCGGCAGTTTTGTATTGGTTTGAATTTAAACCGGGCAAAGAACCCTCATGGATACCGCACGAAATTGACAATGATTCGGGCGTAGGCCTGCACGTGGTGATCCAGGATATGAACAAGGATAAAAAGAAAGATATTATTATCGGGAATAAAAAGGGCGTATTCTATTTTGAAAATATGATGAGTAAGTAAGGATCAGGCTGAGAATAGTTGAGCAGTAAGAAGTTTCAATATAAATTTTCAATTGACCATCTTTTTATTACTTTTGCCATCCCAAGTCAGTGGGCAGTTATTAGTCTACAGTTGGCAGAAATATTCAAAAGATACTGCAAACTGCTAACCGCCACTGCAAACTCAAAAACGGGGGATTAGCTCAGCTGGCTAGAGCGCTTGCATGGCATGCAAGAGGTCAT
>JAZKCG010000110.1:0-2358 GCA_040388175.1 Bacteroidota bacterium | reverse complement strand
ATTATAAATAAATGGTTACTACCCTTTTAGTTTTTGTAGTTGCGCTGGCGCTGATATTTGATTACACCAACGGTTTTCATGATGCAGCAAACTCTATTGCTACCATTGTATCTACCAAGGTATTAACGCCTTTCCAGGCGGTATTAATGGCAGCGGTATTTAACTTTGCCGCTTATTTCTTTATCAAGGACCATAAAGTAGCCAATACCGTAGCAAAGATCGTAAACGAACATTTTATTACCCTGCACGTAATACTTGCCGGTTTGATTGCTGCAATTACCTGGAATTTAACCACCTGGTGGTTCGGTATACCTTCCAGTTCATCACATACATTGATAGGCGGTTTTGCCGGTGCTGGTGTCACCAACGCTTTATACATGGGTGTACATGGTTTAGACGCGGTTAACCTGCATTACATCCTTACCATTATAGCCTACATTGTACTGGCACCATTCATTGGTTTAATTATAGCTTATTTCATTACCATCATTATCTTACACATTTGCAAGAGGGCCAAACCCGCTGCTGCCGACAGGTGGTTTAAAAGGTTGCAGATAGTATCAGCTGCCGCGTTAAGCTTTGCCCACGGTACTAATGATGCGCAAAAGGTAATGGGTATATTATATGTTGCGTTAATTGCATCTAAGGTGATCCCAAGCGGTGCTGCAATGCCTGAGTGGATCCCACTGGCTTGTTATACAGCAATATCTCTGGGTACGATGTCCGGTGGATGGAAAATTGTTAAGACCATGGGATCAAAAATCACCAAAATCACTCCGCTTGAAGGCGTTGCCGCCGAAACCGCGGGTGCTGTTACGCTATTCATAACCGAAAGATTAGCTATCCCTGTTTCTACAACACATACCATTACCGGTTCAATTATTGGTGTGGGTTTAACCAAAAGGGTATCAGCTGTACGCTGGGGGGTGACCATTAACCTGGTTTGGGCATGGATAATAACCATTCCTATCTCTGCATTGATAGCCGGATTAGTATTTATGCTAATACATTTAACCCGCTAATAAAACAACAGCCATTTTTATTATTTTGCGGCATGAAAAGATCATTGCTTTTACTTCCTTTATTTACTATTGGCATAGTAGTAACCACCTACGCCCAGATCATCCCATCGCAATTGGAGATTGGCACTGCTTTAAAACAGGCGCTTGAACAAGGCACTATAAAAAGCACCGAACAATTATCAGCCCTAAATGGCTATTTTGGTAATGCCGCCATTAAAATATTATTACCACCTGAAGCACAAAAGGCAGAAAAAACCTTGCGCAGTATGGGTATGAACAAGCTTTGCGATGATGCTATCCTGGCTCTTAATCGCGCGGCAGAAGATGCGGCCCTACAAGCCAAACCCATATTTGTGAATGCTCTTAAACAAATGACCTTACAGGATGTAACCAACATTTTGTTAGGCAGCCAGGACGCCGCTACCCAATATTTTAAACGCACAACAACAACCAACCTAACCGCAAAGTTTAGCCCGGTTATACAAACCAGTTTAAATAAGGTTAATGCTACCAAATATTACGGCACATTAGCTTCTACCTACAACAAAGTACCTTTTGTACGTAAGGTTAATCCGGATATTACCAACTATGTTACCCAAAAAGCTATTGATGGTTTATTTGTAGAGATAGCACAACGCGAGTTAACTATTCGTCAAAACATTGGAGGTACACGCACTACCCCTTTATTACAAAAGGTGTTTGGCTTTGCAGATAAAACGCTAAATAATAAGTAGCTTATTGATCAGGCGTTGATTCAACGCTTTTCTTATCGGCCGGAGATATAACCTTTACGGCAACCGCATTGGTTTTTTTTATAGTGGCGGAATCGGCTACACTTGCTTTTTTAGCTTTTTGCTGATATACGTAATTCGAGATCGCCTTATCCATATAAGACCCTGTTGAGGATTCAGTAGTATTCTCTGTTGTTGTCAGCTTATCAACAGGGATCACCATGGCATTGTTATCCGGCATGGGTGTATTGTGATCGTCTTTAACTGTAGTGTTTTTGGTTTGAGCAGCGGCTGCCTTTTTAGTTTGCGCGCTGCATGTACCTATTACCCCTACCATTAATACTAATGTCACCACAGCCGTCAATAGTTTTGACAACGAAATATATTTACGATCAGCAATTGATCTGTACGCTTTTTTATTAGCCATTTTGCCCGCGAAGTTCTTGATCTGTTCCGGGGCCTGATCATGGTTTATATAATTGGTTAAATATTCCCGGGATCACAAAAATAATTATTTAGCGCAATTATGGAAATAATAAAGCAAAACAACCAGGGCAGACGCATTAAAATAAACTTTGATAATAGTTTATAAACAGTTGATATTT
>JAZKCG010000109.1:0-22175 GCA_040388175.1 Bacteroidota bacterium | reverse complement strand
GTCTCACGACTGTGTTTTTAATCTTTAGTTGCGCAACGGTCACCGAAGGCGAAGAGAGGGTCGACAAGCGCAGCGATGTCGGGGTGAGTAATCACGCTCATCATTTTGAAAATATCCCCCGATATCCTATCTTTAACATTCGCACATTTACTCAACAATATGAAAATTAACAAAGCTATTTTAACCCTGTCATTAGCCATAGGTGCATTTTCTGCATACGCCCAGGCTCCAGATACTACCCCTTCAAAATACGATCAGCATAAAGTTTTCAATCCGTTGTTTTACCAGCAAAATGGCAATCAGTTTCGTACCGCGGGTGGTGCACCAAGTACCAAATACTGGCAAAATCGTGCTGACTATAAGCTAAATGTAACGCTCGATACGGCAAAACATCGTGTAACGGGTAGCGCGGTTATTACCTATACCAACAACAGCCCTGACGGGTTACCTTTTTTATGGTTGCAGTTAGATCAGAACATTTACCGCGAAGATTCAAGGGGACAAGCTACCAGCCCGGTAACAGGCGGTAGGTTCACCAATAAAACGTATACCAATGGCGATGAAATAAAAGATGTATATATTATAACCAATGGAAAAGCCGAAAAAGCCGACTATATAATTACCGATACCCGTATGCAGATCAGGCTACAGGATTCGCTTAAAGCCAACGGAAAGAAACTAAATATCAAAATAGATTATGCCTTTGACGTGCCAGAATATGGTACAGACCGTATGGGGCGTTTAAACACCATAAATGGCTGGATATATGAAATAGCGCAATGGTACCCGCGTATGGAAGTTTATGATGATATAAGCGGCTGGAACACTATTCCGTATATGGGCGCATCCGAGTTTTACCTGGAGTATGGCGATATTGATTATACCATTACGGCACCCTCGGGTTTATTGGTTACCGGTTCGGGCGAATTGCTGAACCCTACAGAAGTATTATCATCAATGGCTTTAGTTAGACTGGCTGCTGCAAAAAATAGTGATAAAACTGTAAGTGTCAGGGATGCTACAGATATCGGCAATAAAAACTCTTTTGCCTCAAAACCAAACCTAACCTGGCATTTCTTATGTAAAAACACGCGCGATGTTGCCTGGGCTGCTTCAAAGGCCTTTATCTGGGATGCCGCGCGCATTAACTTGTTGAAAGGTAAAAAAGCATTAGCACAATCTGTATATCCTATTGAAGTAACCGGCGATGATGCCTGGGGAAGGTCGACAGAATATGTTAAAAACTGTATTGAATTGTACTCAAAACAATGGTATGAATATACTAATCCGGTTGCAACCAACGTGGCGGGTATTGTAGGAGGTATGGAGTACCCGGGTATTGTTTTCTGCGGATGGAAATCGAAGACCGGCGAACTGTGGGAAGTAACCAACCACGAGTTTGGCCATAACTGGTTCCCGATGATCGTAGGATCGAACGAGCGTAAATACGCCTGGATGGACGAAGGGTTTAATACGTTCATCAATAAAGTAGATACCAAAGTATTTAACAACGGCGAGTATTATAAAAAGGAAGATGCCCAGCAAACAGCCCCCGGCATGTTTAGCGCAGATGCTGATCCGATCATGACTACGCCGGACGTTATTGAGCCCGATTATTTAGGTTATGCCGCTTATGAAAAACCGGCTATGGGTTTGACCATATTGCGCGAGCAGATCTTAGGTGAAGAGCGTTTTGATTACGCTTTCAGAACATATATTAAACGCTGGGCATTCAAACACCCTACGCCGTGGGATTTTTTCCACTCGATGGATAACGCGGCAGGCGAGGACCTGAGTTGGTTCTGGAACGAATGGTTTATGGGTACCATGACGCTTGACCAATCTGTAAAGGCAATAGATTATGTAGACAATGATCCCTCAAAAGGTTCATTGATCACTATCGAAAATTTAGGAGGAATGGCGCTACCGGTAACAGCTGCTATAAAAGAGAGCAACGGAAAGACAGGTACTGTAAAACTGCCTGCCGAAATATGGCAACGTGGAGGTGTGTGGACGTTCATGTATAAATCGACCTCAAACATCGTATTGGTAACATTGGATCCTGACCATGCTTTACCTGATACAGACCCTGAAAATAACACGTTTAGTGGTGCTAAGATAGAAAGCGGAGTAACTGCAGCCTCGGTAATTAAAAATTACTTGGATTCCATTGGCGGTACCGATAAGGTGAAAGCAATAAAAGACATGACTATTAATGCCGAAGGGCCTTTGCAAGGTGTTGATATAAAAGTGATCAGCAAATATAAATCGCCTGATAAATTTACTTATAACGCCATAGCGCCTATTTATAACAACTTTACTGTTTTGTCTTTAAAAGGAAATGGCGATAGCGTAAGTGTTGTGCAACAAAACCAGCCTAACCCCAATTTAACCAAAGAATACCAGCACCTGTTGGTTGACAGGTTTGCTTTCTTCCCGGAGTTAGATTATGGTAAACCGGGATATACTATTACGCTGGATAATACCTTGCGTGTTGTTGGCGACAACCTGGTTTACGCGATAACTGTAACCCATCCGGACGGATCAAAAGTGAAATCGTATTTCGATACGAAGACCGGCTTTAAGGTTAAACAAATTACAGCCGTAGCTAACAGCGCGCCTACTACGCTTGCAGATTACCGCGACGTAAACGGCATTAAAGTTCCGTATAACATTAAAACCGTGCTATTAGGTGTGCCTGTAGAGTTTAAGGTAAGTAATGTATCGGTTAACACAGGTTTAACAGATAGTGATTTTAAATAAATTAGATAACACATCAGCGTATTTTATATTTTTGAAACAAAAAACCAGATCATGAAAAAAACAATTTTAGCCCTTACATTAACCATTATTAGCAGTGTCGCTTTTTCACAAAGTTTTTTAAATAAGACAAAAAGCGCGGCATCATCCGGTGTTACAAGCGCTTCGTCATTACCATCTCTTGGAAATATCGGCAGCGTTAAAGAAGCTATAATGGGCAAGCTTACTCCGGCATTAGGATTAACTGCAGCAGAAAAACCTGTCGTATCAACAGATATAACAGATTATTTGAAAAGTAAAGCAAGCATTATGCCTTTGGCTAATACAGACAAAGCCGAGTATGCCACTAAATCAGCAAGTTTAGTAAGTGGCTTATCAGGTAAACTTAAAACAGCCCTTACTGTGGCGCAATATTCTAAGTTTTTAGGGCTTAAGCCATCTGCTCCAAGCGCAGCCAATGTGCTTTCGACCTTGTTTTTTTAATCTACACAGATACAAACCTGATAATTTAGGCTTGCAGATTTTTAAATCTGTAAGCCTTTTTCATTCCTGAAAATTGATTACTTTTAATTAATCTTAAAGCTAATCAATTATGAATTCTCGTCGCGATTTTTTGCAGAAAGTAGGGGTGTCGGCTGTTGCATTGCAGTTAGCCTCGGTTACCAGTTGGGCCAATGATAAAAATGCACCACATGAGGCTTATGATGGCCCTGTGTTGCGGGTAGCTATAATGGGCCTCGGTAGTTATGGCACGCGCGTAGCGGGTGCTATGCAATACTGTACCAAAGCTAAACTGGTTGGCGCTATTAGTGGTACGCCAAAAAAATTGAAGAACTGGCAGGATAGCTTTAATATCCCCGTAAAAAATTGCTACAATTATGAGAATTTTGAACAGATAAAGGATAACCCGGATATTGACGCGGTATATGTTACCACACCTAATGGCCTGCATCATGACCAGGTGATCCGTTTGGCTAAGTTGGGTAAGCACGTCATCTGCGAAAAGCCAATGGCCCTTAATGCCAAACAAGGGCAGGAAATGGTTGATGCCTGTAATAAGGCCGGTGTTAAACTACTGGTAGGTTACCGGATGCATTTTGAGCCTAAAACGCTGGAAGTTATCCGGATGCGTAAAGCAGGCGAGTTTGGCAAGATCAAGTTTTTCCAGGGCTTATGCGGCTTTAGTATAGGCGATCCTACGCAATGGCGGTTAAATAAAGAACTGGCCGGTGGTGGCTCTTTGATGGATATTGGTATTTATGCTATCAATGGTTCCAGGTACATGACAGGCGAGGACCCGATATGGGTAACCGCGCAAGAAACTAAAACCGACCCGGTAAAGTTTAAAGAAGGGGTTGACGAAACCATCCAGTTTCAATTTGGCTTCCCCAGTGGCGTGACGGCTTCGTGTTTGTCAACCTATGCGATGAATGGCCTGGATAAGTTTTTCCTGAACGGTGATAAAGGTTTTGCAGAAATGATGCCATCAACCGGGTACGGGCCCATAATGGGGCATACCCACAAGGGCGAGCTTAACCAGCCGATTACTACCCACCAAACAATACAAATGGATGAGTTTTCTGAAATTATTTTTAACGGCAAACAACCTGTTGTACCTGTTGATGGCAATGAAGCTGTAAAAGATCTGAAGATAATCGATGCTATATATTTGGCGGTTAAGACGGGGAAGAAGGTGGATATTAATTTATCGTAACCTTTTCAAATTGAATTTTAACTCAATTTAACATTTTACCTTCCTAAAAGTATTTATCATTACTAAATGAAATTAATACTTGCACTAACCTTAACTTTTATTCTTTCTGTTACACATGCTCAAATACCAAAATATCGATTTAGTATAATAACTGACGGTTTATCCCTGCTAACTAATAATGAAAAGGACAGCCTTTTTAAGAGTTTAGACGGGTTCCTGAAATACAAGAACGAATCAATATTTGAAAACCCTTATGTAGATACAGCTTACGCACGCAAAGAGATCAACCCTTTTGAGTGGTCGTTTAATATTGAACATGAGGGGGATGATGCGAACTTTTACAAACCTACTGTGCTTGCCGTAGTGCCTGTTGTTCTGCACGAACAATATCTGATTAAGCTGGCCTATGCAGGGGTAACGGCTGAAAAGGAAATTAAGTACCGTATGTCTTATAGCCTGATAGCCAAACGGCAACGCGACAAGTTTTATTTTTCTACTCCTGTTGACTATAATACCCGCAATTGGATTAGGAAACAGGTTGGTTCAATTAAATACATTTATCCAAATCAACTAAATATGGTTAAAGCTAAACAGATGGATAGGTTTAACAAATCACTCGCTCGTAAAATGTCTGTGCCGGTATTAGCGGTGACTTATTACAGATGTGATGACCCCGAACAGTTATTTAGAATGATGGGGTATGATTATACTGGTAGTATGTATTTGTCCACAAGCAGTGGGTTAGCCCATCAATGGAAAAATGAGATAATGGCGGGCAATAATTCTGAATGGTACCCGCATGAACTGGTGCATTGTTATACCGATAAACTATTCGCCCAAAACTACCCCATTGTAAATGAAGGCTATGCCACCTACTTAGGCGGTAGTGGGGGATGGACATTAGACCAGGCCAAAGTGTTTGTTGAAAACTATCTGAACGAACACCCTAAAGCGGATATGATCCAAACATTTTTAAGTTATGACAGGATGCAATACGGGATCTCCATTACGTATGTCCTAAGTGGACTGATATGCAGGAATATTGAAACTAAATATGGTTTCGCTAAGATAAAAGAGCTGTTTAAAACTGATAGTGATGAGAATTACTTTAAAATACTGCAACAGATAACAGGTGTTACTAAAGAACAATTTCCGGCATATATAAAGAAGTTAGTTTACTGATTTTAAAAAATAGAGCAATACCTATTTCAGGACATGTCAAGTGTTTATTTACAGTAAGTTAATCAATTAATGTAACCAGGTGACCCACTATTTAATGTGGATCACTTGGTTACGCCTTAACCGGCATTTCGCCCATTTCTAAAACCAAAGTACCGCCATTTACCAGGTCCTGGTGTGAGAACCAAAGTTTATCGAGCTTTCTGCCATTCATTGATGCAGATTGGATATACTTTTTAGTTTTTGATGATCCTTTAGCTATCAAAGTAAACACCTTGCCATTAGGTAGGTCGATAGTGACTTTACTAAACAAAGGACTGGTAATAGTGTACATCGGCGATCCCGGCTTAACAGGAAAAAAGCCCATAGCGGTAAACACTACTACTGAGGACATCGAGCCGCCATCTTCATCGCCACAAACGCCTGATACATTATCTTTAAAGTAAACATCTAAGATGAACCGGGTCCATTTCTGGGTTTTCCACTGCGAGTTGGTGTAATTGAAAAAGTAAGGAATCTGGAAGGCGCACTGGTTACCCATAGAGAACTGACCGATCAACCCCGTCATATCCGGAAACTTAGCGTAAAATGCCGCACGGCTGCTGCCTAAACCTTCCCTAAATAAGCTATCCAGCTCATGCTCAAATTTTTCTTTACCGCCCATCAGTTCTATCAGGCCTTCAATATCATGCGTTACACCAAATTTATAGGTGTAGCCGTTATTTTCGTTATAATAAGATTGCCCCTGTGTTTTAGGGTCGATATTTACCCATTCGCCTTTATCATCTTTAGGCATGAACAGGGTCTTTTCGTTACTCCATAAATTCTTGTAATTTTTAGCTCGCGGAGCAAACTTGTTGTAAATGGCGTTCTTGCCCAGTTCTTTAGCAAACTCTGCAACCGCCCAATCATTATAACTGGCGGCAATAGTAACTGCCACCGCAGATCGCGCGCTGCGGTGCGCTTTGGCTACCGGGTCGCTCTCAGCTTCGCCGACCTGCAGAGCAGGGTAGTAGCCTTTTTCATAATAAAAATCCTCCAAAGCGCCTTTTGGTCCATTGGTAGAGGCCAGCATGGTGGCTTGCTCTGCATTCTTCAACATACCTTCTAAAGCTTTATTGGTATCGAAGTTGCGGATGCCTTTACGGTAGGCATCCAAAAACATCACTGACGAGTAAAACCCGAACATCCCAGGCCGATCACCAAAAACTTTAGGGTATTCCGGCATCCATCCGCTTTGCTCATACATATTCACATACGATTGCAACATATCTCCTTCTTGTGTAGGATTCAGAATGGCACGTAGCGGATGCTGTGCTATGTAATCGCCCCAAGTATAATCATCGGTATACATTGGGCGTTTGTCCTCGTGTACTTTATCATCATAACCACTAAAGTATTTACCACCTTCGTTAATGTTTACCATACGCACATAGCTTCGGTATAGGGCTGTATAAAAGGTGCGTTTCTGTCCCACAGTTCCACCTTCCACCTTTATCTGTCCGATCGCTTTTTTCCACACGGCTTTGCCTTGCGTGGCTAACTGATCAAAGGTGATGTTTAATAATTCATCCTGGTAATTCTGTTTAGCTTGCTCCAAACTAATAAAAGATACCGCGAACCTGAACTCGACCGTATCCGGACTGGTTTTAGAGTAACTCATAGCTACTTTTTCGCCATTCATCATTTTAGGTGCTGCTAATGCACCCTGAACTGTATATTTCCCCCAGTCTTTATCACCTTCTGACTTATCACCTACCGGTCTGCCCGAAAAAGTGCCATACATATAAGCTTTACCCTTTTGAGCATGAATACTATCAATTACAAATTCAGTTCCGCTGATGCTGTTATCGGCAGCGATATTGTATAAACCGTTATCATAGCAATGGGTGAAGAGCATATGTTTTTCAACTCCCTTCGGGAACGTAAAGCGATAAATGCCGCCTTTCTTACCTACCGTATGTTCAACCCGAATGTCTTTATCTATAAGGGTTGTTGCATAATACCATGGCCGCGTTATCTCCATATCATGATCATAGGTCATGCGCTCATTCCAGTCGGCATCTGTTAGAGTGCCTTTTGCCGGCCTGACAGAAAAAATGACTTGCGGGGTAATCACATTCAATGACAAGAGAGGGAACCCTGTGATCTGATCATCCAGGTAATCTTGGCGCCTTGGATGCGTGCGTGCCATCTGGTTAGGTAAATGTACCACCGGCCGATTTGTGTTTAACAGCGGGGCTATATTACCTATTGTAGGGTCGATATATTGCAGATAGTCTTCCTCGATATTCTTCACTACATCTTCCGAAACGT
The DNA here is from genome assembly GCA_040388175.1 of Bacteroidota bacterium. Classification (GTDB taxonomy): domain Bacteria; phylum Bacteroidota; class Bacteroidia; order Sphingobacteriales; family Sphingobacteriaceae; genus Mucilaginibacter. Next base: position 14,206 of record JAZKCG010000109.1, on the reverse strand, counting down.
TATTGGCAGCTGCCTTAACTTTAGCGGGAATAACAGCCGTTGCTGCTATCACGCCACCAGCCTGCATAAACCTACGGCGTGATATGTCGTCTTTTTTATCTTCTTTCATGTATGTGTTTGCTATTAACCTTTTGTCGCTTCTCGGATAGCTCGCCCAGCGGCATCGATCAGGTTTAGGTTCATTTCAGAATATTTACGTGATATGATTATACCATCGGCTCCGGCTTTATAAGCTGCAAGTGTGGCTTGGTAAACATCATCCGGGCTTTGTTTCCGGCTATTCTTTCCTGTCGGGATACCAATGTCAATCCCAGGCAGGATCAGGCATTTGCCTTTTACGCCATTAAGTGCACGTTGTGTTTCACAATAAACATAGTCTGGAGATAAGCCGGCCATAGGTAGGTTATCATAGGATGCTTCCTTTTCGCTATAGCCCAATAGACGACTATTAAAGCGCATCAATTCTTCTAATGGGATATCTTTAAATATAGTTGAGCTAATGTTTTTTATAAAATGCTGATAACGCTCGCCACCGCAGTTGTTATAGACCACTATCTTTAAAAAATCGACACGTGTAGCCAGGTCCGCATAATCACGGGTAGCACGGAAGAATGGATTGAACGAGTTAACGTGCTCTATGTGTAATCCCACTAACTGTTTCTTACCTAATGCTTTTACTGCCTTATAAACATCATCAACAATTTGGTGTTTACCATAGTCGAATAATTGATCCCAGGCAACAATCTCCGGGTATTCTAACATAATACGCTGAAACTCGACATAGTAACCATCGCTTGGCCGTTGGTTATTTAATGCGGCTTTTGTAAACGCGTCTAATTTATGATAACCCTCTTTGGTACGCTCGAAGTTGATACCACGTTTCTTAGCCGCTTCCTGATGGTATTGACAAAAACAGGTAGACTTAGATGGATCAATACTTCCCACCAAATGGCTTGCACCCAAGGCATTCAATAATGGGCCGCTGCGTTCATTAAAGAAAACCAGGCCATCCAAGTCATAACTTGCACAGGTATCGGTGGCCAAAGCGGTCCAAAATGCACGTACGTTAGGGTTAAACAGGCAGGTGGTTTTTGTTTTGCGACCCATAAGGTCAACTTCACGGCAATCATCTATACCCGGTATATCATCGCGCCATTGATCTTCGATAGTGGCAAATACTTTCATGCCGCGCTTATGCGTGCCCTTTATTACATCTGCTACAATATCTCTGTTGCCATACTCGGGTGAGCGGGTATCTTTAAGAACGGTATTTTTATAATATTGAGAATGAGGGATAGCATAATTACCGCCATGATAATTCTTATCCACTTCCTGTGGCCCATGATCCGGAAATGCCTGTCCTTTAACCTGCCTGCCGGATAAGCCATCACCATAAGTAAAAGTGTTTAGAAAGATGGTGTTGATGGCCCCTCGTTTTTGCAAGGTATCTAAAACGGTATCAACACCTTCGTCGGCAAATGAGGCCATGCCTACTTGCAAGCCGTTTATGAGTTCTTTAGCCGGCTTTATAGCCGCAAATGCCGACTTGTTAACCAATGAACCGACAGCTATTGCCGCTGCCAACGTTGCACTGTTTTTGATGAATACACGACGCTGGTTTTTATCGGCAGTATTAGCTGCAGATGATAGCTCTTTGGGTTTCATACATTAGTTTATATTGGATTATATAAATATGCTAATTCTGTTTAGCATTATGTATGTAACACGCTGTAAAAAAGCTGATACTAAGAATCTTTAAGCTTAAAGTTTTAACTACTATCTAAATGCCAACAAGATCGGTATCTACAACGTTGGGAAAGAAATTGGTATTGTATACTGCACCCTCACAACCTTACCTTTATCAATACCAGGCTTCCATTTGGGCATCAATTTTATAACTCTTAATGCCTCTGCCTTGGCTTTGTCTGAAAAGCTACGTACGATTTCAATATTACTTACGCTACCGTCTTTCTCAATTATAAAAGTGGCAATAACGCGTCCGGTTTCTCCGTTTGCCTTTAAATTATTTCTTAAAAAGTCTTGAAGCGCACCAAAGCCACCGGTGTAAACAGGGTAGGTATCTACTCGTTTATAAACAGGTTCTATATAAAGAAGATTTTTGATAACGGAGGGTTGAGACGGTTCTATAATAACAACGTCTTGAGACTTTGCTTGGGCAAATCCGGGTGTATAGCTATATACAGCCAAAATGATAAAGGTGAATAGGTTTTTCATACCTAAAGGTAACTAATATTCTCTAACCATTAAACTGTCTGCAAAATCACGCAGATATTGTTTATTTTCTTCGGGAAGGTTTATTTTTTCGAGTGCTTCAAAAGCTTTGTCAGCAAAAGTGTGCATGGTAGTTTCGGCATATTGCTTTACTTGTACTGAGTTATAGATAGCTGTAACGGCCTCTACTTTTTCCTGGTTGTCAAACTCCTTAGCATTCAACCATTCGTTCAATTGGGCCTTTTGACTGGTATTCGCCAATTCTAACGACCGGATAAGCAAATAGGTCTTTTTGTTGGATATGATATCGCCACCAACCTGTTTGCCAAATTTTTCAGGCGAGCCATAAATATCCAATATATCATCCTGTAGCTGAAAGGCCAAACCCAAATTCTCACCAAACTCGGCTATCAATTCGGCATCTTTCATATCGGCCCCGCCTAATATCGATCCTATCTTTAATGCGCCACCTAATACAACAGCAGTTTTAAGCTTGATCATATAGATATATTCGTCTACCTTTACATCATTACGGTTCTCGAAATCCATGTCCAATTGCTGGCCTTCGCAAACGCCTACGGCAGTATCATTAAAGATATCCAGGATAACACGTAATAACCTGTCTTCAACCTGCATCATCAGCTTATAGCCTTCTATCAGCATCACATCGCCTGATAATATAGCCGCGTTCTGGTTCCATTTTTCGTGTACCGTAACCTTGCCGCGACGTAGCGGCGCGTTGTCCATAATATCGTCATGCATTAACGTGAAATTATGAAATACCTCGATAGCCAAAGCCGGAGATAACGCTTTTTCAACATCACCACCAAAAAGGTCGCAGGCCATTAGCAATAGGGCAGGGCGCATACGTTTGCCACCCATGCTTAAGATATAATAAATAGGCTCATATAACTCGGCAGGATAAACCGGGTATTTAAGTTTGGTTACCGCCTTGTCGATCAGTATTTGCAGATCTTGTAGTTCTCTCATGGTTTTGTTTGGTGAGCAGTGAGTAGTGAATAGTTAGTAGTGAAAAGTTAGTAGTTAGAGAGATAACTCTAAATCAACTTTTCACCATTCGCTACTCACCAATCACCCCTAACTATTCACTATTCTTGTACTAACGAAAAATCAATTTGTTTTTTTGCCAGGTCGACGTTTTTTACACGAATTTTCACTTCGTCGCCCAATTGGTAAACCTTCTTTTTACGCTGGCCAATAATGGCATAGTTTTTTTCGTCTAAAGTATAAAAATCATCAGAGATATCACGCAAACGAATCATACCCTCGCATTTATTTTCAATTATCTCTACGTACATACCCCATTCTGTTACTCCGGATATAACGCCGCTATAGATAGTACCGACCTGATCTTTCAGGTATTCAGCCTGTTTGTATTTGACAGATGAGCGTTCCGCATCAGCCGCCTTCTTTTCCATTTGCGAAGCGTGCTGGCACATTTTCTCATAATGGTCTGCATTGACTGATTGACCACCATCTAAATAATGTTGCAGTAAACGGTGTACCATTACATCAGGGTACCGGCGTATAGGCGAGGTGAAGTGTGTATAATGATCGAACGCCAAACCATAATGGCTGCTGGTTTTGGTGGTATAAATAGCTTTAGCCATAGAACGTATGGCCAGGTGTGTTAACACATTCTGTTCTTTTTTGCCTTCAACATCCTCCATTAAAAAATTAAGCGATTTGGCTGTTTCTTTATCAGACTTTGTGTTGATCTTATAACCAAACCTTGCAGCAAAATTGGCAAAACTGGCTAATGCTTCAGGTTTTGGCGAATCGTGTGCACGATATACGAAGGTATATTTGTGCTTGCCTTTTCCTTTTTTGCTCACGAATTCGGCAACTTTTTTGTTAGCCAATAGCATAAAATCTTCTATCAGCTTATGGGCATCTTTGCGCTCTTTCACATATACTCCGGTTGGCTTGCCTTTTTCATCCAGGTGAAATTTAACTTCGGTGGTTTCAAAGCTGATGGCACCATTCTTGAATTTACGGTCGCGTAATATATAAGCTAATTCGTTCAATTTCAATATCTCGGCCGAATAGTCGCCTTGTTTGGTTTCAATTACGTCCTGTGCTTCTTCGTAGGTAAAACGGCGGTTAGAATTGATGATGGTCTTGCCAAACCATTCGGTTATGATATTAGCCTTTTCGTCCAACTCAAATACAGCTGCGAAACAAAGTTTTTCTTCATTTGGGCGTAATGAGCATAAGCCATTTGATAAGCGCTCCGGCAGCATAGGGATAACCCTATCCACCAAATAAACCGATGTGCCACGGTCAAAGGCTTCTTTATCCAAAGCCGAATCAGGAATGATATAATGAGATACGTCGGCAATATGTACACCTACCTCATAATTGCCATTCGCTAATGTTTTAAATGATATGGCATCGTCAAAATCTTTGGCATCAAACGGATCAATGGTAAAAGTGACCACATCTCTGAAATCTCGGCGTTTAGCAATCTCTTGCGGAGTAATGTCTGCTGATATTTCTTCGGCATCATGTTCAACTTCAGCAGGGAAGGATAGCGGGAAACCATACTCGGCAAGTATGGCATTCATCTCGGTATCATTCTCTCCCTGTGCACCTAATATATGCTTGATACGGCCTACAGGGTTTTTGGCTTGTGCCGGCCAGTCGGTTATCTCTGCAACAGCTTTGATACCATTTTTAGCCCCGTTAAGTTCGCCCATGGGGATAAAGATGTCATGCATCATCTTACGATCGTCAGGGATAAAGAAGGCATACCGATCTGATAGTTTGACAATACCGGTAAACTCCATTTTAGCACGCTGGATGATCTCGATCACCTCGCCTTCCTGGCGCTTGCCACGGCTTTTGGCATAAACGTATACTTTTACACGGTCGCCATTTAAAGCGTTGCGTAATTTACGCGGAGCGACAAAAATGTCTGTCTCATCGGCATCATCAGTAACAATAAAGGCTGATCCATCATTGGTCAGGTCAACTTTACCTTCAACAAACGTTTTAAGTTCTATCAGTTGGAATTTTCCCGGAGATACTTCTTTTAAGGTTTGTTTAAATGCTTCTTCTTTTAAAATATCAAGTATAGTGTATTTTGCATCAGGGTCGCGTACGTTCAATTTGGCTGATACTTGCTTGTAATTAAGCGGTGTATTGCCATTTTGCTCAAAAATATCAAGTACCATTTGGGTAAGTACTGTATCTATAGTTGCGCTGTGTTTCTTTTTGTTAGACATAGATAAATTATGTATTTATGCGAAGATACAGAAAAATGACTTTGAAAGTTGGGATGCGGACCGTGGAAGTTTTTAAATGTCGTTTGAATGATATTTGTTAAAAATTGGGAATAGCACTGATCAACCGCTTGGTGTACTCTTGTTTAGGGTGGGCGTAAATATCTTCAGGATCTCCAACTTCAACTATCTCTCCTTTATTCATTACCATCATGCGGTCTGAGATATGTTTAATCACCGACAGATCATGTGATATGAAAATATAAGTAAGGTTAAATTCCTGCTGTAACTGACGGATTAAATTCAATACCTGTGCCTGGACGGATACATCCAACGCGGATACTGATTCATCACAAATAATAAACTTCGGTTGCAATGCCAGCGCCCGGGCAATAACTATACGCTGGCGTTGCCCACCCGAAAACTCATGCGGATAACGGTTAAAGTGTTCGGGTAGTAAATTCACCCGTTCTAATAGCTCCAGTACCTTTTGCTTACGTTGTGTATTGTTGGTATATAGGTTATGGACCTGTAAAGGTTCCATAATTGATTCGCCGATGGTTAGTTGCGGATTCAATGACGAATATGGGTCCTGGAAGATCAATTGAAGATCCTTTCTTATATCGCGCAAGTCAGTCTTGTTTAGGTTTCGCAGATCTTTACCCTCAAAGGTTATACTGCCAGATGTTGGTTCTATTAATCTTAATATACTACGGCCCAGGGTTGTTTTACCGCAGCCTGATTCGCCCACCAGACCCAATGTTTCGCCTGGATAAACATCAAAACTGACTTGGTTAACTGCCTTTACCACATTCTTTGATTGGCCAAAGATCCCCGAGCTAATCGGGAACCAAGTGCTTAGTTCTTTTACCTGTAATATGGGCTGTTGAGCATACAGTTTTTGTTTGCGAGTCGCGATATCACTTTTGGGGTAATTGTATTCGTGCCTGATTTGGTCTATTGATGTATCACCATTCATGAAATCGGCAATTACCGGTAGTTTTTTAAGATGATATTTAACAGACGGTCTGCATGACAATAAACCTTTGGTGTAGGGGTGTTGCGGGCTTTTGAATAGTGTTTTCGTGGGTGCTTCCTCAACTATTTCGCCTTTGTACATTACCAGCACGCGATCGGCAATTTCGTTGACCACACCCAAATCATGCGATATGAATATCAGGCTCATGCCGCGTTCATCCTTTAGCTTTTTTAATAGGTCGATAATGGTTTTTTGTACAGTGACATCTAACGCGGTGGTCGGCTCGTCTGCTATCAGTATCTCCGGGTTGCAGGACAATGCCATGGCTATCATTACTCGCTGCTTTTGCCCACCGGATAGTTGATGAGGATAGCTGTTAAATATATCATCAGGGCGGGGGAGTTGTACTTCATTGAATAAGCTGATCGCCTGTACTTTTGCTTCGGCTTTGGTAGCGCCTAAGTGAAGCTGTATAGCCTCTGTTACCTGGAAGCCGCAAGTAAGCACCGGGTTTAGTGATGTCATGGGTTCCTGGAAAATCATGGCTATGCGATTACCGCGTACGGCGCGCATGGCTTCCTTAGATAAGTCAAACAGACTGATCTGATCTAAAATAACTCTGCCATTGACTATAGCGTTATTTTTATCTAACAACCGCATTAAGGCAAGTGAAGTAACTGATTTACCAGAACCCGATTCGCCGACTATTCCAATGGTTTCACCTTTGGCCAGACCGAATGATATGTCTTTAACCGCATCAAATAAGCCATTTGGTGTTTTAAACTGGATTGTGAGGTTATCTACCTTGAGCATCTTAACCCACTATGGTAATGTTGTCATCGGCTATTAACTCTTCGCCACGGTAACGCCTAAGTAGTTGAGCGGTAGCTACGACATCCTTTTGGCAATAGGTGCAAATGCGTTCTAACTCATTATCTTTCCAATAAACAGAGCCCACCATGCTGCCATCAATATCATCTTTGGGGGTTGGTATGTTAAATATGGAAGTAAGCAGGTTTAATGAAGTATAGCTTTTATAATCGCCAAACTTCCACAGTTCCATGGTGTCCAGGTGACCGATCTCCCAGGGCTTTTTACCGGCTATATCCAGTTGTTTGGGTAGGGGCAGGCTGTTGATTAGTAGCCTGCGACAGATGTACGGAAAATCAAACTCCTTACCGTTATGCGCGCATAATATTAGATTAGCGGGTTGGCCACCTAACATAGCCGAGAACTTCTCTAACAACTCCTTCTCATCATGACCGGCGAAAGATTTGACACGTAGCCCGCGGTCTTTACCACCGGTGAATATACCCACCGATATGCAGATGATCTTACCAAACTCGGCCCAGATACCGGCGCTCTCATAAAACTCTTCGGCGGTCTCGTCTTTGCGGATGCGTTGGGTCTTCTGGTCCCATAGTTTTTTGAAATGGTCGGGCAGTTCTTCATGCGTGCTGTATTGGGGCACGGTTTCAATATCTAATACCAGTATATTACTCAGGTCGTACTGTTCAAGCATCGGTGTAGTGTTATATACAGCCAATATAATGATTGATGCCGAACTATTAAACTAATATCCATCTACTGACAACGGACTGACAGAACGTAAGTACTAAATTGCTATTGAGTGATCCACTTTAAAATGTGGATCACTTGGATCATGTTTTTTGATTAACTTATTGAAAATAAAATATTTAGCTTTTTTATTGGATCGTTTTTGATCATTACTAATACTTTAATTAAAATATGTTAAAAATCTATAAGTAAGTTAATTATGTATTATATAATTATTGGGGACGAATTGACTGGATCACCAAAAGTGGATCAGCATTTTTGGTGACCTCAATAACTTCACCTTATTGTACACCACCGCGAGTAACTCCGTTCTCACCAAAAGCATCTATTGCGAACCAATATTTCTGATCTTTGTTCAAGCTACGGATTGTTAAGTCTGTAGCGCCGTAAACCTGGTAAACGCGGTTTAGTTTATCCTTATAAATACCAAACCTGATGTTATAACCAATTGCGTTGGCCGACTTTTTCCAATTTAGTTTAACATTACGCGCATCGCTTGCGTCGCGCACCACTTCAAATGAATTTACTTTAGCAGGTTTCGCGCTGTTACCGCTTCCGAACACCCTGAAGCCCGAAATAGCGAACGTGCCGCCGGGTACACGGTAATTGGTTACTTTTAAATAACGCGCTTTTACAGGTGTTTTAAATACATGGTATTGATGGGTAAGGTCTTCTTCGTTAGTGGTCTTGTCAACCAATGTTTTCCAGGTCTTTTTATCAGTAGAATATTGTAAAAGATATTGCTGAGCCATTATTCCATCACGGCCAAAAAGTTGCGTATTATTCTCTGCAAAATTAAGTTGCACCGCCTTTACGATAGATATTGAACCCAGATCGACGCTTAACCATTCGCCTTTATTGCCGGTTTTTGCACTCCAGTAGTCACGGATCTCCTCGTCAACTGCAAGAGCAGGCGGGTTGGCATCAAGACTTGATGATGCTTCGGTAGTTTTTTTATAAGACAACATCATCCATCCCGGGAAAAGTTCGCTTACATCTTTTATTTTATGATCAGGCATCACCATTGGGTAATCGCCAAACTCGGTATGCGCTACCATATTATCATCTTTATCAAAAGTTACCGGGTATAACCCAAGCCTGCGCTCAAAAATGTGCTTCACAGAGATCACCATAGTAACTACCCGCCAGTAATTACCATATTTATCCATAAAGGTAGCAGCATGTCCGCCGCCGTTAATGAAACCTTCGGGTTTAGCAGAGAATGGGCTGCTGGGCGCATAAGTGAACGGGCCCAACGGATGATCAGCCACAAAATAACCATCAGCATAACTTTTATACTGCGTACCGGGAGCAGAATATTGATAATAGTATTTGCCATTATGCTTAGTCACCCAGGGCGCTTCTGTCCAGGGCCTGTCAATCATGGTATTATAGTCGCCCGGTCTTTCCCAGCCGCGTGTTGCCGGGTCGCCTCTTAGCACCTTTACAGGTTTACCAATTGGAGTAAGTTTGTTATTAGCATCCAGTTCAATAGCGTACAAATAATCGTTGTTGGTGCAACCATAATATAGATACACCTTGCCATCGGTATCCTGTAAAAAATCCGGATCGCCTATAGATAGGGGGAAGGTATCAGTATAAACTTCCCATTTACCACTTACCGGGTCATCGCTCTTGTAAATAATATGGCTGTTTAAAGGCATATAATACAAAGAGCCATTAATAACCGTTGCCGCAGGCGCATCCTTTTCAAAAGGTAGGTCTTTGGTGGTAATAAAGGTCCATTTAAGTAAATCTTTTGAATACCAGTAACCGCCAGATGCTGTTGCAAACAAGTAATAATTGTCTTTATATAAAACAATAACCGGATCGGCAGCCGAACGCCGGGATGGTTTATCTAAAGCAAAGCGGTAACTTATATTGAGCGGGTTGCAAAAGGTTTGTTGGCTTTTTACTGTTTTAGGCAACATCAAAACGATGCCCATTATATAAATAATTAAAATTACTGATCTGTTTTTCATTTAGATTTAATATCTGACGAGTTATTGGTAAATATTTTCTTTTTACTTTCGGGCTCATTAACAGTTAATTTTTTAAATGATGCCCGGTGTACATCATCTAAAACAATGGCGGTCCTGAAATCTGTTTTAGCCGCTGATATTGTAAGCCCGGTAAACTGCACATCGCGGGCATGGCGGATGTATACACCCCAGGCAGGCAGCTCGCCAAACATAGAATACTCCGGATAGCTATCCTGTTTTTCGGGGATGGTATTGAGGTTATCTATAGCTATTTTTGCCAGCGCGCGGTCTGCTCCACCCGGAAATTTGATCACAATATTTGTAAGCCTGATGTTGGCTATGATCTGGTCAGGTATACCTGCAATTACTATACCCGGCATTGCTTTAAGCGGATTTTTTTCGGCGCGGATCTCTACATTAACATTTTGTATAGATACGTTATCGATACTGCCTTTGCGGGTGCCCTTGCGTGCGCCGGCGCGTAAAAATAGGGCGTTGCCTATATTTACACCTTGTAAGCCATCTACTTCAATATTTTCAATAACCGCGCCATCTACAGCCTCAAGTGCCAGGGCAGATCGGTTGGTATCAAATACTTTATTATTGAGGATATGTATATTTTTAAACCCACCTAACGACGCGGTAGCAAACTTGATACCACTGGCATCAGTAGTCATGCTGTTGTTTTGCAGCCAAATATTTTGGTTAAGCACATCAGCACCTAACGATTTTAGGCAGATACCATCATCGCTGCTGTTAAAATAGCAGTTGCTTACTTTAAAGTTATCGCAATCAACAATATCAATACCATCATTGTTCCAAAACGCGCGGCTTTCTACCCGTATACTATCAATAACTACATTTTTGCATTGATTATAACACTCGGTCCAACAGGCCGAGTTTTTTAAGGTGATATTTTTAACCGTAACCCCGCTGCAACCAAAAAGGTTAATGATCATGGGACGGTTATCCTCGTTAGGGCGGCTTACCGAGCCACCCTTTATCAAGCCTTTTTTAAGCATTTCGCCCACGCCTGCGGCAAGTTCTTTGCCTTGCCCGTCAATAATGCCTTTGCCGGTTATAGCTATATTATGCTGATTAAGGCCTAATATTAAAGCAAGAGATGTATTATAATTATGATCAAAAGCCGTGTTTTGCCTGTCGTAATCAAGCGGATTAACCGATCCCAGCAATACCGCACCTTCGTCTAACTGCAGGGTTACGTCTGATTTAAAATGTATGCAGCCTGTAAGGTATTTACCGGCAGTGAAAACTAACCTGCCACCACCATTCTGACTGATATAATCAATCCCATATTGGATGGAACGTGTATTAAGCACCGTACCGCCCGACTGGATACCAAAAAATGATGCTGTATAGTCTTTAGCCGACGCGGATGTATTTGCTATTAAAATGCAGGCAAATAGATATAATGATGCTATGTTTACTTTTTTGTTTGGTCTGATCATTCTTATTTTATAACTGCTTTTTGTTAACCTCTGCCAATTTTGTATTTGGCAACTGATCGTTATTAAATAAATTAAAGTTCTTTACCTGGTTAAGGAGAAAAATTGGCACCCCATCTACTTTTTTCGCACGGATGTGCTGAAAATCGGCACCCTCTACATTATCCAAAATAAAAGCGGGCCGCAGGTCGTCTTTCATATAGCTAACCTCAATATTGTTCATTTTAAGGTCTTTAACATTCCTGATAAAAAAGCCATAAGCAGGAGTGATCCCCCACCGGTTTGGATCGGGGTAGCTATCTATCAGCGGTGGTATTTCTCTGAGTGATTGTGCTTTTGTGCCGCCACCTTTAAAGTAGATATGGATATTGTCTAACGTCAGATCTTCAATATCATGACCGGGTATGCCGCTTATAATCGCACTCTGCTCGCCGGTAACATCATATGCAATAATATTACTAATAATTACCCGATGCAACTGGCTATAGGGCGAATCTTTAGGGCCGCGCATACGGGCACCCAGCCGCACAAATATCGGCGCGTTTAAAATATCGCGCATGGTTATGTTGCTGATAACTATATCTTCTAACGCTGCGCCGTCGACAGTTTCCAGCGCCAATCCGCGGCAATGATCAAATATGCAGTTGGTTATTGCAATGTTTTTAAAGCCCCCGTTTGATTCTGTTCCCAGTTTAATTCTCCCGGACGGGTCTTTCCTGCCGTTCCTTTTGTAAGTTCCATCTAAAAAAGTACCCTCATTGTACCCGGATACCTGGCAATTAGTTATGGTAACATTCTCGGTAGTACGCAAATAGTTCAACGCGTAATCGCTTTTTAAAACTATGGCGTCATCGCCGGGCGCGTTAATGCTGCAATTAGTTATATGTACGTTTTTGCTTGATACCAGGTCTATGCCATCACGATTGGTGTCCATTTTAATATTATCGATGGTAGCGTTATCAACAGCCGTCAGCAAAAAGCCAAACCAGCCGCCGTAAAAAATGGTGAAGTCTTTTAAGATCACATTACGGCAAAGTTTAAGGGCAAGGGCCTTATTGGCATAACCATCGTTTTTGTCTTTTTGATCATCTCTGATCAAACCTTTACCCCAAATGCGCCCGGGACCAGTAATAGAAATATCGTGCAGGTTTTCGCCAACAATTAAGCTGTTACGGAAGTGGCTATGCCCAAAATCCTGGTAAACATCATTCTCGCTTTTTTCTGGCAGATCGTATTTTACAGTTTCGCTTGTAGTTGCGGCAATTATGGTAGCACCCTGGTCAATATATAAAGCTATATTACTTTTTAAGTGGATGGTCACCGACAAATAATTCCCGGCAGGGAACCAGACGGTGCCACCACCAGCCATATTGGCTGCTTCAATTGCTTTTTCAATGGCTTTGGTATCCAAATTCTTACCATCGCCTTTGGCACCATATTGTTTTACATTATAAACTGGTGCCTGGGCAGTAGCCAGCCTTGTAACGCTAAACAACAGAATAAATAATAATGACAGATTGCGATATAGGGTTCTCATCGTATTTTTTATTAGTGTTCAGACTGACCCGGTATCTCAGGAATGCCCGGATCATCCAGTACCTGCACAGCCGTTCCGTCGCCTACTGTTTTCCAGTCGTGCAGTACCCAAACCACTTTTTTGTCTTTGGTCACTTCTATCATCTGCGGGCCTTTACCGTTTTGCCCGCGCGAAGTAAATATGGTATTGCCATTTGCTAACCGGGTACAGCTTTGAGGGGCTGACGTAAACTGGTATTGGGCAGGCAGATCTGTTTTGCAATTGAACTCCCACACGGTTTCTTTATTAGGGCTAACTTCGCGGGTTAACCAATCTCGTTCATCAGTAATAAGGGTATTGCCATTCTTTAACCTGCGTGCAGAAATGGTTCCGGGAAATGAGGTGAGCTCAAAAACTTTTTTTCCCGTGGTGATCTCATGTTCTTCATATCCATTACCCGTGCCAACCAATACACGGCCATTGCCCACCAATTGAATATCGCGGCCTGTAGGAATGGGCGTGTACCAATTGTTTTCAGGATGAGCCTCATCAATGTAAGCCAGTTGCGAAATGCCTTCGTCGCGCAATAAAAAATGGCGCAGTGTTTTTTGACCGAAAGCAGATCCCGCCAATAAGATAGCAACAAAACCCAACAGGTAATTTTTCATTTCAAACAATTTGTGTTTGAAAGATACTTGAATATTTTAAAAACATTTTAAACCCCCTCAACATAAAACCATGCCTTAGTGTCTTTGTGTGAAAAATAAATTTAACACAAGGCACCGGGGCACGGTTTAGGGCTTTCTATTCGAGTTCGATACAATGAAACCCGTGTGTATTGAGCGTGTTAATTATGGTTGATGAAATTTCAGCAGGTCCATCGATGCGTAAGATCTTATCGCAATCCCATAAATCGAAATTCCATTGATGGATAGCAGCGATCCGGTCGAGATGCGGTTTAACGATATCGATCTTGGTTATCGAATCAACGGTGGTTTTAAAAACCAGGATCATAGCATTCATGTTTGGTTCTTTATAACGACCGGAAATTGTTGAACAGGACAATCCCCGGTCGTATCAAATAATTAAAAACTTACATCATCTGCACTCGGGCCGTAGCTTCCCGGGATCGGCACATCAAGCAGGCGGAGAAATACGCCGAGTTGCGCACGGTGCTTTCGGCAATCGGCTATGACGGCGAGAAGGCC
>JAZKCG010000108.1:7297-46203 GCA_040388175.1 Bacteroidota bacterium | reverse complement strand
CATTTTACAGTCTCACGACTGTGTTTTTAATCTTTAGTTGCGCAACGGTCACCTTTGGCGGAAAGAGGGTAAAGGCTGTTTAAGATTTGACAACTTTTTAAAAGTTGTCAAATCTGCCTTTAAAAAAACAACCCTCTTTATCGCTTGCGAAAGAGAGGGTCGACAAGCGTAGCGATGTCGGGGTGAGTAAACGCCGCACACAAATAATTTATAATATGAAACTAAAAGTATTAATACTCTTAACCCTCATAACCAAACTTGCCACCGCGCAGGACGAATGGGCCTTTAAAACCGAAAGCGATGGCATTAAAGTTTACAGCAATAAAAACTCGGCATTAAAAGTTAAACCTATTAAGGTGGAATGCACTTTTAACACCACGCCCATACAATTAGCTGCTGTATTACTGGATATTAAAAACTATACCGATTGGGTGTATAAAACTAAACTTACCTCGCTGGTTAAACAAGTATCGGCAACAGACCTTTATTATTATGCCGAATTAACCATGCCCTGGCCCGCTCAGAACCGTGATTTCGCGGCACATATTACCGCCACGCAAAACCGGGAAACTAAGGTGATAACCGTGGATGCGCCTTCGGTAGCGGGTATGGTGCCCGAAAAAGATGGGATAACCCGTGTTAAAAAATCAAACGGTAAATGGGTCCTTGCACCGGTAGGCAATGATAAGGTTAACGTAACTTATTATCTGCAAATAGAACCCGATGGCGGTGCGCCCGCATGGCTCATCAATCTCTTTATTTCTGACGGGCCTATGCAGAGTTTTAAAAAGCTGAAGACACAACTGCAAAAGTCAGCTTACAGAAATCCGGCGCTGCCGTTTAAGTAGCGGATGCCTTTATTGCAACAACTTCATTACGCAATCGATAGCGTATTTTATGTGCTTTAATACGGTGCAGTATTATTAGCTTAGCAGGAGTTAAACCAATTTCAACTGTTAATTATGAAGAAGTTTCTTCTGGCCTGCCTTGCGCTGTTCATTGCTTTCAATTCGTTCGCACAATCAACCCTAATTAAATATTTATCCGGAACAGATAAAGACCATACCGTACAATGGGACTTTTTTTGTACCGATGGCCGTTTAAGCGGTAAATGGTCAAAAATAGCTGTTCCTTCTTGCTGGGAATTGCAAGGCTTTGGTGCCTACAACTATGGCGGCGATAAAAATAAAGCCCATGAATCGGGTATGTACAAGCATGAATTTGCGGTAGATGCCTGGAACGGTAAACGCGTCTTTATTGTATTTGAAGGGTCCATGACCGATACAAAAGTGACCATAAACGGTAAATCGGCAGGGCCCATACACCAGGGTAGCTTTTACCGTTTTAAATATGATATAACCGATCTGGTGAAATTTAATGCCAGCAACCTATTAGAAGTTACTGTCGATAAGATGTCGGCAAACGCCGGGGTTAATGATGCCGAGCGTAACTACAGCGATTTTTGGGTATTCGGCGGCATCTATCGCCCGGTATATTTAGAGGTAGTTCCTGAAACTTATATTGACCACACCGCCGTAAATGCCAAAGCCGATGGCTCGTTCCAGTTAGATGTGTATGCAAAGAACCTGAAAGATGGCGATGTCATAGAAGCACAAGTTCAAAAACTAAATGGCGAGAATGTAGGTAAATCCTTTACAGTTGCTGCTAATACTACAGCAGAACACCTGGAATTAAAAAGTAATTTCAATAAACCACTGTTATGGAGTTCAGAGTATCCTAATTTATACCAGGTTGTTGTAACTGTAAAAGGTAAACAAGGTGCCGGTCATCGCATTAAGCAAAAATTTGGTTTCCGTACGATTGAGGTGCGCCCGCAGGATGGCATATACGTTAATGGTGTTAAGGAAATATTGAAAGGTACTTGTCGTCATAGCTTTTGGCCGGAAACAGGTCGCACGTTAAGCCACAAGGTACAGGTGATGGATGTTAAGCTGATGAAGGAGATGAACAATAACGCGGTGCGGATGTCGCATTATCCGCCGGATCAGGATTTTCTGGATGTTTGTGATTCGTTGGGTATTTATGTATTGGACGAGTTAACCGGCTGGCAACATAAATATGATACGTTGGTGGGCCATAAATTGGTTAAAGAAATGGTGATCCGCGATGTTAACCACCCATCTATCCTGTTTTGGGACAATGGTAATGAAGGCGGTTTTAATTTTCAGTTAGATAATGATTATGCCTTGTATGATCCGCAGAAACGTACGGTGTTGCACCCGTGGTCAAACTTTAACAATGTGGATACCCACCACTACCCGGATTATAACGCGGTAACCAAAGCAGTTGCAGGCAAAGATATATTTATGCCTACCGAATTTATGCACGGCCTGTATGACGGTGGTGCAGGAGCCGCGCTCGAAGATTTTTGGGGACAGATGATCAAATACCCGCAGATAGGTGGCGGTTTTATTTGGGCGCTGGTTGATGAGTCAGTTATCCGTACCGATAAAAATAACACATACGATGGCGTTGGTAACCGCGCACCCGACGGTATAGTTGGCCCTCATCGCGAAAAGGAAGCCAGCTTTTATACCATCAAAGAGATCTGGTCGCCGGTGTATATCCATCCCGAACCAATAGATAAGACCTTTAATGGTAAGATCGGGGTAGAGAACCGTTATACCTTTACCAATCTAAGCCAATGCAAGTTTAAATGGCAACTGGCTAAATTACCATCGGCACAAAGTAAAAGCACCAAAGCTATTACAGTAGCTACCGGCGCGCCATTACCATTAGAATTAAAACCGGGCGAAAAAGGAACACTTAACTTACATCTGCCTGCAACTTGGGAAAAAAGTGATGCGCTTTACTTAACCGCCTATGGCCCGCATGGCGAAGAATTATTTACCTGGAGCTGGGCAATTAAATCGCCTGCCGCAATTGTTAAAGCACCGGTTCTCGCGGTCAATGAAACTATAAAAAGTTCGGTGACCGATAATGAATTGGCTGTTAAAAGTGATGGTAAGGTTTATTATTTTGATAAAACCACGGGTTATATTGAGAAAGTAGTTAAAGCTAAAACCACCATTTCCTTATCAGGCGGTCCGGTTCTGGCAGGGGTTAACACCACTTTAAAGACCTTTACCTATAATCCAGTTGGCAAAACATTTGTAGTGGAGGCCGATTACCACGGCGATGCCACCCTTCACGTAAAATGGACCTTTGCGCCCGGCAAACGTGTTAGACTGGATTATACCTATACCCAAAGCGGCGATGCCGACTTTATGGGTATCACCTTTAATTATCCGGAAGAGAAAGTTACCGGTATGAAATGGCTGGGGCGCGGCCCGTATCGTGTTTGGAAGAACCGTGTACCGGGGCAGCAATTTGGGGTATGGCACAAAGCTTACAACAATACCATTACCGGGCAGGACTGGGGTTACCCCGAGTTTAAAGGTTACCACGGCGAGGTTAATTGGGCTGTAATTGAAAACAAGGAAGCACCGTTCACGGTTTATACCGATAACAAGAACATGTTCCTGCAAATGTACCGCCCGGCAAGAGAAATGGATGCCCTGAAAAATAATAACGTAGAGCCACCGTTTCCTGATGGAAGCATTGGTTTTTTAAATGGTATCAGCGCTATAGGTACCAAATTCCAGGCTGCTAAATCAATGGGCCCGCAAAGCCAAAAAAACCATCTAACCGGCGAGCCGGTCAGCAATACGCTTTGGTTCGAGTTTTAAGATAAGTAGCTTATAAAGTAAAAGCCCCTGTAAACCTGATCTGGGTTTACAGGGGCTTTTTTGTTGATTAACTTTAAGTATTATTGTAATAATATCACACAGAAATAATCTAACAACAAAAAAAATATTATATGGCTGCAGAGCAGGATAAATATATATTAAGTGTTGAGGGCCTTGGCGTTACTTATGGCGATTTTGTCGCTGTGAAAAATGTGGGCTTTAACGTACTGCAAGGCGAGATATTTGGCTTGCTTGGCCCTAATGGAGCGGGTAAAACCAGTACCTTAAGCTCGATAGAGGGCTTAATTAAATATAAGAGCGGCACTATAATAGTCGACGGACAGGATGTTCAGCAAAAGCCTTTACACGCCAAAGCTTCGATGGGGGTACAGTTACAGTCGACCAGCTTCCAGCCCGAATTAAATGTTACCCAGATCTTGCAACTCTTCTCGGGTATTTATGGTGTACCTAAGAGCAAGGAAGAAATAATAGAGATCTTGAAAGAGATCAGCCTGGAAGATCATGCCAAGAAGAAATTTGGGCAGTTATCAGGCGGCCAGCAGCAACGGGTGTCATTGGTGATATCAACCATCCATAACCCCAAATTGGTGCTGTTAGATGAGCCTACAACGGGCCTCGACCCGCAATCGCGCCGCCAGTTATGGGAGCGCATCGAAGCTATTCGTGATAAGGGGCATTCGGTTCTGCTAACTACGCACTCCATGGAAGAGGCCGAAGCTGTTTGCGACCGCATAGCTATCATTGACCACGGACAGGTGATAGCCGTTGATACCCCCCAGGCGCTGATAGATAAACACAAAAACGACCCGGAAGTAATAGCTGTATCACGCCGTGGCAAAATAACTTTAGAAGATGTATTTATTGGCCTGACCGGCAAAGCTGTAAGAGAATAACGTTATGGAAACAAAAATACCAACAACCGCTACCGTATTGAAGACCTTGTTCCGTGCCGATCTGGCTACGGCAGTAAGTAACCGCAGGTCGGTAATGATAGCTTTAGTAGTGCCGCTAATCATACTAATCAGCTGGAAAGGTTTGATAAAAATAGTTGGCGGGCCTTTCGTACTGGCTACCGCTATCGCTATTGGCTTAATAGCCATTGGCCTGATGGGTTATACTTTATCTGTAGCAAAGGACCGCGACAAAGGGATCTTTCAACGGCTAAGAGTAGCCCCTGTGCCCACATGGGCTATTATGGCAAGCCGTATCAGTATACAGTTAGCAATGATCATGATATTAACGCTTTTGGTGTTTGTGGTGGGGTATCAGCATGATGGTATCTTGTTGAGTACGCAAGGGTATATCTTTACATTCTTTGTAGCTATTTTGGGTGGCGCGGTCTATTTGAGCTTAGGACAATTAATTGTTGGCCTGATCAAAAATTTTGAGACTATTAATGCTACAACCCGTATTACCTATTTCTTGTTCATTATGGTAGGTATGGTAGGCGATCTGGTGATAAAAAATGAGCAGATAAAAGAGATCGTCAAATTCTCGCCTTATGGTTCAGTTAAAATGATGCTGGTAGCGAGCATGGAACCTGCTAAATGGACAGGCCATACCACTATCGCTGTTCTGGTATCGGTAGGATATATTATTGTGTTTGCCGGTATTGGTATCAGCAAGTTTAAGTGGAATATGAAATAAAAAAAATGTTATTTCGACCAGCGGGAGAAATCTATACACATGCTACTTGCGATTGTAATTGTACAGATTTCGAACGAGGTACGAGTGAGAAATGACAATGTTTTATTTACTTCCCAAAAGGCACTAACCCATTTAACTGCCTGTACAACGGATAATCAGGTAATGGCGTAACCGATTGATGAAAATTCTTGCAGTAAAATACCTGCAAATGCTCTTCCACTATCCCGCCGCGAATAATGGGGATATCTGCCACCTTAGTTATGCTGTCAAAGAAGGGTTTTCCATCCTCATAAATAGTTTCGTCATAGGCATGCGACTCGCCAATTACTATCGCGTCTTTACCTACTAATGTCTTTGGATCAACCAAAAAGGCCAGATTACGTGGGTCGCGGTTAAATACGATGATATCTTTCTTACCTCTAAGCGCCCAATCTACTTTGCCCGCCAGCCACCAGCGGGTACTGCCTGCAAAAACATTAGGATTGTTGATCCAGCCTTCTTTTTCAAAGCGGGTCATTACGTCGTCGTAATCCACGCCTTGTATGGTAGGGTCAATTTTACCACCACCCAGGCTTGCTACCCATTTAGGGCCATAACTTTGCCAAAAACCGGTAACTAAATGTGTGCCGAGTATGGCTATGGTTATCGCCGTAAAATAAATGGAAAAATTAAGCCACCTACGGGTAAGACGTTTACGTCGCTCATCAACACCATTTAGCGCTTTATCTATCGCGAAGCCCAAAGGCATAAACAACATCATATAACCCGGAGCCTGCCAGTGAAAATGATATTGCAAATCTGCCCATAAGGTTAGTACGGTAAAAAACACAATAGGCAAAACCGACATCCAAAAGTTAAAACCATATTCGGCCTGGATGCGCTGTTTATAGGCGATGAACATTTGACGAATAGTTGGAAACCAGATCCACGGCAATAACCACACAGCCTGTCCGGCTATACTGCGCAAAAACCAATCGAAATGCAACTGAAAAGGTTCATGCCGTGTACCCGCACGCGATCCCTGCCATACAAACGATACCCAGTTGTTCTTGTAATTCCACCAGATAACGGGCGTAGCCATCAGAATGGTAATAACGATAGCCAAATAAGGGCCAGGGTGCGTTAACCAATGGCGCTGTTTCTTATTGGTAAGGATAAACATAAATACCCCTGCGAAAAGGAACAATACGTGGTACTTGCTTAAAGTTGCCAGGCCCATGCAAATGCCTATCACTATCCACAACCAATATACTTTGGCTTTATCTGTTTTTGGGTCTAATGGTTTTACTTCGCCTATGCCTAATACTTTTACAATGTACCAGGTGCTTAGCAGCCAAAAGAACATCAGGGGTGCATCCGGTTGATACCAACAGGCAACGCCTACTGTGAACAGGGCGCTTAAGTTCATTACTGTTACCGCCCAAAAGCCCGCAGCCGCATTAAATAGCTTACGCGATAGGGCAAACAGCAACCAACTGGTCCCTGCAAACATTAATACATCGGGGAAACGAAGCCCAAAATTAGTCAATCCAAACAAACGGATGCTTAATCCTCCGAGCCAAAAAAACAAAGGCGGCTGATCAAAATAACTCCATTCTAAATGAATGGCACCTCTGAAATAATAAGACTCGCCGTTACCAAGGCCGGTGTAGGCAGCTATTAAACAACGGATAAAAAAAGTAACAATTATTAAGACCAGCGTATATTTTGCGGCGTTTTGTTCTGTTATTTTTTTCATCATATATCAGTTGGAGCGAATGTTTTTTCCGGCGATAAAGTTCCAAAAAAAATACGAGTAATTATCATTCAGCCCCCTCTAAATCTCCCCCGGTAGGGGAGATTTCAAAAAAAACCTCCCTTCCGGGGAGGGTTGGGTGGGGCTTACACCAAACCACCCATCAAAGGATCGGTCTTACCCAGGCTTCCTGTTTCAACACGCCCGGCATAGCGTTGCTCAAAACTATCATACCCTTTCAGTTTCACGCTGAAATCATACCAGTTGTGGTTTTTAGACAAGTCCAGTTTTATATCGGCAGTACTATTTGGAGCGATCAGTTTAGAAATGCTGTCGGTTTTATAGCTATTATCTTTAATAATTACAGTTACTGGTTTGCTCTCTGTATTTACAATATTAACCAATATATTACCTGTCGGTTTTGCCGCGCTGATCCTGCTTTTTTCATAATTGCAGGCCACATGGATGTTCGGGTTTTTAGCATCACCTATAAACTCGCGGTAATAACCATTTGGCCCGTGTACCCGCAGGTGATATTGATTATCCTCGAAAGCATTCACCGGCCAGTTATAGGTTAATGTATCACCCGGTTTTGCACCGAAATACCAGTTGCGTGAGATCTCATCCTTGCTGGTATCATCGCTATATTTAACCGGAGAATACACCGTAAATGGCGCACCGGACGCATTTTTACCAAACACTTTATTAGCCGCGGTCAATGCTATCTCGAAGTGTTTTTTATCTGTGCTTAAGCGACCAGTGCTGTATAATTCATAAGGTAGCGCACATGATGGGCGAATGCCTTTTTCCTGTGCGCCTAATAATAGTGGTGTTTCAGTTAGTTTGGCAATATCATCGCCCTGAACACTTTTAAAATTACCCGGTGCCTGTTTGAACTTGGCATTATAGATATCTTCTACTTTCTTATCCCTGTTCAGGAACGGGATAGGCTCTAATTGGTCGCCGTTGTATGGGGTGAAAACAGAGGTCAGGTCACCACAGATGGTGCGGCGCCATTCGCTGATGTTATCGATTTTGATCTGTTTATTAAATTTTTTATTAACAAACCCTTCCAAAAACTGCAGGGTAGAGGTATGGTCAAAAACTTCCGAACAAACCTTGCCACCACGGCTCCACGGTGAAGCTATCACGGTTGGTACCCTGAACCCTAAACCTACAGCGCCGCCACGGGCCTGGCCTTTGGGTATGCCTTGCTTTAATTCGGTTTCCAGCCTTACGTGTTCTATTTCTGTTTCAATACCTGCGGATACTTTACCGGTTCCCGGCAGTTTGTTATCAGGGATAGAGAATGGCGCAACGTGGTCAAAATAGCCGTCATTCTCATCGTAGGTTGATATAAAAATGGTCTTTTTCCATACTTCCGGGTTTTTAGTCAGAATGTCCAATACTTCTGATACATACCATGCCCCATACCAAGGCGCGCTTGGGTGATCTGAAAAATTCTGCGGACTGGCCAGCCATGACACCGTTGGCAATTTGCCGCTATTTACATCGGCCCTAAACTGATGCAACACATCGCCTTTAGGTACAGTTACCTTACGTTCAACACCGTTGTCGTTATAAACAAGGTCTGTTATGCTGCGGTAATGCTCATCGGCCTTGTTAGTAACAAAGGCCCGGTTATATAGGTTCTTTTCGTGGTCGGTTAGTTTTTCAAAGCTTTCCTTGTTCCATTTGGTCAGTTCGGCACGCGCGTTATCCAAAGCGGTTTGTTTTGCTTGTATGCTTGCTTTGGCTTTTGTGGCAGCAGCTTCGTCGGCCGGGGTAGCTTCCTGTAGTTTGTTGATCTGGTCTGGTAAATTTTCTACCTGTTTTTGCAGGTTCTTTACGTAGTACTCAGAGAACTTTACATTATATACTTTAAAAAACTCTAACAAGTTACAGCCAAAGTTTGATAGCCAGGCTCTTTCTTCGCCGGCCAGTCCGCCGGTACAATCAACCTCATTCTGGTAAAATTTCCAGGCTATTTTATTCTCTTCTAACAATTCAGGGAAGGTTTTCCAGGGCAATTTACCAAAGGCAAAATCATCATTGCGGATGTTGGCTTTTGGTAGTCCGTTCTCTTCGTAAGTGATCTTGCCGGTCCAGAAGAAGGAACGGTTGGGCGTAGTACTGGTCATGGCCGAGCAAAAGCTCTGATCACACACGGTAAAGGCATCAGCCATTCCATAGTGGAACGGAAGGTCCTCGCGATTATAATAGCCCAATGTTAAAGGCATATCCTTATAGATCTTGGTGCCCGATTTTTTGGCGCTTAACCATTTATCATACTTGCCCAGGTTATTGGCATCGACCTGGCTGGCCCTTGAGTGGGGTAATGAACCCATCCAGGTAATTTTGGTGTTGTTGATATCCAAACGGAAAGGTGCGTAGGTATTACCCGCCGCGTCGGTTTGCAGGAAGGCTGAGTTTTTATTGGGCAGGCGGATGGCACGTGGGTCATTAAAACCTCTTACCCCGCTAAGCGAGCCAAAACAATGATCGAACGACCGGTTTTCCTGCATCAGTATTACAATATGCTCTGCATCTAAATAACTGCTGCCCAAGGCCGGGTTTATGGCCAGCGCCTTTTCAATAGCCGGGGGTAATACGTTCATCATAGCAGCGCCACCTGATAACAGGGCCGCCTTTTTTAAAAAATCTCTGCGTGAATCCATTTTTAAAAATAATTTCTTGCCTGAAAGTATAGCAATAGGTTTATCTGAATATTAAGCGAATGTTAACAACAGGATGCTATTTAGTAAAAAATATGGACGTAGGTATGAATGGAACAGACTGTAACAGAAAATTGACAAAAAACTAATCGGCTTTGCGAAGGCTGATCAGTTTTTTTATCTGCATAATAGCTACCCCGACAAAAAATACAGAACCAATGCCCGCGCAAAGTACGCGCCAGGCCACATGCATCTGCAACGCGTTAATAAAAGTGCAAATGGCATAGATAGCCATTGCGCTGTTTATAAATATAGACAGCCTTATTTGTTTAGCCTGGTCTTTTGCCGGTGAAGGTTCCATACGGCAAAAGTATAAAATTATTTATGCTCCTGCTTTTTCTAAAACGGCCATATCCAGTTTACCCATTTGCATCATAGCATCCATGGCTTTTTTTGCTTTTTGCGAATCGCTATTGTTTAGCAATTGCCCTAAATTATAAGGGACAATTTGCCATGATAAGCCAAATTTATCTTTAAGCCAGCCACAACGGCTTTCCTGGCCCCCTTCTGTTAGTTTTTCCCAGTAGTAGTCTATCTCGTCCTGGTCATTACAACTCACAAAAAACGAAACTGCTTCTGTAAACTTAAACATGGGGCCGCCGTCCAGCGCCATGAATTGCTGGCCCTCTAATTCAAATGTGGCAGTGGTTACTTTTTCTACCGGGCCCGCGCTTACATCGTTATAGGTAACTATATTACTCACCTTCGAGTTTTTAAAAACCGAAGTGTAAAAGTTAATGGCCTCGCCAAGGTTATTATCGAACCATAAAAATGGGGTTATCTTGCTCATACCTTTATTGTTTTAGTGTGTAAACAAAACTAAATACCCTAAGTTTCAATTAAAGGGGCTAAATGAGACTTTTTTAGGGTCGATCAGGACAGTAATGGAGCTGTTTATCAAAGATGAATTACATCATCTGATGATACACCTTTTTTATTTCGTGCCTTTAATTTGATAATTTGATAAATTACGCCGCCCAGGAAAGTTACGGTTAATAAACCCAACCCGGTTTGAATGATGGGGTCATTTGGGCCGCTTGCTATTGGGTGCGATATAGGTAATCTGGTAAGGGTTTCAATAACAGCCGGTATGCATGACAGGAACAATGTTGTAGACATGATGAAAACTTGTATATAGTCTGCAAACTTTGCCAAAGGCTTTATGCTTTTAGCATATATCCCGATAGGTAATAGTATTAAAATGAATACCCCAAGCCCGTGCGCACCGGTAAAATGCCCGGTTTTCATGATAGGGAAGGCGGTTAAACAGGTCAATATTGTTAATATAACATACAGTCGGCCATAATAGGTTGACGGGCCTATCTTACCGTCGCGGTATAAACAAATAAAGCCGGCAAATAAGGCAAGGATACTGATAGCGGTATGGATAACCCCGAGTACTGAAAGGTGGTTAGGCATGGTCTTAAAGTTTAGTGAAAGGATGTATAATATTAACTAAATATCAACATAAATCCAAATAAAGTATTGAATATCAGATTGAATAGGTTTAAGGTATTGTTGCTGATAATAAATTATTTAGAACAAAAACCTTAAAGCTGGCTCATTGTTATAGGACAGGTTGTGATCTTAAGGATGAAATTCTTTTTATTCGGCATAATAACTACTGTAAAGTACTTACTATTGTATAGCATACATAAACCAAAAATATTGCAAAACCCCAACCCGTCGTATGGCAAATGACATCCAGGCTGATATTGAGACGATCAGCCATATTCCGCTTATAGAAAACCTATTAGAAGTGGTTTGCCGTACCACAGGTATGGGGTTTGCCGCTATTGCGCGGGTCACAGATACGCAGTGGATAGCTTGCGCGGTTAGGGACGAGATCAACTTTGGACTGGTACCCGGTGGCGAACTAAAACTGGAAACCACTATCTGTAATGAGATTCGCGACAGTGGAAAGGCAGTAATAATTGACCATGTTTCGGAAAATGCTTGTTTCAAAGATCATCATACCCCGGCAATGTATGGTTTTCAGAGTTATATATCTGTTCCGATAGTTAGGAAAGATGGCAGTTTTTTCGGCACCCTGTGTGCTATCGATCCCAAACCCGCCAAAGTAAACACACCCGCTATAATAAGTATGTTCAAGCTGTTTACAGAACTCATATCGGCACATCTGGGTACATTTGACCAGCTTACTGAGACAGAGGCATATTTGCAAAACGAAATAAAGACTACAACGCTGCAAAAAGGTTATAATAAAGAATTAACCCTGACTAATGAAAAACTGGCTCTTACACAAAAAGATCTGGAAGTATCAATAGGCCGGCTTACCGAAAGTAATGCCAAACTGCAACAGGCTATTGATACTGGTAATATGGGGACATGGAGTATAGATCTGGATACCTACCGTATTACCATTTCTGATTATATTAAGGATCTGTTTGGTTTTTCATTGACAGAAGAAGCATCGATGGAAACGATCGTTTCTGCTATTGAACCCGCCTATCAGTCGGTATTAACCAACATTTTGGCAGATGCCATTAAAAATCATAAAAATAGTGATATAGAATATCCTATAACCAATTTAGTTACGGGCCAACGTAAATGGGTGCGCGCCACTGGGAAACTCTTCTTTGATCAGAACGGCCAGGTAAGCGAGTACTCAGGTATGGTGATGGATATTACCAACCGTAAAAGCGACGAGGACAGACAGGCTATGCTGGCAGCTATCATTGAATCATCAGAAGACGCTATTATAAGTAAAACCCTTGATGGTATAATTACCAGTTGGAACCAATCGGCACAAAAATTATTTGGCTATACAGAACAAGAGGTTATTGGTAAGCATATATCTATAATCATACCTGATGACCGCATTCAGGAAGAGTACGTGATAATTGAAAAGGTGAGGAACAGCGAACGGGTAGAGCATTTTGAAACCATGCGTAAAACAAAAACAGGTAATGAAATTCCTCTTTCTTTAACCGTATCGCCTATCAGGAATGAGCAGGGCAAGGTAATAGGGGCATCAAAGATAGCGCGTGATATCAGCAAGCAAAAGGAGGCAGAAGAACAGCTACAGAATTATGCCGAGCACATGGAGATACTGAACTCTATTGGCCAGAGCATATCTGCCGATCTGGATACGCAGGGCATATTGCAAAAAGTAACAGATGCTACCACCCAACTAACAGGTGCGGCTTTTGGCGCGTTTTTTCATAACCAGGTTGATGAAAAAGGCGAGTCGTATATGTTGTATACTTTGTCAGGTGCGCCGCGTGAAGCTTTTGAGCAGTTTGGTATGCCGCGTAACACCAAGGTATTTGCGCCTACATTTAATGGCGAGGGTATAGTTAGGGTAGATGATATAACAAAAGACCCGAGGTACGGCAAAAATAAGCCTCATCATGGCATGCCTGCCGGGCACTTGCCGGTGGTAAGTTATATGGCAATACCGGTGATGTCAAAAACGGGCATTGTTATAGGTGGGTTGTTCTTTGGGCACCCTAAGCCAGCCATGTTTAAAAAAGAACATGAGCAATTGGCGGCCGGGGTAGCTGCACAGGCTTCTGTAGCATTGGACAATGCCAAGCTGTATGATGAAATAAAGATATTAAACGCCAAAAAAGATGAATTTATTGGGTTGGCCAGCCATGAATTGAAAACCCCAATGACAGTAATTAACGGCTATTTACAAATTATAGAACGGGGGCTGCAAACCGACGAAAAGAGTAAAAACTTTATTGGCAAAGCGTTGCTGCAATTAAATAAGCTGACTGCGTTGGTGTCAGACCTGTTAGATGTTTCTAAAATACAATCCGGTAAATTACCTTTGTCTTATAGCGAATTTGACCTGAATGTGCTTGCGGTTGAAGTTGCAGAAATGATGCAAGAGAGTTATAGCTCTCATAAAATTGAATTGCAACTTAAGGATACCCCCGTTATTATAAAGGCAGATCAGCAGCGGATAGAACAGGTGTTTATTAACCTGATCAGCAATGCGGCTAAATATTCGCCCGCCGGCGATCAAATTATTATAAAGATTAGCTCTTCAGGCAAAAAGGTTGTTGTTTCGGTACAGGATCATGGTATCGGTATAGATAAAAATCAACAGGACAAAGTTTTTTCCAGGTTTTACCGGGTAGAGGACCTGGCGGCACATATGTCGGGCTTAGGTATTGGGTTGTATATATGCCACGAGATCATAGAACGTCATAAAGGCAAAATGTGGGTTGATAGCGAATTAGGCAAAGGCGCGACTTTTTTCTTCGATCTGCCTATAAATGTCTGATCTTAAGTTACTTTTTCAAAGAAAAGAAAAAGGTTGTACCCTCGTTTAAAACAGATTTCACGTAGATGTTACCATTTAAAGCATTTATTAGCTCTTTTACGGTTGATAAGCCTATACCAGATCCTTTTTTATTATACCGGTCGGTTATCTTTAAGGTAAAGTTATTAGCAAATATTTTTTCGTGGTATTGCTCTGCTATACCTATACCGTTATCGGTCACTTCAAAATGGTAAAACGCTGCATCTTCATTAAAGCTAACCTTAATAATACCTTGTTCTTTATTGTTATATCTCATGGCATTGGTTAACAGGTTAATAAAGATCTGTTCAAAAGCAATTAAAGAAAGTTCAAGCTCGGTCTTTATCTCCGGTAGTTCAACGCTGATGTTTTCGGGCACTGCCAGCATGGCCAGTATTTTCTGAAAAACAGCATTTGGGTTAAATTTTTGTTTTTTGGCAATTAATAATGAAGGTTCTTTCGAGTAAGCCAGCATCTCTTCAACCATAGCCATTAAATTTTTGGTTGATGCGATATTCAGATCCACCAGTCTGATACAGCCTTCGTCCTGTAATTTTTCCTGCCTTATTTTAAGCGCCTGCGAGGTTAGCAGAATGCTGCTCAGCGGGTTTTTAATATCATGTGCAGCCATCGAAGCAAACTTTTGGATCAGCACATTGGCATTTAACAATTCCTGGTTGGCCGCTTCAAGATATATTATCTTTCTGCGCAGCTCCAGTTTATCCATCACTTGCTTGGCCAGTATTTTAAGGCTGGCTGTCTGCTGTGCCGTAAGGGTACGTTTATTGCTATCAATAACACAAAGTGTGCCCAGGGCATATCCATCTTCCATTATTAAGGGAACGCCGGCATAAAAGGTGATATTAGGATCGCCGGTAACCAGGGCATTGTCTGCAAAACGTTCATCAGCCTTGGCATCTTCAATGATCATAATATCATCAAAAGATGCTATCGCGTGCGCACAGAAAGAAACGTTTATATGTGTTTCTGTTGCGTCAACCCCGATATGCGATTTAAACCATTGCCGCTCCTCGTCAACCAGGCTTATTAAAGCTATTGGTGTTTGGCAGATTGCCGATGCCAGTTCTGTCAATTCATCGAAGTCCTCTTCTTCGGCAGTATCCAAAATATGATAAGACCTTAGCGCGTTTAACCGCTCGGCCTCATTTACATCTTTGGTTAATAATGGCATAAATATTAATAGGGGTTATGTTGCTAAAAGTACAATATTGTTTTTGATGATCATCAAACATT
The DNA here is from genome assembly GCA_040388175.1 of Bacteroidota bacterium. Taxonomy (GTDB): domain Bacteria; phylum Bacteroidota; class Bacteroidia; order Sphingobacteriales; family Sphingobacteriaceae; genus Mucilaginibacter. The sequence goes on along the minus strand of JAZKCG010000108.1, from coordinate 30,825 downwards.
TATGGCCGCACGCAAAAAGCGAATGGTCTTATTGTGCATTCGCTTTTTATCGAACAACATTCCGGAATATATCTGATTACGGTTTTTCTACCGTTACATCTTGCGCAAGGGTAGCATCGTCGGGTGTTTTTCCAAGGTCAAGATCCAGAGCATAAAGCGCATCGTCTTTAGCATTGGCGCCACCTGCCACCTTAATTTTACTTAACAGGTCCATTGCTAAAGTTTCTTCCTCGGTCTGTTCTTTTACAAACCATTGCATGAAATTCCAGGTGGCCCAGTCTTTTTCGGCCATACTCATATCAACTATCTTATAGATCTTGGTAGTATTCTCCACTTCAGATTTGAAGACCTTTTCAAAACAGTCATTAACGCTTTTGGGGTCCGGTCCAGGTTCAGGAATGCTGGTAACAACTACTTTACCACCTCTTTTTAAGATATACTCCAGGAACTTCATCATATGGTTACGTTCCTCGTTAGCATGTCTGAAAAGAAAATTAGCAATGCCATCATACCCATTGTTGCTTGCCCATGAGGCATAAGCCAGGTAAATCTGCGCGTTGTGCGCTTCGTTGGTCATCTGGTCGTTTAACGCTTTAGCCAGCGTTGCCGATAGTCTGTTTGTTTCCATAAAAAACTAAACCAACCATGGCTTTAATAGTTTCATAAGTAATAATTTATTTACAAATGCTTACCTTCATTCAAATAAAAAATACAGATATGGCAGACAAAGAATATTTCTCCATAAACGGCGAGGGCCTACTAAAAAAAGTAAAAGAACTGATAGCCGAAGGTAATGTTACCCGCATAACCATTGCCGATAAAGCAGGTAAGGAAATGGCAAGTTTTCCGTTAACATTGGGTGTGGTAGGGGTTATAATACTACCGGTATTTGCCGCAATAGGAGCTATAGCCGCGTTAATTGGCGAATGCACCATTATTGTAGAACGGCATGACGCGGAAGAACACAAAGGCGAATAAGCAAACCAATTATTTTATGAAACTTAAACACTTATCCATCAAGCTGGTACTGATTTTATTATTTGCTTACGCGATACCAGCATCGGCACAGAAAAAAACGCCGCTAAGGGAAGATATTGAATGGATAGATGTTTTTATGCCTAATACCAATAATGATGCTTTGCCCCGTATCCTGTTAATTGGCAATTCTATTACACGTGGTTATTACCCCGAGGTAGTGAAATTATTGGATGGTAAAGCTTATGTGGCCCGTTTATGCACCTCAAAAAGTCTCTGTGATCCGGCATTGAACAAAGAGATAGCGCTTATTATGAGCTATTATAAATTTGATATCGTTCATTTTAATAACGGTCTGCATGGTTTTGGATACACCGAAGAGGATTATAAAAAAGCATTCCCCAAATTTGTAAAGGCCATACGTAAGGGGGCACCCCATGCTCAATTGATGTGGGCCAGTTCAACACCAATACATAACGGTGCCGATGCGAAGGTATTAGATCCGCGGTCTGACCGCGTGCAGGAGCGCAATAAAATAGCCTTAGTGTACCTAACTTCTCAAAAAGATATTAAGGTTGACGACCTGTGGACATTGACCATTGCTCACCCCGAATATTATCAGGGTGGTGATGGTACACATCCCATATCGACAGGTTTTAATGCCTTAGCCCAACAGGTTGCTGCTCAATTAAGCACTTTATTACCTTCACAGAAGTAACAAGTTTACTACAACCCAATAGTTTTAGCTTCACATATAGCTAAAATGGTGGGTTAACATAAATTTAACATACAACTTATACTTATTGATGTTAAATTTATTGGTGAAAACCAATTGTTGACCGATATCCTGCTTTCCCTAATTGACAGGCTCGTTCAAATTTGATTAATTACTTATTCAACCAATTTTCCTAAAACCATCCCAATGAAAAAACATTTCATTAATGTGCGCATTATTGCGTTGCATTTACTTTTTGCCGCATGCGTATTGGTAGCCGGTTGCTCAAAAAAGAAAGAGACAACCCCGGACAACACTAACACGGGCGGTGGCACAAGCAAAGTTGACAGTACAGCTGTTACAACAGGCACTGCAGAAGGTTCAACAGATATCGGCGCTAACACTGACGACGTGCTTGACCCAACAATATTCCCAACAGCTATTTCTATAGCCTTTAGTGGAACATCTGCCACCATAACCCCGGCAACTACAAAAAACGTTACCATAACTCAAACTAATGGCGATGTGGTGATTACTGCTACAGCCACAGGCGTTGCTTATACTGTATCAGGCACAACAACCAATGGTTCAGTTAAAATTTACAGCGATAAAAAATTTACAGTTACATTAAACGGTGCCAACATTACCAATTTAGATGGTCCGGCTATCAATATACAATCATCAAAAAGAATGTTTTTGATACTTGCCGATGGAACTACCAACACGCTTGCTGATGGACCTACCTACGCAACATCTACCGAAGACCAAAAAGGAACGTTCTTTGCTGAAGGCCAGGTAATATTTACCGGTAAAGGCAGCCTTACTGTCGCGGGCAACTACAAACATGCTATTTGTAGTGATGATTACATCCGCATAAGCAGCGGTAATATTACTGTAACCAATTCTATCAGTGACGGCATCCACACCAACGACCAGTTCATTATGGACGGGGGTACGTTAAAGATAACCGCAGGCAGCGACGGTATTGAAACCGAAGAAGGTAGTATGATATTTAATGATGGCAATGTCAACATTACTGCTACCACCGGCGACGGTATTAAAGCATCGTACGAAGGTACTGACGTTACCATCATACCATACATCAATATAAATGGCGGTACCATTAATGTATCAGCACCGTCTAACGAAGGCATATCCAGCAAAAACGCTATTGCTATTAATAAAGGAAACGTTGCATCGACCGCCAGTGATGATGCTTTTAGCGCTGCTACAGCTATTAACATTAACGGAGGTTATGTTTATGCCTTTAGTAAAGCAAACGACGCTATGGACTCGAACGGTACCTTCACGCTTACAGGTGGTACGGTCGTAGCTATTGGTTCACCGGCACCTGAGTCAAGCATTGATTGTAATGCCAACGTATTTAAAATTACAGGAGGTCAATTGGTTGGCGTAGCTGGTACCACCAGCGGTCCCAGCACTACATCGACTATAAATTCTGTAATATTGGGTAGTGGTACGGCACAGATCATACATATTGAAGCTGCTGATGGAACAGAAGCGCTAACCTTTCAATCGCCAATAGCTTATGGTACTTTAGTATATGCCAGCGCTAAACTAAAAGATAATACCGCTTATAACATTTACACCGGTGGCAGTATGGCATCAGGTACAGGCCTTAAAGGTTTATTTACCAGCGGTACTTATACAAGGGGCACTAAATCAGCAACCACATTTACTACCAGCACCCGGGTTACTAAAGTTGGCGGTACAATAAGCACAAACTAAATTAACTGATCCAAATATTCAAGGCGGATGATCGTAAGGTTATCCGCTTTTTTTGTAATGTAATATAGCGGTGGGTTTAAAACCTTGAGTGTTCGAAACATTGACTTTTCTTTATTTTTAAGAGCCATCGGCTCGACCAGTATTGTAGCACCGGGTTTTAACCCGGTGTAAAAAGAAAAAATATTAAAAAGAGCCGTAGGTTCGGTCCATATCATATGCATCGTACCTACGGCACTCATTATGTGTTTGGGTGATGTTGCCCACGGGTTAAAACCCGTGGCTACAATATAAGTCAAGGCTACGCCTTTATGCTCCGGCTTTAAAAGCAAAGAGCAGTCTACTTAAAATTAACGTTTCGAACACTCCAGGTTTTAAACCCATCGCTATATTGAAAAAAGCGTTAATAGCTGTATATTGCTGGTCTAAAAATAACTGTCTTATTAAACGCTATGAATAGGTCCTTACTTGCTGCCATTCCTTTGGCATTAGCATTTACCGCGCATGCCCAGCAGGGCAAAGTTTTTACCGTGAATGATTACCAGCGTGCCGAAAGCGCTATGGCTTACAATACCGAGCCGTTAACCACCCGTACCGGGATACACCCAACCTGGTTGCCTGATGATAGGTATTATTACCGCACATCAGATAATCAATTTATATTAGTTAATCCTTTAAAAGGCACAAAAGGAGCTGCTTTTGATCATCAGAAACTGGCCGTTGCCTTATCAACCGCGACAGGTAAGCAATACACCGCTGCCGATCTGCCTTTCCAGTCGTTTAGTTTTACTACTGATGGTAAGAGCGTAATTTTTAAGGCCGACGATAAGCAATGGAAGTTTGATGGTAATACTGTTACACCCGATGCCAGTACCATATCGACAGTAGCTGTTGGCGGCGGACGTGGACGCCGTGGCGGAGCAATGGGAGGTAACCCCAACGAGGTACTATCGCCCGATAAACAAAAGGCCGCCTTTATTAAAGATTTTAACCTATGGGTACGCGATGTAAAAACCGGTCAGCAAACCCAACTGACTACCGATGGCCAAAAAGACAACGGTTATGCTACTGATAACGCCGGTTGGGCGCAAAGCGAAAGGCCGGTACTGGTATGGTCGCCTGATTCAAAGAAAATAGCTACCTACCAGCAAGACGAGCGTAAGGTAAATGATATGTACCTGGTAAACACCCAGGTTGGCGCGCCTAAATTAAAAGCCTGGAAGTATCCATTCCCGGGTGATAAAGAGATTCCTATGCTGAGCCGCGTGATCATTAACGTGGATGAGCCTAAGGTAATCAGACTGCAAGCCGGAACCGATCCGCGCAGATCGACCCTAAGCGACGACATTAAAGGCGGCGCAGGCTGGGCAGATGTTTACTGGAACGATGATGCTACTAAACTGGTATACGTATCAACCAACCGTGATCATAAACAAGAGAAAGTACGCATGGCCGATGCTCAAACCGGAGCCGTACACGATATATTTGAAGAGACCGTAAAGACCCAATTTGAATCTGGCTGGGCCGATGTAAACTGGCGCTACCTAAGCAAAACCAACGAGATACTATGGTTCTCTGAGCGTGATAACTGGGGACATTTATATCTATATGATGCCACTACCGGTAAACTGAAGAACCAGGTTACCAAAGGCAATTGGGTACTCACTAATGTAGTCAAGATAGACGAAAAGAACCGGGTGATCTACTTTACCGCAGGTGGTTTAGAAGCCGAAAATCCATATTTCAGCCAGTTATGTAAGATCGGGTTTGATGGCAAAGGCTTTAAGGTGCTTACACCCGGATCAGCTAACCATACGGCCAGTTTTTCGCCAATGGGTAACTTTATCATTGATACCTATTCTAAGCCTGACGTTCCGCCTGTTACCGTACTGCGCAACCTGGAAGGCAAACAGATAGCCGAGTTTGAAAAGACCGATGTTTCTAAACTGGCCGCTACCGGTTGGAAACCCGTAACCACATTCTCTGTAAAAGCGCACGATGGCACTACTGATATTTACGGCTTGATGTGGGTGCCTAAAAACTTAGACCCTAATAAGAAATATCCTATTATCGATTATATCTATCCCGGTCCGCAGGGTGGTAGTGTGGGTAGCTGGTCGTTTGCTACAGAGCGTGGCGACAACGGCGCATTGGCCGAACTTGGCTTTATCGTTGTCGAGATTGAAGGCACCAGTAACCCACTGCGTTCAAAAAGCTACCATGATATGAGCTATGGCAACATGGCCGATAATACACTGGCCGACCAGGTGACCGGTATTAAACAATTAGCCGCTAAGTATCCGTACATGGACCTGGATAAGGTTGGTATCTGGGGACACTCTGGCGGTGGTTTTGCTACCGCGGGCGCTATGTTCCGTTATCCTGATTTCTTTAAGGTGGGTATAGCAGAATCCGGCAATCACGAGAATCTGAACTACGAGGATAACTGGGGCGAGCGCTATAACGGACTGGTAGAGAATTCTGATTACGCTGCGCAGGCCAACCAAAACCTGGCTAAGAACCTTAAAGGCAAACTGATGTTGGCCCATGGTTTAATGGACGATAACGTGCCACCGCAAAACACCCTGTTGGTGGTCGAAGCGTTAGAGAAGGCTAATAAGAACTTCGACCTGGTGGTGTTCCCCAATAGCCCGCATGGTTATGGGCAACATTCGTACTACATGATGCGCCGCCGCTGGGATTATTTTGTAAAGAACCTGATGGGTGCAGAACCGCCTGCCGAATATCAGATAAAAGGCAGGCCATAGGCTAAAATACTTTTTACAAAGGCGGGTGATTGAGTTGCCCGCCTTTTTTTGTGCATTATTGCTTTCACACCGACATCCGCGTTTTAGCTGGTAGTAATTTTAGTTGTTTTTTGGGTATCAGGGCCAATGCCGGTGTTAATTTTTACCATTTTTTGGGCAATGTGCCTAATGCCGGTGTTAATTTGGAGCGTTTTCCGGGTATTAGGGGTAATGCCGGTGTGAGTATTTTTATTTTAAGTGCTTATTATCAGATATTTAAATAAATATCAAGGAACTTTTGTTGAATTTCAGCGAAAAATAAATGACGATTTGTAATTCGTTTTAGTAGGTGCCGATAACGTCCGGGTTATCACAATATACAAAAAAAAGATCTGACTAATGGTGACAGTAATTGTTCTGTCCTCTCTTTCGCAAGCATAATGTCATAAAGTTAAGGAATTGCAAATGCGCCATAGGCGCAAAAGCTCGGTAGAAAAGATAAATATATGATCTATAAGCGTGCCGTCAGGTACGCTACCTGGCAAGTTTCGTACCTGATGGCACGAATTTTTTGCCTGTTTTATTCTACCGGGCTTTAACTCCTACGGTGTTTTCTTGATTTAATGACATTGCGCAATTGGGGCGGTGGTCCACTGAGTTATTAAAAATAACATCCGTCTCGTAGCTGCCATGACCGGGAGGCTTGGGACAGCGATGGGGTAACTTAATTATCCGTCTTTTTTCGTTAATTGGCCTTTTATTTCTCAATAATGCAATACCCATTCATCATCGTAGTACCTGCTTTAAAGGTAAACGCTATGGCGCTCTTTCCGTTTATACTGGTTAAAGAGGCTTCATTTAGGCATGACGAGGTATTGATCAGGCATGAACGTATCCATCTGCGCCAGGAGGTGGAGTTACTGGTGATCCCGTTTTACGTATTGTATTTGTTTAATTATGGGGTCAACCTAATCCGCTTTAAGGATCATAACAAAGCGTACCGCCAAATCATATTTGAACGTGAGGCTTATACTAATGAAGCTATACCGGGTTATTTAAAAAAGCGAAAGTTATGGGCGTGGGTAAAATATTAATTGATCAGAGCTTATACATTATTTACCTTTTAAAAACATGGTCTGGTAAATTTTGCGTGTTGGATTTAAATAACCGTATGATCTCTTTATAACAACTTTGTTTCAAATCATCGCAACAGCATACCAATTCCAACCTGTTATCTTTAAACTCCACATGTGGGTGTTTATGATGAATAGGGCATGTTTTACATTTAAGTTTTGATCTTAATTCGTCGTAGATGGATTCCATAACACTAAATTCTAAAAGGTAGATGGTATTATGCGAGTCGGCTATGAAGAACACATAGGGGAGTGTATTCAAGGTGTATAATAAAATAACGTTGAATACACTAAAAGGTTTTAGGTTAATTTTTAAAAACTGCGTAAAAAGAAAAAAACTCTCTTAGTTATTAACAAAGAGAGTTTTTTATGTAAAGCGCTAACCGGTTAAATCATCGCTTAAATGCCATCTTAAATTAAGACAGCAATGCCTGTTCTGCAAACTCGCGGCATTTTTTAACTTCGGCAACAGCATCAGACCCTTTAGGGATATTGTACTCCTGCTCAATAGTAACCGGGAATTTGTATTTGTTATCTCTAACCAGTTTCAGTACGTCTTTTATGGGTGTATCACCTTCGCCCCACGGGGTGTTTGGCCCGTCATGATATTTGCGGTCCTTTAAGTGCATACTAACTATGCGGGCATGGTTTTTCTCAATAAACGGAATAGGGCTGCTGCTGGTGCCCGAGGTATAGTGGCCAATATCCAGGTTAATGCAGTTGTATTCAGACTGGTTAAGGGCGGTATCCCATAACTCGGAGGTAGCTTGGGTATGGGCATGATAGCCTACTTTCATTTTATGCTGAGTGGCCAGATCGCCTAAACGTTTGGTTTGTGCCGCGCTGCCTAATTCAACCGTAACGTGGCTTGCACCTAATGCTTTACCGGCGTTAAAGGCGTAAACAATCTCTTCGTCGGTATTACGTGGGTCTAAAGCGCTTGGTTTCCAGGCATAAATAGTTACGCCGGCATCTTTATACATTTTGCGGATCTCTTTAAATTTATCCATTGACACGGTAGCACGCCAATCTGCAACGGCTTTGTTATGATCGGCATTGCTTTGTCCCTGTTCGCGTTTAGGTATACCGGCATAAGCTTCAGGTGCTTCGCCCATTAATTCAATGGCATTTATATTACAAGCTATACAATATTTTAACAGGTCCTCTATAGATGAAGGCATACTTCTGAATGAATAGGTAATTACACCTATCTGCACCCCTTTAACAACCGAGTTTGGTTTATCTGCACCGCTTAGCAGGGCATGTGCAAAGGTTGTTTTTGACAACAATATAGTACCAGCTGCGGCAAGCGCCCCGGTGCCTAAAAAGCGGCGCCTGGATAATTGATCATTCTTCATTGGATCGTTACGTTTAATTTAGTGTTTATTGGTGATGTCAAATTTATAAATTTATACGGGATAGCCTAACCTGTACTAAAACTGTTACGTTTTTATGGTACATATAAACTTTTGTATAATGATGGTATTGCAGAATTTGTTTTGGAAAAAAACCGGATAGGTGTTATATGCAATAAGCCTAAATGTTTCTTATCACTTTAATGAAATCAGGCGATCCGTTTGGGCGTACTGTGTGGAAATGCTGGTAAACACTTGTTTTGTTGTAAAATAGTTGTTACCTTGTATCGCCAATTATTAAACTATTACTGATCAATAGTAACCAACCCCTTTGTTATTTTGATCAGTAAGTTGGCTTATGGCTTTCCCCCTGCAAGCTTAGAAACTGATTTAAATTTGTTAGTCAAACCAAATAACCATTATATGAGAAACAAATTTTACACAACCTTATTAGTTGCAATCCTGCTATTTACTTTCGCCTGCAAAAAAAACAATTCACCATCGCCGGGGGATGACACCCCGGTTGTTAAAAAGAAATACCTGGTAAAAGCCGCTGTTGGAGCAAACGCTACAGATTATACCTACGATAGTAAGAAAAGGCTATCAAAAATAGTAACCGGTAACGCCACTACAACATACAGTTACGATGACCAGCATTTGCTTTCTGTAGAATTATATACTACAGGTACCAAATCCAGCAGAGTTACCTCAGAAGTTAAATATGCCGGCGATGAAATAAATACGATAGGGCAAAAAATTTACACTAATGACACTCTAAAACGCGAGAATACCATTACCTACCTTTATGATAATGGTCGTGTTAAGGAGATCAGATCAGGTACAGATGTTACTACCTACACTTATGACAGTAAAAATAATATGATAGGAAATGTATATAAAGGGCCTGTAACTATAAGCAATACAACCGTTTATGATGATAAGAAAAGTAAGTTTACCAACTCGCTTACTAAGTATCTTATCTATCCAAGTGTTGATACAGGTCTTGATAGATTTTCTACTAACAACATCACCCAAAACAGCCAGGAATTTAATGGTAAAACTACGGTTACAAATTATACCTATACGTATGACGATGAGGGCTATCCGTTAACGGTTAACGATGGCCGTACAACAACAACTTATACTTACAGCACTTTAGATTAAAGAATACCAATTACCAATTTTTAAACCAAATCAGCAGCCCCCGTGAAAACGAAATTTTACACCGCCTTATTAGTTGCGAGCCTGCTATTTACTTTTGCCTGCAAAAAAAGCAATAGTGGAGGCTCAACAGACACGCCAACAACCACCAAACCCAAAAAGTATTTAACGCATGTTATTGCCGTATCAGCTACGCCTGGGGTTAATGGAACGGCAACCTACAGCACCAGTAATGTTTATTATACTTATGATAGCAAAAAACGCTTAAGTACTATGAAAACAGGTGAAATTTTAACCACCTATACTTATAATGATGATGGCAACTTATATTTGATTAGTCGCGCAGATCCTTCAAGCCCCAACCGGGCAACTTACGAATTTACGTATGCCGATGGCCATTTAAAACAGTACACACTTAAGTCATTTAAGGGGAACGTTCTGGACACTGAAACCCCATACATCTATGTTTATGAAGGAGACCGCGTAACAGAGATCCATTGGGAAATATATTATGTGAAATATACCTATGATGACAAGGGTAATATTGTGAAAATTTTCAATTATGGCGATCCGCAATTTTATACCGTTTATACTTATGACGATAAGAAAAGTATGTTTATTAACTCGCTGTTTAAATATCCAACAGTAGGTGGTATAGCCGGTAGCTTTTCGCTTAACAATATGGTCACCACTACAACAGAGGGCTTAAATCAAAATGTACTATCAACCTTTACTTATAATTATGATGACGAAGGATATCCAACCGGTGCGGTTATGACTTCCAGTATAGTTAACTCAGTAACAAGTAAATATACCTATGAGTACAGTACGCTTGATTAATTAATCTAAATGAAAACAAAACACTACATCAACTTTTTTATTGCGTTAACACTGGCATTAAGCGCCTGTAAAAAAAGCAATAGCGTTGGTACGACGGATACACCCGTAACAGTCACGCAGAAATATTTGGTACATGTATCAACTATTTCCACCGTCCCTGGTGTTGGCAGTTCGCCGCCGACAACCAGTACTTCAACTACCGATTATACTTACGACAGCAAAAAACGGCTAAGTAAGATAAAGAGCGGCAGCAATGCGTCAACTTATACCTATAATGACAGCGGCGATCTGTTCTCTATCTATTCAACGTCGGGCACAGCAGGAAGTTGGAGCACTACCGAATTTACCTATGCAGATGGTAAATTAATATCGTACAATGTAAAGACCTTCATTAACAATGCGTTGACTTATGATAATACGTTTACCTATGTTTATAATGGCGACAAGGTGACAGAGTTACACCAGGGTCTGTATTATTATTTATACACGTATGATAGTAACGGTAATATTGCAAAGGTGTACAACCATGGAAGTACAGATTATTATTTAATATATACTTATGATAATAAAAAAAGCAGGTTTGCCGCTTCACCATTTAAGTACCCGTCGTTTGAGCCCGCCGGCGACCGGTATTCGCCAAACAACCGCATTACCAGCACCACCGAGGGGCTTACCCAAAATTTTTTAGACAGCATAGCTTATACTTACGATGCTGATGGTTACCCAATAACCAGTTCAACATCCAGTGATTATAAGTACACCGTTACTACCCAGTCTACTTATACTTATAGTACACTTCAATAATTAAAAATAAAATCATGAAAACAAAACACTACATCAACCTTTTTATTGGATTAGCACTGGCATTAAGCGCCTGTAAAAAAAACAGTGGTGGCGATGCGCCTGCACCATCAGCCGTTAAAAAATACCTGGCACAGATAGACTATAAGTCTCAAGTTCCGGGTATAGGGGTAGTGGCAAGTAGTACCTTTTATACTTATGATAGCAAGAAAAGAAAACAGACAGAAAAAGCAGGTACTACTACTACTACTACTTATGTGTATTATGATAATGACCTGCTATTTTCAAGCAACCAGATCTTCGGTGATGGTAATGCGCTAAGAACTTATACCGAATATAAATATACGGGTACTCTTATCGCTCAAACTAAAGTGACAAATTTTAAGAACAACGAAAACGTTAGTGAGATTATATCTAATTATATTTATAACAGCGGTAACCAATTAATAGAAGTAGATTATTACGTAGGGCTTGTAAGAACATACACCTACGATAGTAAAGGCGATCTTGTAAAAATTTATGATAAGCAATCATATACTAATAACACTACTGAATTTACTTATGATAGTAATCACCGTAAGATAACAGAAACCCAAACTGCCGTTGCTAATGACGGGTCTGGTACTACTACTACAATGTCCTATACCTATGCTTATGATAGCCATAACAATGTTACTAAACTGGTTAGTACAATAGGTGGCCGAACTACTACCGTAAATATCACTTATGTTTATGATGAGGATGGTTATATAACCAGTTATACAAAAGATGACGGTAGCAGCGCTACTTATACTTATACCACATTATAATTATTAATTGTTAGATTGGTGCCCGGTTAACCAAATTATCCGCTTACCTAAATTGATCTGACAATTATGATATCGGCAATTCAGCATAATAAAAAAATAGTAGGCCTGTTAATTTGGGGCCTGCTATTTAATACCCCTTCAGTTTCGGCACAAACCAAAGCAACATCGCCGGAGGCAAAAAAAGAAAAAACTACTTTCCAAACCGGCGCACCGTGGAAAGCCACTACAGATTCACGTGCCGATGTGGCTATTATATACGGCGCAGGCGGCAGTAAGGCGCAGTTTGAGCAGCGTGTACAATCATGGCGGGACCACGGTTACCAGGTAGCTTTCATGACGGGTATGGCCTGGGGTGGTTACCAGGACTATTTCATGGGCAAATGGGACGGCAAACAACATTTTGACGAAGGCCAGAAAATGATGAACGGCGATACCGTATGGCATGGCCGCAATATGCCTTATGTAGTACCTACACTAAACTTCCTGAAATATTTTAAAGAACAGGTAGTTAAAAAAGCGATTGATGCCGGTATTGATGCGATATATTTAGAAGAACCCGAATACTGGGCCAAGTCAGGCTATAGCGAGGCCTTCAAACGCGAGTGGAAAGCGTATTATGGTTTCGACTGGCGGCCGCAGCATGAATCGGCAGAGAATACGTATTTGTCCAATAAGCTGAAGTATTACCTGTATTACCGCGCGCTTAAAGAATCATTTACCTATGCAAAGGAGTATGGCAAAACCAAGGGCATGAACGTGCGCTGTTATGTGCCTACGCACTCGCTCATTAACTATGCTATGTGGCAAATTGTTAGCCCTGAAGCAAGTTTGGCTTCGCTGGATTGCGTGGATGGTTATATTGTACAATCATGGACAGGCACCGCCCGCGAGCCTAACTATTATAACGGTATAGCCAAAGAACGATCGTTCGAGACCGCTTTCCTGGAGTATTGCTGCATGAAATCAATGACCGCGCCAACCGGCCGTAAGTTATTCTTTGAGAATGACCCGGTTGAAGATACCCGCCGTGATTGGGCCGATTATAGAAAGAATTACCAGACCACTTTTACTGCCGAACTATTTTTCCCCGATGTAGATAATTACGAGGTAATGCCTTGGCCCGACCGTATTTTCGACGGTAAGTATTTTACCAGCCGAACCAGCAATGAACGCGCGGGTATGCCCAAAAGTTATTCGACACAAATGATGGTGATGATCAACTCGCTGAATGATATCAAAACCTCAAAAAATAAAACATCGGGCACGCAGGGTATCAGCGTGATGATGGGTAACTCCATGATGTTTCAGCGCCTGCCAACGCATGATGACGGCAAGGCCTGGGCCGACCCCTATTACAGCAGTTTTTACGAAACATCTGGCATGTTTAACCGGGTACCGTCCAACAATAAACTAATGGACCCGCAATTGTCTAATTTCTTTGGAGAGGCGATGCCATTCCTGAAAAGAGGTGTGCCGGTAGATATTGTGCATATAGAAAACGTAGGCTACGCCAAAGCATTGGCGGATACCAAGATCTTGCTGATGACCTACTCGAACATGAAACCTCCGACAGAAAAAGCGCACGAGGATTTGGCTAAATGGGTGCGTAATGGTGGTATTATAGTTTATTCGGGTAGGGATGATGATCCGTTCCAAACCGTGCAGGAGTGGTGGAACAAAGGCAGCAAGAAATACAAATGCCCTGCCGATGACCTGTTCGCCAAATTAGGATTACCCGCAAACCCCAAAGCCGGAACTTATACCGCGGGCAAAGGCAAGATCTGCATCATTCGCCGCGACCCAAAAGAATTTGTAATGGAAAGCGACCGCGATGATGAACTGCGCGGAAAGGTGGAAACGTTGTACGCCCAGGTAACCGGCAAAAAGGTGCAATACAAAAACAGCCTGTATTTGAATCGCGGTCCGTACGAGATCGTATCCGTACTGGATGAAAGCGTTAACAACGCCCCATACACCATTAAAGGCAAACTGATAGACCTGTTTGATCCAAGCTTGCCTGTTATCGACCAAAAACAAATAAAACCCGGCGAGCAGGGTTACTTTTACAACATAGCCAAAGTGCCAAACCCGCAAACCCCACAGGTATTGGCTACAGCCGCCCGTGTATATGATGAACAGGTAACCAAAAATAGCTACGCGTTTGTTGCTAAAAGCCCTTTAAATACAACCAATGTAATGCGGATCTTACTGCCTACTACAAACGGCCAAAAAGTTATGGTAACAGATGCAAATGGTAAAAACATCATCGCCCATAACCAATGGGATGCCGATAGCAAAACGCTTTTATTGAGCTTTGATAATGACCCGAAAGGGGTGAAGGTTAAGGTGGAGTGGTGAGAATGATATGAAAAAGATTGTTGTTATTTTGAATTTCCATTATGGCGCAAGTCTTAGCGAGAAAGATAGTGGGTGGCCTGACTTGTGCCTGGTGTGCACAAGTCAGGCTTTGCTCGGCCCAACACGCTAAGACTTGCGCTATATCATTTGGTAGAAAATCTCATGTCATTCTATGCAAACATAGGATGACATGTTGTTGTGTGCTGCCGTTTACCTTGTCTTCGGAAATAAGGCTGCAATTATAGTCACCAGGACAAATGCTATAAAAGCCAACGCTGTAATAAAAAAGTTTTTCATAGTAGGAGGGTGTTCACACTAATGTAGCAGATGTGCAGACCAAATTAAAATATAAGCGACCAACAGGGCCATAACGTCTGCCATACCTATAAAACTGTCGACTGTTTCTCTCAGGATCTTTTGAAAAAGCATTCTGTAATTGACAATTAAAGAACATCTCAATGGCGCAAGTCTTAGTGCCAAGACCATGGACGGCCTGACTTGTGCAGATATTGCAAGCACAAGTCAGGCTTTGCTTGTCCCAACGCGCTAAGACTTGCGCTATGTTCATTATCAATTTATTGGAAAATAAGGCTGATCCAACTGATCCAAAGTGTAACACATCCACGATGGATCAGCAGTGGCAACGTTTGCGTATAAAATCAGTTACGTAAAGCAGCTAATTGATAAATATTTTGCAGTTTTAACATTCAATAACCAAATTAAACTAAATGATAATGATCACCAATAAACGCAGCTTACTGTTTGTATTGCTAACCCTCTTTTCGGCTTCTGTTTTTGCACAGGGTGCGGGCCATTACAAAAAGGAAATGAAGGCTTTACAGGCAGTCATTCAAAAGAACTTTTATGATAAGGCATCAGGCAACTACTTTGTAGTAGTCGACTCTGCCAAACGCGAAACCAAGAACGGTTATACCAGGCAATATACTTACCTATGGTCGTTCTGCGCCATGTACCAGGCCGCTAACGAAATTGAAAAACTGGAACCTAAAACGGATCTGCGTTCGCCAATGCTAAAATTGATGTACGAATACTATAACCCCGCTCCGCCGCATGGTGGCTTTACCGACTACATCATGAAACTAAAACCGGGCGAACGTTATTATGACGATAACGAATGGATAGGCATTACCGCCTTAGACGCTTATGCAAGAACAAAGAAAAAAGCCGACTTCGATCTGGGTAAGGATATGTATGATTTCATCATGACCGGCTATAACCAGGTTTTGGGCGGCGGCATCTACTGGAAAGAAGGCGACCTGAGTTCGAAAAACACCTGCTCTAATGGTCCCGGGGCTTTGGTTGCATTGCAATTGTATGAGGCTACCAAAGACAAGGCTTACCTGGATACAGCCATCAAGATAGTAAACTGGACAAACTCCAAACTGCAAACTCCCGAGAAATTGTACTGGGATAACATCCGTACCAAAAATGGCAGCATAGGCAAAGCCATCTTGTCTTATAATACAGGGACGATGTTAGAGTCGTACGTGTATTTGTATGAAATTACCCACGAAAAAAAATACCTGGACGAAGCCAATGCCATTGCTGATGCTTCGCTTACGTTCTTTTATGGCCGCCCGCAATTCAGGGACGATTACTGGTTCAACGCGGTATTGTTAAGAGGATACCAGCATCTGTTGAAGTTTAATAAAAGCACTAAGTATATCATCGCCTTTAGGAAATGCCTGGATAACTCCCTGCTAAACGATAGGAACGAAAAAGGACTATTTGAAGATAGACACGGCGTAAAAAACCTGGTAGATCATGGCGGTATGCTGGAAATACTGGCCCGTTATGCCTGGTTGGAGACAAGGTATAATTTGAAGGGGTAAAAGCCCCTCCCAACCCTCCCCGGTAGGGAGGGCTTTTAAATAGCCCATTTAAGTCTCCCCTTCCGGGGGAGATTTAGAGGGGGCTGATCTGTCCCCACATTATTACAAAACCTTATAGCTAAAGCCCCTATATTAGCTTTAATAACCAATAGTACTAAATTAACCATCATCATGAATAAGAATATATTGGCTGCTTTGCTGCTGCTTATAGGCGGCTATAGTTACGCTCAAAAAAAAGCCACACCAAAACCGGTAACGGCCTACGTTAACCCGTTGCTGGGTACCGCTACCTTGTGGGATCCAAAAGATCTGGGCTTCGTACCTACCCACCGTAGCTGGGGTGCCGAGGTTTTCCCCGGCTCATCATTACCAAACGCCATGGTACAGCTAACCCCGGTTAGCCAGTTTCATAGCGGCTCAGGCTACCAGTATGAAGATACTGTGATCTATGGTTTTGCCCATACCAGCAAAGGGCATTGGAACTTAGCAAACATCCCCCTGATGCCTGCATCTGGTAGTGATTTTACTGCTGATGATTATAAGTCGGCTTTCAGCCATAAAAACGAATCGGCGCACCCGGGTTACTACCAGGTATATTTACCGCGCTACGGTGTTAACGCCGAACTGACCTCTACCTTACGTTGCGCGTTCCATAAATACACGTTCAAACCCGGTGCAAGCAAAAAGCTCATAGCCGATCTATCAATGGCTAATGAACGGATCCGTAACTGGGCCATTAATAGGGAAGGCGACAATGTTTTCTCCGGTTTTCAGCAAGGCGGTGAAAAGATGTATTTCTATGCGGTAGCTAATCATAAAATAACAGGAATAGATACTTTAACTTCTGCTACCAATCCAATGGGCAGGCCTGCCGGAGCGCGTCAAAAAAATCTATCGCCTCCGGGCCCAAAAAAGACTCCTGTTTTGAGTTTCGCAAATGGTGCCGGTCCGCTCGAACTTAAGATTGGCTTTTCATACGTAAGTATTAAGAATGCGAAGGAAAACCTAGAGAAAGAAATGCTGAACAAAACCTTTAAGCAGGTAAGGGCAGAAGCAACAGCAACGTGGAATACCCTGTTATCAAAACTGACCGTATCAGGCGGTACCGAAAAACAAAAAGGACTGTTCTACTCAACTTTATACCGCTCGTTCTTATGGCCTGCTTTGCGTAGCGATGCCAACGGCGATTTTACCGACGCGGCAGGCAAGGTGCAAAACAAAGGCTTTAGCTATTACACTTTACCATCGGTTTGGGATGATTATCGCAACAAGGATGTGCTGTTGGGCCTGTTAGCGCCTAAAGTAATGAATGATGTGATCAGCTCGATGATAGATATGGGGAACAACAACAATGGCTTCATGCCCACGTTTTTCCACGGCGATCATGCGTCGGCCATTGTTACCGGGTCGTACTTAAGGGGCTTAAAAGGTTATGATGTAAAGAACGCCTATCAACTGATGCTGAAAAATGCTACGGTAGAAGGCACCCGCAAATATGTAGACGAGTACAATACCAAAGGCTATATCTCTGAAGCTGAGGTAGAGCATCCCGTTGTTAATACCGTACGCAAAGCAGCCGTTACAAAAACATTAGAGTATGCCTACGATGATTATGCTACCGCGCAACTGGCAAAAGCCCTGGGCGATAAGGATAATTATAATATGCTGATGAAACGCACCAACAATTACAAGAATGTGTTTAACCCTGCCACAGGTTTTATGCAAGGCCGTTTGGCCGATGGAAGCTGGGTAAAGAACTTCGACCCTAACTATGTATACTATGAATATATGTACCGCGAGAGCAACGCCTGGCAGCAAACTTTCTTTGCCCCGCAAGATCCAAAAGGGCTGATCTCCTTATTTGGTAGCAAAGCCGCTGCCGAGAAAAAGCTGGACGAAATGTACACCACACCTTATGACGGTCGCGAAGCCGATAATATGTCGGGCTTTATTGGTAATTATTGCCAGGGAAACCAGCCGGATCATAGCACTACTTACTACTACTACTTTGTTGATAAGCAGCCAAAAGCGCAAATGTACCTGGACAGCATCATGAACCATTATTACGATATGGGTAAGGATAAACTGGCTTACGCGGGTATGGATGATGCCGGCGAAATGTCGGCATGGTTCGTGTTCAACGCGATGGGATTTTATACTTTTTCGCCTGCCGATCCGAGTTATATCGTTTCTGTGCCATTGTTTGATAAAGTAACTTTAAAACTGGGTCCAACCCCAACTACCATCATCAAAAAAGGTAAAGGCAGAAAGATAACCAATATTAGCTGGGGCGATAAAAAAGTAGATGGCTGGTTTATTCCTGATGCTGATCTGAAAAAAGGAAAGACGTTGACTATAAGTACACAATAGTATGAGGGCATTTCTTATAGTTCTTTTATTTGGATGTTGTTCTTCCGTTTTCGCACAAGTAACTACAACTACACAGCGAAAAACAATGACGGGCGAAGAGTATAAAAAATTTAGCGCCCAGTTTAAGGTAACAGATCCGAATATTTATGATGTATCAGGAAATATTGTTGATTCGGTTGTTGCCAAAAAAATGATAAGGACCTACGAATATGAGATGAGCGTTCACTCTATCGAAGGTGGGGGTGCCAAACGTGTTATACACAAAGTTGATCATGTATTATATGCTCGAATGGATAAGGAAACTATGCTTACCCATCATCCCAATAGCGAGAAACTTCAGGAAGGCGTAACTCTTGACCTGAACCCGCTTGCTAATCGTACAGATCTGAGCAAATTGGATGGAAAAGCGATTGTACTAATATTTTGGAAACCCCAATACCGCGGTATGTATGCTCAAGTTAATGAGGTAATAGAAGACTTTATAGGAACCAATAAATTTGATGTTTTTGCCATTACGCATCTGTCTTATGATGCCGCCAATGAATATCTTAAAAAGTATCCTATAAATGCGCACCAGGTAATAGACGCTCCGGGTATAGTTGATTTTTACGGGATAGACGATGAGCCGGTTATTGTAATTACTAACGCGCAGCATCAAATAACTTATTCGATTAAAGGTTCTGTAGCTTTAATAGCAAGAACGCTGCATAAGGCACTTAAAGAATTGTAAGCCTATAATCGGCAACGTTTGCATAGATTTTTATTTGGTGATGGATTGTAATACAGCGTAAAACACTATTATCGCTATAAATAAGCCGCTTGGCTTAAACAATCAACTATAACTAAATCATTATGAAAACGCTTTATGGTAAACTGGCTATTCTGTCTGTTTCGTTATTTTCAGTTGCAAATACAATACTTGCACAAATTCCTCACCTAAAGAAACAAGGTACCGCTACGCAATTAATTGTTGATGGTAAACCGTTTCTGGTGCTGGGTGGCGAGCTACACAACTCTACATCTTCAAGTCTGGATTATATGGCGCCCGTATTAGCCAAATTCTCAGCAGGGCATTTAAACACGGCTTTAGCCGCAGTTTGCTGGGATCTGATAGAGCCGGAAGAAGGTAAGTTTGATTTTAGCCTGGTTGACGGGTTGATCCAGCAGGCACGTCGTAATAACCTGCGTTTAGGCGTGCTTTGGTTTGCCAGCTGGAAGAACGGCGTGTCCACCTATACACCGGCATGGGTAAAGACCAATTTAAAACGTTTCCCACGGGCGCAAAATAAGGATAGTGCCAGCCTGGATATTTTATCTGTTTTTAGTGATGCAGCGCTTAATGCGGATGCAAAAGCCTTTGCAGCGTTGATGAAACATATTCGAGAGGTGGACGATACGCATACAGTTATCATGATCCAGGTAGAGAATGAAGTAGGTGTACTGGGAGATTCGCGCGACCGATCTGCGGCAGCTAACGAAGCTTTTAACCGCCCTGTTCCTAAAGAATTAATAGACTATCTGAAAAAAAATAAAGACGAACTGATGCCGGGCTTTCGCAAGAAATGGGAAGCAGGTGGCTTTAAAACCTCAGGTAACTGGGAAGATATTTTTGGCGCAAGCGCATCAACCGATGAGCTATTTATGGCATGGTATTATTCGCGTTATGTTGGTAAGGTAGCTACCGCGGGTAAAAAAGAATACCCGTTACCCATGTTTGTAAACACCTGGCTGTCCGAATGGCGTGAAACAGCGCAAGCTAAACCGGGTAGCTATCCAAGCGGTGGCCCATTGCCTTATGTAATGGATATCTGGAAAGCGGGAGCGCCATCCATTGATATCCTTTCGCCTGATATTTACAGTAATTTCGAGGAACGGGCAGATCTGTACCATCGCCCCAATAATCCATTATTTATACCTGAATTGGTTAGGGAGACCAAGACCTGCAGCGCCATATTTTATGCGTTGGGCCAGCATGATGCTATTGGTTTTTCACCATTTGGAATGGAAAGCCTGCCTGATTTTTCGGCAGACCTTGCCATTGCTTATGCGGCTATTGATAAAGTAGCCCCTGTGCTTTTAGCTTACCAGGGTAAAGGGGTAATTGGCGGCGCGTTCCTGGGTAAGGACAACCCTAAGCAAATACTAAAAGTAGGCGATTATAATTTGACCTTGGGTATAGCCAAACACTATTCATTCACAACGCCCGAGTTTCCGGCAGGAATATTTATCCAGACCGGTCCGGATGAATACCTGGTATGCGGCCGTGGACTGACCATAAATTTTAAAGCCAATACACCCGGCGACCCTAAAATAGGGATATTGCAGGTAGAAGACGGTACTTTTGTTAATGGGAACTGGGTAGGCGGCCGGCACTTAAATGGCGACGAGATCCTGTCGGGAGGCGGCTTGCGTTTAAGGGGCGATTATTATATGTATCAAAAAATAAAACTGTACAGGTATAAATAGAATAAAACACTGGCAACGATTGCGTAACTTTTCAATTAGAAAAGAAGTTATGTGATTGTAAAGTGCTAATATCGCTTATCCTTTAAGTGATAAATAACCAAATAGATAGCCAGTCATGAAAGTTTTAAATCGCAGCCTTCCAGGCGCATTATTCCTGTTGTTTTTTGTTGCACAGTTTACATCGGCCCAAAACGCTCCGGTATATAATGTTAAAAAATATGGTGCCAAAGGCGATGGTAAAAATATCGACACCAAAGCTATCGACAAGGCCATAACAGCGGCCAACGAAGCAGGTGGTGGCACCGTATATTTCCCTGCCGGCGATTATCTGTCGGTAACCATCCACCTAAAAAGTAATGTGGCTTTGTTTATCGATCAGGGTGCTACCATAGTTGCCGCCACGGTAGGCGAGGGCGTACAATATGATCTGCCCGAAAAAGGCGAGAACGAAGTTTACCAGGATTACGGCCACAGCCACTTTCACAACAGTTTAATAGTTGGCGAAAACTTGCACGATATCTCTATTACTGGTCCGGGCCGTATTTGGGGTAAGGGGTTGATAAAGGATGATAAGAAAGAGATCAACAATGGTGCGGGCAATAAAACCATCAGCCTTAAATTATGCCGTAATGTAATATTCAAGGATTTTACCATTCAGCATGGCGGCTGGTTCTGTTTTCTGTTGACCGCGGTTGACAATACCACTATCGACAATATAAAAATGGATACCGGCAGAGACGGTATCGACCTGATATCCAGTAAAAATGTCCACATAACTAATTGCAGCGTTAATTCGCCCGGCGATGATGGTATTGTGTTGAAATGCGACTATGCCTTAAACTATCCTCGTGCGTTAGAGAATGTTACCATTAGCAATTGCAGTGTCTCAGGCTATAAAGAAGGTACAATGCTGGATGGTACTTTTGTAAAAGACGGCAGATCGCCTACCGGTCGTATCAAATTGGGTACCGAATCGAATGGTGGTTTCAAAAACATCACCATAACCAATTGCACGTTCGATTACTGTCGCGGGCTTTGTTTAGAAACTGTAGACGGCGCCGCTTTAGAGGATATCACCATCAGTAATATTACCATGCGCGATATCCCAAACGCGCCTATATTTATTCGTTTAGGTGCAAGGCAACGCGGTCCGGAGGGTTTTCCGTACAGCCAGTTGCATAGGGTAATAATAAGTAATATTGTAGCTTACAATGTTTCGGCTAAACAGGGGGTAATTATAAGTGGTATACCGGGACATGATATTGAGGACCTTACACTAAACAACATCCGCATCTATTTTAAAGGCGGCGGTACAAAAGAACAAGCTGCCAATGTAGTGCCTGATCTGATAAAAAGCTACCCTGAGCCCGACCAGTTTGGTACTACGCCGGCTTATGGTTTCTTTATCCGCAATGTAAAGGACCTGAAAATGAGCGATGTTGAAGTAAGTTATATGAAAGATGATCTGCGCCCTGCTTTTGTATTGGATAATGTGGATGGCGCCGATTTTCAACATATCCGCGCGCAAAAGGCAGAAGGAGCATCCCTATTCATGCTGAACAAGGTAAAAAACTTCAAGATCTTTAACAGCGACCAGCTACCTAATACCAAACTGGCAGAGGTGGATAAGAAAGTGCTATAAATTTTCTGTCATCTCCACCAACAAGGGCGGGGGATTTCTCGCTATGCTCGGAATAACAACGTGGGTTACTTTATTAAATGCAATTCTGTATCCAGCACCCTTGTCTCAAATTCGGTGATGGGGTATTTGCTTTCAATCAGTTTTAAAAGCATTTCTACCGCTACCTGGCCCATTTCGAACGCTTTTTGTTTAACGTAGGATATAGGCGGCTGTAACAGGTCTACCACGTCCGAATTGGAGAAGCCTGCTACCGCGATTTCTTTAGGATCGGAATTTAAATTCTTTAACGCGCGGACACAAGATATACTGATCCTGTCGCTGGAAATGAACATGGCATCGGGTTTTTCAGGCATGGCTAACAGGTCCTTTACAGCATCTTCTACTTCCTGGTAATCATTACCGCCTTTGCTGCAGTTTCTTATCAGTTCAGGTTTAAAGTGGATATGGTAATCGGCCAAAGCTTTCATATAGCCAGACAAACGTTCGTTAGTGATGGATAGCTGCGGAGCATTGGATAGCAACGCTATCTTTTTACGTCCCGATTTGATCAACGATTC
>JAZKCG010000108.1:0-7286 GCA_040388175.1 Bacteroidota bacterium | reverse complement strand
TTATCAGAGGTTACTTTAAAGGTATCTATATCGTCAATGATCCGGTCGAAGAATACAATAGGCAATCCATCATTATGCAGTTTTTTCAGAAAGCCATAATCAGAAGTGCCTGCCGACATGGATATCAGCAAACCATCTACAGATCGTTGTGCCAGGTGGTTAACGTTAATGAGTTCTCTTTCTGACGAATCATGGGTTTGGGTAATGATGGTATGATAACCCCGCTCGTAAGCAATCGATTCTATACCTGCTATCGCCTGCGAAAAAAAACTATTGGCCAGCTTAGGCACTACGATACCGATAGAATAACTGCGCCGGTTTTTAAGGCTTAAGGCTATGGGGTTTGAACGGTAGTTTATCTTTTCAGCATAAGCCACAACAATCTTCTTTGTTTCGGTGCTTATCTCATAACCATCACGCAAAGCCCTTGACACCGTAGAGGGCGACAAATTCAGAGCCAGTGCAATATCTTTTATGGTAGCCGGTTTATACATTTCAGATCAAAAAAGTAAACTAATCACAATAATACGGTTTATTAAAAATACTTCAATTTTTTAATTTAATCGGCAACGATTGCATTGGCTTTATTTGAAAAAAAGTTTTCTTGAATGAAGAAAATTATAGCAGTTAAGCCCGTATCTTATAGTTTTTTTAATTGCCAATTGGCTTGTTATTACAATTATTTAGGCTGCTTATGCCAAAATAGCATAATAATTGGGTAATAAAAGAAAACTTTATAATAGCTTTATATGCTTTCTTTGTTAGAACCAATTATAATAAACCAAACTTAAATTATGTCGAAAAACAAATATCTAATTCCATTAGTATTGGTGACATCCCTGTTTTTTTTATGGGGATTTGCCTATGGATTATTGGATGTGCTTAATAAGCATTTCCAGGAAACGCTTAATATTACTAAAAGCAGATCCACCTTATTACAGGCAGCCTACTTTGGTGCATACTTTTTAGTGGCCTTACCGGCAGGTTTATTCATGAATAAATACGGTTATAAAAAAGGTATTATTATGGGGTTGCTTTTATACGCAGTAGGCGCGTTCTTGTTTTATCCGGCTGCCGAATTAGCCAGTTTTAACTTTTTCTTACTGGCACTATTTATTTTGGCATCAGGATTAGCTTGTTTAGAAACAGCTGCTAATCCTTATGTTACTGTATTAGGTAGCCCTGAAACATCAGAAACCAGGTTGAATCTATCGCAATGTTTTAACGGTGTAGGTGCCTTTTTGGGTCCGATCATAGCCGCGTATTTGTTTTTTGGCGGCGACAAAAGCAATACAAATTTAGATTCTGTAAAAATGATCTACATTGTTATTGGAGTGGTTGTATTGATCATTGCCGGACTTTTTGTTCGTACATCCCTTCCTGAAATACAGGAAGATAAGATAGTATCATCAGCTGCGCTGATCAAAAAACCGTTGTTTGATCATGGTAATTTCACCAATGGTGTAATAGCTCAGTTCTTTTATGTAGCCGCACAGGTAGGTATAGCCGCTTTGTTTATTAACTATTGTACAGAAAGTGGTATTGGTATAACTAACGCCAAAGCCGCGGGCTTGCTTTCGGCGGGTTTGATCATGTTTACCATTGGCCGTTTTATTGGGACCGCTTTAATGCGTGCAATTGCTCCCAACAAGTTATTGGCTATTTATGCTTTAATTAATGTTTTGCTTTGTGCTGTGGTAGTTGCAAACAGCCAATGGATATCGGTATATGCATTATTAGCAGTTTTCTTTTTCGAATCTATCATGTTCCCAACTATTTTTGCGTTAGGTGTAAAAGATTTGGGGCATCATACTAAAAAAGGATCATCATTTATGATTATGTCGATTGTAGGTGGGGCCTTAATGCCGTTTGTAATGGGTTTATTGGCCGAGAAATACTCGACAGCTATATCTTACAGCGTGCCATTGTTTTGCTTTGTGGTTGTTGCCTGGTACGGATGGAAAGGATATTTGATAGAAGATGGTGACAACACCGCAGTAAAGATCGACCTTAGCAAACACTAATTATGGCCCGATATTGTTTAGCGTTAGACCTTGTAGACGACCCGCAACTAATAGCGGAATACGAAAAATATCACGAAAAGATATGGCCCGAGATCCATGATAGCATTACCGGTGGCGGTATAACTGATATGGAAATTTACCGGTTTGGTAATCGCCTGTTTATGATCATGGAGACGGGCCCGGATTTTAGTTTTGATAAAAAAGGGGCTATGGATGCCGCTAACCCCAAGGTACAAGATTGGGAAGCCCTGATGTGGAAATACCAGCAGGCCATACCCGGTGCCAAACCAGGCGAGAAATGGGTTTTAATGAATAAGATATTTAAATTGTAATAAATACGATGTTTAGTTTAGAAGGAAAGTCGGCAGTAATAACCGGTGGTGGTAGTGGGATAGGCAGGGCCATATCCGTGCTTTTTGCAAAGCAGGGTGCCACGGTGCATATTATGGAATTAAATGCCGATGCCGCGCAGGATACCGTTGATGAAATAGTAAAAGCAGGCGGTAAAGCCGTAGCGCATGGCTGTAATGTGAGCGATCAACAGCAGATCCTCGATATCTACAATAAAATAAGGGTGATAGATATACTGGTGAATAATGCAGGTATTGCCCACATCGGCGAAGCCACAACCACCAGCGAAGAAGATTTTACTAAGATCTTTAATGTGAATGTTAAAGGGGTATATAACTCGCTGTTCGCTGCTATACCGTTGATGAAGAATCAGGGTAAGGGTGTTATCCTTAACATGGCATCTATAGCGGCTACGGTGGGTATTACCAGCCGTTTTGCTTATTCGATGAGTAAAGGCGCGGTATCGTCCATGACGCTATCTGTAGCGCGCGATTATATGGCCGATAATATCCGCTGTAACAGCATATCCCCGGCAAGGGTACATACGCCTTTTGTTGATGGCTTTATTGCCAAAAACTATCCGGGTAAAGAGGAAGAGATATTTGAGAAATTATCCAAAAGCCAGCCTATCGGCCGCATGGGTAAGCCGGAAGAGGTGGCTTCATTAGCGTTATACCTATGCAGCGACGAGGCAGGTTTTGTTACCGGTTGCGATTATTTGCTGGATGGCGGGTTTGTTAAATTGAATAATTAACAGCCCCACCCAAACCCTCCCCGGTAGGGAGGGCTTAAAGAAACGTAACATTAATAAATTATAAATAACAATTAAAATAAAAGTCTCCCCTTCCGGGGGAGATTTAGAGGGGGCTTATGAAACTAATAAGATGGGGTAACCCGGGTAAAGAAAAGACAGGGGTAATAATTAACGATACCAAGTACGATACGTCTGCCTTTGGCGAGGATTATAATGAACAGTTTTTTGAGAATGATGGCTTAACCAGGCTTAAAAAATTCCTGGCAGCTAATGAAGGTAAATTACCTCAAGTTGCTGATGCTGAGCGTTTGGGTAGCCCGATAGCACGTCCCTCTAAAATTCTTTGTATCGGTTTAAATTATGCTGATCATGCTAAAGAAACAGGCGCAACTCCGCCTGCCGAGCCGGTATTGTTCATGAAATCGACCACTGCGTTGGTTGGCCCAAATGATGATGTGGTGATCCCCAAAGATTCTGTTAAAACCGATTGGGAGGTTGAGTTGGCTGTTGTTATAGGTAAAAAAGCAAGCTATGTGGATGAAGCGGACGCGTTGGATTATGTGGCCGGATATGCTTTACACAATGATGTGTCTGAACGCGAGTTCCAGATAGAACGCGGCGGCACCTGGGATAAAGGCAAAGGTTGCGATACCTTCGCGCCGGTTGGTCCGTTTATGGCTACGCCTGATGAGTTGGGCGATATCAATAATTTGAGACTTTGGCTAAAGGTTAACGGCAAGACCATGCAGGATGGCAATACCTCTAACTTTATATTTAACGTGGCTACTGTTATAGCGTATGTAAGTAAGTTCATGACTTTATTGCCGGGCGATATTATTTCGACAGGTACACCTGCGGGTGTTGGCCTGGGTTTTAAACCGCCTATCTATTTAAAGGCAGGTGATGTAATGGAGTTAGGTATTGATGGTTTGGGCGAATCTAAACAAGTGTTAAAAGCTTATGCTAAGAATTGATTCGCATCAGCATTTCTGGAACTATGATCCGGTAAAGCACGCCTGGATCAATGATGATATGGAGATCATCAAGCAGGACTTTTTGCCGGAGGATCTGGAACCTATCTTACATGAGTATGGATTTAGCGGTTGTATATCGGTACAGGCAGATCAGACCGAAGAAGAAAATACTATGCTTTTGGATCATGCCGCAAAGCATGGTTTTATAAAAGGTGTAGTAGGATGGGTTGATCTGAAAGCCGACAATATAGATGAGCGCCTGGCTTACTATAAACAGTTTAAAAAAATGAAAGGCTTTCGGCACATTTTACAAGGTGAAGCCGATAGGGCATATATGCTCCATGCCGATTTTAAACATGGTATAGCTAAGCTGAACAAGTTTGGCTATACTTATGATATTCTGATCTTTGCAGACCAGCTAAAATATGCTAACGAGTTTGCAGCAGCTTTTCCTGATCAGCCTTTTGTGATTGACCATTTGGCCAAACCAAAGATCAAAGAACGCGAAATTACCGAGTGGGCAAAAGATATAAAAGCCATTGCCCAAAATAAAAACGTAAGCTGTAAAATATCTGGCATGGTGACTGAGGCCGATTGGCACGCCTGGGATGTACGTAAGCTTGAGGATTATGTGCCTTATATGGATGTGGTATTTGAAGCTTTTGGTGCTGATAGGGTTATGTATGGGTCTGACTGGCCGGTTTGCCGTGTGGCAGCTACCTATGGCGAAATGCTGGCTATACCGGAAGCTTACGTGGCTAAGCTGTCTAAAGCCGAACAAGCCAAATTCTGGGGTGGCAATGCGGTTAAATTTTATGGGTTGTAAATAATATACTTACTGTCATTTCGAGCGATAGCGAGAAATCTATACACGCGCTGATTATCTATGTATAGATTTCTCCTGTTGGTCGAAATGACACACGAAAATCAATTATAAAAAACTAAATAATGGATCTGCAGATAAAAAATAAAGTTGTTATAGTAACCGGCGGTGCCAAAGGCATTGGCGAGGGTATTGTTAGGTTATTAGCAAATGAGGGTGCTATACCGGTAGTGATAGGCCGTAAAGAAGCCGATAATTTGAAGGTGGTTGATGATCTGAAAGCACAGGGATTTGAAGCATTTCAGGTTGTTGCCGAGCTGACCGATCCTGACGAGTGTGAGGAAGCGGTAAAAGCGGTAATAGCCAAATATGGCCGTATAGAAGGGTTAATAAACAACGCCGGTGTTAATGATACCGTAGGCCTTGAAAAAGGTAATTACGACGATTTTATGCGCAGTCTGCACCGCAATGTGGTCCACTATTATTTGATGGCTAAATACGCGCTGCCGGAGCTAAAGAAATCGAAAGGTAATATCGTAAACATTGGTTCGAAAGTGGCCGATACAGGCCAGGGTAATACATCGGCCTATGCTGCAGCAAACGGTGGACGCAACGCGTTGACCCGCGAGTGGGCCGTAGAGCTTTTACCTTACGACATCCGTGTAAACGCGGTTATTGTAGCCGAATGCTGGACACCGCTATATGAAGTGTACATCAATACTTTACCAAACCCCGAAGAAAAACTAAAGGATATAGTTAAGAACATCCCGCTGGGCCATCGGATGACCACAGCAGGCGAGATCGCTAATATGGTAGTGTTCCTGCTATCAGAAGTATCAAGCCATACTACAGGCCAGTTGATACATGTGGATGGCGGTTATACTCATTTGGATAGGGTGATCGAATAATTAGTTTACAATGAAGGGCAGGTTATTAGTTATCCTTTTAGTTATATCATTAACTGGTTTCGCCCAAAATAAAGGAATCGATCCCGGTGCGGTATGGCCGGATGATAAGGGCAACCATATCCAGGCGCATGGCGGTGGGATCATCAAAATAAAAAACACATACTACTGGTATGGCGAGGAACGGGCAAAAGGCTTAGATTCTAATTATAGATATGTAAGCTGCTACTCGTCTACTGATTTGATGAACTGGAAATTTAAGGGCGATGTTGTTAAGATGGCCGATCCTGAAAACCTGGGTGATGGCTGGATCTTGGAGCGGCCAAAGGTTTACTATAACAAGCCGACCAAAAAATATGTACTATATTTTCATCTGGATACCAAAAATTACCAGTATGCCAGGGTAGGTATAGCCGTGAGCGACAAGCCTGATGGTAACTTTACCTTTGTGAAAAGTTTCAGACCGCTGGGACACCAAAGTCGTGACATTGGGCAGTTTATAGACGATGATGGTACTGCCTATTTAGTATTCGAGGATAGAGAACTTGGCTTCCATATTGTTAAACTGGCTGATGATTACTTAAGCGTAGAAAAAGAAATGAGCCTGGTACGTATGCCGTTGGAAGGCGGCGCCATAGTACATTACGATGGTTTATATTATTCAATAGGGTCGGCGTTGACAGGTTGGGGGCCAAACGCTAATAAATATGCTACCGCGACTTCGTTAGAAGGGCCGTGGAGCGAATTTAAAGACATAGCGCCACCCGAAACAAAAACTTATCATTCGCAATCAACCATGATGTTAAAGGTTGTCGGTACCAAATCGACTACAGTAATTTTCATGGCCGATAAATGGAACCCGGCTCAACAATGGGACTCGCGTTATTTGTGGATGCCTTTAGAGATCGGAAACGGCAAATTATGGCTCAATGAGCCAAAACCGTGGACTATCGATGTGAAAACCGGTAGCTTTAAGTTTTTGTAACTGATTAATCCAATTAAAATTCATCAGCTGTTGACCTTTGCTCATACTCCGGCATGTACAATATTAAGGTGCTGCCGGTAGTATCTATATCAAAATTCCAGGTTTCATGGTCACCGGCATCTTTGGTGATGTCGGCGCAGCCATAAAAATAATATATCCGGTAGTTGATCTTAACCTGTCCCTTGCGGGTTGCTGTATCATAATCAGCGCTTGTTACGTCAAAGTCATTGATCTCGATAGACCCGCCATCCGGACTATGATAAGCACTTAAATGATCTATTATCTTGCTGAACGCGGGTCCTCCTTTGAGTAATTTGCCTAAAAATAGGGCAATAGTTACCTCGGCCGATAACACTTGTTCATAATCGCTTTGCGGATATGATATTCTTAGAGTTGCCATAGCCAAATCTAAAAGAAACTTGTCATTTCCTTTAGATTAGCTTCAACAAGATAGTATAGGTTATTATTAT
>JAZKCG010000107.1:0-14169 GCA_040388175.1 Bacteroidota bacterium | reverse complement strand
TTAATATTTCAAAGCTAATTCTGTTACCGAATTACTTGACCTTTACAATTGCGAGCGTAGCGCGGCAATCGCACGCCTGAAAAGTTTTTGCATCCCAGATCAACGGTTTTTATATTGCATCATGTTTAAGGCTCATATATATTATGTTTATCTGCTCACAAATAAAGCAAATACAGTAATATATACCGGTGTAACCAACGACATTCAAGGCAGAGTTTGGGACCATAAACAAGGAACAAATAATGGTTTCACAAAAAAGTATGCTTGTAACAAACTGGTTTATTATGAAGAATACCAATGGATACAGGATGCGATCGCCAGAGAGAAGCAATTAAAAGCTGGTTCGCGGAAAAATAAAGTCGATCTTATCATTTCGGAAAATCCTGATTGGAATGACTTAAGCCGGGATTGGTATGATAACTGACGTAGACCTTTCTACGTGCGATTGCCACGCTATCGCTCGCAATGACAATTGTATATCCTAATACATCGCCGTTGGCAATCCGTCCAAACTGATCCTGTTTTTTTCTTCTTTGTATTTTTCAAGGCCTTCTGCACCTTTGCTTTCCGCCCATTTTATGGCATGGTCTCTTTCGCCGGTATGTTCATATAACGGCACGCTAAACCCACATGATGTTTGCACCTGGTAAATATCGGCAACAATAATTTGGCGGGTAGAAAGCATTAGTTCAAAATGTTTGGCTATTTCCGGCCACTCTGCATCTTCAGGCAAAATGGTGTACCCCTTTCCGTAAAGGCGAAGTATAAGCGGCGGGCCGTCAAACGCGCAAAACATAAAGGTAATACGGCCATTCTCTATTAAATGTGCCGATGTTTCATTACCACTCCCAATAACATCCATATAGGCAACCCTGCTGTCAGAAAGCACCCGGAAACTATCCAATCCTTTTGGCGACAGGTTAACATGGCCATCCGCGTTAAGTGGAGCACTGCCAACAAAAAACATTTTCTGCTTTTCAATAAATTCCTTATGCTGATCTTTTATAGTGTCGGAAAACTTTCCCATAGCTGTTAGTTTATCTAAAGTAAATATAGCGAAAGATCATTAGCAGAGTGTCGCGTTAATGAGGGAAAACGGATAAAAACGCCCGTTTCGAATTTATAAATCGCCCCCGCTGTTTAATTTCGGGTAGTACTTCAAAATAATACTCCGGCTCATAAGCAGATACAATTAAATATTCTTTTTTTGAAATAACTGTGAATACGTCAGCTGATCCATCTGATACATCAAATTGCCGATCAACATACCTATGCGCATCAGCATCGTAATATTTCCCGAATTTATTTATACTAAGCGTATCATTATTTAAGGTCCAGAAATTGTTGTTGTTAAAAACGGAAAGAATACTATCAGCTTTTCGTTTATCTATTAGTTCCCTTTTAATTTGAGGCTTCTGATGTCCACCGTTTGCTTTGGTGTCTTTCATCTTAAAAAATAAGATATTGTAACTCTTTCGGCCTTTAAAGGCGATTATATCGTACGAGAACTCGGAATAAGACCAGCCGCCCATATAACGATGAGAAATTAAAAGATCATATTTTCCTCCAAACTCTTTATATAACTCAGAACTTTTTATGTCATACCCAAAAGGAATGTTAGATTTTAATTCAGGAATTTGACCTTTTGCAAAAAGCGCAAAAAATAAAAGTAACAGTACTGTTGATTCTTTGACCTTCATCAAACCGCCCTCTTATAAATCCCATCCAAATTCCTGCCCTGTTCCATATAATCTAATCCATAACCTACCACAAATTCATTGGAGATATTAAAAGCAACATGTTTTAATTCTTCAACCGGGTATTCAATAGCATCGGGTTTTAGCAGCAGGGCGCATACCGTTATAGAGGCCGGTTTACGGTGGTGTAGTTTGGCTACTAAATAGTCGAGCGTATTGCCGGTATCTACAATATCTTCTACCAATACTATATGGCGGTCGGTTATATCCACCATCAGGTCAAAATCATCGCGGATGCGGCGGGTTGTGGTTACACCACCATGGTATGATGATAGTTTGGTAAAGGCCACCTCGCAGGGTACATTGATCTGTCTTAACAGGTCGGCCATAAACATAAAGCACCCGTTAAGTACGCCTACAAATATGGGGGCCTTGTCGGCATAGTCCTTATTAAGCTGTTTGGCAATTTCTTTGGTACGGGCTTGTATCTCTTTGGCCGTTATAAGCGGCTCAAATTCCAGATCGGCAATTTTTACGTTCATGTAAATGTGATAATTAGGTTTTATTAGATTAATATAACTAACGATAATTATGATCAGCTCTGTATAACTTTAATTCTTCTGTATTAAAAACGCGCTTAAACCCTTTTATTTTTATACCGTTGTATAGTTCTTTATCGCCCGTCCACAAACTCCCTTTCAAATAAATAGTTAATGCCACAAAAGCCGTATCATCAAGATCTACTTCTTTGGTAAAATTTATAGCTTTTTGCCAAATTTCACCGGGAATTAATGATTCATTTATAAAATGTATTCTTGAGGCAATTTGAAAATAAGAATCACCTAATTCTTCGGCAGATAATTTAGAAATTTTTTGGAGTTTTTTCCAGTGATTCTGAATTTCATGCCGCATATAATCGCAGCTGTAAAAATCAAAAGCCTTACCAGAATTCATAAGTAAATCACCAATCGTTCCGTTGGTATTTAAAAGAGCGCTAAAAATAATATTGGTATCAACTATTATTTTCACATTTCAAATTTGTCGCCATTTTTGGCCCACCAACCCTTTTTTACCTCTTTGGCTAATTGATCTACTGCATCTTGAGTTGCCTCTGATTTTGCTGTAGCTTCCTTGTAACTCAAATAATCAACAAGCTTTTGCAATCCATCTGTATTAACATAGGATGGAAGCCTGATAATCACTTCGTCTTTTGTTCGTTCAATAACCATAACTTATATTGTTATATTCAAATATAATAAATTGTTCTTAAAGATGGATGTTTTATAATAGTTTGTCAGTACCCTTAAAGGATAGATAGTGAAGAATATGCAGCCAGTACGAGTACGTACTTAAATCCCTATCTTTGCACCCTCATGATGGAATACCAGCTCTATACCCTATCCAACGGCATCCGGATAATGTACAAACACGCGCCCTCAACGGTTACGCATTGCTGCCTGCTGGTTAATGCCGGCTCGCGCGATGAATTGCCGCAGCAGGAGGGACTGGCGCATTTTATAGAGCACCTGCTATTTAAAGAGACTGAACGCCGCAGTACCAACCAGATCTTGAACCGGCTGGAACTGGTAGGCGCCGATCTGAACGCTTATACCACCAAAGAATATACCTGCATCCACGCGTCGTTTTTAAACCCTTATCTGGAGCGCGCTATCGATCTTTTTGAAGATATCGTGTTTCACTCTACCTTCCCCGAAGATGAGTTAGAGAAGGAACGTGGCGTAATACAGGACGAGATAGCCTCGTACCTTGATCAGCCCGAAGAGGCCATACAAGATGATTTTGAAGAACTCCTGTTCAAGGACCATCCTATAGGGAAGAACATATTAGGAACGCCCGAAACCGTCGGCAAAATGAGCCGTGATGACATGAAACAGTTCATAGCTGCTAATTATAATACCAACGAGATCATCTTCGCTGTAATTGGCGACTACGACCTTAAAAAGGTTAGTAAACTGGGCGATAAATACTTTGGACACATAGCACCTAACTATAATAAAAAGACCAGGATAACACCCACTGCAAATATTAGCGGGCAGCATATCATACACAAACCTATCTCGCAAACGCATTGTGTCATTGGCAACCAGGCCTACTCGTCATCGCACCAGGATAAAACGGGATTGCTGGTGTTAAACAATTTGTTGGGGGGGATGGGCATGAGCAACCGTTTGAACCTGGAGATCCGCGAGAAACATGGTATAGCCTATACTATCGAGTCTAATTACACTGCGTTAACAGATACCGGGATATTTTCCATCTACTTTGGTACCGATACCGAAAAGGCCGACAAAGCTACCCGTCTGGTACATAAAGAACTAAAAAAACTGCGCGAGCAGAAGCTGGGGACCTTGCAACTGCACCAAACCAAGCAAAAGTTTATTGGCCAGATAGCTTTGGCTGAAGAGAATCGAATGAGCCTGATCATATCTATGGCTAAAAGTTTGGTCGACTTTAATTATGTGGATACGCTGCCCCAATTATTCGAAAAGATCAATAACGTAACGTCCGAACAACTGCTGGCCATCAGCAATGAAATATTTGACGAAAGTAAAATGATAACCTTGCTATTTGAGCCTAAGCAATAATCCTGTATTTTTGTATGATGAAATTTCCAATAATAGCCTACGGCGATCCGGTACTGAGAAGAAAAGCCCCATCTATTGAGCCTGCAGAATATCCGCATATCAAACAATTAGTTGACGATATGTTCGAGACCATGTATGCCGCGCGCGGTGTTGGGCTGGCTGCTCCGCAGGTTGGTTTATCTATGCGTTTGTTTGTGATAGATGCCTCTGTATTTGATGACGATGAACCGGAGTTAAAAGGCTTTAAAAAGGCGTTTATTAACGCCTGCATATTGGAAGAGACCGGCGAGGAGTGGACCTTTAACGAAGGCTGCCTGAGCATACCTGATATAAGGGAAGATGTATCGCGCAAACCGGTTGTAAAAATGTCTTATTACGACGAGGACTGGAAACATCACGAAGAAACTTTTAAAGGCATGGCAGCACGTGTTATCCAGCACGAGTATGACCATATAGAAGGTAAATTATTCACCGATAAGCTGAGCCCGCTCCGCAAACGTATGCTGGAAAAAAGGCTGAACGATATATCGAAAGGGATAGTGGATGTGGACTACAAAATGAAGTTCCCGGCAGCTAAGAAAGGGCGCTAATTTTTAATTAGCGTTACTGTTTGATTTATCGCCTGCGGCGATATCCCTGATCAGGCTACCCCACGCAAATGGATTAAGCAATGGGTTAGTGATGGAGTGCGAATTAGCGATGCTGTTATGCATATCCTGTACGTTTACGCTTACCCCATAATAGCTGTTTGGCAAAGATGCTTCCAGCGCATGAATAGCTTTGGGGCTTAAATTTTTACGGGCAATTTCCAGGTCATCATCCGCTATTCTTAGCGCCATAAAATCGCGTTTAAATTCATCAGGCGTAGCCCAGGGGAAAACCTTTACCATTGGCAGGTTAAAGATCTGTGATTTTAAGCTGATTTCCATGATCAGGCTTTGCTTAACCACATTGGCAGGTATAACAACCGTAACCGAGCCATAACCAACACTGGTAAAACGTAAGCTATCCTGCTCATGCGCTACAAAAGAAAAATACCCCTCGTAGTTTGATACGTATACCTGCTTATGTGTAGTAAGATTGGTAATGTTTACATAAGGCACAATACCGCGCGTACTGTCTGCATTACGGGTAACGCCGCTAAACTGCACTAACGGTTTCTCGTTAGTTTGCGCAGACGCCGTTATCGCGATAAATAAAAACAATATGCCAAAAAGGTATTTCATGTGCTGTTAAGCCGTTGCTTTAATCATTATCAACGGGTAAAAATAGTTTTTAGTTTTTAAACTAAACCGTATTGCCCAAATGCCGGGCACATTTTAACAATACTTAACAAAATTTACCGCAAATTTTCAGGAAGGACCGCGTCCGGATCGTCAATATCTGTTAAGTTAATGGCCTCAACGCCGGTAATTTCGGGCACTGCTTTTTGTATAGCGCCTTCAATTCCTGCCTTAAGCGTCATGATACTCATAGGGCATGACCCACATGAACCCAATAGCTTAAGCCTTACTACATTTTCGGGTGTTATCTCCTCAACAGATACATTACCACCATCTGTTTCCAGATATGGGCGTATCGAATCTAACGCTGCTTCTACCCTTTCTAATAAACTCATTGTTACTAAATTATAAAGTAAAGTTATTAATTATTTATAACATTCCTTGCTAATACCAGTGCATTATTGATAGATACCTGTTGCGCCACGCGGTTTGCCATCTCGGTAAAGGCACTTACCATCAGCCCGTGCTCTTCATTCAATACAATAGGCTTTCCGGCATCGCCGCTGTCGCTTATGCCTTTTATCAGCGGGATCTCGCCTAAAAAAGGCACCTCCAGTTGCTCGGCCAGCTTTTTACCGCCGCCTTGCCCGAAGATATAGTATTTATTATCCGGCAGTTCTGCAGGGGTAAAGTAGGCCATGTTCTCTACAATACCCAGCAAAGGTACATTTATGGATTCCATCAAAAACATCCCGATACCTTTCTTGGCATCGGCCAGTGCTACTGCCTGCGGCGTGGTAACTATAACAGCACCCGTAACCGGGAAGGTTTGTGTAATGGTAATATGGATATCGCCTGTGCCGGGTGGCAAGTCTACTACCAGGTAATCCAGCTCACCCCAATCGGCATCATTAAACAGTTGTTTTACGGCTGTTGATACCATTGGCCCGCGCCATGGCACGGGTTGGTTAGGGTCTGTAAAAAAACCTATCGACAGTAGTTTAATTCCATATTTTTCTATTGGCTCTATACGGGTCTTGCCATCAACCTGGCTGGCCTTTGGCCGTGCACCCTCTAACCCAAACATGATAGGGATACTCGGACCATAAATATCAGCATCTATTAAACCTACTTTTGCGCCGCTTTTAGCAAGGCCTAATGCCAGGTTTACCGCCACCGTTGATTTACCCACACCACCTTTACCTGATGCTACCGCGATAATATTCTTAACACCAGGAACTCCGGTGTTTTTTTGTGTGGTGACACGCGATGTCATGTTAACAGACACCTCGATCTCTTTGCTTATGAAGTGGCCTATGGCGTTACGGCAGGCATTTTCTATTAATGCTTTTAACGGGCAAGCCGGCGTGGTCAGGATAACCGAAAAACTCAGGCGATTGCCGTCGATCACAATATCCTGTATCATGTTTAGTGTTACCAGGTCTT
Source organism: Bacteroidota bacterium (assembly GCA_040388175.1). Classification (GTDB taxonomy): domain Bacteria; phylum Bacteroidota; class Bacteroidia; order Sphingobacteriales; family Sphingobacteriaceae; genus Mucilaginibacter. The sequence goes on along the minus strand of JAZKCG010000107.1, from coordinate 7,197 downwards.
TTTTAAGATCGGGTTCCTCAACGTTACTTAAGGCCTGCAGTACTTGTTCTTTGGTAATGGTCATAGCGTGTTCTGGATAACAAAATTACTAAAACCGCAGCAAGGTAGTGTCATGCTAATGACTTTTTGGATAGGCACTGTTCTAAAATAAAAGATCCGCCACTTTTTAAGTATAGTGGCGGATCAAAGTATCAGGTGAAATAACGTTGATTCTTACTTTAGCACCTCGCTTACCGCATGCCCAATATTTCCGTTAGGTGCCTGGATATGCAGCAACGACGAAATGGTTGGAGCAATATCCGTCATATAAGTTTGTTTAACTGTGGTGCCATGGTTAATGCCCCAGCCCATAAATACCATTGGGATATGGGTATCGTAAGGGTTCCAGGTACCGTGTGTGGTACCGGTAGGGCCGCTATCTCCTGATCCATGACCGGTAAAATAGGCCGGTTTTAAAATAATCTGTATAACACCGCTATGCGCTATGCTATACCCATTAATGATCCGCATTCGTAATTCTTCCGGAATATTGGCGGTAGCTGCTTTTTGCATATCTATCGCGAAAGCAACCTCGGGCTGTTTTTGCAGATAGTTGATGCAGTCTTCTTTAATAGCGGCTTCATCCAGTTTATCCGCCTTAATGGCGGCATAGTTCAGGTTTACCTGGTAATTATTCAGGCTCAATACCAGTTTATTCGATTTGTATTTATCGGCTAATATTTTGTTAAGGTCCTTTAATGCACTACCATCATCCCAAAGGCCGGCGGGTACTTTATGGTCGTTTAAAAACGCCGTATTATGGGCAGCGCCATGATCTGCAGTTAAAAATACGGTGTATTGCCCCTTGCCTACTTTAGCATCTAAATAAGTAAAGAAAGCTGCCAGATCTTTGTCCAGACGCAAGTAGGTATCTTCAACCTCAACCGCGTTAATTCCATACTGGTGGCCTACATAATCTGTTGACGAGAGGCTAACCGCCAGGAAATCGGTAATGCCGCGCTGGCCCAATTGTTCTGCATTGATAGCTGCGGTAGCCAGGTCAAGCGTCAAGGTGTTGCCATACGGCGTACTGCGGATCATACTCACATTGCCTTTATATAATTCTGATGTTTTAACCGGCAGTGTAGCGGTAGCCGCACCTTTAAATTTGCCTTCGTATTTACTTTCGTCCGGCAGGGTTTGTGTGTAGGTGTTAACCGGGTAAAGCGGGTTCCAGTCTTTTTTTAAATAAGCCTCGGGTAACTTTTTTGCATTGAAATCTTTAACCCATTGCGGCAGGTCGTTCATGTAATAGGTGCTGGTTATCCAGTTACCGCTTTTATCGTCGAACCAATAGGCCGCGTTAGCAGTATGGCCGGCAGGCAGGATACCACCACGATCTTTTAAAGCTATGCCGATCACTTTCGAGCGGAAATTGGTCGCCATCCTTAACTCATCGGTTACCGTAGTTACCAATAAATTACGCGGCGACATTTTACCGGCATCCGAAGTACTGCCAACGGTTTCAACTGTATTATCCTCGGCACAATACATTGATTTACCGGTAGCCTGTACAATAAAATCGTTTCCGGCTATGCCGTGTATAGCAGGTACAGAACCGGTATAGATAGCTGTATGGCCCGCGGCGGTTACCGTAGGTATATAATCTATATTGGCATTCTCGCAGCTAAACCCTTCGTTTAACATCCGTTTAAAACCGCCCGCGCTGTAACGATCATAAAACCGGTACAGGTAATCCCAACGCATTTGGTCGACAACAAGGCCTACCACCAGTTTAGGGCGAGGCAATGTAGCAGAGGCAGGAGCATTAGTGGCTCTTTTCTTTGTTTGCGCGCCGGCATTAAGAGCAACAAAAACGCATAACAGGCATAACAGGTATTTAACTTTCATGTAGGGTGATATTATGAAACTCAAATATCAATAATTATACATGAACTTACTGTTAAATATTAACCAACCTGGTTACTAAAAGTTAACAATGAATGCTGGCTTGCCGTATGTAGATCTCGCCAGGCACGGTTTATTTCGGTTTCGGTACTTGCAGCTACTAAACCACAGAGCGGGTAAAGCCGATCGACGATCTGCCGGGCAGTTATGGCTAACAAACGGCTTGTGGTACTCACCACGCTTAATTGTGCTGCTGATACGGTGTTATCGGCTGTTATTGCATCCCATGAAATATCTACCGCTTCAAAAAAAGCTTTTCTAAGTCCCTGCATTTCCTTGTTTGCCTGCGCTAATGAATCTGTCAAAATTCTTTTGTGCTGATCAGTTAACCTTGGGTGATTCATCCTGTCCTTAAAAACATCTGCACAAAGATCAATAAAGTGGGTAGCTATCCCCGATATATTGACAGCCAACGTAGCTTCTGCCAGTTGTAAAAAGGGGTAGCGATACAACGGCGCGTCAACAACGACAGCCGATGGATCTATCTTAAACTGACGATCATGCGCTACAGCCAGGTCCTTCACTTCGAACGCATCGCTGCCGGTTGCCACCATACCAATGTATTTCCAGGCGGGCAGTATTGCTACATCCTTCTTGTCAAATATAAACGGCAACACCAATGGCTCGCCGGTTTCATTTAACACCTGTTGTCCATTTTGCGTTATGGCACAATTGGCGGTAATATGTGTGGCATGATGCGCACCGCTGGCATATTTCCAGCTACCGCTTATTAGATATCCTGTTCCAGTTATCTCTGCTGTGCCGCTTACGGCCCCACTTCCAGCAAGGCAAACAGTGGCTTTGCCAAATATTTGCTTTGCGATGACTGCATCTATAAAACCACCAAACCAGCCGGCGCCGCTGCATAGGGTAACCACCCAGCCGGTGCTGCCATCTGTCCAACTTATGGCCTCCTGTAGGCGTACCAGTTCGGGCAAGGTTATTCGCCTGCCGGTATAGGCTTCGGGTACTAATAATTTAAACCATTTTTGGCGATAGATAACCTCAAGTTGGTCCGGGTGAAGCATGCCTATTCGTTCTGCTTCCGTGGCCGTTTTTCTAATCGTATCTACATCCTCGCGACTAATAAAAGCCGAGGGATGGGGTAATGTGTTTTCCATGTTTAGTTGGTTAAAACAGGTTCTATTTCGTTATTCTTTTTCCAGATAGCGCGCCAGTCAAAAAAGCCGAATATGGCTACAATAAATAAAAACAAAGTAAGCGCGGCAAACAGTATTAAGTGTTTATAGCAGAGCAGTGGAATAGCAAACAGGTTAGATATGTTTAGCAATATCCAGTTTTCCAGCTTGCGCCTTGCTAATAACCACATTCCGGCCCACGCGGTAGATGACACCCAGGCATCCCATATCGGTACGTTTGACGTGGTGAACTTTTTGAGTAATACATAAAATACCACCCATCCCACAACAACAATCAATACGGTGATAATCCATTCTCTCCGGGTTGCCCAGGTAATTTTTACCGGGGGAGCGTTCCGTTTTTTTATCCAGTGGATCCAGCCATAAACGCTCATTACGATATAATAGATGCTTAGCGCCGACTCGGCATATAAACCTGCCAGCATTAAAATATAAATACCGGTCACGGTACCCACTATCCCCGTAGGGTAAAGCCAGATATTATTCACTTTGGCCAACAGCACTTCTGCTACGCCTAATAATACCGCTATCCACTCCCATAGGCTGGTTTGGTTTACCTGGTCTATAAACAATTGGAGCCATTGATGTAAGTTGATCATTTCAAGGCGATGATTAGGTTAGCAATTAAAGCGCCGCGATAACCAGGTGGATTATTGCGGCGCTTCTTATTTAGAATCTAAGATTTAACGAAGCCAGGAAATTTATAGGCGCCTGTGCAAACCAGTAGTTGTAGTTTTTAACTACCCCACCTTCAATATCGGGGTAAGTAGCACCGTCTGATTGGTATTTGGCGCTGAATACGTTATTAACTAATAAGCCAATACCTATATTTTTAACTCCCTTAAATTTGAAGTTATAGTTCAGCCTAACATCGTTCACAAAATACTTTGGTAACGTACGGCTTTGAGTAGAGGTGTTGTCTAAATACTGTTGGCCAACAAACTTACTTATAAAGGCTATCTCCGTATTTTTTATAGGCTGATAGCTGATCGTGCTTGCAGCAATAAAGTTGGGCGAGTAGGCAATATCGGTCTTACTATATTGCGTAGCGTTCATTTTATTGGTATCATAGTTATATAAAAACTGCTGGAAGTTTTTAACCTTGTTGACGCTTATAGTAGCGTTTGCTGCCCAGTTTAATTGCTGCGTTATTTTAACTTTACCTGTTGCTTCAATACCTGCACGGTAACTGTCAGGAATGTTAGTACGGATGGCTTCGCCTACGTCATTCAGCGCGCCGGTTAGTACTAATTGATCTTTATACAACATATAAAACCCATTAATACCTGCACTAAAATTGCTTTGCGCGGTGCGGTAGCCAGCTTCAAAATCGGTTAGTTGCTCCGGTTTCGGGCGGCTTGTTGGCGATGAGTTTACATAATTGCTGCGATTTGGCTCGTGATGTCCTACCGCTACCGACGCATAAACATTGCTATTATCTGTGAGCTGATAGGTAATACCTGCCTTAGGATTAAAAAAGTCTAACGCTACCTGCTGCTGTACATTTTTCAAATTCTGGTCATACCCTAAAAACGAGTAACCTATGTGACGATACTGCACATCGCCATATAACAGCACATTACCGAAATGATATTCTGCCCGGCTAAAAATGTTGAAGTCGGTTTTTTTAGCGGTATTGCGGCCGTACTCAAAATCCTGCGGGATGTTGGTGCTTTGCTGTGTCCATTCGATGTTATTGTAATGGCGGCCCTTATATTCATTATACGCGCCACCTAATATTACATCAAGTTTGGTGTTTGGCTTGTAGTTAAAGTTATAGGTAGCTCCATAAAAATCATTATCTAACCATAATCGACGGATCAGGTCGGTATTGCTAATGGTTACACCACCGATGATTACCGGTGTTACACCGTAATCACTCAGGCTGGCATCGTTCTTATATTCCTCATAATAACCATAACCACGGGTGTAATGCAATGCTCCACTAAATGATAGCTGCGGATTGATCTGCTGGTTGTACAATAACTGGTAATAATTTTGGTTGTAGTTATCGGTCTGGTTGCCGTAGTATTTGCCGGTAGCATCAATATAGCCTAACTCGTTATACTTGCGGTTGCCATGCAGTACGCTATCCTGCGGCACGCCATCCCACGCCTGGTGGGTTTGCTCGTATCCGCCGAAAACATTTAAACGTAATACACTGCTTTTGCCATAGTAAGCGCCACTTAGGAAAAATGATTTAAGCGTAGAACCTGAGCGATCGATATATCCATCAGACGACATATCCGACAAGCGTCCATCAAAAGTAAAATGACTGTTCAATAAGCCAGTGCCCACATTAACCGTATTCTTCACCGTTCCGTACGAGCCTGCCGAGCTGTTGATCTCTGCATATGCACTATCGCGGCGTGTAGTGGTTTGTATGTTGATGCTGGCGCCAAAAGCTCCCGCGCCGTTGGTTGATGTACCTACACCACGCTGGATCTGCACATTATCAACAGACGAAGCCAGGTCAGGCAGGTCGACAAAATATACGCCCTGGTCTTCGGCATCATTCATCGGTATGCCGTTAAGGGTTACGTTAATACGCGAAGGGTCTGATCCGCGGATACGGATACTCGTATAACCTACACCGGCACCTGCGTTTGATGTTACCACGGTTGATGGCGTTTGTTCCAGCAAATACTCGAATCCACGGCCCGAATTATTTTTGTCGATATCCTTTTTACTCAAGTTTGTAAATGTGGTAGGCGAGTTTGATGATGCGCGGGTAGCGGTCACTGTAACTTCTTCGGCCATTCTTGTACTTGCGGTCAAAGTAAAATCAACCTGGCTGTTGGCCGATACATCAATGGTTTTTTCGGTTGTTTTATAACCAATGTAGCTTACAGTAATGGCATAACTCCCGCTCTTTATTTTTTTAAAGGCGTACTTGCCGGCAGCATTGCTAACGGTGCTGATAGCTAAATTTTGAATAGTGACGGTAGCGCCGGGCAGTATATCGCCGGTTTTTTGGTCTGTAATTTTCCCCGATATAGAGAATTGGGCCGATGCCAGGACAGGCAGCAGCATGGCAAATAATGCCGTAAATAAATTTTTCAAATTGTTTATTAATAAAAAACGTTAAACCATCTGTACACCAGGGTACAATGCACAGTACACTTAACTTATTACCTCTCCCTACGCCGGCATTACCCGGATCAGGTGTAGTTGTGAGTTGATAATGGGTGAATAGTGAGAAAGCACTCTCTATTCACAACTAACTACTCACAACATGGGTTTGATCTCAGCCTGTCTTTCAGTTTGGTAAAATACGCTGCAGCATATTTATTCGTTCCAAAGCAAGGCACCCCTTGAGAATTATGAGGCAAAGGTATTGTTTATTTTGGATTTCGGATGTTCGATTTCGGATTTGATCGATTAGTTTGTAAATTTGGGTAAAGCACAAGACAATGACAGTAGTTGAATTAAAGGAAAAGTTAATTGCACAGATTAATAGTATCGAGGACGAAGAGTTGTTGGATCATATAGCAGATATTATTGATGTTGAATCAAAAACAGAAGGGGTTTATGTAATGAGTCCAGAAGAAACTAATGCTGTAAATGAAGGATTAGAGCAGTTTAAAAATGGGCAATGGCTATCTAATGAAGAATCAAACAGGCGTGTTGAAGAATGGCTAAAGAAATACGATGGTCAGTATGAGCTGATAAAAACAGGCTTGATATTTTAAACTATTGGGTTAATAGAAATAAATCCGCTTTTTACAGTATAAAACTTGCTAAATTATTTATAGAAAAAACTCAGCATATTGCCCAGCATCCCGATTTGGGTATCCCGACAAACAACCCTACAATAAAAATAAAAATTGTTAAAGAGTATCTTATTTATTATCAGGTCGCTGCTGATCATATAAAGATTTTAACTGTTTGGGATAGCAGAAGAAATCCTAAAAAGTTCAAGCTGCAACCCATCACAACATCCGCTTACAACATCCACATCAAAGCATCCGTTACCTCACCCAGGCCGTTTTAATGTTATAAGCAATTCCTTGTCTGCCGCGCCAAAAGCAATGTTTTTTCGGCGTATTTTTCGTATTTTTCCTCTATAAATCTTTTCTCTAAATCTTTC
>JAZKCG010000106.1:47256-63954 GCA_040388175.1 Bacteroidota bacterium | reverse complement strand
ATATTTCAAAGCTAATTCTGTTACCGAATTACTTGACCTTTACAGCAATGACGTGATTTTTTGAGAAAGCTCCCTAATCGCTATTACTTCAACTTTTTAATCCACATATTCTTAACAAATATCTTGGTAGTTGATTCAATTTCTATCCCAATATAACCCGAAACATTGTTGGATGATTTAGGGTCATCATCTATCATCACAGCCATAACCTGCCCGTTAATAATATGGATAAACACACCGCCGCGTGCAATAACGGTATACTGGTTCCAGTCGTCTTTTTTTACAAATTTGGCCAGGTCCATAATGTCGCCTACTTTACCCATCAATCGTTTTGACTTGGTGCCGTAACCTTCAACTACATCTCCGCGCCACGCCAGTATCCGCATGGACGTGTTTTCCGAATAAAACTGACCCGTCCAAAATTGTGCTGATGGCCAGAAATCTGCCTGCGGGCCGGTCATCATCCAGTTTAAGTTAACCGGGCCGGTATTGGCAATTACTTTTTCAGATATAGGTAAGCGCCATGGGATACCTGTTTGGCTGCGGTATTGTATACCACTGCCGCCTTCACCGTCAACCTTTATCTCGAATTTCAGGGTAAAATCTTTAGCCTTCATGCCCTTGTAAACAATATAGCTGTTACCGCTTGGGTTCTGCTTTGTCGATTCACCAACGATAGATCCATCCTCTACCCGCCAAAATTTAGGGTTACCATCCCAGCCATTTAGTGTCTGCCCGTCAAATAAAGACACATAACCTTCATGGTCATTAAAATCAAGCTGCGCGGGGTGTGTGAATGGGTCATTATAATATTGCGGTTTTTTCGTTTTGTCCTGCGCGTATACGGTTACACTTGTAGCAAGTAGACAAATGGCCAATGTTGATCTTAAACTCATGATAGGTGTTTATTTAATTGATGTCGGCAAGGTTTAAAGTGATTGTATTTTGCTGAGGCTTCAATCTGAAAACAGCGCCGTTATCGGGCTTGCTAAAACTGCCCTTCACTGCTTTTAGGCTGTAGTTGATGTCCTCGAACTTACAGGTTAATTTATTAGTACCGATGTTTTCGAAAGGTAATTTAGCATCTGCCGTAGTATTCAGATCGAAGTACCAATCAACCTTAGTTTTGCTCACAAGATTCATTTTAATTTGACCCTCTGTAAGGTCTATTTCTAACAAACCTTTAATGGTTGTTAAAGGCCATGAAATATGTAAAGCACCGACTGCTGTCTTGCTAAATTTAGGATCGCCGCCTTCTAAGGCTACCTCGCTGCCATTGATGATCGCTTTTATGCGCAATCCGGCTAATTGGTTACGCTTGCTCCAGATATAGCCGTCAACAACTGGCAGGGTAAAGAAAACGCATTCGTTGGATGTTACCGGTTCTGTTTCATAAACAGACGGAAATTTTTCATCAAATAAATGAATATCACGGATGCGCAGGGTATTATGCTCCCATAAAATATTGATGCGATAAAAACGGCTGTTGTACCAGGCCGTTTTCAGGTCGCTGCCGGTAATGTCCTTGCTTACGGTGAAAGACGTAGGCGGCGTAACTTTATAATTTTTCTTAAACCATGCGCCCGACTGCTCCATGGTTTCCACCTTTACTTTATGTTCATTTCTTAGTTTGGCTATCAGCGGCATTTGTATTTCAAACCCTTTTTTCATGGCATCCCACGTAAATGAATTTTCCTGTCCGGCTTGGGTATAGTTAAAGTTGACAGACTTGTCATCAACCAAAGCCTTAAAGAACCAGTTAACCCAGGTAGAATCACCACCGCCAAAATGATAAACAGGCTCCAGCGTAATAACTCCCTGACGACTTGAACTTATACCTGTATCATATTGGCGTACCGGGTCGCTACCCAACAAACGGAAAATGGGTACAGGTATTTGTTTATCGGCATGTTGTGCCGGCATGTAGGAGTTGATCTTGCTTGGGTAATAAGCTTGGTTCCAGTAGCCGCCCCATAAGGTATAACCATCTGTGCCGTATTGGTCCTTGCAATTAGCGGATGCGATGATATGGTACTTCTCATACATATAGTTCAGGCTATGCGCATCAATGAACCACGATGCTACCGACTTTGGATAATAACCAAAGATCTTTTTAAAATCAGTAAAGTAAACATCTACCAACTTCTCCCGCTCGGCAAGCGTGTAACCAGTCGAAAAGCCGATGTTAGCACGCCAATCCCACGGGTAACGGCCGCGCCATTTCATGCCGGCGTTTTCTACTAACGGTTGGGGGATCTCCCACCAGGCACCTATCTCAAAACTTCCTTTAGGTAAGCCGGCTAATAGTGTTTGATAGCGTTTATCCATCAAGGCATCGTACTGTAACAAGAAGGTGCCGCCCAGCTTATATTTTTTCATGATCTCTACCTGTTTCACTACGGTTTGGTACAGTACGTCCTGCGTTATCTTTTCATCGCGCGGTTCTAACAGCCTGATGAAATTTACAATGTTAACGATCTTGGGTGCGGGTGTAGCCACTTTAACGCCTTGTGCAAGGGCGGAAAAAGTACTTAAACCAAACAGGAAAAGGGTCAGTTTTTGACTGATATTTATTTTTTTTGAGATCATAAGGATAGCGATAGTTTGCCGGTATTTAATTGGTTTAACAAACATACTATATGAAGGCTAATTAGCCGTCCTGTACTGTCTTAATTGGACACATATTATCCAGTTTTGAATAAAAGTATGTAATATTAACCCGTTAAATATTACACACCATTTATAATAACAATTAGCGTATAAATAATGAGAAAAATAAACCAACTGGTATTAGCCGGCGCGATGTGCATCTTTGGCACATTAGCGGTAAACGCGCAGTCGAAAACTGTAGCTAAAGGAAAAGTATGGTCGGCAGAGAAAGCCAACCAATGGTATAGTCAGCATCGTTGGATTGCTGGCGCTAATTTTGCGCCAAGCACTGCCATAAATCAATTGGAAATGTGGCAGGCTGATAGCTTCGATCCTGAAACTATAGATCGCGAATTAGGTTATGCCGAAGGCATTGGCTTTAACGCCATGCGTGTTTTCCTGCATAGCGTTGCTTATACTGCCGATCCAAAAGGTTTTAAATCGCGCGTAGCGAAATACCTGAGCATTGCCGATAAACACCATATCCAAACCATATTTGTGTTTTTTGATGATTGCTGGAACAATGACCCGAAACCGGGCAAACAGCCTGCGCCAAAACCGGGGATCCATAACTCTGGTTGGGTGCAAGACCCGGGTGTACCTGCGCTTAAAGATCCCAAAGAGATGGAACTATTGCATCGTTACGTAAAAGATGTGCTGACCACCTTTGCGCATGATAAACGCATTTTATTGTGGGACCTGTTTAACGAGCCGGGTAACAGCGGTAAAAAAGAATCCTCATTGCCATTGTTAACCAATGTATTTAGCTGGGGACGTGAAGTAAACCCTGATCAGCCGCTATCAGCTGGTATCTGGGATCTGACTTTTGAGAAACTGAACGCTTTTCAGGCCCTAAATTCAGACGTGATCACTTATCACAATTACGGCGAAGAGCCTGAGCATGTGATGGAAGTACGCTTGTTAAAGACGCATGGCAAACCATTAATCTGTACAGAATATATGGCGCGCCCGCGCAAAAGTACTTTCGCAGGTATTATGCCGATGTTGAAACGCGAGCATGTAGGTGCCATTAACTGGGGTTTTGTATCTGGTAAAACCAATACTATTTATGCCTGGGATACCCCAATGCCAAGTGGGGCAGAGCCGGCTTTATGGTTTCATGATATCTTCCGTAAAGATGGGTCTGCTTACAAAACAGATGAGACAGATTTGATTAAGAAATTGACATCGGAGAAATAGTCTAATAGCTCATAGCGATGGGTTTCAAACCCATCGCTATGATAAATTTTGAAAACACCTATGCCTCAAAGCTACTCTTCTTTATGGATACACCTTGTTTGGTCTACCAAAAACAGGGAACCCATTTTAGTGCCGAAACTAAAGAACGAGGTTTTTAAAGTAATAAATGATATTGCAAACGACCACGAGATCTATTTAGATTGTATAAATGGTGTAGAAGATCATGTGCATTTATTGGTAAGATAGCGTACAGATCAGTCTGTAGCAGATATCGTAAAAACTGTTAAAGGAAATTCATGGGAGTATTTTAAAGATATTCCCGACAAGTATATTACGTGGCAGGACGGTTTCGCCGCGTTTAGTGTTAGCCCATCACAACTAAAAAGTGTCAGAAATTATATCTACAACCAGGAGAAACATCATAAGGATAAATCTTTTGTTGATGAGATGAAAACCATTAAACAAATCTCTAAGTCAATATAACATAGCGATGGGTTTCAAACCCATCGCTATTGAGGATCAAAAGTAGCATGACAGTACAGGATGGATCAACCATTATATAATATTATGTTTGCTAAACTAAGGCGCGCCAGCGTCTTGGTTTATTAATAAACCAAGATATACTTATGAATACCATTATGAGCTTAAACAGGTCTGTTTTGTTGAAATGCCTTTTTATTTACCTGTTTTCAGGGATTTTTATTGTTGATTGCCGCGCGCAGGTCAAACCTGTACCTAATGCGGCAATGACTAATTTCAAGTCTATAGAAACCGGTTTTATAACCGTGCCCGATAATATCCAGACCAGCGTTTATTGGTATTGGCTGTCAGACAATATCTCCAAAGAAGGCGTAGTAAAAGACCTGGAAGCCATGAAACGCGTGGGTATTAACCGCGCCTTTATCGGTAATATTGGTATCGACGATATGCCGTTTGGCAAGGTAAAGATCTTCACTCCCGAGTGGTGGGATATCATCCACACTACTCTTAAAACCGCTACCCGGTTAAATATTGAGATCGGGCTGTTTAACAGTCCGGGTTGGAGCCAATCGGGTGGTCCCTGGGTAAAACCAGAGCAGGCCATGCGATATTTGACCTCGTCGCAAACCATGGTAAAAGGGCCAATGGTGTTTAACAAAATGCTTGCAAAACCTATCGCAGTTTTCCAGGATGTAAAGGTGATTGCTTACCCTGTCGCGGCAGATTATAACGCGTCGATCAGTGATCTGAAGCCTGCGTTATCATCAGTTCCATCTGCAACTGATCTGAACAACTTAATAGATAATGATGAAGCTACCAGTGTAAAGATCCCGCGTGGACAGCCATTTGCTTTAACTATAAGCGCACCGCAAACATTTACGGCACGCAGCCTGGTGATCACGCCAAGCCATGATGCTATGAATTTTGAAGGCGATATACAAACTAAAGTAAATGGCGAGTTTAAAAGCATTAAACACTTTGCGGTAGATCGCGGCAATACAGCACTAAATGTAGGTTTCTTACCTTACGGGCCTGCCGCTGTGTCTATTCCTGCTACTACTGCTACCGATTTCAGGATCGTATTTAGCCATGTATCTAACAACTGTAAGATCGCCGAGATCAAATTATCGGCTACGCCGGTTGTAGAGAATTATATAGAGAAGACCGAGGCTAAAATGTGGCCAACCCCGCACCCGTTCTGGGATGCTTACCAATGGTTACCGCAGCCCGTAATTGATAATGATAAATATGTGGTCGACCCTGATAAGGTCATTGACATCAGCAAATATATGGCTGCCGATGGCACATTGAACTGGAACGTGCCTGCAGGTAACTGGGTCATTGAGCGCACCGGTATGACACCAACCAATGTCAAGAACTCGCCTGCAACGCCAGAGGGTACAGGGTTGGAAACCGATAAAATGAGCATCAAGCACATAGCCGCGCACTTTAATGCTTTTATGGGCGAGATTATGAAACGTATACCGGCAGAGGATCGAAAAACCTGGAAAGTGACCGTTGAAGATAGCTACGAAACAGGCAGCCAAAACTGGACCGACGAACTGATCAATGAATTTAAAGCAGCTTATCATTACGATCCGGTGCCTTACATCCCTGTGATGCAGGGTAAGGTGGTTGGCAGTGCCGATATGTCTGACCGTTTTTTATGGGATCTGCGTCGTTTAATCGCCGATGATGTTTCTTATAAATATGTGGGTGGCTTACGCGATATCGCCCATAAACATGGATTGACCACCTGGCTGGAAAACTATGGTCACTGGGGATATCCCGGCGAGTTTTTGCAGTACGGCGGTCAGTCGGACGAGATAGGCGGTGAGTTTTGGAGCGAGGGTGATCTGGGCGATATCGAAAATAAAGCCGCTTCATCATCGGCACATATTTATGGCAAAACCAAGGTGTCTGCCGAATCATTTACCGCGGCTGGCGATGCGTTTTCGCGCTACCCGGCCATGTTTAAAAAACGTGGCGACCGTTTCTTTACAGAAGGCATTAACAACACCTTATTGCACGTCTATATAGAGCAGCCCGATGACAATAAATTACCGGGAATAAATACCTGGTTTGGTGTTGAATTTAACCGCCTAAATACCTGGTTCTTTGATATGGATGTGTTCTTGAAATACTCCAAACGCTGCAATATGATGTTGCAACAGGGTATTTATGTGGCCGATGTAGCTTATTTTATTGGCGAGGACGCACCGAAAATGACGGGCGTTGTCGACCCTGCTTTACCACAAGGCTACTCGTTCGATTATATTAACGGCGAGGTTATTAAGACCCGCTTATCTGTTAAAGACGGAAAACTGACCCTACCCAACGGTATTAACTACAGCATTTTAGTATTACCTAAATTGGAAACTATCCGCCCGGAATTGTTGCTAAAACTGAAAGAACTGGTAGCACAAGGTGCGGTTGTGTTGGGCCCTAAGCCAAGCCGTTCGCCAAGTTTACAGGGCTATCCGCAAGCGGATAAGCAAGTGCGGTCTATTGCCGATGAACTATGGGGGAAGATAGACGGCACAACCGTTAAAGTTAACCACTACGGCAAGGGCATGGTGTTATCAGGGATGGATATGCAGCAAGCGCTTGACTTAGTAAAAGTTGTTCCCGATGCTAAAGTAACGCAAAGTGATTCTATCCTCTTCATTCACCGTGCGGTAAATGGTGGTTCTATCTATTTTGTATCTAACCAGAAAACCAGTACAGTTAATATCTCGCCAAAATTCAGGATCAACGGCAAACAGCCTGAACTATGGAACGCCGTAACCGGTGATATCAGGAGCCTGCCATCGTATTACCAGGCTAATGGCACCACTACCGTTCCGTTAAAACTGGCACCGTATGAGAGCGCGTTTATTGTTTTCAGAAAAGAGGGCGTTAAGAAAGATATCAGTCGTGCTAACTTCCCGCAGGCAAAAGCTACCATCGCCATAAATAAACCTTGGACGGTAAATTTTGACAGCAAAATGCGTGGCCCTGCCAAACCGGTGGTGTTTGAAACGCTTACGGATTGGTCAAAGAGTGATAATGATAGCATAAAATATTATTCGGGCACCGCCTTTTACCATAATAGCTTTAATATTACTACTTTAGCAAAAGGAACCAATTATATCCTTGATCTGGGTTTGGCCCGGGCTATTGCAAAAGTTAAAATTAACGGAGTTGACGTGGGTGGAGCATGGACACCGCCTTATCAGTTAGATATTACCCGTGCCTTAAAACCCGGTATAAATAAAATTGAGGTAAAGGTGGTAAATACATGGGTTAACCGTTTAATAGGCGACAGCAAACTGCCTGTCGAGCAACGCAAGGTAACCGCCATTGTGATGCCAAATATGGGTAAAGGGTTAGAATCGTCAGGATTATTGGGGCCGGTAAAAGTTTCGGTAATAAAGTATTGATCGCGTAAGCGCCAATTAAATAAACTTGTATTAACATGATATCCCTGAGAAGATCTTTATTGATCGCCGGGCTTTGTGCTGCTTTATTGCCGGCCAACGCCCAGCAAAAAAAACTACCCGTTGATTATGCCGACCCATTACTGGGAACTTCCGAATCGCGCTGGATGCTGAACCCCGGCGCTACCATGCCGTTTGGTATGGTGCAATTGGCACCAGATAACCAGGAAAATGTTTGGAAATCAGGCTACGAATATTCGATCAATAATATTGGTGGCTTTAGCCATATCCACTCGTGGACAATGGCCGGGCTATCCGTTATGCCAACCGTGGGTGTTCTAAATATCAAACGAGGATCTGCAGATAATCCAACAACAGGCTGGACAACAGGTTACCGCTCACGCATCTATAAAGAGACAGAAAAAGCAAGCCCGGGCTACTACGGTGTTAAGCTGATGAACGGCGATATTATGACGGAACTGACCAGCACCACCCGTGCCGGGTTTTTCAAATTTAGTTACCCTACAGATTTGGACGCGCATATCCTGTTTAACCTGGATGTCCCTTTTGAAAATACGGCCGAGATACTGGATGCTAAATTCACCAAAGTAAGCGATACCGAGATAGAAGGTTACTCGCACCAAAAATGGGGCTGGCAGGAATATACTGTACATTTTGTAGCCCGTTTTGATAAGCCAATGGAAGGCTTTGGCGGCTGGATAGGCAACAAGATATCCAAAGATATCAAGGAGCTTACAGGCAAAGGTAAAATGGGGGCTTACGCCGATTTTAAAACAAAAAAAGGTGAGGTGATCCAATTGCAAACTGCGATATCCTTAGTAAGTATTGAGCAGGCACGACTGAATTTGAAAACAGAAATGGACCCATTTAAATGGAGCTTCGCGGCGGTGCATAATAATGCCCGTACCGTTTGGAACAACCTGTTAAGTAAGATAAAGGTAGAAGGAAGCACCGAAGAGAATAAGAAGAAATTTTACAGCAACCTGTACCGTTCATACTGCGCGCGGACTACCTGGAGCGATGTAAACGGTAAATGGATAGACCCTAATGAAAAGGAACGGCAGTCGGATCCTAATACGCCTATTTTAGGATCGGACGCGTTTTGGAATACGTTCTGGAACCTGAACCAGCTTTGGACGTTGGTAAACCCTGATGTTGCCAGTAAATGGACAAGGTCGTTCTTAGAGATCTACAAAGCCGGTGGTTGGCTGCCCAAAGGCCCTGCGGGTATTGAGTATTCGGGTATTATGGAAGCATCGCATGAGATCGCTTTGATTACCAGTACTTACCAAAAAGGTATTCGTGATTTTGATGCTAACCTGGCTTTCGAAGCTATGATGCACCAGCAAACTACACCCGGCGTAGTAACACCCGAAGGTGGTTATGCAGGCAATAAATTTTATAAATCATACCTGGAATTAGGTTATGTACCTAATGAAGAGGGGCAGGTATCCAATACTTTGGAGTATGCCTATGACGATTGGTGCGTAGGACAGTTTGCCAAGGCATTAGGTAAGACCGCCGAAGCGGATATGATGATGAAGCGTGCCGATAACTTTAAAAATGTATGGGATCCCTCCGTGAAATATATCCGCATGAAACACCGTGATGGTACCTGGGTAAAAGAGTGGAGCCCGCTTTGCTGTACCGCCTTTAATGGCCCGGGTTATTTAGAAGGCAATGCCTGGCAATACAGCTTTTTTAAACCGCATGATGTGCAGGGCATCATCAATCTGATGGGTAAAGACGAGTTCAATAACCGTTTGGACGAAGGTTTTGTAAAATCGTCAAAATTTAGTTTTAATGCCGATGGCGATATGTATGACCTGGTGCCGGTAAACCACGGTAACCAGCCTAATATGCAGGCGGCATGGTTGTTTAACTACTCGGGCAAACCATGGTTGACCCAAAAATGGACCCGCGAGATCATGGCCAAATATTATGGCTCTACACCTTACCACGGTTGGTTAGGCGATGAGGATGAGGGCCAGATGGGCTCATGGTTCGTGATGGCAGCTATGGGATTGTTTGAAACGGACGGCGGTTCGTCCGTTAAACCATTCTATGAGATCGGCAGCCCGTTGTTCCCTAAAACTACTATTACCTTAGACAATCATTATTATAAAGGCAAAACGTTTACTATCGAGGCAAAGAACACATCGGCAGTAAATCAATATGTACAGTCGGCAACATTTAATGGTAAACCGTTGACCAAGCCGTGGGTCTATCACCAGGATGTGGTGGCTGGCGGCCATTTGGTACTCGTAATGGGGCCAAAACCAAATAAGAATTGGGGCAGCAAACCGGGCGACGCCCCGCCGTCAATGTCTGTAGCCACCAATTAGTTAGCACAATAAATTATGAAAAAGCTGTATTGTTTAACATTGTTGGTTATTAGTTTGATAAGCTCGTCTTACTCAGGGTCGTCCACTGTCGGCAGTGTCGGTCAGGGTAAACAACCACAGGTAAGCGTTGATAGCAAGGGTGTAGTGAGGGTGGTTTATGGATTTGGCGATAAAATATTTTGCGCGACATCTGCTAATAACGGGCAAACGTTCTCTAACCCGGAATTGGTAGCCGAAATACCTAATATGCACCTGGGTATGAGCAGGGGGCCACAATTGGCAAGTTCAACGCATACATCCATAATAACAGCTATTGATAAATCGGGCAATATCCATTGGTTCAAATTAAATAATGGCTCAGCAAAATGGCAGCCAATGGGCATGGTGAATGACCTGAAAGGATCCGCACCAGAAGGTATGATAGCCATTAATGCCGATGCTAAAGATGATTTTTACGCGGTATGGCTGGATACCCGTGTAGGAGGAAAAAATCAGTTATGGTTTGCTTCGCTATCGCCTAAGTCAAATAGGTGGACGGTAAACAGGATGATCTATCAGTCGCCCGACGAGCATATTTGCGAATGTTGTAAACCAAGCATAGCTGTGGCCGGAACTACCGTAGCGGTGATGTTCAGGAACTGGTTAAACGGCTCACGCGATCTGTATGTATTAAGGTCGGCCAACAGCGGCAGGTCATTTTCGGCTGCTCAAAAAATGGGATTAGACACCTGGAAACTAAATGGTTGCCCTATGGATGGCGGTGGTATCCGTATAAACGCGTCTAACCAAATTCAAACTATCTGGCAGCGCAAAGGCGATATTTATTTCGCACAGGATAATGACCCTGAAGTTTATATCGGCAAAGGCAAAACCTGCAGTTTGACCGCTAATGCCGACCGGGCCATGATCACCTACCAAAATAACGATACACTAAAACTGGTGACCATTCCTGATAAAAACACAACGGTGATAGGTGAAGGCAGCTTTGTGAAGTCGGTAAGATTGGCTAATAGAGCCAATTTTTTTGTTTGGGAGCAAGGCGATCAGATCAGGTACAGGTCGCTATAAGTTTATATGAATTAACCTATGAAAAATAACCGCAGGCAATTTTTGCAAAAGGCCGGGCTGCTTACTACCGCTGCCGGGTTAAGTTATGTGGCACCGGTAGCTGCTGCTGTGCAACCAGCGCCAATTAAAGAAGACGATAGGGTGTTTGCCGCATCAGACAATGCCGTTGCAGATACGGTACATGGCAAGGTTAGGGGTTATACCCGCAATAAAATTTTAACTTTTAAAGGTATCCCTTATGGGGCCTCTACCGCCGGGGATAACCGATTTATGCCGCCCCAAAAAACAAAACCGTGGATGGATACTAAGGACTGTTTAGTATACGGCCCCATCTGTCCGCAAAAGCCCGATACCGGTTGGTTCCAGCAGGAATATGGTTTTCTGTATCAATGGATAGATGGAATGCATGATGAAGATTGCTTGCGTCTTAATGTATGGACACCGGCTTTGGATGGTAAAAAACGTCCGGTGATGTTCTGGATCCATGGCGGTGGTTTCTTCTCGGGGTCGAGCCAGGAGCATCCGTCATACGATGGCGAGAATTTAGTTAAACTTGGCGATGTGGTGGTTGTTTCTATCAATCATCGCTTAAATATACATGGGTTTTTAGACCTGTCAGACTATGGCGATAAATACGCCTTGTCTGGCAATGTTGGGATGCTGGATATTGTGGCCGCGTTAGAATGGGTGCGTGATAACATTACCAACTTTGGCGGCGATAAAGATAACGTTACTATTTTTGGACAAAGTGGCGGCGGTACTAAGGTGATCACGTTAATGGCCATGCTATTGGCAAAAGGTTTATTTCACAGGGCAGTATCGCAAAGCAATTCTATTGTACAGGTTGCAACACCCGCATATGCCAAGTTATACACAGAAGCGGTATTGGCCGATCTGAATATCACCAAGACAAATATTGCCGATTTGCATAAAGTAAAACCGGTACGCTTACAGGAAGCATTGGCTACCGCTGAAAAGAAGAACTTTAAAGTACCTGCCGATGTGGGCCGTGGTGGCCTGCAACCGGTGGTTGATGGTAAAGTATTGCCAACCCATCCTTTTGATCCTGTAGCACCGGCTATGACTGCCAATGTGCCGTTTATGGTGGGTACCTGTCGCAACGAAGCATCGGCAAGTATTGGTAACGCTGCAATGGAAAAATTAGATGAGGAGGGCTTAAAAAAGCGCCTGGTAGAAAAATATAAAACCAAGGGAGAGTTAATTTATCAAACGTTGCGCAAGTCGCATCCTGATGATAAACCGGTAGAGTTACTGTCTTACATAAGTGCTCAAAATCCTATAGCTTATCTACAAGCCAGTCGCAAGGCAACGCAAAACGCGGCACCGGCTTACCTGTATATGTTTGCCTGGCATACGCCGCAGTTAGATGGCAGACCGAGGTCTTTCCATTGCAGCGAAATCCCGTTTGCCTTTGCCAATACTGATATTGCCGAAAACTATACCGGTGCCAGTGAAGCCGCCCGCAAGCTGGGCGATAAGGTAGCCAGGGCGTGGATAAACTTTGCAAGACACGGTAACCCTAATCATGATGGTTTACCGCAATGGCCGGCGTTTAGTGATGCCAATGGTGCCATGATGGTGTTTAATAATAAATGCGAAGTAAAGAATGACCCCGATGGAGAATCCCGTAAATTGCTGACGAGGGTATTTTATAATAAAGAGGTTTGATCCGAATAAAACTTAAAGAAATAGCTTAATAAAGAAACCATGAGACAAAAACTAACCATGATTACGCTTGGCGTTGCAGATTTTGAAAGGTCCATGGACTTTTACGAAAAAGGGTTGGGCTGGAAAAAATCGTACGAAAGTTT
Source organism: Bacteroidota bacterium (assembly GCA_040388175.1). GTDB lineage: Bacteria > Bacteroidota > Bacteroidia > Sphingobacteriales > Sphingobacteriaceae > Mucilaginibacter. The sequence continues at coordinate 50,940 of JAZKCG010000106.1, read as the reverse complement.
GGACGATTTGGCCTTATTTCCATTAGGAGGCATAACGCTTGCCTTGCATCAGCGCGAAGTATTGGAAAGGGATGTTACTTTAAGCTATGAGCCAACCGCGTTTTCGGGTATTACGATATCTTATAACGCGAAGTCGGAAGCCGAGGTTAATGAAGTTATGAAACAGGTTGTAGAATTGAGGGCGACTATAGTTAAACCTGCACAGAACGCTTTTTGGGGTGGGTATAGCGGTTATTTCAAGGACCTGGACGGATACCTGTTTGAGGTTGCCTTTAACCCGCTTTGGGATTTGGATGAGAATGATAATTTGATACTGTAATCACAATAAACTTACCGTACATGTATAAAAAACAACACTTAGTTACCCTTTTATTACTGTTATCCATCACGAAATCCACCATTGCGCAGGATAAAAACGTCTTGCCCGATTGGGCCTTTGGAGGTTTTGCAAGACCGGCAGGTGTTAACCCCATAATCTCGCCGGACGCTAATGCTACTTTCCAGGACCCGATGAGTAAAACTACTATCCATTGGGAATCTAATGATACATTTAATCCTGCGGCAGCGGTAAAGGGTGGTAAGATCGTGGTGCTGTACCGGTCTGAGGATAAAAGCGGGGTGAATATTGGTACCCGTACTTCTCGCCTGGGTTATGCAGAGAGCAACGACGGAACACATTTTACCCGCAAAACCGAACCTGTCTTTTACCCCAGGGATGATGATCAGAAAGAATACGAATGGCCCGGCGGTTGCGAGGACCCACGAGTTGCCGTAACCGAAGATGGAACTTACGTGGTCTTCTATACGCAATGGAACCGCAAGGTGCCGCGCCTGGGAGCAGCTACGTCAAAAGACCTGGTGCACTGGACAAAGCATGGTCCCATGTTCCAGGATGCTTACAATGGCAGGTTCTTTAATATTGCCAGCAAATCGGCATCCATACTTACACAAATCAAAGGCGACAAACAAGTTGTTGCGAAAGTGAATGGCAAATACTTTATGTACTGGGGCGAACAGCATGTGTATGGCGCTACCTCGACAAATTTGGTTGATTGGGAACCTTTGGTTGACGCGCAAGGAAAGTTACTGATCCTGGCATCGCCGCGTAAAGGATATTTTGATAGCGATCTGACCGAATGCGGCCCACCCGCTATATTGACCCAGAAAGGCATAATCCTGTTCTACAACGGTAAAAATCACCCGGGCGATGGCGGCGATAAACGCTTTAACGGAAACTCTTACTGCGCAGGCCAAATGTTGTTTGACAAAGCTGATCCAACCAAATTAATAAGCCGACTGGACGTGCCATTTTTAAGACCGATGGAATCTTTCGAGAAAAGCGGGCAGTATGTTAACGGTACTGTATTTATTGAGGGGATGACCTGGTTCAAACATAAATGGTACCTGTATTATGGCTGTGCCGATTCGAAAGTTGGTGTTGCCATATATGACCCGGCCAAGCCCGCCGCGCCGGACCCGATAGCAGATCTGGCACGGTAATTTGGCAGGGTTACTCGTTTCGTAAGCTTTTTACAGGGTTAACTAACGATGCGCTCATGGCCTTAAAGCTAATGGTAGCCAATGCTATTAGTACAGAACCCACACCCCCGGCCAGGAATATCCAGCCGGTTATATTAACGTGGTAGGCATATTGTTGTACCCATTGGTGCATAAAATACCACACCACCGGGCTGGCAATGGCAAAGGCGATAACAACCAGTACCACAAATTCTTTGGAAAATAAATAGATAATATTAGCCGCTGTAGCCCCTAATACTTTACGGATACCGATCTCTTTTAAACGTTGCGTGGCCATAAATGATGCCAGGCCATACAGCCCAAGGCAGCTTAAAAAAATGGCGATACCGGCAAACATTTCGAAAAGATTGGAAAGCTGCCTTTCCTGCTTGTAAAAATCGGTAATCTTATCACTTAAAAATTGGTAGTCGAACGGGATTTCAGGATAGGTAGAGGTGAATATTTTTTGGATACCTGCTACGGTTGTCGGAATGTTAGTAGTAGACAGTTCTATACCTGCACTATTTAATGCCCGCAGGTGGTTAACAAAAAACACAGGCGCGATAGCTTCTTTAAACGATGCGGCATGGAAGTCTTTTACCACGCCAACAACCTGTCCTACTATAGCGCCACCCCAAACATTGACCTCTTTATTAAGCGCCGAATAAGGTTGTTTAAACCCAAGCTTTTTAGCCAGTGTCTCATTTATTAAAAATTCTTTGGTCGTAAACCCCGGTTTGATGTTCCTTCCGGCTATGATCTGCAAATGGTAGGTATTGACATAGTTAGCGTCGATATATTTGGAGATAGAAGCGAAATCGGTTTCTTTAGCCGCGTGGTCAAACCTAAAAGGGGTCCACCAACTGTCTTCTTCGGCCGGTGAAGTATTGCTAAAGGATACATTTTTTACACCTTTAACGGCCATTAACTGATTGCGCAGATAATCTAAACGACTGTTACGTGTGCTGTCTGATTTGAACGGAATGTTGATAATCGCATTCTTTTCAAAACCCATTGGCGCTGTTTCAAAATAGCTCATTTGCCTGATGATGATAAACGTAGCTATGATCAATGCCTGTGCTATTACAAACTGAAATACCACCAATATGGGTCTTAGCGATAGTCCATGGTTGCCGGTTTTGACCAATTTGTTCTTTAACGCTTTAATAGGGTTAAAACCTGATAGAACCATTGCCGGGTATGATCCGGCCAGCACGGTAATAACAACCGCCAGGGTAAATAAGAAAGCCACCAGCATAACTACCGGCAGGTTAGTTAAAGAGAGCGGTATATTGATAACGGTACCAATATTTCCTGCAAAACAAAGCACTAATATTAAAGCCAGTATAATGGCGGTTAAAACTAACAAGAAAGTTTCCGTTAAAAATTGGATCCGTAACTGAGTTTTATTACTGCCCATCACTTTACGCACACCTATTTCTTTAGCGCGGTTTACAGCTTGCGCGGTAGCAAGGTTAATAAAATTAACACAGGCAATAATTAATATAAAAACCGCAATAAGCCATAGTAAATGCACCCTTTCCCCGCTTATCGTCTTTCCTGAGAAATTGTCTACCCCCTGGTACTTATTATCGGCATCATAATGCACCATCGCTAAAGGTTGCAGGGCATAGGTTGTTTTATCGCCCTGCTTTCTGTACTTACGCGAATAACCTTTGAGTTGCTGATCTACTGTCGACGCGGTCATCCCCGGAGGTAACAGAACATAGCATTGTTGGTGGCCATTAATGGTAGTCCAGTCGGATGACTTAGCGTGGTTCAATAATTCGCTTGATAAGATCATTTTGAACTGAAAATCTGTTTGCTCAGGTACATCGGCCAAAACACCTGCTACCTTTACGGTAAAGTCATTGTTTACTTTAATAATGCGTCCCGGAGCTTTCTTCCAATCGCCAAAATAAAGTTGAGCAGTCTTTTGCGAAAGCACTACAGCGTTTGGATCTTTAAGCGATGCCGCATTACCCGCTATCCATTTAAAATCAAAAATATCGAAGAAAGAAGGTTCAGTAAAAAACACATCCATTTTAAGGCTCTTTTCAATTTGCCCGTTTGCAAGTAAAGCAGAGGTCGGAAGATCTGAGTACAGGTTGATGTCGGCTACTTTAAGGTTCTGCAGGTCGGTACGCAGTGCGGTTGGTACGGGTG
>JAZKCG010000106.1:0-47246 GCA_040388175.1 Bacteroidota bacterium | reverse complement strand
GTGCAGATACACCAGAGGTTATGGCAGGGCCGTTCACATTATTTGGATAAACGGTCATCACCCGGAATATGCGGCCTTTTTGATGATGAAACTGGTCGTAATTGGTTTCATGGTTAATGATCATAAAAATGATCAGGAAAACGGCAATGCCAATAGCAAGCCCAGATATATTTAAAAACGTGTAATTTTTATTACGAACAAGCGTACGGTACGCGGTCTTGAAGTAGTTTTTCCACATGGCTGATTACAATTAAGCTATCCTTATTTAAAACAAACGAGGTTTCAATAGGAGTGCCAGTGGTATAAATTGCTGATAGTTAGATTATTATGTTTATAATTTAGGCTATTGCTGTTCGATAATGATACAAACGTTGTTCGGTTTAAGACAACATTTAACTTATATTCTCCAGGTAGATCTCTTCAAAAGGCTTATTCTTTTGCTTTTGGAAAGCGCCAGAGAACTTTTTATCCACGGGAGTTAATAGCTGGATACACAATTGCTTGTCGTTATCAGAAAGCTCATTCACCATCATATGAGCTACTTTAAGTACGATGTCCTTTGCTTTAAAAAGAACTTCTTCGCCCTTTTTGGTCAATTCTAACCTTTTCACCCTTTTATCGTCCTTATCAGCATATTCATTTACTAAACCCCGTTTTTTCATACGGATCAGCATATTGGTCCCGCTGGACAGTTCCATGATGTTATTATAGATAGCTTCTGATTTGATGGGGTTCTTTTGCCTGTAAATAGTAACTAAAATGCCAAACTCTTCCATTTGGTCAAGCCCCGTGCCTTCTAATGCTTTATTGGAATAGGCGATGTGAAATTTGCCTATACGGCGCAGTAATATAACCAACCGGCCATTAATATCAGGCATCAGTTGTCCCTCCGGTTCCGGCCTTATCTCCGGCTTGGCTGCAGTTGCCGCTAACTGGTACCGAAAAAAATCTGCTAATGTGCCTTTGGGGTATTTTTCCTCATAAACGCCCCATAATTTAACCAGCTCTACCGTGTTGTTTACTCCCATTTGGTAGCAAATTTAAAAAATATATCTAAAATATTTGTTTATTACAACCAAATGGTATAATATTGTCTTGTTAATTCAACCAAATGGTTTTAATTTAAATTCATCGACTTATGCTTTACCCTACATTTTTAACTCTGCACTTAGCCGCGTTGACGGTAATGGCAGGCACAACTTTAGTTGATTTTGTCACCTTTAAAATTTTCTGGAAGCTCTTCGACCATAAGAAAGAAGCATCCGCAGACCTGCTGCAACTCATGAATCGGTTACCCCGGTTGTTGGGTATCGGTGCAGCTGTGATTATTACCACCGGTATATGTATGATGGCGCTAACCCACGGCGTTTATGGCGAACAGTTATGGTTCCGTATAAAATTTGCGCTGGTAATTATCCTGATACTAAATGGCTTATTGGTAGGGCGCAGGCAAGGGATGCGCTTGCGTAAACTTTTAAATGATGATGCTGCGGATATCACCGGCGGTATCAGTAAAGTACGTAGCAACCTGAGTCGGTTTCACCTGGTGCAGCTAACCATATTTCTGATCATTATTTTCTTAAGCGTTTTCAAATTCAACTAACCAGAGCTATGAAGATCATCGGATCAAAAACAATCTGTAACCTGTTTATTGTTGGCGCCAATGGAGGCATTGGCAGACAGGCGGTATTACAAGCGCTGGAAGCAGGCCATCACGTAACTGCCTTAGTGCGCGACCCAACTAAACTTGTCTTGCAACATACCAACCTTGAAATAATTAAAGGTGATGTCCTTAATCTTGAAAGTTTTAAGCAGCATTTGGAAAACAAAGACGCGGTAATTTCTGCACTGGGTGTTAGCGGCGGGGTGTTTGGCGACAAGCCGACCACCACCTACTCGCAAGGTAATGCAAACCTGCTTGCCGCTATGAAGAAGGCAGGGGTAACGCGAGCATTTTTTATCTCCGCATCGGCATTAGATATTAGCCCGGTATTGCCATTTTATGTGCGTTTTGTTGCCAAATACATTTTGCAGAAACTATTGAAAAATATGTACCATGACCTGCGGATAATGGAGGACCTGGTAAAAGCAAGCGATATCAACTGGACGATAATGCGCCCGCCAAGGCTTACAGATGGGCCGATTACCAGGCAATATCGTTTAGCGGTAGGGCATTTTCTGAAAAACTGTCTGAAAATTTCGAGAGCGGATGTAGCACATTATATGGTGAACAACTTGTTCGATAAAACCAGTTATAAGGCAACTGTCGAAATTAGTTATTAAAAAAAGCAGGGGTGATGTCCAATTTGGGGCATCCCGATAGTCATTAGGTATATAATTTAATGCCATGAATAGTTTTGATCACATCCATCTGTTTAAAACCAATATCCGCACAGAAAAAGATAAGCGGAAGGTGCAATTTATATTCAATAAACGCGAAGAGGTAGAAGACTGGAATATAGACCAGGAAGATGAGGATTGTGTATTGCGGATAATCTCTTATAGATTAGAAACCAATACCATCATCAAATTAATAACCGGTAAAGGATACTTCTGCGCCGAATTATTGTGATGCAGTGGTATCTTCTTAAAACAGGAGATGCTTATTTTATTTTGTACAGGTTCTTGCTCAAGATTTCGACGCTAACCGCTTTTGATCTAGTTAGTTCTGTATCGCTTATCTTGCACGCCATTACATAATCCTTGCCGTTCCACCGGTAAACCGGGAACTGAAAGCCTGGCCCGCCGATCACCAGGTCGGGGTAACTTAAGTTTCCGGTTGGTAATGCCCATGGTATTGTGCCCTGGAAATCGAGGTATTTGTGCCAGTCGCCATAACTGTCTTTTTGTAGCAGCATAATGTTTGATCCGGTATTACCTGAGGTAAATGTATTGCCGTACAGTACAAACAGCTCCTCGATACCGTCTTTATTAATGTCGGTAGGATAAACAAAAACATCAAAAGGGTAATCGGCGCTTTGGGCATCCATTATAAATTGCTTTTTATCTTTGGATAATTTAAAGCCGATCAATGTTGCTGCCTTGTTTTTATCTAAGATAGATAGCTTGCTTTTATTTTGTTTGAACAATAGTGCCGCGTCTTCATTCAACACACTTGACAACACGGCCTTTGGTTTGGTAGTGATAACGGGCGCCGGAAACTCGCGGATCTGCACAAACTTGTCTGTATTAAAATATTGGTCGTTCACATAACCCAGCGCCCCGTCATAATTATTACCACGCGACCATAAAGTACCATCGCTTTTCATCAACATAGAAAAGCTAAAACCAACAGCAGCGGCAACATACTTGCCCGATACATTTAACCGCTGTGGGGCCAGTTTGCCTTTACCCCATTCCCATACAGAGCCATCGGTCTTTATACCTAAAGTATATACCGACTGGTTAGCAATGGTTAGCCAGTCGCGGTCTACCCCAACTTGTGACGGTACATAGCTTTCGGCGGTTTTACCAATACCTAATTGCCCGTCGCGGTTAAAGCCCCAGGCCCAAAGCGTACCGTTGGCCTTAATGGCGAAACTACCATAGCCGCGGGTGCCCGCAAATATTTTCGCCCAGTCGTTATCAATTCCTATACGGATAGGAGCCTGTTGTACCGTGTAAATGGTTTTTGCACCCAATGCCCCGCGCGAATTTTGTCCCCATGCCCATAAAGAATTGTCTTTTTTAAGTGCGAGAATGTAGCCATCGCCGGCTACGGCTTTAGCCCAGTCATTAGCTTTGCCCAACTGTGTAGGTATAATGGCCCTGCTGTTTAGCGTCGGGCCTATCCCTAACTTTTCATCCACATTATTGCCCCAGACCCATAAAGTGCCATTTGATTTAATAGCTGCCGCGATACCATCGGCGGCAGATACACTTACCCAGTTAGTATCGCGGCCTATTCGCATAGGGTATTCTACCCGGTAATTATTACCCAAACCCAGCTCTCCCGCATTGCCCCATCCCCAGGCCCAAAGCGATCCATCTGTTTTTATAGCCAGGTTATAATAAGGTCCCGAGCTTAAAAATGCCCAGTCGTTGTCGGTAGTTATCTGCCCCGGTAGATATGTCTTGTTTGATTTGCCGTTGCCTGATTGTCCATAGCTGTTATCGCCCCAACCGTACAGCAGACCATTTAATAAAACAATAGCGCTTTGGTTTTCGGCAAATAAAAAGCCCCCGCCGGGGTATTGAAATATTTTGCTATCCAAAGGTAGCATGGTACCGTCAGAGCCGGTTGATACGGGTGTGTTCCCCTGTGGTGTTCCCGGTTGTGCAGGTGCATTCTTTTTCTTAAACAGGGATCCGATAGCTTTTATCGCATCCTCTGTCTTTTTCATATCAGCTGATGTCTTGGTGGGTTTTTGCTGCGCGATGCTAAGCATCGGCATGAAAAACAGTATAGCCAATAACCCTATTATGTATTGCTTTTTCATGGAGGTTCGGTTTAGTCAACCAGGTATTTTGCCGGTTCGGTTTTAAATTGGTTTAATTTGGGGAAGTCCCAGATCAATGCCCAGGCCAACAAGCCCAGCAGAACCCCGAAAATACCGGCTCCCATACTATGATCCATAAGAAAGGCCAATGCAAAGCCGCCACCCAAGAAGAACCAGATATTAAAGCGGAACATATTCTTTAAAGCTTTTTTGTTATAATAATCTTGCCGGGTTGAGTGGTTAAGAACGGCTATATAATCGCCTTTTGCCTTACCTTTTTTTACCGCCCACATTACAGATATCTCATTACCCGCGCGACAAGCTACATCAAAATCCTGCAATTGAAAAGAATGTTCGACACCGTTTTTGTCTGTCAGAAAGATCTGGTCGTGCACCACCGTGGTAGACGATATGGAAACAGGTGCAGAGCCGCCGGTGCCACGGTAGTTATAGCCACCACCGCCGCCGCCATGCACCCTTGTTTCCAGGTTTTTGCCCGATTCTTCTACTTTGCCTGTTGCATTATAAACGGTGTACTGCCTGCCGTGGATATCAATTGTTTTCATGGTTAATCAATTATGTAAGGAGTGTTTGATTAGATTATTTTCTGACCGTACTGTATTACTCATTAAAATTAAGCCGAAAGACAAACGGGTACAATCACCATTTATTTATTGCGCGACTTTATTTATTATTTGCTTAAAAACCAGCGTTTTATTGCTAATTATTAGTATTTTTTTGCTGTTAAATTTATCCGATGCCAATTTGCAGTTTGTTGCTTCCTGATCACCTATACCGCAAGCTATCTTTTGGGTTGCTTTTGGGAATATTATTGCTGCCTGGTATGACCTTTGGACAGGTAAATAAAACGGATTCACTTACTGCATTATTAGACAAACACCCACAGCAAGACACCGTTAGGTTAAATCTGCTTAACAAAATAAGCCGGTCATACCCAATGGCTAATGCTACCGATGGTTTAATTTATGCCAATAAAGCCATGATACTGGCAAAAAAACTGAATGCTCAGTCGCAATTAGCCAAAGCTTACCTAAACATAGGCTATATCTATACCGTGGTAAATGACTATAAAAATGCTATCCCGCAATTAGATACCGCTATTAATAAATACACCCGTCTAAAAGACAAACCGCATACCGCGCTTGGTTATTTATACAAAAGCAAGAATTATTACGCCGTCGGAAATTACAGCAAAGCGTTTGAGATCTCAAAAATTGCTGAAGACATAGCAGCAGCCACAAGTAATAAATTGTTATTGGCCGATTGTTTTAATAATTCAGGGCTTAACCTGTCTTATTTGGCAGATTATACATTGGCTATGAAATATTATTTCAGGCAGCTAAAGCTTTATGAAGAAATGAATTACAGCCCGGGGATAGCCAAAACCCTGGGTAACATCGGTATGATTTATTATGGTCTTAAAAAATATCCCGAGGCTATTATGTACACCTTAAAATGCCTGCCGATCCTGGAAAAGGCCGATAATAAACTCCTTGTAGCCGCAGCACTTAACAATGTTGGCGGCTTTTACCTGGAAATGGGTAACTATAAACAAACCATAGCCTATAATCAAAGAGCGTTGGCTATTAACCACATCATTAAAAGCAGGAAGGGTATGGCTAACGACCTGATGGATATTGGGGTTTCTTATTTCAAACTGAGGCAATACCGGCCTGCGATGGATACGCTGGGTCAAGCCATTGCCCTTTATGATTCTTTAGGGGCAAAGAATAACCTTTCTATCGCGTTGGGCCATTTGGCTAACCTGTATGTAGACCTGCCTGAACAGGAACTGGTAAGAGCGGGGGTGAGACCCGCTAACAGGTTAAGCACCGCGTTAAAACTACAGTTAAGAGCCGTGGCATTAGCCCAACAAACCAAAGATCTGAATAATGAAGCCGACCAATGGAAAAGTCTAAGCAACATTTATGAATTAAAGAATAACTATAAACAGGCATTGACAAGCTATCGCACCTATTTCAAGTTAAGGGACAGTATCAGCAATGATAAAAAGAAACAGGAGATCAGTCGGCTTACCATCCAGTATGCGTATGATAAAAAGGAGTCGGCGTTAAAGATCATTAACGACCGTAAGCAGGCGTTAGCTATGTTGGAGATCTCGCGGCAAAAATTTATACGCAATGCTTTAATTGGTATCGGTTTAATTTTAATGGCAGCAGCATGGGTAGTATTTGTTTTTTATAAACGCCGTAAAGACGCGTTGGAAAAACAAATTGAGGCCGACTTGCGGGCACGCATCGCCGATACAGAAATGAAAGCTTTACGGTTACAGCTTAATCCGCATTTTATTTTTAATTCGCTTAACTCTATCGGCAATTATATCAGCAAACATGATAAGGACACCGCCGACCTATACCTAAGCAAGTTTGCCCGTTTAATGCGCCTGATACTAGAAAACTCTGAATACGAAGAAATAAGTCTGGTCGATGACCTGATGACGCTCGAATTATACATGCAACTGGAAGCTTTGCGGATGGATAATAAATTTAGCTATGAAATAAAAATTGATGACGATATAGACCAGGAGAATACGCTGGTGCCACCTATGTTGTTACAGCCATTTATCGAGAACAGTATTTGGCACGGCATATCGCCAAAAAAAGGCGATGGTAAAATTGAAGTGACCATACACGAACAGGATGAAATGCTGATATTTACCATTGCAGATAACGGGATAGGTCGGGAAAAGTCGGGTCACATACAGGAAAAACGGCCGAAAAAGAACTCGATGGGGTTAAAGGTGATACAAGCACGTATTAATGTTATTAATGAGGTTAAGCAAACCAATGCCGGCGTACAGATCATAGATGCCGGCGAAGGGACAACAGCAGTGATCACTATTCCATATCAATTAAAATTTTAGCTTTAAGTATATGCACAGAGCAATTATTGTAGATGACGAAGAACACTGTATCCTTAGGTTAAGTGATCTCTTAAGCAAGTATTGCAGCCAAAGCATACAGGTTGTTGCCGTATATAACAATGCCGACGATGCTGTTAAGAATATCCATACACTAAAACCCGACTTGCTGTTCTTAGATGTAGAGCTGAATGAAACCACGGGTATGGAGTTGTTGAAACGATTACCCAGTGTGAATTTTGAGGTGATATTTACTACCGCTCATGAAAAATATGCCCTGCAAGCCTTTAAATTTAGCGCGGTGGATTATTTACTGAAACCTATCGATGCCGACGAGTTATTGACAGCCGTAGCACGGCTAAATACCATATTAAGTAAAAAGGATCTGAACCATAAATTCGAAGTGCTTTTTCAAAACCTGAATAATCAGGGCCAGCAGTCAAAAAAGATAGTTGTACCATCCGGCAACAAGCTGTTATTTTTAGAGATAGATCAGATCATCCGCTGCGAGTCGGACGTAAACTATACTACCATTTATTTAAAAGATCAGCAAAAAATAATGGTTGCAAAAACGCTCAAAGAATTTGAAGAGTTGCTAACCGATTATAATTTTTTCAGGATTCATAGCTCGCACTTAATTAACCTTAGCTATATAAAAACCTATCATAAGGGTAAGGGCGGCACGGTAACACTTTCCGATAATACTAACCTGGAAGTTTCTACCCGCCGAAAAGAATTGTTTTTAAAGAAGATATCCGGGTTTTAGTGTCCTGTATACAGAATTTACCTGCTATATAAACATATATAGATTTTAACTGTAAATTTGGATAAAGCTATCCTTAAAAACAGTTAAATGGAATTTCAGCAATTATTAGAAAACGTAAAGCAATACGTGCTCAACTATTTTGATGTGCATCATGAGCCTGATTTGCTCTATCATGATGTTAAGCATACCCAGGCAGTTGTAAGCGCGGCTACCCAAATTGCCAACCATTACCAGTTAAATGACGAGGATTTTTTTGTAGTGGTTACTGCTGCCTGGTTTCATGATATTGGTTATTTTACAGATAAAGCCAATCATGAAGCTGCCGCAGCCCAGTTGGCTGCTGATTTTTTAAAGCCATTAAAGGTTAGCGATGCTGTAATAAAGAAGATAGATGGTTGTATCATGGCCACCAAAATGCCCCAAAAGCCAACCGGCCAATTACAGGAAATTGTTTGCGATGCCGATCTGTTTCATTTAGGTACTGACGATTTTGCCGACAAGAATAAAGAACTGCGTAAAGAAATAGAACGGGTAAAACACATAGAAATAGATAAGCAGGCCTGGCGCCAGAAAAATATAGAACTGCTGGAAGCTCATCAATATTTTACAGATTATGCGCGATTATTATTGCAGGATAAACAGGAGAAGAATCTGAAAAAATTAAAAAATAAACAGGAAGAGGTCATCAAAGAAAAACCTTCAGAAATAAATACTACCGGACAGGTACAGATTGTAAAGGAAAAAGACAGCACAACCCAAAAGGAAGAAAAAAAGAAAAAGGACCGGCCCGAAAAAGGTATCGAAACCATGTTCAGGATAACATCAGGCAATAACCAACGGCTGAGTGATATGGCCGATAATAAGGCACATATCCTGATCACGGTAAACTCTATCATCTTATCGGCCATCATCAGTTTGGTATTGCGTAAGCTGGAAGAAAATGGTTTCCTTGCTATCCCAAGTTTTATTTTGCTTACAGTTAGTTTATTGTCCATGATATTTTCTATCCTGGCTACACGGCCGTCTATACCAGAGGGCACCTTTACTCCAAAAGATATCGACGATAAAAAAGTGAACCTTTTATTCTTTGGTAACTTTTACAAGATGGGCCTACAGGAATATACCAACGGTATGCTGAAAGTAATGGACGATCGTGAGTTTCTATACGGTACTTTAATAAAAGACGTGTATTCGCAAGGTGTTGTATTGGGTCGTAAATACCGGTTGTTAAGGATAGCCTATAACATTTTTATGTTCGGGCTGATCATTGCGGTGGCTGCTTTTATAGTGTCATCTGCTTTCCATGATAGCGGACCGTTAGCTAAACACTAATATGGCTGATAGCTTTTTCGACAGAGATCTTAGCTGGCTTACATTTAACGGTCGCATTTTGCAGCTCTCGGCTCAGGATGATATTCCGCTAATGGAAAGGGTAAACTTCATGGCCATTTTTTCATCTAACCTGGACGAGTTTTACCGTGTAAGGATGCCGGTTCTACAAGCTATGGATAAGTTGGGTAAATTAACAACTGATGCAGGTGTTATTGATGACCCATTGCTAAAAGCGCAGCGCCTCATCATGCAGCAGCAACAGCAATTTGGTCAAATACTTAATGATAAAATAGTACCCGGTTTAAAGCAGGAAAATATACACCTGCTACTTAACGCGCCCTTGCCTGTTAAATTGATCGATCAGCTAAACGACTACTTTTTTAGCCAGGTGATGGCTTTTTTACAGCCTATCGAACTATCTGCAAAAAAGAAATTCTTTCCGGAAAATAATGAATTGTATTTCCTGATTATTTTGAATGATGGCGATGGCAAGGAAAAGATCACCATATTAAATATCCCGTCTGACGAATTGCCGCGGTTTTATAAGATTGATGATGCCGGTACGACGCACATAATTTTCCTGGACGATATTATCCGGTATAACCTGGATAAGGTATTTACCGGTCATAACGTAAAGGGGTGTTATTCGTTCAAGATCACGCGAGACGCGGAACTTGATCTGAAAGATGAATACTCAGGTGATCTGTCAGAGCAAATAGAAGATCAATTATTAAAAAGGGACCTGGGTATAGCCACCCGTTTTTTGCATCAACCGGGTATACCGCTCCGGATACTACAATTGGTTAGCGATAGCTGGAGTATTGAGGCTTCCAGTTTGGTAGAAGGTGGGAACTATCATAACCTGAAGGACCTGTTTGGGTTTCCGGTTAATTTATCTGCCTTAAAATATGATAAATGGCCCGCTATACATAACCGCCTTAATGCTGATGTATCCATTTTTGAGCAGATAGAAGAAAAGGACCTGCTGGTTAACACCCCGTATCAATCTTACGATACCATTTTAAGGTTTTTCAATACGGCCGCTTTGGACGAGTCTGTCCAAGAGATCTATATAACGCTTTACCGTGTAGCACGCGACTCACGCATTGCCAATGCGTTGATGAACGCGGCATCGGCAGGGAAAAAGGTAACCGTAATGGTGGAGTTAAAGGCCCGGTTTGATGAGGCTAATAACATTAAATGGGCTAACCGTTTAAAAGCGGCCGGGGCCACTATTATTTACAGCGTAACCGCCTTAAAGGTGCATGCTAAGGTAGCGCTGGTAAAAAGGAAGGTGAACAACCGGGTAAAATATTACGGCCTGTTGGCTACCGGTAATTTCAACGAAAATACCGCTGCTTTCTATACCGATCATATTTTAATGACGGCCAATAAAGCCATTTTACGCGAGGTTGAATTGCTGTTCGTTTTCCTGGCTAAACGAGAAAAACCGAAGTCGCCTGATCTGATAAAGTTTGAACATTTGCTGGTAGCGCAGTTTAATTTGCGTGAGCGTTTCCTTGATTTGATAGATCGCGAGATCAGTAATATTAAAAAAGGATTGCCTGCGTCTATTATCATCAAACTCAATAATCTCGAAGAACATACGCTGATCAGCAAATTGTATGAAGCATCGCGGGCAGGGGTAACGGTTTCGTTAATTGTACGCAGTATCTGTTGTTTAATACCGGGTGTAAAAGGGATGAGCGATAACATCACCATAAAAAGAATTGTCGACCGAAACTTGGAGCATGGGCGTGTGTTTATATTCCATAACAATGGTGAGCCGGAAGTTTACATGGGATCGGCCGATTGGATGAACCGTAATGTATACCGACGTATTGAAGTTTGTTTCCCGGTGTATGACGAGCAGGTAAAAGCTACTGTAACCAATATTATTAACCTTCAACTTCAGGATAACGTACAAGCCGTTATGCTGGATGATAATCTGGAGAACGGACACATTCAAATAAGTCAGCCTGCAATACAATCGCAGTTGGCCGTATATCAATATTTAAGTAAGAAAGCATGAAAAAAGTAAATATTAAACTGGTGGTATTGTTTGTGTTTTCGGTAATGATAACCAGCTTGTCTTGTATTGAAAAGAAGACTTATAGCAGTCCGCCGGGATATGACCTGAATGCTCCTGTCAAATATTTTATGCCCGAAAGTTTACAGGAAATTTCAGGTATAGCTTTTCATCAGGGAAAACCCGATTCTATTTATGCAGAGCAGGATGAAGAGGGAAAGATATTTTATTTCAAATTAGGCGATAAGCAGATCAGTCATTCAAAATTTGGCAAAGCCGGCGATTACGAGGATATAGCCATACTGGGCAACCAGGTGGTTTTATTAAGGAGCGATGGGGTGTTCTTTATTTTTCCGTTTAACCAGGTGCGCAGCGGCCAGGTAGCCAATGTGCAAAAATGGAACGAGGTATTACCATCAGGCGAGTACGAAGGCCTGTATGCAGATGAGAAAACTAACCAACTTTACACGCTGTGCAAACATTGCGATGTAGACAATACGGCTAAAAAAAGTACGATCTATGCTTTTAGTTTATCGCAAACCGGGTCTGTAAAACAAACCGGCCAATTCAGTATTAATGTTAAAGATATTGAGGCGAAATTAGGCGTAAAGAAAATAGCTTTTCATCCGTCGGCATTTGCTAAGAACCAAAGTACTAACGAGTGGTATGTGGTATCGTCGGTTAATAAAATATTGGTGGTTACCGATGCGGCTTTTAAGGTGAAATCGGTATACCCAATTAACCCATCGCTGTTTATACAGCCCGAAGGGATAGCTTTTGATAACCAGAACAATTTATACATCAGTAACGAGGGTGATAAGATAACCCCCGGTACGGTTTATAAATTCAACTATAAAAAATAAGCGTATGAGGCTAAACATATACTTACTGATAGTTTTTTTGGTAGGCGCATCGGCAAAGAGTTTTTCGCAAAACAAGGCCGATAGTATCAGCATAGCTATTGAGCCGGTTTATAATAGCGTAACCAAAACGCACCAGTTTTTATTTGGCGATAACTACCGCAAGCTATGGGCAGCACCCGTAACGTTAAGGATATTTCATTTAGCAAAAGAAAAAGGCGGTTTAACCATATTACAACCGGGTGGCGGTATGCAAACCAAATCATTGCGTTTACAAGACCCAACCGGGCAGGAGTGGGTATTAAGAACCATACAAAAATATCCCGAAAAAGTGCTGCCGCCAAACTTGCGCGAAACCATTGCAAAAGATATTGTACAGGACCAGATATCTGACGAACACCCGTTTGCTTCATTAACCGTACCGACAATGGCTGCCGCGCTTGATGTGCCACATGCCAACCCAGAGATAGTTTACGTGCCTGATGACCCCGCCCTGGGTAAATACCGTAAGGATTATGCTAATCAGGTGTTTTTATTTGAAGAGCGCGAACCACTGGATGCCAGCAAAACAGATAATACCGACAAAGCACAGGATAAATTACAGGACGATAATGATAACCGGGTAGACCAGAAACTGGTACTAAGAGCCCGCTTACTGGATATGTTGCTGGGCGATTGGGACCGGCATGAGGACCAATGGCGCTGGGAACGTGTAAAGAATGATACCGGTATAGTGTATAAACCCGTACCGCGCGATAGGGACCAGGTTTACTATTATTCTACTGGTGTGTTGCCATGGCTGGTATCGAGGTATTTACTGATGGCCAAGTTTCAGGAATTTCATGACCGCATCCGTTCTATCAACCGTTGGAACTTGAACGCCCGTAATTTTGACCGTTACTTTTTAAACAGTTTAAGCCAGCAGGATTGGGAGGAGCAAATAGCCTATGTTCAAAGCAAACTAACAGACCAGGTTATAAACGATGCGCTAAGAAAAATGCCGGCCAATATTTATCAGTTAAGCGGCAAAACCATCGAACAAAAATTGATAGCCCGACGTGGTGTGTTGAAAGAGCAAGCTTTGAAATATTATCGTTTCCTGTCGCAAACGGTTACCGTCAGCACATCAGAAAAGCATGAAAATTTTGATATTACCAATTTGCCGGGCGGCAAGGTCAGCATTAAAATAAACAAGATAAAAAAAGACGGTACACCCAACCAGGTGATCTACCAACGTGAGTTTGATCCAAAAGTCACTAACGAGATCAGACTATACGGTATGGGTGGCCCGGATGTATACGCTATGCACGGCGATGTACATTCGCCTATCAAAATAAGAATGATAGGTAATGATAAAAAAGATCAATTTTTAGTTGATAGTAATATAACAGGTAAGGGTAACCGGTATATCTATGATATCCCGGGGCAAAAAAATCAGCTGCCAAAGGGCCAGGCAAATTTGAATATTACTGCCGATACCTCATTGACCAATTTTCACCGGTTGGGGTATAAATATGACTTTTTAGAGCCATTGCTTTTGGCCAGTTATAATAAAGATTATGGCTTCCAGCTGATTGGTGATTTTATTTACCAGAAACAAGGCTTTGGTAAAGATCCTTATGCTTTCAGGCAGGGATTAATGGTGAGTTATGGCTTTGGGGTAAGCTCTTTACTACTGCGCTATAACGGCGACTTTAAACAAGTAATAGGCAAAAATGACTTGGTAGTCAATGTGCTTAATAAAGGGCCTAACTATACAAGTAACTTTTTTGGCATAGGTAACAATACCACTTTTGAAAATGAGGGCACGAAAAAGATCCATTACTATCGTAACGTTTATAATTATATTAATGCCGATATAAGGCTGAAACATACTTATAATAAGTGGGTTGTAACTGCCGGTGTAGCCGGGCAATATTATAACGGCGATAGAGACGGCAACCATAACCGCTTGTTAAATGATTATGATGCCCAACACCCGAATGAGAATGTTTTTGGCGGACAAGGATTAGTGGGTTTAGTAACAGGATTTAGTGTGGATACCCGCGATAAAAGTACGGTACCGCATAAAGGTATTTATTGGAATACCAACTTTACCGCCATGAAGGCAATCAGCTCGAACGCCAACAACTATGGCCAGGTACTTTCTGAATTTAGTTTTTTAATAAATCCGGATAAAGATTCGGTATTGGTTATTGCCAACCGTATCGGCGGGGGTACAACATTAGGCAATGCTGCTTATTATCAGCAACTAAAATTGGGTGGCAACCAAAACCTCCGCGGTTTTTACGACTGGCGTTTTACAGGTAAAACCATCGCCTATAATAATTTTGAGGTGAGGTTAAAATTATTTGATTTTGCATCATACCTATTGCCGGGTACGTTAGGCCTGGTTGGCTTTGATGATGTCGGCCGTGTATGGACACCGGGCGAAAAGTCCGACGAGTGGCATAATGGCTACGGCGGGGGCTTCTATTTTATACCGGCGCAATTGATATTGATACAGGGTGTAGTGGGCTTTTCGAAAGAAGGCGCATACCCTTATATATCCGCAGGATTTAGGTTTTAAGTTAATTGCTCATAGAGCGGATCGTACGATGCAGAACGTTGCGCCAGCAGGTTTTGTTTATGAATTAACCCAACGCGCAATGCTTTTAAGCCGGATACCCCCTGTAGTTCTTCCACCTCAAAATGTTCAACATCATTGGCCAGTACGCCCGCGTTTTGCAGGATGGTTATATAGTTAAGATATTCTGCCTCTTCTTCTGCTTTTGAGTAGATGATGGTTATTTTGCCTTGCCTGGTGATCCGCTCATTAGTGCCATTGATATGTGCTTTATCAATACGTTTTTTGATCACTTCGTATCGGATATTATAGGCCCCATCTACATCAAAATGTTTCTCATCCATTCTGAAACGTATAGCTATAGGGGTGCTAAAAACCAATATCAAGGAAGTAACACCTAATTTATAGGGTAGCAATTTTTTCAGATCGTATTGCTCAACTTCCATCTCGGCTATCACCCTTAATTGCCATAGGCGTAAACGGTGAAGGTCCTGTGGCGTAAACGCAGTATCCGGCGAAATGGTGGCACCTATATACATATTATGCTCAACACCATCAGTTTTAAACCGCTCAAAATAATGAGGGTAAAACTCCTGTATCTCTGCTTGCCGGTTATCCAGTATAGTGGCCAGCTTCTGGTTAATTAGCGATAATGTTTTATCGTAATTACGCCTGTTGCTATGGAAATCGCCGGTAAGTTCGTCGGTTTGCTTAAAGTAATTTTCAATTTTTGCTTTAAGCGTTTTACTATGGGTTGTTGCTAACAGTATCGGATGGACCTTTTCTTCAACATAATGCTGAATAAACTGTTCCGTATCTGCCCTGATGCTGACGGCGAGCTCGGCCGCAAAGGTTTTAAGGTCAAACAATAGTTGTTGAACTATTATCTTGCCATCGGCTTTGTCAAGCTCTTCTAATATTAATATAAGCTCGTTAAGCTGACTGCTGAGATCTGTGCTCACACTCAGGTTCCTTGTAACAGACGATTCGCTGATATCTACTTGCCCGTACAACGGATAAACATCTTTAAACTTGATTTCTTTTAGCGCGTAGGCTAACCCGCCATTGGTATTCTCGATATAGTTTTGCGCTTCGCGCCTAAATTTCCAATAAACGCTTGGATGCAAGGTGGTGTAGTGTTCCTGTATAACGGCCTGCACCCTGTTTTGTATGTCATGGATCTTGCGGTCAATAGTATCGACCAGGAAAGGCATCACAATTTCTAACTTATTGGCAGTAACACTGTTTAATTCTCTTATACGGGGCGACGCCAATTCAAACACCCCCAACAAAACACCGTCTTTTATAACCGGTGCCAATATAAAACTTTGCACACCCTGGTCCTTAAAATGCTGCCCCAACGAATTGCCGGGGTTTTGCTTAATATAGGTATCTACATTAGATACCGCGAAATAACTATGCTCTTTAATAACACATTGGTAAGAATCGCCGCAAAGTATATTTTCGCTTTCGTGGGCCTCCTGGTAGGGTAGCAAAAAACTTTGAATATCTGGCCCAAATCTTGAATGGATAAATTTACCCTCATTTTGATCGAACAAGGTAAAACCCATTCGCATATCGGGTATACCATACATCGACCTGAAAATAGAGATCAGGCTGGCCTTAACATCAGGCGCCGAATAATTACCCAGTAAATTGCTTTTTAAAATAGAAAGCGCGTTCTCTACCGTTACATCCACCAGCGTCATCAGCCCAAATCCTTTAAGGATATAGCTGTTAGGCGGGATCTTTTCCTTCCACAAGTCAATATTGCCATAGTTGTCCATCAACTCATCAATATTGGCTTGCGTTAATAGGGGTGCGTTTGCAGTAGGATATAACTCTAAAAAATCAGCGTTATATAAAATGCGATAATGTTTGATGACCCCATTTGCAGTAGGGATGTCATAAAACATGGGCTTACTGAAATCGAGCATGGTGCCGTACAAACGGTTCAATAAGATACAGCAGCTTAATACATAAAGCTGCAAGTCGTCAAGATCGCGGATATTGATCTCGAAAGCCGGACCTGCGGCTTTTAATATATTTTTAAATCGTTTTGAATGATTAAATATTAATGGCTGATAAGGGAAACTTACCGCCTTTATTTCGTTTAAACTTAGTATTTCCGGGAAAAGATCAGACAGCAGATCTGAGATCAGGTCTGCATTATCTGCGACCTGTTCTTCGTTGGTGATACCATTTCTCAACTCCGGATGTTCGGCAACACGCTGAATGAGCGACTTGGCCCGTATCCCTTTCCATCCTGTATCCGTTGCCGCGGTTTCTTCCAACCCTTCAATTATTTTATGAAAGGAAAGTTGTAAGCTGAAGGGTTTGTCTAACAATTGCGGGTACATAGGATATTTACGGTTAATACAAATTTATTAAAAAAACAGCGCTATGCGATAATTGGACGTCTTGTCAACGTAATTTTCGCAAACGATATTAAAAAGTCTCCCCTGTCGGAGGAGATTTAGAGGGAGCCGGGCTTATTTCCCCTTTAAAAATGACATGGACACCGCCGATCCTGCACCTATCAATGCCCCCGCCGCGACATCAGTAGGATAATGAACCCCCAGGTACATCCGCGAATAGCTTGTAGCCCCGGCCCATAAGAACGCTGGCGCGATAACATACCACTTTGGATAGGCGATAGACAAAGCTGTGGCCGTGGCAATAGTTGTTGACGTATGCCCTGACGGGAACGATGTACTACCCGCCCTGTAAACCGGAACTATATTAATATTTTGAATAAACGGCCGAGGGCGTTTAACGATATGCTTGAGTAATAGGGTAACACCGTATGATAAGGCGGTACTGCTGGCAACAAAGGCCGCGTTTTCACGCATCCCTTTGTCGTTATTGATCGCGCCGGCAACCAACAGGCCTGCCGGGATACCGATATCGCCATAACGGTAATAGTTGGATAAAAACAGCATTATACCGGTTTGTTGTGGCGTACGTTGGTTTTGCAGATCGATCATAATGCGGTCGTCAAACTGTTGCAACCGCGATTGGGCAAATGTTGCATTGCAACACAGCGTTACAATAAACAAAGAGATAGATATGGCTTTGCTAAACATTGCAGGAAAGATACTAAATTACAGGATACACAAAAGCACTGTTCTTTAGAATTATATCATCCACAGGTTTTTATGCTACCAAAACAAATTCATACATTCGGGGATATAACCTGTCTTACCCATGCGCTTTATGAAATCGATCCACCGTACGTTAACCATTATTCTGTTGGCTTGTTTAAGTTGTGCAGCGCATGCGCAAGATCCATATTCTGCCCAGAGACAAAGTTGGTTGACTAAAGCCGAGCAGTCAAAACCTCAATTAACAGAAATCATCAAACACCCTGTCAATGTGGTAAATTTAGTGGCCGATAAAGGAGCATTCCAGGGTTGGAAAGCTGTAGCCACCGAACCGATAGCTGCGTTTTACAACAAATCGCTTAAAAAACAAAACGGAGTAATTATCGACTTTGGTGAACATATAACCGGCTATGTATCTTTCGACCTGGCTACCATAACTGGCACCGCAGATGCGCCAACGCGACTAAAACTAACATTTGGCGAAGTGCCTTCAGAATTGGCTACTCCGTTCGACCCGTACAAGGGTGGATTGAGCCGCGCCTGGCTACAGGATGAGGTGGTTGATGTGATGGATGTCCCGTCGACCACTACCATTGCGAGGCGTTTATCTTTCAGGTATGTGAAAGTGGAGATAATAGGCAGTTCAGGGAGTTTAGATTTCAGGATGTCCGGCATAACTTGTAAGGCAGTTACGTCTGTTGTAACCCAGCCGGCCCCACTGGCTGTAGCAACGCCGCAACTATTTAAGGATATAGATAAGGTCGGCCTAAGTACATTGAAAGAATGTATGCAGACCGTTTACGAGGATGGCCCCAAAAGGGACCGTAGGCTTTGGATAGGTGACCTGTATTTGGAATCGCTGGCTAACAGTTACTCTTTCAAAGATCATGAATTAACAAAAAGATGCTTATACCTGCTGGCAGGCTTTAGCCATACTAATGGTTATTTGCATGGTACGGTTTTCGAGACCCCGACACCTCACCCGCAGGCAGGTACGTTCTTAATGGACTATGCTTTGTTGTATAATGTAGCCCTGAAAGAATATTTAAGCGCCACTAATGACCGCCAGACCGCTACCGACCTATGGCCAGTGGCTAAAAAGCAACTGGATATCATCAATACCTATGTCCAGCCGGATGGCATGATGAACTACGCCAAAGCTAATAAAGAGTGGTGGGTGTTCTTTGATTGGAAGGACGGGCTGGATAAACAGGCCGCGTTACAAGGTTTAGCCATCTACGCCCTAAAACAAACTTACGAACTGGCAAAGACCTTAAATAAAGAAGATGAACTAAAGGACGTACCCGCGCTGATCAAAAAGATGACTGCTGCGGCGCGTAAAGAATTGTATAATAAACAAACGGGCCTATTTGAAAGTGGTACCACTAAACAGATCTCCTACGCCTCGCAGATCTGGATGGTGATTGCGGGTGTGACCGCTAAGGCAGAAAGCCAGAAAGCATTGAGTACGGTAGCCCAAACCAACGGTGCCGTTTATCCCGGCGCGCCCTACCTTTATCATTATTATGTGCAGGCGCTCATAACGGCTGGTATGGATACCCGGGCAAAAGAAGTTATCACTAATTACTGGGGCGGCATGGTTAAAAAAGGTGCCGATACCTTTTGGGAGGTGTATGACCCCAACAACGAGTTTTTATCGCCTTACCACTTCTTCCCGGTAAATAGCTATTGCCATGCCTGGAGCTGTACACCGGTCTATTTTATCAGGAAATATCCGGAGGTGTTTCAAAAGGGGGAATGATAGTTGAAATCCAGGATTAGTAATGGAACTCTATCGTATTATTATTTCTTACTTACAGCACCATTCCCATAAATAAACTGGTGTAAAGAAGCAGTAGTGGCAAGTAAATCTGTTACCAGGTACCAGATATTGTTTATCCTTTTGCCATGGGCCTGTTCGTCTAACGGGAAGCGAGATTGTTGGATGGTCTTACTTTTTGAATAAAAGATCCCGCCGGCAAAAGTCAGCATTTCCATGTTTGACATGCTGGTCTCGATATTAGGCAGTATCACTTTTGAAAATACCGGATAGGCATCTTGCCCGGCTGCTTTTAGCTGATCAAAAAGTGCGATCAATACCGTTCTTTGTCTTTCGGTACGTTCCTGATCTCCATTACCTACATAACGGATTCTGGTATAAGCCACGGCCTGTTTTCCGGTTAGTTTTTGCAGGCCGGGTTCCTGTAAATGTATCGGCGGCACTTTATCATAGATGGCCAGTTCGTCTAAATATTTATTTAAATATTGAATTTCGGCAGGTTTAACATTTACCTGTACCCCGCCAAGCGCATCAACTATTTTTGCGGCGCTGTAAAAATCGACATTCATGTAGTCTTTTATGTCCATGTCGAAATTCTGGTTAATGGTCTTTATGGCTAACTGCGGCCCGCCCGTAGCATAGGCGTCATTGATCTTATCCAGGCCCTTACCATCAATTTTAACGTAAGTATCGCGCATAATGGATGCCATCTTTATTTTCCCTGTCGTTTGGTCGACAGAGATGATAATGATAACATCAGAGTTGCCGGCATCTTCAACAGTACGTTTATCAACAGCAAACAGGGCAATATTTAGTGGCGCATTGGTAGTCTTTTTTAACCGAATACGTGTTTTGGCAGAAATGCCAAGTGCTGCATCTGTTTTAATTAATAGGGGCCATTGTTTAACTACCGGGGCATTGTTGCTAGCGATTTGGGCATAACCGGTAATTGTTACTAACAAGATGAATGTTAAAGATAATAGATGGAATTTCATTTTAAAAAATAAGTAATGCTATGCTATTAATAGGTAGAAACACAGTAGATAAGCTAAAACCAGACCAACAGGGTTGTTTTGTTTATGATATGTTGCCGCTAAATTAATAAGAAGAATCTACCGGAAGAAGGTAAAAGTACTTAACGGATAGATATTTTTTTAGTTGTGTAGATGTGCGTAGGCTGTTTTGTCTAATAGCCAAGAAAATTATAAAATAAGGCGGTTGGTTTAGTTTACCAATTGCTTCTTAAATTGGTTAGGGCTAATGCCGGTTTCCTTTTTAAAGAGCCTTGAAAAATAGGGCAAGTTTTCAAACCCCAGTTCGTAGGCTATTTCAGAAACGCTTTGATCGTCGCCTATAAGGCGATTCTTGGCCTCACTTACAAGGTAGATATGTATCAGGTCTATGGCGGTTTTGCCGGTTTCCTGTTTCAGCAGATCGCTCAGGTAACGCGGCGATAGGTTGAGCTTCGCTGCCAACGCGCTTACCGTAGGCAGACCTTGTGTAAGCAATAACCCATTTTTAAAATAAGCAGCCAATACCTCATTAAATTTGGACACGGTTTTACCCGATAACTCGGCCCGGTTGATGAACTGGCGCTTATAAAACCGCTGCGAATATTTGAGCATAGAATCAATATGCGTCAGTATTATATCGCGGCTGTACTCATCTGTATTACCCTGGTATTCAGTCTCAATTTTACCAAAAAGGTCCCACATGGTTTGTTCTTCTTGTGGTGAGAGATGTAATGCCTCGTTAGCCTCGTAATCAAAGAAAGCGTATTTGTTGATCTCTGTATGCAGAAAGTGGCCGTTCAGGAAATCCTCATGAATAAAGAGAATGAAGGCATCTTCATCATACTCTACACTGTTAAACTGGATGATTTGCCGGGGTTTAATGAACATCATGCTGCCGTTATCATGATCATACCGGGTACGCCCATACATAATAGTACCTGATTTGAGTTTTTTAAACCCGATCATATAAAAATCAGACGTAAATTCCCTTTCGCCAAGCGAGCAGGTCTGGGTACACCTGAAAAGACTAAACAACGGATTTTCCGGTGGCGGGAAACCGTTGAAGCGGTGCATATCGGCTAAATTTTTAAAATGCTGCATGATTATACAAATTACAGTAATCTACGCCGTATTTCGACGTAGATTATGTCAACACAATACCATTTAATTACTTACCATGTGCTGCTGCAGATACTTCTGCCCAGCTATCCCACTCGGCGTAACGGCCCTCATTAACCTGTTTAACCCAAGGGTACGCATGTTTACCCAAAAATAAACGTAAGGGAGGTGTTTCGCTGTCGATCAATTGGAGTACGGAATCAGTTGTTGCTTCCGGGATGCCGAAAATATCGTCGCCAGCTAAGCCTGCCTGGAAAGCAGCTCTTACCCCATCATACTCGGGTATTGATGTAGTCTGCGCAGAAGAAGCGCCAGCCCAGTCGGTCGCAAAGCCATTAGGCTCAATCAGCGTAATATTAATACCAAAACCTTTTATTTCGGTAGCCAGTGTTTCGCTTAAACCCTCTACCGCAAATTTAGACGCGTTATATAAACCCAACACCGGTAAGGTAACCAAACCCAATACGCTTGAAATCTGGATGATATGGCCATGTCCCTGCTCGCGCATAACCGGTAATGCCGCCTGTGTAAGCCATAGTAAACCAAAAAAGTTGGTTTCCATTTGTTCGCGGGCTTCTTTTTCAGTGGTTTCTTCAATCGCACCAAATAAGCCATAACCCGCATTGTTGATCAGTACATCAATGCTGCCAAAATGCTCTTTTGCTTTGCTGATAGCTGCAATATCTGCGGCACGGTCGTTAACGTCCAGTTGCAGTGGTAAAATATTGTTGCCGTATTTACTTACCAGGTCGTCAAGTGTGCTTAGGTCGCGCGCGGTTGCTACTACTTTATCGCCTCTTTGCAATAATGCTTCGGCCCATAGTTTACCGAAACCACGTGAGGCCCCGGTTATAAAAATTGTTTTTGCCATTGTTATAGTTTTAAAATGTTGGGACAAATTTAGAGCGATCTTTACAGCACTATTTATACGGAAGTGGGTAACATTGATACATTTTAACGTAAGCCTGTATAATTGGTAATGGCATTGTCATTATCAGCCAAAACGATAGAAACATATTTTGATCCTTATTGTTATCTTAGCATTAACCATTAAACCAATAGTTTTATGAAGACTTTAACTGTACCCGGCGATCCTCGTTCTGTGACCGCTATCATGGTAGCCAATACCGAAGAGTTTCATGATCATGAAGTAGTTCGTATCAATTCGTCCGACGGTACACAGACCGTAGAAAAAAGGATCTTTCGTGTGGTAGATGGCGGCGAAAATCACTGGGAGTTGCAATTTGAATGATGCCTACATCCAAAATTTTATAATAGCCTCCTGGTCACAAATTTTTGTTTCACCTGTTGAAAAACGGTTTGTTCGTTTCATCAGTTTCACTTTTTTCGTGCAAAAGCCGGTAATAATACAGGTGCAAGACCATTGTACCTGGCAGTTGTAATTTCATTAATTATATATGTATAACATAATACTTTTTCATTTATTTTGTAAACCTTGTTTGGTGCTTTACAAATTATAACCGAAGATGAAAAAGTTAACCTATTTATTATTGCTATTAAGTTATACCACCTTAGCACAAATTAAAAACACCGGTAACAAGGATGAAGCGTTCTCTACATTTTATCAGCAAAGGTCATCACTTTTCAGGGTATTGCCCCAATCAAAAGGCGATATCATATTTTTAGGGAACAGCATTACTAATGGTAATGAATGGGATGAACTATTTAATGATGCCAACATCAAAAACAGGGGGATAAGTGGTGACGGAACCCTGGGTGTTTTAAACCGTTTAGATGAGGTTACTGTAAGAAAACCCGGAAAAATATTTTTGTTGATTGGGGTTAATGACCTGGCTGCTGGTTACCAACCCGATAGCGTTGTTCAGAAAATTTTCCTGATCACAAAAAAAATACACGAGCAATCGCCGGGTACTAAGTTGTACATACAAAGTTTGTTACCCGTTAACAATGCGTTTAATAAATTCCCCAATCATGTTAATAAAAGTGAGCAGATTAAACAAGTTAATGTACTGCTCCAAAAAGGTGCAGCATTGTATAGCTATAACTTTATAGATCTTTACCCATCTTTTTGCAATACTGACGGCAAATTGGATACTCTTTACACCAATGACGGACTTCATGAAAAGGGCGCTGGTTACATGCTTTGGAAACATTTAATTTACCCTTATGTGTACGACCTGCAAAACAAGCCTTCATTACTCCCGCAGCCACAGTCAATAAATTACAATGATCAGTTGTTCCCGCTTTACCGCTGTCGTACTATCATTTTAAAAGATCTTGGTTTAAAAAAAGAGGCTGTTTATTTGCAGCAGGAACTTGCAGCAAGAGGGTGGATTGTAAAGATACAAGACCACGTTTTAGATTCTCTTTCGCCTGTAATAATACTGGGACTTGATAAAGTTATATCGCCCCGCGGCCAGCAGGAAGCATATAGGTTAAACGTAACAAGCAATTCAATTAAAATTGAAGCCAGTACCGCTCACGGCTGTTTTAATGCCCTGCAAACGTTGTTTCAGTTAATGCGTGATAATAGCATGGTGCCCGGCGTAAATATTACGGATTACCCTGCTTTTAGCTGGCGTGGTTATATGGTTGATGTTGGCCGTAATTTCGAATCGATGGATCTGCTAAAACAACAGATAGATATAATGGCCAGGTATAAACTAAATGTTTTCCATTTTCACTTTACCGAAGATATAGCCTGGCGGTTACAAATAAAGCAATATCCGCAATTAACGGAGCTTGGTAATATGCAACGTAACGCAGGAGCTTATTATACTGTTGATGAATTAAAAGAGTTGATACAATATTGCAAAGACAGGTATATTACACTAATACCCGAAATTGATATGCCCGGCCACAGCGCCGCATTTACAAGAGCTTTTGGCGTTAATATGCAAACCGATTCGGGCACGCACATAGTTAAAAATATTATCAAAGAGTTTTGCTCCACTTATGATATTCCTTATTTACATATTGGTGGCGATGAAGTAAAAATAACCAATCCCCGGTTTTTACCTGCCATGATAAAATATATCCATGATCTGGGAAAACAAACCATTGGATGGTCGCCCGGGGGAAATCTGGATGCCCAAACTATCCGTCAATTATGGATGAAAGACGGAGCTGTTGATTCAAAGTTGAAATATATTGATTCCAGAAATTTATATATCAACCACATGGATCCGTTGGAAAGCGTAGTAAGTATTTTTAACCGAAAATTATGCGACGCGGATTTTGGCAATAACCAGTTACTGGGCGCTACGCTATGTTTATGGCCAGACCGTAATGTAATTAAACAAGAAGATATTTTAACCATGAACCCCGTTTACCCTGCAATGCTTGCCTTTGCCGAACGGAGTTGGGATGGTGGCGGAAAGCCCGGCTGGCATACCAGTATAATGAATGGCGATACCACATTTTCGGCGTTTGAAAATAGATTAACAGATCAGCAAAAACAGTGTTTTGGCAGCCTCCCGTTCACATATATACAACAAGCAAATATTAAATGGAAGCTTTTTGGCCCATTTGCTAATAAGGGAAATCTGGCAAAAAAGTTTGCCCCTGAGCAAGCAGACTTTAATGCAGATAAGGAAAAAATATATACTACCGTTACCGGCGGCACCTTAATATTAAGACATTTTTGGCATCCTGCTGTTGAGGGAGTTTTGGACAAGGTTAAGGATAGCACCACTTGTTACGCTTATACCAAGGTATGGAGTAACCAGGATACTACTTCTTTAATGTGGATTGGATTTTATAACATATCTCGCTCCGTTCCTACATCAACACCGCAGCTGCGTACATGGGACGACCGGAAAAGTGAAATATGGATAAATCATCAACTTGTAGCGCCGCCAGTATGGGCCCATGCCGGCCAAGTTGGAAATATTGAAAAACCATTGGTAGACGAGGGGTATGATTACCGTCGGCCTATACCCGTACAATTAAAAATGGGATGGAACCAGCTAATGGTGAAATTACCGGTAGGAAGCTTTAATTCAACAAAAGGGCAGGTACCGGTAAAATGGATGTTTACAGCGGTATTTGTAAAGCCTTTTGGCAGTAACTACCTGGCTGACGATCAGGTTGTTTTTATGAAATAAACAGGTTATTCAAACAAGCGGGAAAAATGATTTTCAAGGTGGTTACGTATACCATTGCGTAACTGCTCAGCAGATCCCTTTTCTATCAGATCAACAAGCCCGCTGTGCGAAACAAATTTTTTCATTGCAATTTGTTTTTTTAGCAGCCCGCTGTGATGAACATAAATAAACACAGGTAATAGTAGTTTTTGAAAGTTTTTAAGTGTTTCATTTCCGGTGATGTCGTATAAACGACCGTGAAATTTTATTTCCTGTTCAATTTCAAATAAAAAAGCCTGCGCTTTTTTGGGTTCAGTTTCTACAATATGTCTCAGTTCAGCTATATCTTTTGGGGTAACCCGCTGTATAATAAAATCGGCCATGCCAATTTCAAGCGAAAGCCGCATTTCAAATATTTCTTTCAGTGTGACTTCATCAAGCATCTGTGGGTTCATACTTTTTTGAAGAATAGAGGTTAAATCAGGGCTGGTTATAATCGAACCTCTGCGTTTTTTTGAATCTATCAGCCCAATCATACGTAAACGCAGCAACGCTTCGCGTATTACTGTGCGGCTAACGCCCATAGCTTTGGTTAATTCCAGCTCGTTGGGTATAGAGTCACCAACTTTGAAGTTCTTTTCAATAAAAAGCTCGATAAGGTTTTGTTCAACCTTATCAACCAGCGAACTGGTATCTACATTTTTAAGACTTCCTATAAGCTCTTTAGATTTCATACTGTTTATAATTTATGCATCAAAACCACTACTATAAGTTAGTTAGTGTTTTTGATGCAGGCCACAAAAATATAACTAAATCCTTAAAATGTTTAATGTTATACATAATGCGACAATAATGACACAAATATTAAAAAATATTTTTCTTTAATCATTCAGCCACACATTTAATTGATTTCATTAATGCAGGGGCAGTTTTTACCGAAAATTTTAAAAGTGTACTTGTAACACCCAGTAAATCAAACTAAAAAATAAACAGTTATTTATTTGGAAGCAATAGCTTTATTTTTTTATAATTGTATTATGTTATACATAATGCAATTATAGACTTATTAATTAACCAATAATTATGACAAGGAAATTTACTTTCATCAGGGTACTGTTAACGGTTATAGGGGTGTTGCTCCTGGCTGTTGTAACTCAAGCCCAATCCCTTAAAATTACCGGCAAGGTAATATCAGGTGATGATCAAACATCGGTGCCGGGAATATCGGTGCTGATTAAGGGTACTACAAGCGGTACCCAAACCGATTTGAACGGAGCTTTCAGTATCCAGGCATCAGGTTCGGATATTTTGGTTTTTAAAGCTTTGGGTTACCAAACGCAGGAAATACCGGTTAAAGGTAAAACTGTGATTGATGTAACACTTAAATCAGATATCCGGAATTTGAACGAGGTACTGGTTGTTGGTTACGGAACCCAGTCGCGGGCAACCACTTCCAGCGCGGTAGCTAAACTGGACAACCAGGTTTTAGCATCAGCTCCGCGTGCCAACGTAGCCTCTGCTTTACAAGGAACCGTTTCAGGTCTGCAAGTAGTAGGTTCCAGTGGTGCTCCCGGAACAAGCCCTATAATTATATTACGTGGCGGCGCGTCCATTAACAATCCTGGCGGACCGCTTGTAGTGGTTGATGGTGTGGTAAGGACCTATCAGGATATTCCCGAGCAAGATATTGCTTCCATAGATATTCTGAAAGATGCTGCATCCACAGCAATTTACGGTGCAAGGGCTAATAATGGTGTAATATTAATTACCACCAAACATGGCAAGGCTGGTGTGTCAGAACTAACGTATAAATTTACAACAGGCTTTAACCAGCAAAGGCAAGGCTATAAGTATGTAAATGCGGCAGACTATATTTACTATGGCCGTTTAGGAGGTGTAAATAATGGCAGGACATTAGGACAAATTAACAGCACCAGGGGTTACGGTTTATTAACAGATGCTGCAAATTTAGCGACATTTGATATACAAGCAGAAACACCTGCCAATGTAGGCCTTTTACAACAAGGCTGGCAGGATATGGATGATCCGGCAAATCCCGGAAATAGAATTATTTTTAAAGACCACAGTGGTGAAGTAGCCAGTGCTTTATTCAGGAACACCCAGACCGTCGATCATTATATCAACGCTTCGGGCGGAAATGATAAAGGCAAATATTATGCAAGTTTTGATTACTACAATGAGCCGGGTACTGTGGTTGGCGCTAACTATAACCGTTACTCAGGCAATTTTAACGGCTCTTATAAAGTGAAGCCCAATATTGAAGTAACCAGCGGTGTTACTTTTACAACTTCGCAGCAATACGGGGTATTTGGGTCGGGTAATGACAATGGTAATGATCCAAATGCTTTTTACAGAACATTATCGCTATGGCCCACATTTAACCCCTGGCTTGATGCGGCGCATACCATACCAAATCCCGGAAACGGAGGCAATGGCGATGGTAACCCTTTATATTTTATCGCCAACAATAAGTCGAGTTATATAACTGACAGGATAGTTGCCAACGCGGCCATAAAATGGGATATAATAACAGGATTGTCGTTTACGTTTTCAGGCGCCGGATATTTAAATACCACGGAAAATCAAAAGTTCCAGAACGCGCTGCAAACCTATGCAAATATATTTGCTACCCCTCCAACTTATTCAACTGTGGCCCGCCCTGCATCAGCTGCTTATAGCAGGAATTTCGAGCAAATCTATGATGTAACTTTAAACTACTCCAAATCATTTGGCAGGCATAATTTAAGTGCTTTAGTAGGGGCAGAATATTTGGATAATAACTCTTTTAGTAATATTGTTTCAGGTACAGGCGCGCCTACTGATTTGATAAGTACGGTTAATGCCTCCACTTTATTTGCTGCAGGCAGCGGTAACTCAAGCAATGTACAGGAAAACCGGATCATATCAACCTTTACCAGGTTAAATTATGATTTCGATCAAAAGTACCTGCTTACTTTTGTATTAAGAGAAGACGGCACATCAGTGCTGGACTATGCGCAAAGGATAGGTTATTTCCCAGGAATGTCTGCCGGATGGAATGTGCAAAAGGAAGATTTTTTTAAAAATTCTGCCATCAGTAAAGTTATTTCAACCCTGAAACCACGTGTAAGCTATGGATCAAATGGTAACATTAGTGGATTAGGTAATTATGACGTTCAGGGTGTATATGCAGCCACTACAGCATATAATGGTAATGGCGGTATTGCCAATACGGTACCAACTAACACTAAGCTTGTATGGGAAACCAGCAAATCAATGGATGCGGGAGTTGACCTGGGCCTTTTTAACGACCGCATAAGCTTAATAGCTGAATATTATAACCGGAAAAGCAGCAACCTGCTTACCAATGTACTTTTACCAAGTTACGCGGGATTTTCTGCCCTTACAACAAACAATGGTACTTACCAAAATACAGGCTTTGAATTTACTTTAAAAGCAAACATTATTAACCACCCCAATGGTTTTAGACTTGATTTTGGCGCAACAGCTTCGTTTGATAAGAACAAGGTGTTGCAGTTGCCTAATAACGGTAACCTAAACAACAGGCAAGGCGGTATTCAAGTATACGATCCAAAAACAGGAACGCTTCAATACGTAGGCGGTATTCAAGAAGGCCAGCCTTTAGGGCAGGTGTATGCTTATAAAGAATTGGGTATTTTTAAAGATGCCGCGCAGGTAGCTGCAATAGCAGGTAACAGGGTAGATAATGTTGCAAATATTACAGGCCCTAACCTGCCTGCAGGTGCAGGTGGACACATTACCCCGGGTGATGTGAATTGGGAAGATGTAAATGGCGATGGTATTATCGACTCAAGAGACCAGGTGTATATGGGTAATATTTTCCCAACCTGGCATGGTGGGTTTAATTTTAACGCGGCTTACAAAAACTTCTCATTATATGCGCGCTTTGAATACTCCGGTGGTAATATCATTTATAATGATTTCGTTGCCCGCTCGTTGGGTGGCTACCAAGGTTCATTTAATTTCATAGATGAAATTCATAATGCCTGGACACCTACCAATACCAATACCATGATACCTAAAGTATATTATGCCGATCAGGTGGTTGGATCAAAACAAAACTATACACGTGCCAATAATGCAGCTTCCGCCTTAAATAGTGAAAATTCGCAGTTTTATGAAAGCGGCAATTATTTGGCCGGCAGAGAATTTACGCTTTCCTATGATTTTTCAAAAAAATTATTAGCCAAAACACACGTGTTTAGCAGGGTGAGGTTATATGCAAGCGGAAATAATTTGTTTTACATCAAAAAATTTAGCGGTCCTGATCCTCAAGCGCCTATAGCACCTGGTGCCAGTAACATATCAGGTATTTATATTGGCAATTACCCAACAGCGAGATCCTATATATTAGGCGTACAGGCTTCATTTTAACTTCTATTAATTTATTAAATATGAAAAAATATATCATAACAATTTTAACAGGTATATGCGTGCTTGGGCTGGTAAGCTCGTGCAGAAAAGACCTGAGCCTTGCCCCGGTGAGCAGCATTACAGATGGCAACTTCTTTCAAACCGCCGGGCAGTATGATGCTTTTATGACGGGGATCTATACCACCTTCAGGACACATACAGAAAGTTTTCAGCGCCTTGGCGAAATGCGCGCTGATGAATTTGCTACTGATCCGGGTTCTGGCTCCGCTTTTACCGGTGAAGCTACACAAGGTGTTGAACGTTTATGGCAGCAAAACCTAAACCTGGATAACCCCGGGGTAAGTAATTTTGGTGTTCCACCCAGTAATACTAATCTTCCGGGATTTTATTATAATATTGACCAGATCAACCTGATGATATCGAAGTTAAACAGCACATCATTAGTTACCCCGGCAACCAAAAGCGCTTACCTGGGTATGTGCTATGGTATTCGTGCTTTTTATTACTTCCAGATCTATCGCAGCTGGGGCAATGCTATTATCCAAACAGATCCTGTAACAGGAAGCACGATTGATTTGGCTAATCTGGCTAAAGCGGCCTCGCCACAGGCTGATGTAATGGCGTTTATTAAATCTGATATTGATCTTTCGGCAAATAGCTTTGGCAGCAATTATACATTTACTGGCGCTAAAACTTTTTGGTCAAAATCAGCTACGTTAATGCTTAAAGCCGAAGTTTACTTATTTACAAGCAGCCACGGAGGTGGAACAGCCGACGCGACTACCGCGCAGGCAGCGCTAACTGATATCAAGACTAATGCCGCAGGCTTAGGGTTGATGACATCTTATCCTGCAATATTCACCACAAAGGTGAATAATAACGAAATGATATTTGCAACGCATTATTTTAATACGGAGGCATCAATGACATGGATACCCGGCACATTTACACCTCAAAGCGGCTTGATCGCTAACTTTTATGACTCGTTACAAAATCGCCAGTTCAACGTTGCGGCTGATAACTGGGGCGGGCTATTACGTGCACCTGTAAAAATATCAACATACAGGCAATTTAACCCGTTAGACAGCCGCAGGCTGGCAAGCATTCAACCTGCTTACAGCAAAGTTGCTGGCAATTACAAAATAGCAGGATGCTTTGTAAGCAAATATCAGGGCACCCAGGTATCAGGCGTAAGATCATATGATAATGACTGGCCAATATACCGTTACGCTGATCTGTTATTATTGCTTGCAGAAGCAAAAGTTGATTTGGGGCAGGACCCAACCACTGAAATAAACTTGGTCCGCCAGAGAGCTTATGGTGGCAATTATAACGCGACAACATTAGGGTATCCTAACCAGGCTATAGATGCAAATCCTAAAGAAGCAATTTTACAAGAACGGTTTCTGGAATTTATTTTTGAAGGTAAAAGGTGGTATGACCTACGGCGCATGGGCGATAGTTATGTTTATGCCCATACTACTTTATTACCGGCAAATGCTTATGCTTTGTTATGGCCTATTGACAGGAATACACTTACTAATAACAGGTTATTGGCGCAAACACCGGGCTATGCCAGTTTTTAAAAACATGGCGTTAAAGAGAATCAGTAATGTTTCATAGCAATGGCATTATTAGGTTGGTTTAGATTGGTCGTTAATGCCGGGAGAGCCCTCTCCCGGCCATTAACTAAATGACATTCACGCGCATTTATACTATCTATATTTATTACTATTTTAATTAAAGAATAAATGAAAATTGAAAAATTACAAGGATTGATCTCTGCTCCTTTCACTCCATTTGATAAAAATGGTGAGCTTAATCTTTCTATAATACCATCGTATTATGAGTTTTTAAAACTAAACAAGGTTACAGGTGCCTTTATCTGCGGTTCAACCGGTGAAGGTGTTTCCATGTCTGCCGATGAAAAAATGAAGGTTGCAGAGGCATGGGCCGCTTGTACAGCAAATGACCCTGCATTTAAAGTGATGACATTGGTTGGCGGGACAAATTTATCCGAGTCTATCCAATTGGCCAAACACGCCTATAAAATTGGGTTATATGCTGTATCATTTACGTCACCTTCGTATTTTAAACCGGCCAATGTACAGGTCTTGGCTCAAATGTGTGCCGAGTTAGCCAGTGCAGTACCCGAAATGCCATTTTATTATTACCATATCCCGGTTTTAACCGGTGGTGATTATGCAATGATAGATTTATTAAAGGCCGTTGATAACAAAGTACCCAATTTTGTGGGTATAAAATATACGCATGAGGATTTTATGGACTTTCAAAGTTGCATGACTTTCAAAAATGGCAAATATGATATGTTATGGGGACGTGACGAAAATATGTTATCTGCCTTGGTTTTGGGTGCAAAGGGAGCTGTTGGCAGTACCTTTAATTATGCGGCACCCCTATACTATAATTTAATAGATGCTTTTGAAAGTAATGATCTGCAGAAAGCCCGCTTGTTACAGCAAAAAGCAATTGATATGATAAGGCTGTTAGGTAAATATGGCGGCATATCTGTTGGTAAGGCTTATATGAAAATGGTTGATATGGATTGCGGCGAGTTTAGGCTCCCGGTAATGAATATGACTGCAGAACAGTTTTCAAAGTTTAAACTGGACGTGCTGGAAATTGATTTTGAAGCATTCAGGTCAAGGGTAAAGTAGTAAGCCATTGAATTTATAATTAATGAGAGCGGGAAACATTGTAGCTGTAATTTTTATGAGTATGTTAAATATGCCGCTTATACCGGCCGGACAAAATGATGTTGCTGAAGCTATTGAATGGTCAAATGGGGCTTCTTTACCAGCTGCTAAGGCAACCGAAAAGCAACTTGGGCTGGCAGGTGTGTTTGCCGGTGTAAACAATAATGTTTTATTAATTGCAGGTGGTTCAAATTTCCCGGGGCTTAAACCCTGGGAGGGAGGTAAAAAAGTGCATTATAACACCATTTACATCCTCACAAAAAATAGCCGAAACGAATTTACCTGGCTATCGTCAAAAACACAATTAAAAAACAAAATAGCTTACGGCGCAAGCACCACCATTACAAATGGTATTATTTGCGCCGGTGGCGAAACAGAAAATGCTAATAGCAGCCGTAATACTTTTTTAATGCAATGGGATGCAGCGAGTAAAGAAGTAGTGTTTCATGATCTTCCTTTATTACCAATCCCGCTTGCAAATGCAAGTATGACAGCTATTGGTAAAAAGGTATATTTAGTTGGCGGCGAATCAGATGGGAAACCATCGGCCAAAGTTTTTATACTTGATCTGTGGGCTCATCATTTACAATGGCAATCGCTGCCTGATCTGCCAATCGCCCTGTCACATTCTGTTGCGGTAGCACAAACAAATGGTAAACACCCATGTGTTTATGTAATAGGCGGCAGAAGCAGTACCCCATCAGGTATAAGCCAATTGCATAATACTGTATTCTGTTTTGACCCCGAACAGCAAAAATGGACTGGATTGGCACCGATAAGCGATGGCAGCCACATTACCAATTTATCTGCCGGTACAGGCGTTCCTTTTGGCGATCATGAGATACTGTTGGCAGGCGGCGACAACGGCACTATTTTCCACCAGATCGAAACCTATAACGCGGATATAGCAAAAGCAACCACTGATGAAGAAAAACAAAAGCTGCAGGCCGAAAAGTTAGATTTAATAACGCATCATCAAGGATTTAGTCGCGATATGCTTTTGTATAATACGCTAACCAATAGCTGGAAAAAAGTTGGCGAACTACCGTTTTTAACACATGTAACTACTACTGCAGTGATATGGGATAAAGACATTTATATACCGGGCGGAGAGATAAAACCAGGCATACGTACGCCTGATGTGGTAAGGGGCCGGTACATACATCATATTAAATAAATACCTTTATAAAAAGCACGGGGCTATTAAATGTACCTGCTTGAAATTCTATAAAATGCAATATTCAAAAAGATATCCGTGGATTTTGGTGGGGCTGCTATGGGTTGTGGCGCTGCTAAATTATATGGACAGGCAAATGCTTTCAACCATGAAACCTGCCATGCAAATGGATATTGCCGAATTACAATCGGCTACAAACTTTGGGTATCTGATGGCCATTTTCCTTTGGATCTATGGCTTAATGAGCCCTGTATCCGGTTTAATTGCCGACAGGTTTAACCGTAAATGGTTAATTGTTTATAGTTTGTTTGTATGGTCGGCAGTTACATTTGCCATGGGCTATGCTACCACCTTTAACCAAATTTACTGGTTGCGGGCCATTATGGGTATCAGCGAAGCTTTGTATATCCCTGCGGGTTTATCATTAATAGCCGATTTCCATTCCTCAAAAACACGATCCCTGGCCATAGGCATCCACATGACCGGTCTTTACATGGGGCAGGCCCTGGGTGGCTTTGGCGCAACTGTAGCCGCAAAATTTTCGTGGCAGGCTACTTTCCATTCGTTTGGGATGGTTGGCATTTTGTATTCCCTGGTGCTGATCATCTTCCTGAAAAACAAAGATGTTTTAGCAACACCAACCGTAACCGAGGGTGTCCCTGTTGTAAAACGACCGCCGCTATTTAAAGGCCTCGCCACATTATTTAGTAACGGCGCTTTCTGGATCATCCTTTTTTATTTCGCGGTTGCCAGTTTACCGGGCTGGGCCACCAAAAATTGGCTGCCTACCCTATTCGCGCAAAATTTAAATATCCCCATGTCGCAGGCTGGCCCATTATCAACTATTACAATTGCCGCATCATCATTTGTGGGGGTTATGTTTGGAGGGATACTGTCAGACCGGTGGGTTCAGCGTAATACAAAGGGCCGGGTATATACCAGTGCAATTGGCCTTGCGTTAACAATACCATCGCTATTGTTGCTTGGGTTCGGCCATTCACTTTTTAACGTAATTAGCGCGGCGGTTTGCTTTGGTTTGGGGTTTGGCATGTTTGATGCCAATAATATGCCCATTGTGTGCCAGTTTGTTTCGGTCAAATACCGGGCAACGGCCTATGGCATGATGAATATGACCGGCGTGTTTTTTGGCGCGTTTATTACCGATCTATTAGGCAAATCATCAGATGCCGGTAACCTGGGGCGCGACTTCGCCATTTTATCAGGGATTGTGATCATCGCCGTATGCGTACAGGTTTATTTTCTCCAGCCCAAAAACAATGATTTTGCGGAGGCATAGTTTATGAATCACAGCGCCAAAAAAACAACAAAGTGTAAACAGCGATTTTCGCTGTTTACACTTTGTTTGTGTTTATTGCAGGTAAATGTATATGCCCAAAACCCAATCAAAGTAGCCTGTGTTGGTAATTCTGTAACGTATGGCTATGGCTTAACCAACAGGGAGCAGGATTGCTACCCCGCGCAGCTACAGCAATTGTTAGGGCAAAAACACCTGGTTAAAAATTTTGGTCATAGCGGTGCTACATTATTAAAAAAAGGACATAACCCCTATTATAAAACGACAGAGTTTTCTGAAGCAATAGCCTATCAGCCTGATATCGTCATTATTCATTTAGGTTTAAACGACACCGACCCTCGCGACTGGCCCGATCATAAAGAAGATTTCGAGGTCGATTACGCTTATCTGATCAAAGCGTTTAGAAAAGCCAACCCGGCTATAAAAATTTACATCTGCCGCTTAACTCCAATTTTTAGCGGGCACCCCCGGTTTAAGTCGGGCACAAGAGATTGGTATGACCAGATACAGGCGCTAATACCGGCAATAGCCAAAGCCAATAAAACCGGATTGATAGATCTGCATGAACCATTATATAACCGCCCCGACCTGTTTGCCGATAACCTGCACCCGGATAAAGAAGGAGCGGCAATTATTGCCCGAACCGTTTACCAGGCCATATCCGGCAATTACGGCGGGTTAAAGATGCCGAACGTGTTTGCAAACCACATGGTGTTGCAAAGGGATCAACCTTTGCCCGTTTATGGCAAAGCTAATGCCGGCGAAATAGTAACCGTAACTTTTCATCATCAACTGTTAAAAACTACAGCTAACGACCGTGGTGATTGGAAGGTGATCTTTCCACCGATGAAATATGGCGGACCTTTTGAAATGAAGATAGCAGTTGCTGATTCAACAATTATTTTAAAGGATCTGTTGATGGGTGATGTATGGTTATGCTCGGGACAATCAAATATGGCCTTCCGCTTAAAACAATCGGCTGGAGGAAAAGATGAAATTAATGCAATCGGGCGTAATTCATCATTGCGCTTATACCAGTTGAATGTTTTGAAAGAAACGGACGCGGTGGCTTGGGATACTACGGTATTACGTAAAGTGAACCAATTAAAATATTTTTCGGGTACATGGAAAACCAGCGATCAACTTTCGACGGCAGATTTTTCGGCAGTAGCCTATTACTTTGGTAAAAAGATCAACGCTGATGAACATATCCCAATTGGCTTGATACAAGTTGCTGTTGGCGGCTCGCCCATTGAATCATGGATAGACCGATTTACAATGGAACATGACCCCATACTGGTAGATGTATTGAATAACTGGCGAAAATCAGATTTCCTCATGCAATTTTGCCGTGATCGTGCCGACACTAATTTAACCAAAACTACTTCGTCCAGGCAGCGTCACCCCTATGAGCCTTGCTATAATTACGAGGCCGGCATAGCGGGGTTAACCGGTTTTCCCATCAAAGGAACGATATGGTACCAGGGCGAAAGCAATGCCCATAATTTGGAATTATATGCACACGAATTGCCTGTTATGGTGAATAGCTGGCGGCAAAAATGGGGGAGCAATTTTCCATTCTATTTTGT
Organism: Bacteroidota bacterium; assembly: GCA_040388175.1. Taxonomy (GTDB): domain Bacteria; phylum Bacteroidota; class Bacteroidia; order Sphingobacteriales; family Sphingobacteriaceae; genus Mucilaginibacter. The sequence goes on along the minus strand of JAZKCG010000106.1, from coordinate 10,055 downwards.
GCAGCTATCCGGTATCAACCGTCCTTCATGGCCTGCCTTTCGTAATATGGAGCGACTGATACAACAACAGATACCCAATTGCCAAATGGCCGTTAGTATGGACATGGGCGATTCGCTAAACGTACATTATACCCGCAAAAAAGAGGTTGGCGAACGCTTGGCCCTGCTGGCGCTGCATTATACCTATAAAAAAAATAGAGTCGCACAAGCACCGCAAGCATTATACGCACGGCAAAACAAAAACAGCATAATCTTAGCTTTTCCATCGGCATCGCAATTAAAAGCATTGGATAATCAACCCTTAAATGGCTTTGAACTGGTTAATACAAAGGGCGAGCGCATTGCCGTAAAAGCATCGGTCAAGAAAAATATAGTATTGCTCGATATCCCCTCGGGCGAAAAAATAAAAACAATTTATTATGCCATGCAGCCCTTTACACGGGCAAATTTAGTTAACAGCGCCGGGTTGCCGGTGTCAACTTTTATACTGCCTTTAAATTAAGACCCAACGAATATGAGTTATACAAACACCGACATTGAACAACTAAAATCATTCTACGAAAATCAATTACTGAATGATACGGTGCCTTTTTGGTTTCCAAGGTCAATAGATAAAGAATATGGTGGCTACCTGTTAATGCGCGATCAGGATGGCAGTCTGCTGGACGATGATAAGGCGGTTTGGATACAAGGGCGTGCAGCATGGCTTTTAGCCACTTTATATAATACTATTGAGCCCCGGCCAGAATGGCTTGAAGGCTCAAAGATTGGCATTGACTTTTTGTTAAACCATTGCTTCGATACAGACGGGCAAATGTTTTTCCATGTTACCCGCGATGGCAGCCCCATCCGTAAACGCCGGTATTTTTTCTCAGAAACTTTCGCGGTAATAGCTACTGCCGCTTATGCTAAAGCCAGTGGTGATGAGGCAATGGCCGCAAAGTCAAGAGAGCTGTTTGGCAAATGTATTGAATATGCTACTGTTCCGGGTTTGCTTCCGCCTAAATTTACCTCTACACGCCCATCAAAGGGGATAGGCGTACCCATGATCATGATCAACACTGCACAGCAGTTAAGAGAGACTATTGGCGATGACCGTTGCGATGAATATATCATGCAATGGATAGGCGAAATAGAACGGGATTTTGTAAAAGATGATATTAAATGTGTAATGGAACAGGTGGCTCCCGATGGGAGTATTATTGACCACATTGACGGCCGCACATTAAACCCGGGCCATGCCATTGAAGGCGCGTGGTTTATATTACACGAAGCTAAATACAGGAACAACGATCCGCATCTGATAGCTCTGGGTTGCAAAATGCTTGATTACATGTGGGAACGCGGATGGGATAAGGAGCATGGCGGTATTTTGTATTTCAAAGATGTTTATGATAAACCCGTACAGGAATACTGGCAGGACATGAAATTTTGGTGGCCGCATAATGAGGTTATCATAGCTACACTTTTAGCCTATACCATTACGGGCGATGAGAAATACGCCGCATGGCATAAAATGGTGCATGATTATGCCTACAACCATTTTCATGATAAAGAGCATGGCGAGTGGTTTGGCTACCTGCACCGCGATGGTACCATAGCTCAAACCGCCAAGGGTAATTTATTTAAAGGGCCGTTCCATTTGCCACGGCAGGAGTGGTATTGTTTACAATTATTGAAAGGCATACAATCATGAAAAGAATAAGATTATTGGCTGTCATGCTGATGGCGATTTTTAATTATATAAATGTACAGGCACAAGATGTGGCGGTATTTACATCAGGAACCGATGGATTTAAAAGCTACCGCATACCTGCTATAGTGAAGTCGCCGCAGGGCGCTTTGCTGGCATTTTGCGAAGGGCGCGTAAACGGCGCTGCCGACTTTGGCAATGTAAAAATTGTATTAAAAAAGAGTTTAGATAATGGTAAAACCTGGGGGCCTTTAAGTGTAGTTGTTTCAAACGATACCTTGCAGGCAGGCAACGCCTCGCCGGTAGTTGATTTGACTGACCCTGCTTATCCCAAAGGCAGGATCTTCTTGTTTTATAATACCGGCAATGTGTCCGAAAATAAAATACGCAAGGGATTGGGTGTACGTGAGGTTTGGTACAAAACATCAATTGATGGAGGCGTGTCATGGTCGGCCCCGATTAATATAACCTTACAGGTGCATAAACCTAAACAACCATCATTTAACTCGGCTTACAATTTTACCAAAGATTGGAGAAGTTATGCTAACGGCCCCGGCCATGCAGTGCAATTTGTTTCAGGTAAGTATAAAGGGCGCATTTATGTTGCCGCCAACCATTCGGCAGGTCAACCATTGCCACGGTATGCCGATGGCAGAGCACACGGCTTTTATACAGATGACCATGGTAAAACCTTTAAACTGAGTGATGATATTACTACACCCGGTGGCAACGAAGCTATGGCTGTAGTATTATCAAACAATAAGTTGATGATAAATGCCCGCAACCAGTTGGGTAATGTTAGAGAAAGAATTGTAGCGGTAAGTAGCAATGGCGGCAAAAGTTGGGATAACACCTACTTTGACCATAATCTTCCTGACCCGGTTTGCCAGGGAAGTATCCTCAATATTGGACAACTAAAAGGAAAATCGGTGTTGGCATTTTGTAACGCGGCAGATACTTTAGGGAGGGATAACTTAACATTGCGCATAAGTTTTGACGAGGGTAAAACCTGGGCCATAAATAAAGTAATTGCCAAAAGCCCTGAGGGCTATAAGGGTGATTATAGCGCCTATTGCGACCTGGTTAAACTCTCGAACTCAAGTGTGGGTGTTTATTATGAAAAAAATAATTATAAGGAGATCATCTTTAAGGCAGTAGATTGGAAGAAGGATTAGCTGCACTTTTTACGTATTTAACAATTCATTATTAAAACTCGAACCTTGTAAATCAGGTTCAAAAAACTTAACTAAAAATATATGCCCCGTTTAAATCTCCTGGAAGAAACCCGTTACGAGAAACTACCTGTTATTGTTTATCCTGATCAACAAATAGCTGCTATACATGTCGCATTACGCATAGCGGATGTTATAAGGGCAAAGCAACAAAATAACGAAAATGCAATATTGGGCTTAGCCACAGGTGCTACTCCGGTTGGTGTTTATGCCGAATTGATAAGGATGCATAAGGAAGAAGGCTTATCATTTCAAAATGTGATAACTTTTAACTTGGATGAGTATTATCCCATGAAGCCTGACGCGGCGCAAAGTTACGTCACCTTTATGAAGGAAAATCTGTTTGATTATATCGACATCAAAAAAGACAATATACATATACCGGATGGTACGTTAAACAAAGAGGATGTAGCTGCCTGGTGTTTACAATATGAAAAACAAATAGAAGCATTAGGTGGCCTTGATTTGCAAATACTGGGAATAGGGCGTACGGGCCATATCGGGTTTAATGAGCCGGGGTCTGCGCCCAACTCGGGTACACGGTTAGTTACCCTGGATGATTTGACCCGCGGTGACGCTGCCCGCGATTTCGGCGGTAAACAAAACGTGCCAACCAAGGCCATTACCATGGGTATTGGTACTATTTTTAAAGCACGCGAAATTATCCTGATGGCCTGGAATAAAAAGAAGGCCACCATCATCAAAAAAGCGGTTGAAGGAGAAATTTCGGGCGAAGTGCCGGCTACCTACCTGCAATTGTCTGAGCACGTAGAGTTTGTGCTGGATGCCGATGCCGCGTCAGACCTTACCCGTTTTGATACACCGTGGTTAGTTAAGGATTGTACCTGGACAAATCAGCTAAAAAAGAAAGCGGTAATATGGTTGGCTAATGCGCTGAAAAAGCCAGTCCTTAAATTAACTGAAGAAGATTATAATAATCATGGCATGGCCCAGTTGGCTGTTGAACAAGGGCCGGTTTACAATATTAATATTGACATATTTAACCAGATACAGCATACCATTACAGGTTGGCCGGGCGGCAAACCAAATGCCGATGATAGCCAGCGTCCTGAAAGAGCAAATCCTGCTAAAAAGCGTTCTATTATATTTTCTCCCCACCCGGATGATGATGTCATATCAATGGGTGGCACCTTCATCCGCCTGGTTGACCAGGGACATGATGTGCATGTAGCTTACCAAACATCAGGCAACACCGCAGTATGGGATGATGATGTATTGCGCTATATAGAGTTCGCCATTGATTTTAACAAAAGTATGGGCGACGATGCCGCCAAACTAACCGGAGTTTACGAAGATATGCGCACCTTTTTTGAGAAGAAGAAACCTAACCAGGTTGATACGCCTGATATTTTGAATGTAAAAGGCTTTATCCGCAAAACAGAAGCTATCTCTGGCGCACGGTATGCAGGTTTAAGCGATGATCATATCCATTTCATGTCGTTACCGTTTTATGAAACGGGCAAAACCAAGAAGAATACGGTAGGCGAAGAGGATATCAGGCTTACCATAGAATTACTGCAAAAGATAAAGCCGCAGCAAATATTTGCGGCTGGTGATTTTGCCGATCCTCATGGAACGCATATTGTGTGTTTTAACATTATCATTGAAGCATTAAACCGCTTAAAACAAACAGAAGATTGGGTTAAAGATTGCTGGTTATGGATGTACCGTGGCGCGTGGCATGAATTTGAAACTTACGAGATAGAGATGGCCGTACCTCTATCACCACAAGAGGTTTTAAGAAAACGTAATGCTATATTTAAACATCAATCTCAAAAAGACAGGCCGGTATTCCCTGGTGATGATGCCCGCGAATTTTGGGTACGTGCAGAAGACCGTAATCGGGAAACGGCACGCTGCTACAATGAGCTTGGCTTGGCGGAATATGCGGCAATGGAAGCTTTTGTAAGGTATATTTATTAAGAATAGTTTATTTTATAGCCTTATTGATATTTTTTGTGAGAAAAATTAAAAATGTATTTCTTGTAGCTTTTGCAATCATTTTAATAGCAGGCCGGTGTCCATCATCAGCACAGGTAAGGCATACCTTCAAATTAAGCAAATCCGAATTTTTATTAGACGGCAGGCCACTCCAGATCATTAGCGGCGAAATGCACCCGGCACGAATACCACATGAATACTGGCGGCATCGAATTAAAATGGCCAAAGCAATGGGCTGTAATACTATAGCGGCTTATGTGTTCTGGAATTACCAGGAAAGTAAACCCGGTGTTTTTGATTTTACCACCGGCAACCACAACGTAGCCGAATTTATAAAGATCTGCAAAGAAGAAGGGATGTGGGTTTTACTACGCCCCGGCCCTTATGTTTGCGCCGAGTGGGACTTTGGCGGCCTGCCACCTTATCTGCTTAAAATTCCGGATATTAAAGTGCGATGCATGGACCCCCGTTATATAAACGCGCTTACCGGCTATGTACAACATTTAGCTAAAGAGGTTGCGCCATTACAATGCGTAAATGGTGGACCCATTTTATTGGTGCAGATAGAAAATGAGTATGGCAGCTACGGTAATGACAAACAATATTTAAAGAAACTGCAACAACTATGGGTAAGTAATGGCATTAAAGTGCCTTTTTATACTGCCGATGGTGCTGCCGCGTCTATGCTGGACGCAGGGCATATACCGGGCACCGCGGTTGGATTGGATAGCGGCACCAGCGATGCTGATTTTGACCAGGCTACAAAAGCCGATCCGGCTATGCCTTCTTTCAGCAGCGAAACCTACCCCGGGTGGTTAACACATTGGGGCGAGAAATGGGCAACTGCCGATACCACATCCATTCGTAAGGAGCTTACTTATTTGTTAAAAAATAAAAAATCATTTAACCTTTATGTTATTCATGGCGGCACCAATTTTGGCTATACCGCGGGGGCAAATGCAGGTTCGGCAACACAATACCAGCCCGACATAACCAGCTATGATTATGACGCACCGATAAACGAACAAGGCAACGCTACACCAAAATACATGATGATGCGTAAACTCATCAGCGAGTATGTATCTTATAAAATTCCTGAAATCCCCCAACCTGTTAAAACTATAACTATATCCGAAATAAAACTGCAACCGTTTACTACTATCTGGCAAAACTTGCCGCAGCCAATATATTCGGCACAGCCAAAACCTATGGAGGCGTTTGACCAGAACCAGGGATTGATGCTATACCGTACACACCTTATCGGGCATAAAAGCGGCAAGCTTACTATAACCGAACCACATGATTATGCCTTGATATTTTTAAATGGTAAATATATTGACAGTGTTTATAGGGATGGCGGAAAGTGGACTATCAATATACCAAAAAGCGATGTTACTAACCCCGTGCTTGATATTTTAGTTGAAGGTATGGGCCACATCAACTTTGCACAATACATTATTGACCGGAAGGGAATTACAGATAGGGTTACGCTAAATGGAATGACCTTAATGGATTGGTCTATTTATAGACTGCCGCTTGACGAAACCTTTGTGAAAAATTTAAAGCCTTCGGCAGATGCAAATACCATAAATGATAAAGCGAAGTTTTTAAAAGGCGAGTTTAACCTTACAGAAACCGGCGACACTTATTTTGACATGAGTAAATATGCTAAAGGCATCTTGTTTGTAAACGGGCATAACCTGGGTAGATTTTGGAATCGCGGTCCACAGCAGCGTTTATATTGCCCTGCGTCTTACCTGAAAAAGGGAGTAAATAAAATAGTTGTATTTAATTTACAGGATTCTCCTGCTTTATCACTGAATACCTGTACCAGCCTTAAATAAATAAACCTTATGATTTTTTTTACTATTCCTAAGCAGCATACTTTTGTTTTACTTTATAGCTTGCCCCAATATTGCTTACGATACGTTAGGGGGTTAACGCCGTAAGCTTTACTAAACTGCCTGTTAAAGTTAGACAGATTATTAAAGCCGCAACTAAAGCAAGTTTCAGAAATACTTTTATGGCCCTCAATTAATAATTTGCAAGCGTGGTTTAATCTTATTTCTGTTATAAAGCAAGCAAAACTTTTACGTGTACGTTGCTTAAAGTACCTCGAAAAGGAACTTTCGGTCATATTCAACAAATTGGCCATCTGTATTAGATATATCTGTTCAGAAAAGTTATTGGTCACATATTCCATTACCTTGTTCAATCGGTCAGATTCTAACGCGCTTTTGCCGTTTATAGCATGTGCGGATATATATTCATATTCGTCAGATTCGGATAGGGTATGCAACATCTCCAATAGTTTAAGCCAGCGCGCAAACCCAGTCAGGTTTAACAATTCAAATAATTGTCTGGTAACCTTTTTATTGGTTTCGCCCACAATATGCAAACCGCGCTCGCTCCTGCTAAATAAGACTTGCAATTTTTTAGTTTCGGGAACTTTTAAAAAGCTATCGCCAAAGGTGTTTTCCAAAAAATGCACCACAATGGATTTGGCACGTAGTGCAGATGTTTCCTCATAGTATTCCGCATCATTACGGTATAAGTGAGGCAGGTTTGGCCCTATAAGTGCTAAATCGCCAGGCTTAAATTCTGTGACTCTATCGCCTATAAAACGCTTACCTGTACTTTCTGTAACCAGCACCAGTTCATACTCAGGATGAAAATGCCAGGGGGTAGGATAATATCTATAATCAAAATATTTGACTACAAATGACTCCTCGGCCTCGAGTGGTAAATATTCTAAAATGGGTTTCATTATAGTTATGGCTCGCCAAACATATTAAAATATCTTAAATATCAATAATTTTACTTTATTGCAGATAAAAAAGTATTATTTTTTATCAAAATAATGGTAGTTTACGGCGAGTGGCTTTTATAGTTTTGATTAAACAAACCAATTACTATATGGAACTAACAATGCAACAAATAGCTGCTTATCGGCGCGATGGTTATGTGGTGGTCAAAAACTTTTGCACATATACAGAAATTGATACTTTATACAATGTTGCTACAGCAGATGATGTTATGACCAAAAATGCACTCGATTTAAACGACCAATCGGGCAAAAAAACCAAGCTTTCACTTTGGTACACACCCGGCAATGATGTTTTTAGTTACTTTACCCGAAGCAAAAAAGTGATAAGATCTGTAGCACGTCTATTAGATGGGGATGCGCCTGTTTGCCATTTTCATTCAAAACTGATGCAGAAAGAACCTAAAGTTGGCGGTGCCTGGGAATGGCACCAGGACTACGGTTATTGGTATAAAAATCAGTTTATGTTTCCTGATCAGATGATGAGCGTAATGATAGCATTAACACCTGCTAACAAACAAAACGGATGTTTACAGTTAATAAAAGGCTCGCATAAATTGGGACGCGTAAATCACGGCTTTGCAGGCGAACAAGTAGGCGCCGATATGACGATGGTAAATAATGCATTAAAAACCATGGAATTGGTTTACTGCGAAATTGAACCCGGCGATGCCGTGTTTTTCCACAGTAACTTATTGCACCGCTCTGAGGCTAATCTATCCGATCAGTCGCGCTGGTCGCTTATTTCGTGTTATTCACTACGGTCCAACCTGGCCTATAATGAACCATCAAGATCGTGGAAAACGCCGGTTGATGTAGTACCCGATGAGGCCATACTGGAATGGGAAGCGGGGTCGCTATCGGATGCGGATTTTTTAAAGAAAGAAAATGACGAGGCCTTAAAAGAAACAGGTTGGGAAAACTAATATCAAACATATGAATATTGCCATACTGGGTACCGGTTTTATAGCTCGTTTTTATGCAGAAGCTTTACAAAGTCAGCGCCGTAAAGATGTAGTACGCGTGGCGTATTCCAGGAACGCGGCCCGGGCTAAAAAATTTGCCGATGATTATCATCTGTCACACTACTTTACTGATATAAATGAAGCGGTTAGCCATCCTGAAACGGATGTGGTGGTTATTGCATTGCCTAACAATTTGCATGAGGAAGCCGTATTGGCTTGCGTTAAAGCAAAAAAGCATGTGCTTTGCACTAAACCATTAGGCAGGACAGCAGCCGAAGCCAAACGGATGTTGGAAGCGGTAGAAAATGCCGGTGTATTTGGAGGCTATCTGGAAGATTTATGTTACACGCCAAAATTCCTTAAATCATGCGAAAGCATTAGGTCTGGTAGCATAGGGCGCGTATTATGGGCAAAATCAAGGGAAACACATCCGGGCCCACACAGCGAATGGTTTTGGGATAAAACCCAATCAGGCGGCGGGGCGATAATAGACCTTGGGTGCCATTGTGTAGAAATAAGCCGAAATTTTATAGGCAAACACACCCGCCCCATTGAGGTAATGTGTTGGGCTGATACACAGGTACACCCTATTGAGGCGGAAGACCATGCAATTGGCCTGGTAAAATATGCCGATGGCGCTATTGGTCAGTTTGAGGTAAGCTGGGCATTTCGGGGCGGTATGGACTTGCGCGATGAAGTAATGGGGACTGAAGGGACCATTTGGCTAAATGGTTTTCTGCGTACCGGTTTTGAAATGTTCAGTACCGGGAAAGGCGGCTATGTGGCCGAAAAATCAGAAACCGATAGAGGCTGGATTTTTCCGGTTGGCGATGAGGTGCACGATTTGGGTTACTCAAATATGTTTACAGATATGTTTGATGCCATTGAAGCAAACCGCCAGCCGCTTGAAAGCTTTTACGACGGCTATATTGTCAATTGCATTTTAGATGCGGCTTATCTGTCGGCAAAAACACGTGCCTGGGAACCTGTAAAAATTGATGATTGGCGAGGCAATAATATAGCTGTAGCAACAGCTCATTTTATTGATTATGATAATGAGCACTACTTGATAAAAGATGAAATATTGCCTAACGGCGAAAAAATATTGATACTAAAAAACAAACAAACTGGTGAAGTTACCAGGAAATAATACTGAATAAAATCACCTCATTTGTGTGCCTAACAGTCCTATTGCTGTATGGGGATATGTATATGTTACGTATTTGAAAATAAGTCGCCCTTTTGGTTATTTATTTAGCCCGACGAGTTACCAAAAATGCCGTAAATTAAAAAAGCCCTTAGGTTTCTAAGGGCTTCATGCATTGTAGCCCTTACTGGACTTTTCTCGAACTATTTTATGGAAGATCTAAGAAAAATGT
>JAZKCG010000105.1:0-3623 GCA_040388175.1 Bacteroidota bacterium | reverse complement strand
CCTTTATGATGCTTACTTATTTAATATCTTTTAACTAGCAACTTGAGTTAATTAACTAACCTCTAATCACTAACTTAACCCTTCACCGCTTTCAACCATGTCTCCGCCATTAAGGCTGCACCTGCTATTGATGGATGCACACCGTCGCCGGTCCAATACGCAGGCGGTGCCTGGGTTATGGCTTTATCAAACGCGGCCTGGTAAGGCACAAATGGGGCGTTATATTCGGCAGCTATTTCGCGGGCTGCTTTTTTGAACAGATCAAATGTCGGGTACCAATCTTTAGTTACTGATTTTACATCCAAAACACCAAATGGCTCGCAGATGATCAGCTTTACGTTTGGTAAGGCTTCTTTAGTACGGTCAAGTAATTTCTTATAGTCGGCAATATAGTTATCTATGGTGCCTTTGTAACCACCGCCAAGCGTATGCCAATAATCGTTTACCCCTATGTGTATGCTTAGTATGTTTGGTTTTATGGCTAAAGTATCGGCATCCCATCTATCAGCCATTTGGTATACTTTGTTACCGCTAACCCCTTTATTGTAAATCTTTAGGTCCTTGCCAGGATTGTTCAATAACAATTGACTGGCTGCCATAAAAGCATAGCCATTACCTAAAGCGCCTGTGTTATTGGGTACGATAGCATTACGGTTACCCCTGCCCGAGTCTGTAATTGAATCTCCCTGGAAAAGGATAACATCTCCCGCTTCAATACCCACTTTTTTACTAACAGGCGCTGCTGCTAAAGCCGATGATACAATTGAGGGGATACTGATAGCCGCCATAGCGCCTATAGATGCATTCCTGATAAAACCACGACGGTTGTTTGATCTGTCTTCCATAAATTTAAATTGGTCATAACCCTGAACGGGATCATCGAATTTACAGCTTTATTTGAAAAATCAAATACCTTAAGCAGATTTCAAATCGCCTGTAGCTTTAATGTTACAGGAATTTAGGATATGATATTTCTTTACTAACCGTGATGCAATACGCTGAAAAGGTCTTTCAATAAAAATCATCATTAAATAGCCTATCACAATAGTCAGTATAAATGCCAAACCAACTGCAATTTGTGCGCTATAAGCAAATCGGTTTACCATTAATGTAGTTACAGCGATCAATACCGGAAAATGCATTAAATAAAAGCTGTATGATATGCCGCCAAAAAACACACCTGTTTTATGTTGAAATATACTGCTCAATCTTTTGCTGGCCAATACAGTGATAATTATAACACAACTGCCAATTGCGGGCAGATAATTAGAGAAAATGATATAGTATGGTTTTGAGTGAAAGCTAAGAAACTCAAGGCCGGCATTGTACAAAAGCGGGCTAATCAGCATCATCAAAACCAATACAATTGCAGGCCATGTTTTAAGTTTATTTCTTAAATGATATTGATATTTTGCCAAAAGTACACCCAGGTAAAATACACTTACTTGCAAACCGGTATACCTATAAGCCAGGTAAGAAATCACCAAAAACAAAGCAATATTAACAATAGCCCCGCAGCGTGAAACTATTAAAATAAAAAACGGCAATAACATAGACATCTTCATTTCGACCATTAATGACCAGATCGGCGGGTCGATCAGTTGCGTTTTGAAATTTGGACCGATCAACAAAAATGTGCGTAAGATCTCTTTAAAGTTGGTCTTGTTCCAATCCCACGCCCAATACTGTTTAAACCACAAAACCGAACTACTCATGGCGTGCTTATCGTACACAAACTCTTTGAGCACGATTGATAAAAGTATAGCTACAATAAACGCGGGATAGATCCTAAAGATCCGTTTAGTATAAAATGCGGTCAAGCTTAATGGCTTTTGGTTATTCATAAAGGGTAAGCTCAGTACAAACCCGCTTAAAACAAAAAAGAACATTACCGCGGCATAGCCATTGTAAAAAATACTTAGGGGTGTTGGCGTTATTTTATTTAATAAGTCAAGGTTTACAATAGTACCTATAGAATGGCCAATAAAAACAGTTAAAGCGGCAATACCCCTTAAACTGTCCAATTGTTTATATCGGTGATCTGTATTTATAGATAATGTTTCTTGCCTAACCATATATGTATTAAGAATACGTCGGCAACTATAAATGGTTGCTTAGTAAGGCGTTGTTTTATAAAATTGATGCTATATCATAAAACTGCTAACTTTGCGCTATGTATTCTTTAATTAAGCCCATCCTTTTCAAATTCGACCCCGAAAATATCCACTACTTTGTAACCCGTAATTTAAAACGCGTAAACCGTTTTCCCGGTGGAGCAGCATTAAGCCGTGCAGTATGGGATATAAAGGACCACCGTCTTCAAAAAGAGGTATTTGGCCTTAAATTCATCAACCCGGTTGGCCTGGCTGCCGGCTTTGACAAAAATGCCGAAGTAATAAGCGAACTGGCCAATATGGGGTTTGGGTTTATTGAAGTGGGTACGGTTACCCCCCTGCCCCAACCCGGTAATCCTAAGCCGCGCATGTTTCGCAGCCCGGCCGATAAGGCTATCATCAACCGAATGGGGTTTAATAATTTAGGGGTTGATGTGGTTGCAGAACGCATAGCGGCATATCGTAAAAAAGCATCGCCGTCACAAAAAGGGTTGCTAATTGGTGGCAACATCGGCAAAAACAAGAATACACCTAATGAAGATGCCGTAAGTGATTATATTAAATGTTTTGACCGCCTGTTTGACGTAGTTGATTATTTTGTGGTAAACGTAAGCTCGCCCAACACACCCGGGCTGCGTGAACTACAGGAAAAAGAGCCACTGATGGCCCTTTTAAACACCCTACAGCAACGCAATAACAAGAACGGCATCAGTAAGCCTATTTTACTAAAGATAGCTCCTGACCTTACTAATGAACAACTGGATGACATTGTAGAAATTGTTCAGCAAACCAAAATAGCGGGAGTAATTGCTACCAATACGACCATCGATAAATCATCTTTATCTATTGAAAAACTAAAAGAAGAAGCCGGCGGATTAAGCGGCGCGCCATTAACTAAACGTTCGACCGAAGTGATACGTTATTTAGCAGATAAATCAAATCGTTCATTCCCCATTATTGGTGTGGGCGGTATACACTCTGAGGAAGATGCTTTAGAGAAATTAGACGCGGGTGCATCATTGATACAATTATACACAGGCTTCATTTATGAAGGTCCGGGATTGATTAAAAGGATCAACAAGAAAATATTGTCTGAACCATGATTAAAGGATTTGAGGATTACCCTGATTAGTTTTTTTATCAAGGTAATCTGTAAATCCTTTAATCATGGTCAAAATATTACCCACAAAAAAATCCCATCGGCAAAACCAACAGGATTTAAAAATCAATAAATCTTTTTAAATTATTTGATAGCTGCAGCAGCTTTTGCTAAAACTATATTGTTTAAAGTTACCTGGCTTTTAGGTGACTCTGCAGAACGGCTTCCTGCTTCCAGGTTAGTAGCATTCTTTAAAAACTGAACTTCTAATCTTGAAAAAGTTTTGTTTCTTCTATCTTTTCTTTTTAAACGTGTTACGCCCATGATGCTTATTTTTAATGTTTTATAAACCTTTGTGAGGTCGGGAGCGGATTCGAACCGCTGTAGGAGGTTTTGCAGACCTCTGCCTA
>JAZKCG010000104.1:0-56984 GCA_040388175.1 Bacteroidota bacterium | reverse complement strand
AATATCAACTGTTTATAAACTATTATCAAAGTTTATTTTAATGCGTCTGCCCTGCCCTCTGCATAAGAGCACTTGCAAACTATTGTACTAACCTTTATATTTGGTAGTAACCTAATTCCTGTCTTATGCGAGTCGCTTTCAAGTTATTTTTTTACTCGATGTTATTATTTGCACCTGCTGTGGTTTTAGCCCAGGCAGGTTATAACGTTTCTGGAATTATTACTAATGACAAAGGCGAACCGTTAAAAAACGCCACAGTTTTCATAGGAGGCTCGACTCGTGTAAAAACCACGGATGAAACAGGCCACTACAGTTTTTCCAATTTATCACCAGGAACTTTTCAACTTTCGGTGCAGTTGCTTGGTTATATGCCCGTAACACGAAATATTATAGTAAAAGGTGCTCCCCTTAAGGTCGATATACAGATGCAGACCAAATCTATAACTCTTGAACAAGTAACTATAGGAAAAAAAGGCGCGTCCGAAAAAAACCTCAAATTGTTTAAGGATATGTTTTTGGGCCAGTCTATTAATGGTAAACAATGTGTAATTCTTAACCCCGAGATCATCAATTTCAGCACAAAAAAGGGAATACTGCTGGCCGATGCGGACGATTTTCTGATCATAGAAAATAAACGTCTTGGTTATCGTCTCCACTATTTGCTTAACGGATTTAGTTATAACCATGTTAACCGCGTTGTTGTGTATCATGGAGAATGTAGTTTTGAGGAACTTGACGGAACTGAAATCGAAAAAGCGCAATGGGCCAAAAATCGCGTGGAGGCTTATCAAGGTTCATTCATGCATTTTCTACGATCAGTATACGCTAATACCACTTTGGAAAATGGTTTTATAACCAAACCTCTTTACGGTTATGCTACAATTAAATACGATACTGCTACTGTCCAGCTTAAGGATAAAATAATCATACAAGACCGCCCGGTGAAGTTCGACTCCCTGATCACAGCTGTTGATACCAATTTTACCTCATTTAAATTCAAACAACAATTATATGTAACGTATAATCCCAAAAGTGCGCTTCGTTTTCAATCAAATAGATCTGACACAAGAGAGATCGTTGCTCTTGATCAAAAAGGCTCGGTACTGAGGTTGGAATCTAACCAGGCAATAATCGATAAAAAAGGAAGCTATACAGATTATCGTGACTTTTTTATTTACGGATATTGGGCCGCAGCTCGTGTCGGCGATCAACTACCTGTTGAATATAAATCACCGGTTGCTGATATTCCACACAGGAATGTCCTGGTTAATCCACGGCTCGCTGCGCTACGAAAGTGGACGGATAGTATACCGCAGGAAAAAGCATACCTGCACATGGATAAGCCTTATTATGCAACCGGCGACACTATTTGGTTCAAAGGTTATCTTACCACAGGCAGCAGGCACCGGCTATCTGCATTAAGCGGTGCCGCTTATGTCGATCTGATAAATGAACAAAATCAGTCCGTTAAAACATTAAAGTTACCCGTGGACTCAGGTACCGTAGCGGGCAATATAATATTGGCGGAGGATGTAAAAGAAGGCAGCTACCGCATACGGGCCTATACCCGGTGGATGAGAAATGCCGGTGAAGCGTATTTTTTTACCCGGACATTTACCGTAGGTAACCCTATTGTTGCCTCAGCCAAAAAAGATATAAAACCTACTTTACAGCAAACAGATGTACAGTTTTTTCCTGAGAGTGGGAACCTGATCAATGGTATTACTTCGAAGGTTGGCTTTAAAGCGGTAGGTATAGATGGGTTAGGAGAAACTATCAGCGGAAAAATAACAGATAATGAGCAAAACGAGGTAGCCGAAATAGCCAGTTTACATGCCGGCATGGGCAATTTTTTATTGAAACCTTTACCCGGTAAAACTTATACCGCCATCATTAAATTTGCTGACAGCACCACCAAAAAAATCGTGCTTCCTACTACTTTAAATGAAGGTTATGTTCTGAGTGTTTACCAGCCAAATAAAGATAGCATTTTAGTGCGTATTCAGGCTACACCGAACTTACAACACACAACTGTAAATCTCATTGTTCATAGTAGTGGTGAAATAACTTTTATGTCACCGGTAGAAATAAATAGTGCCATGACCTCGATTTGGCTGGATAAGGAATCATTCCCGAGTGGCATAGCTCAGTTTACCATTTTCAATACGAATAACGAACCGTTAAATGAACGGATTGCATTTATTAAGAACAACGACCACATGCAATTAGCCATCAAAACCGAAAAGACAATCTACAAAAGCAAGGAACATGTGCAGTTGGAGCTAAATGCAAAAAATAGCGAAGGTATTCCGATTGCTGCTAATTTTTCAGTTGCGGTAATTGACGAAAGTAAGGCCCCCATAGATGAAAGCGCCGAAAGCACCATTTTTTCAAATATCCTATTGAGCTCAGACATTAAAGGATATATTGAAAAACCTAATTACTACTTTACTACAGACACCGTCGACGTAAACAAAGCACTGGATAACCTGATGCTTACACAAGGCTATAGCAGGTTTGAATGGAACTCATTAAATAACGATGTAAATAACAAGCCAAAGTTTCAGGTTGAAGGATTGGGCGTGACGATATCCGGATCAGTCAAAACATTAACCCATCAGGCCCTACCCAATGCTGTTGTATTGTTGGTTTCAACAAATGCACGGATCAATAAGACCACAATCGCCGACGCCAATGGTAGATTTAAATTTGACAACTTAGTGTTTGCCGACAGCGCCAAATTCGCTGTACAAGCCAAAGGCGCGCAAAATAGTGACCACGCTATTATTACTTTAGATAGCATCCCACAAATGACTATTAATAGCAGGCAAAACCTGACAGATATTAATAGTATTAGACAAACTATAAAAAAGGCCGAACAGGACGGGAAACCGTTGCAGTTAACCGGACTACATGTGTTAAAGCAGGTCAATATAAAAGCCGTTAAGAATAATAATGATAAAAACATCTCTATACAGGGAATGTTTAAACTACCGGACGAAGAGTCAGCAGACAAAATAATTAAAGTACCCGACAATGAACCTTCTCTTACGCTGGCTATGTTCTTGCAAGCCCGCATCCCCGGTGTCAGTGTTGAAAATGATGCACAGGGTTTTAAGCAACTGGTTGAAATGCGGTCATCAATTGACGTGGATCCCAGTTCAAACAAACCCGTAGACCATGATGTATTATCAGTTATCCTGGACGGCAGGCTGCTGCGATCCAATAGTGAAGTTGATGAAGTGTTGAGCGGTAGTCTTTTACCCCAGGATGTAGCAAGAATATTAGTTGTACGAACCAATCGCGCCATGGTTAGTTATGGGGGAAAGGCAATATACATAATTACCAAACCGCCTTCAGCTCGCAAGCAATACAATCCAAATATAGCCAATATAACACCTAAGGGTTTCAATAAGGTTCGTCAGTTTTATTCCCCTCGGTATGACGGACCAAATAGTAATACCAAATTACCTGATCTGCGTACCACCATATTTTGGGACCCTTATGTTAACACGGATGTGAAGGGAAAAGCAATGCTTGACTTTTTTAATGCAGATGGATCAGGAACCTATAGAGTAGTAATTGAAGGCATTAACGCAGCTGGTGAATTAGGCAGGCAGGTGTTTAATTATAAAGTTGAGTAGTTTAATTTGCTCCCCTTTGCCAATATCGTGTCACCAACTATCCTACGCTATTTTCGTATTTTGTCATCATCAATATTCCTTAACGTTCTTTAAATTTTTTTTTTTCTACAATCATAAAAATTGACAAAAAATTATCAAATTTATTTAAATAATTAAAAATCAATTATTTGAGTAAAAAACATATCCCTGGCATTACCGCTTATACCCGATAAACGCCAATTTTTACTACCAGCATTAGGGTTGATACCCGATAAATGATCTTTTTTACTACCTGTATTAAGGCGGATGCCCGGAAAACGCTGTCTTTTACTACCCCTTTAACGCTTTATGCCGGTGTGATTTTTTTACAAACAGAAGATCGATCTGGCCATTAAACTAATCAGCAGTTACCTACAATATCCTTATATTTGCCTTATGAATACTGCCGATCTGTTACAGCGTGCTTCGCGGTTTGAATTTTTAAGTATCGAAGAAGGTGTTTACCTGCATCACAATGCATCAACCGCCGACCTGATGTATGTGGCTAACGAGTTGCGTAAGCAACAGGTGCCCCCTGGCAAAGTAACCTGGCAGATAGACCGCAATGTTAACACCACCAACGTTTGTATAGCCAACTGCAAATTTTGCAATTTCTTTCGCAGACCGGGTCACGAGGATAGCTATATCACCGATATTGAAACCTACAAACAGAAGATAGAAGAAACCTTCCGTTTAGGCGGCGACCAGCTTTTATTACAAGGCGGCCACCACCCTGACCTGGGATTGAGTTTCTATACCGACTTGTTCAGCAAACTGAAGGAACTCTATCCTACGCTTAAATTACACTCTTTAGGCCCGCCAGAGATAGCACACGTTGCTAAACTGGAGAACATGAGCCATATTGACGTACTGAGGGCCATGAAAGAATCAGGACTTGACTCCTTACCCGGTGCAGGTGCCGAGATATTGAACGACCGTGTACGCCGACTGATATCAAAAGGTAAATGCGGTGGTAAGGAATGGCTGGATGTAATGCGTGCTGCCCATCAACTTAACCTGCCAAGCTCGGCAACCATGATGTTCGGCCATGTGGAGACCATTGAAGAGCGTTTTGAGCACCTGGTATGGATTCGTGAGGTACAGTCTGAAAAACCGGAGGGACATTATGGGTTTATCGCCTTTATCCCCTGGCCTTTCCAGGACGATGGCACACTGTTACGTAAAGTACGCGGCATAACCAACAATGTTACCGGCGACGAATATATCCGCATGATAGCTCTGAGCCGCATTATGCTGCCTAATATCAAGAATATACAAGCCTCGTGGTTAACAGTGGGTAAACAGGTGGCCCAGATCTGCCTGAACGCGGGCGCTAATGATTTTGGATCAATCATGATAGAAGAGAACGTAGTATCTGCCGCAGGCGCTCCGCACCGTTTTACCGCTAAAGGTATACAGGATTCTATAATAGCTGCCGGCTTTGAACCACAACTGCGTAATCAAAAATACGAATGGCGCGATGTGCCTGCTCAATTAGAAGAGCAAGTGATCAATTATTAAAATCTTCAAGCATAAGAAACGCCCCCGATTTACATAGAGGGCGTTTCTCATTCCATAGGTACTCCGTATTATTTCACACCGAACGGTGCAACTAATGCTACAACTTGAGCAGAAGTTAAAGGTTCATCAAAACCTTCTGTTGCTGCGTTAACAGAAACATTGCCGCTCACACCTGCTAAAGACGTGATGGTTACACCACCTTGGTTTAAGTTATCTTCGCCTGCATAATTAGCGTTTACTGCTGTTATACCGGTATCATTTGCTCCGGTGATCCATGGTTTAGTACCTGTGGCACCTCTTAATCTGCGGATCAAACGAACCGCAGAAGCATGACGAGCTTCAACCGAATGAATATTTAAAGCGGCAGTTAATACAACCTGGTTACCAACTAAATATTGGGCCTGGCCTTTGTAAGCACGTACACCTGTATCTTCAAAAGCCTGTGCTACTGCAAAATAAGTATCAACATTGCTTAATACAGTTGGGAATGTTCCGCCTGCTGTAAAATCATAAACACCATTGGTACCTTGTGTAGATTGTGCTACAGCTGCGCTACTTAATACGGTTTTCAAAAATGCAACATGCGCATTTTCATGACCTTGTATGGTTGTTAAATAGCTTTTTTCTGTTGCAGAAAAAGCTAATGACGAAGCTATACCGGCATTGTAAAACGCCGCTTCCAGGTACTCTAATTTTAAAGCATAGTTTAAAACATCATTTACAGGTACAGTACCGGTTTGGCCATAGGCTTTTTTAAATAATGTGCTAAAAGCAAAGGGTAATGCAGCCACTGCTACTTTTGATCCAAAGCTTGTTATATTTCTTATCGCCGCGCGACGTGGGCTGATCCTGTCCTGAAACTCGGGGTCAACTTTTTCTATTTCTTCTATTATTCCTAATAAATTCATGACTTTTCTGTTTTTAAGATGCTACGTAACCATAATTAGACGCACTCACTTTTGTTGTCAGGTAAGTATTTGCTATAGCTAATACCTGTGCGATGGATTGTTGTTTATCCATACCATTAGCATCTAACACTGTAGTGTCAGCAAAACTTCCCGGGCTTATCAAATTGCGGATATAAGAAGCGTGACGGGCTTCAACCGATACAATTTTACCAGCCAGGGTTAAATAAGTAGCGCTTTGTATCAAATAACCTGCGCCGTTGTATGCTGTAACGCCGGTATCTTCAAAAGCTTTTGCGGCTGCTAAAACAGATGCGCGGCTGCTAAAATCGATTGCGCTAAAATTCACGCTTAGGTCTTGTATTGCATTGGTACCTAACGCCGCTTTAAAAAACTGGCGGTGGGCAACTTCATGATCACGTATGTCAGTTAATAATGCAATTTCGTCTGCACTTGCACCGGTGTACATCTGGGCCGAAACATTTATGTAAAATGCGGCCTCTAATTGTTCAAGTGCATAAGCGTAATTTAAAATGGCAAGATCGCCTGTAGCACCAATATCAATTCCTTTTGGTGTATCAGCAACAGGCGGATAAGTTTTTTGGCATGAGGCAGCGGCTAATACGCCTACTGTTGCTACCCCTGCTCCCGCATAACGTAAAAACGACCTGCGGGCCATATTTACATTAGCGTTCTCGATTAAATTTTCTGTTTCCATAGTTAAGTTATTGTCTTTGTTTTTAAGTTATGTTTAGTACCTGGTTTTGATCGTTTCTTTTTTAACCTACGTAAAGCAGCGAATACAGTTTTTACATTTTTAATATATTGTCACTCCTTTTAGGAATTATTGCCATTTTTATAAAAAACTATAGATAAATTAAAAATTTGTCAATTTATTACTAAAGAGTACCTTGTCAATAAGCGTCCATGTTTAAAACAATAGAGCTTATATGTTTAATTTTTAATTAAAAAATCAAACAGCTATAATCTCTATATTCAAACTGATCTTTTTTTTAAATAAAAACTTGCTACACCTATCGGGAATATTAATTTTACCAAATAATGGAAAATCTTGAATTGTATACAGAGGCTCTTGTTTTTGCTTCAGAGCAGAGCATACGTATTGAAGAAATATTGTATTGTTTGCAGGCTGCTTTTGAGCGTGATTTTACAGATGAAGAGGTAAAGGCATGTCTTGAAAAAATAAAAATCAAATACCAGGCTGATAATTTGGCCATAGAATTGGTTAATATTAACAACGGATACCAGTTTCTTACAAAGAAAACTTACCATCCCGTAATCAGCCTTTTACAGCTACAGCGATCAAAGAAAAAGCTGAGCCAGGCCGCTTTAGAAACCCTGGCCATAATCGCCTACAAACAGCCCGTAACCAAAACAGAGGTTGAACAGATAAGAGGCGTAAACTGCGATTATTCCATACAAAAATTGCTGGAGAAGGAATTGATCGCAATAAATGGAAAGTCTGAAAGCTTAGGCAAGCCAATTTTATATGGCACAAGCGCATTATTTATGGACTATTTCGGCATCAATAATATCCAAGAATTACCTCATATAAAAGAACTTACAGATAGTTCGACCTCAATTGGCGAGCCGCAGGAATAAATTTTAAATGTTTTTTTTTAAAAACCGATTTTTCGTTATTTTTACTAATAAATAACAACACAGTAGCAAGAAGATTTTTTGTAAATTCGTTTAAGCTTATCCAAATTTTAATTTTATAATAAATATTCACCGCATGGGAACGCCAAAAAAAAATGCAGACAAAAACATTCCTAAACAAACGGATGCAGAAGATGATGACGACGACTTGGAAATAACTCCGAAGAAGAAAGTAGTTGATGAGGACGACGATTTTGATGGGCCTTTGGATGATCTGGGCTTTGAAGAGTTTGGCGACGATGACGACGACGACGATTATTAATTAATATATTAAATAACGTATTTTTAAAGCATCCGGAAATATTCGGGTGCTTTTTTTATATTTTAAAAACCCTGAATGACACTTACTGAAGTTAAAGATAAAGCAACCAAAAAAGCGTTCCTTGATACGGCTCGCGTTATCTATAAAAATGACGAAAATTGGGTATGCCCGCTTGATAATGATATCGAAGCTGTTTTTGATCCGTCAAAAAACAACTTTCATCAATACGGCAAATGCACCAGGTGGATCTTGAGAAATGACAAAGGCGAACTGATAGGCCGTGTTGCCGCATTCATTAACAATAAAAAAGCTTTCCTTTACGAACAACCTACTGGCGGCATGGGGTTTTTTGAATGTATTAATGATCAAAAAGCTGCTTTTTTATTATTTGATACGGCAAAAAACTGGCTGCAGCAAAACGGCATGGAAGCCATGGACGGGCCCATAAATTTTGGCGAGAATGATACTTTCTGGGGTTTACTGGTTGAAGGTTTTACACAACCATCATACGGGATGAACTATCATCCACCCTACTATCATGCTTTCTTTGAGAATTATGGTTTTAAAAAAATGTATGAGCAAATAACCAATCACTTAGATGTAAACAAGCCTTTTCCCGAACGTTTTTACAAAATAGCCAAATGGGTAAGCCAAAAACCCGGGTATGAATTCAAACACCTCGAAGTAAAGCAAATAGAAAAATTCGCGGCGGATTTTATTGAGATTTATAATGATGCCTGGGCCGGTTTTGAAAACTTTGTACCCATAAACTACAATACTATATTGGAAAGTTTCAACAAGATGAAGCCCATTATGGATCAAAACCTGATCTTGTTTGCCTATGTAAACGGCGAACCGGCATCATTCAACATAGTTTTGCCTGATGCTAACCAGATGCTTAAACCATTAAACGGCAAGCTAGACTTGATAGGAAAACTAAAATTCTTGTATTATAAATGGAAAGGTGTTACCCGTATGCGGGCCATTGTGATGGGTACCAAGCAAAAATTCCAGAACCACGGGCTTGAATCGGCCCTATTTATTAAGTTAGGCGAGTATGTATTACCCCTTAAACAATATGATGTGCTGGAACTATCCTGGGTAGGCGATTTTAATGAAAAAATGGTGGCCCTGCACAACTCGATGGGGGCTACATTTGCCAACAAACATTTAACCATGCGTTACATTTTCGACCAAAATAAAGCGTAAAAAAAAGGCTTATACATCAAATCTAAATTTGATGTATAAGCCCCGCTTTAAAGTATTTTTAATTGTTAAGCTGTAATTTTATTGTGTCTTAGCTCTTCAAACAGTTCAATAACTTTCTTTTGAAGTTCAATTATTTCTATTTCCCTGTCCGTTAGTTTCTTGTTAACTACATCTAATTCATTCACGAATTTTTGTTCCTGTTCGTGGTCATTAAATGTAAGTAATTGAACTACCGACATTTCAAATAAATTTGAGATTTGCTCAAGGCGTGATAAGTTAATGTCGGTAATACCGGTTTCAATCTTAGAAAAAGCAGGTATAGAAATATCTAACCTCTTTGCCACGTCTTCCTGGCTCCAAGCCTTTTGGTGGCGTAATAGCCTGATTTTTTTTCCGAGGGACTTCATTTAGGGTCTATAGTATGGGTATAAGTATTGTTTCTCAATAGTTAATAAAGTTAATAATATTTTTTAATTTCCAACAATTATTGTAATATTTTATTTTTTAGTTCAACCAGATCTATCCCTCCAAAGTTTCCTGAACTCATCATCAATAAATTAGCATTAACCAAAGCTATACTTTCCAATACTTCCAGTAATTTTTTCGGATCATTATAGAACGTCAGATCATCTTTCAGAAAGGCGGCCTTTACAGTTTCTGCGGGATAAGGATCCATCTTTTTTTGCTCGAAGGTCTTTTTGTCAATGAACACAATAGCTACATCTGCATCATCCATGGTGCCTGCATATTGCGCCAGGAAATCTTTATTTAAACTGCTAAACGTATGTAACTCAATGCAGGCTATCAGCTTTCTTTCGGGAAACTGCGTTTTTACCGCATGGATAGTCGCTTCTAACTTTGACGGCGAATGTGCGAAGTCTTTAAATACAATAGCCCGGTCATTTTTACCCACTACTTCTAACCTGCGAGCCGCACCTTTAAAGGTGGTTATGTAGTGATAAAAATCTGCTTTGCTAATATCCAACCCTTCGCATACTAAACGGGCCGCTTGTATGTTTAACAGGTTATGTTCGCCAAATACCTCAAGCGGGTATTTTACGCCGTCAGACAAAATGGTAGTAACACCATTCTCAATATTATATATAGGCAGATCATAAGGCTGTTTAACCACGCCCGATTCATTATCAATAACCATTTCATTTAAAACAGCATCGGTTTCGCTATAGATCAGCGTACCGCCTGGTTGTATGGTATCAATAAAGATCTTAAACTGATCAATATAGCTTTGAAACGTAGGGAACACATTGATGTGATCCCAGGCTATCCCGCTTATTACCCCAATATTGGCTTTGTACAGGTGAAACTTGGGTCGTCTGTCAATTGGCGATGCCAAGTATTCGTCTCCTTCTATCACCATAATGGGTGCTTCTTTGGTCAGCTTTACCATGGTCTCAAAACCGGCCAGTTGAGCACCTACCAGGTAATCAAAATCTTTACCAGCGGCCTGCAGCACGTGCAGGATCATAGAGGTAATGGTAGTTTTTCCATGACTGCCCCCTATTACCACTCTTAGTTTGTCTTTCGATTGCTCATAGATATACTCAGGATATGAATACACTTTAATGCCCAGTTCCTGCGCTTTAATCAGCTCGGGGTTATCAATACGGGCATGCATTCCTAAAATAATAGCATCAAGGTCTGTAGTTATCCTATCAGGGTACCAACCGTTCTCCGCAGGTAATATGCCATACTTTGCCAATCGCGACACAGACGGTTCAAACAAAACATCGTCTGATCCGGTAACCTCAAACCCTTTTTTATGTAAAGCAATGGCCAGGTTGTGCATAGCACTACCACCTATGGCTATAAAATGTACCCTCATGGTTAAATTAGATTTGCGCGCAAGTAAACAAATTTATTGTACAGGCGCAAATATAAGCTGAGCCCTTTTTTCTAAGTTCATGCAGGGGTCTCTCGCAGAGGACCCTGCGTGACTGTGTGCGTTGGGAGTATATTGTCATACGCAGGGTCCTTTATCAAGAGACCCTGCGCGGACGGATCTACAGGAGAAAAAAAATCCAATAACAGACGCAAAATATCGCGGCCCTACTTTAATAACAGTACCGGCACGGCGGCGCTTTCTGCCAGTTGCTGCGATACACTATCATGCAATAGCGACTGGAAGAAACTATACTTATGCGGCAAAGCGATTACCAGTTGCGCGTCATTATCCTTTGCGAAATGCAGTATGCCGTTAATAACATCCGTATCGTTAACGTAGCTATACGTAGGATGATAAGGCTTTAGCATGGCATGCAAAGCGGTCTCTTCTGCCCTGCGCTCTGCATCGCCCGACTGGTGACGGGCCTCTTTATCTATATTCACTACCAATAACTCGTAATGCTTACGGTCCAACAAACGTTTTAAGGATTCTAAGGGCATTGTATCTTTAACTTTTTCAAAGTCGCAGGCTACTACCACGCGTTTAATATTTTCAAAATTATAAGTGGGCGGCACCACAATTACAGGTACCTGGCTGGCTTTTGAGATCTGAATAACGTGGCTGCCAATGTGCGAATCGTCTTTACTGCTATTACCCTTACTGCCCAGTATTACCAGGTCGGCATGTTTGGCTGCTACGTTCTCAACAACCGCGCGTAATAAATGCGACCGGTTTAAATGCGTGCTGATCTGTACCCCATTGCGAACCTGTTTACTTAGCTTATGCTTTAACTGTTCCAGTTTTTTGATCCGGTCTGCGGCGTTTTGTTCTATTTCCTCCTCCAGTAACTGCACCATATCGGGATTGGGTAGCATTGTTTCTAATGGCGATACGTAGTAGGCGTTCAGTAAAATAATGTGTTCGACGTTGGTTTGTTTACTTAATTCGGCGGCAAATTCGGCGGTATGGGTCGACGCATGCGAGAAATCGATAGGTACCAGGTAGGTTTTCATAACAAAGAATTTTTTAGATATATCTTTTTGACTATTTTGGTCTAAAAGTTAATGCAAAGTTAGTTGGTAAGCAGGTTTATACTGTCAAATTAAACACATAAATATAAATAGAGTTTTAGGTAGTATATACAAGTTAGTGGGATTTTAGTATAATATTAAATGACTATCCGGTTGTTGTAACAAAATAAATTATTTTTGTAGATTTCAAAGAGTTACTTTTGAATTATGCAAAAACTTACTATCTTTTATAAAATTCATAATTCAACTTCATTTGTAATACATGATACAGCTAAACTGAATTTGATGCCTCGTATTGGTGAAATCTTAGACCTTGAATTTGATGGTTTATCTAAGTTTTTTAGAGTTGTTGATATAATTCATGCAACAAAAGAACCATTTATTGATTATGCAGATGTTAAATGTGTTGAAATCTGATTAACCACTCTATTTTTTAAATTAACTGACCATTGTTCTAAATCACTATTCAGTATTTTAACAGTTTCAGTAATTTTTTTATACTGTTCAGGGGTAAATCTCCATCCAGTTACACTTGGTTTTCCTCTTGATTTTAGTCTATCAAGGAATATATTAAATTTTTCTTCCATTTTTATTTTTTTAAAAGTTTGTTACATCATCCTGATAGTCAATTAATATTAATAAAATGTATTTTGGCTAAGAAAAAGTTAATTCGGCCACATTATTACTTTCAACCATATACAAATGAAAAAATACTATACATTATTAATATTATTTGTATTGTGCTTTGTCGTTTCCTGTCATTCTGATGAATCGAAACAAGTGATTGATACAATCAGCTATAAATCTAATCCGGTAGTTGACACAGCAACAGTACTTAAAGATGAAGATTTTGAAAAAATGGCGAGTATACGAGGCGATATTTATAACAACAGAGCTTTACTTATAAAAAAAATAAAAGAACTTGACCCAACAGCCGATTTTAGTGGAAACTATTCGGAGGGGTCAGATAAAGCAGATGATGAATTTGAAGCACCGGACAAATACGATTCAGATTTTCAAATAGTGGGTTCTAAAAAACATATTAAAGAATTTAATTATACCTATCGACCAAACCCGAATCATATAAATGCAAAAGAATTTGAATATGATATTATGGTAAAAATGGGTAGAGTGTTTGGCAAGGCTGTTGGAGAAGATTTCATTGAATTGTATCTGGCAGCCATAAAGTATCAGCCAAATCAAGCTTTTAAACAAAACTCAAATATTGGCGATTTAAAGTTTGAAATTACTTACGAGACTGAAAACAACACTATAAATTTTGTAGTAACTCATAAATAATTTCTGTTCGAGTCTCCGAGGCTTTTTTCAGATTTTCATACAAGAGCCATCGGCTCGATATATATTGTAGCCACGGGTTTTAACCCGTGGGAAACGTCACATCAACAAGCGCAAGTGCCGTAGGCTCGGTCCATATTTATATTAAATCATGAAAGGTGTATTGCTCTTCATACTCGACTTTAAATTTCTGCAGAAAATCAAGATATTCTTCTCTAAACGTTTGCTTTTTATGATGCTCTTCCTGGTTCTGAATATATTTATAGACGCTATCAACCTGCGACTGACTGTATGAAAACACACCATATCCCTCCTGCCATTCAAACCGCCGAGGGGTTAAAGTATTATCATTAATATATTTAGATGATTTTGCTTTTACTGTCCTTATCAAGTCAGAAACAGATACAACAGGCTTTAAACCAATAAGACAATGCACATGGTCTTCTACACCATTTACGATGATTGTTTTACAGTTGGTTTCGTTTATTAAGTTTCCAATAACACCAAAAAGCTGGGATTGCCAATCTTTTTTAATTATCGCTTCGCGATGTTTAACCGCAAAGATTACTTGCAAATAGATTTGGTGGTAGCTGTTTGCCATTAGCGTTTATCTATATGGGCCGTACCTACGGCACTCGTTTATATTTTAATTTATGTCACCGGGTTAAAACCCGGTGCTACAATATTGGCCGAGGCTACGCCTCTGTTTGTTATTGTAATTGTTAATCCAATTTACAATAACTAAATCAATTGTAAGGGCCGTAGGCTCGATTTATATTGTAGTCACTTGTGGACGACATTACAAAAAACCATACCGATTGCTGTAAGCACCACGTATATTATATGAGCCGTACCTACGGCACTCATTTATATTTTAATTTCTGTCACCGGGTTAAAACCCGGTGCTACAATATTGATCGAGGCTACGCCTCTGTTTGTACTTATATTTATTAAATGTAATAACAATAATTATTTTTTATTATAAGAGCCGTAGGCTCGATAAATTTTGTAGCCACGGGTTTTAACCCGTGGGAAACGTCACACAAAAACGTAGTGAGTGCCGTAGGTACGATGCATATGAATGTACTTCAGATAGCGCGTTAACGTTTCTTGTTTATCATCCTTTTTATTTAACCATTACTACTTCCTCCACCAAATTCCATCCCCTAACCGCAACAATTGGCTTTACAACCGGCAAATTATATTCCAGCATAACCGTTTTTTGCTCGCCCGGTAAAACAGATACATAGTTATCCGAATAAAATACCGGCATCACTCTTTCTTTTGTTTTTGGGTTGATCAATGATATGCGGTTAAAGAAAGCTACCGGCGCTTGTTTACTGTTGGTTAACGTTACCGCTATTTTACCCTTGGCTATTTGTTTGCAGGTAATGGTCAATTTAGCCGGGGCCATTTCATTTAGGCCCGAGTATTGTCCGCTTTTATCGGCCAGCCAGTAAATATTATCGCTGATCACTTTTTTATTGGCATCGGTTAGTTTTAAAGCCAGGAAAGCGCCTTTATCCATCGCGGCAGCAGCTACCTCGCTTTTAATGGACGCTATATTAGTTACAGAAGTAACATCAATGGTCTTTACTAATGAAGTTACCGGTGTTATCTCCCCGCTTATAGAATACAGCTTTATCGAAGCGGTAACATTTTTTAAAGCAGTAAAAGTATTGTTGACGATGCTCACCGTACTATCCGTAGGGTTAAACATAATGTGGACCGGCGCGCTGCCACTATGCAAGCCGTACAGGCACGCATTAGGATCGAGATAATAATCATACATCTGCCCACGCATTGCCGACCACGGGTTCTGCGTTTTCCAGATAATGGTACCGGTATACCAATCCCACATATGCGAACTGAATCCTTCCATCAGGCCACGATACTGATCGTAATTTACCAGTTGTGCTTTTTCGGCGAAGTCCTTTACGTCCTTCGGCTTACCATATTTATCAATATAGCCCTCATAACCTATATAAGTATGATAACGCCAAACCGAGTCTATCTTTTCGTGGTGTGTAGTTGTATTATATTCCGGCACTACCATATTAGCATCCGGGATAAATCGTTTCAATGATTCATAATCGCCTATACCAACAGACCCTACTTCTGAGTTGAACGGATAAGTTTTCTTAGCCCAAAAGACTGATAATGGCTGAATGTTATATGGACCATCACCATTCTGTCCTTTCTCGTTCTTAGACATATCCAACGAGTTAGAGAAATCAACAAACCAACGGGTATTATCCAGCGTAGGCATAATGGTGTCGCGTACAGCGGCTAAAATATCATCAGGCTGGGTAATTTCATTACCACCGCACCAAATAGCCAGCGACGCATAATTACGGATCAGTTTTACCTGATCGGCTATCGACCGGATATACAAGCCATGATCGTCAGGATATTTGCGGCGTGTGGCCTGGTCTTCCGATTTCTTAGGGTCTGCCCAGCGCCCGTTACAATCGCCCGATCCCCACATATCCTGGAACACCAGCATACCGTACTTATCGCATGCTTCATAAAACTCGGGCCTTTCTACCAATGCGCCACCCCAAACCCGTATCAGGTTCAGGTTCATATCACGATGGAACCGCACTTCGGCATCATAACGAGCTTTCGAAAAACGCAGCATTTCGTCTGAAACGATCCAGTTCCCCCCTTTTATAAAGATCTTTTGCCCGTTAACGTTTACCTGGCGGCTTTGGGTATGCGTATTCCATTCGGTAGTTAACTGGCGCACCCCTACTTCGATATTTTTTTGATCGGACACTTTATTGGTGGCCGTAACAAACTGCAGGTTTAAATGATACAGGTTTTGCGGTCCGTAACCGTTTGGCCACCATAGCTTCGGATTTTTCATTGAATAATCGCTTAACTCCACCGCTGTTGTAGCGCCCGGTTGCAAGGTGATTTTTTTACTAACGGGTTGTCCGTCTAAATTATATTTCAGCAAGCCGGTAACCGGTTTACCTGTAGCATTTTGCAATTGTGCGGATACTTGTATAATAGCAGGTTTTTGCGGGCCTGTAGTTTGCCTTACACCCGGCACTAAAGTAACTACATGCGGGTCAATAATGCGCACTGCTCCTGTTTTTTCAATAGTAACCTTATCCCAAATGCCGGTATTTCTATCAGGGATGGGTTGTATCCAGTCCCAACCGGCGGTGTATTGTATACTTACGTTTTTAGCAATGGTACCATCGCCACCTTGCCCACCATTTGGGTTACCCACCGGGTCGGGCGGATATACAATAATGGCTAACCTGTTTTTACCGTTTTTAGCCAGCCATTTAGTAATGTTATAACTCTGGCGCAAAAACATACCCTGGTGTACTTTTTCATTCAGTTTATGTCCATTCAGAAATACATTGCAGCTATAATTTACGCCACGCAGGTTAAGATATACCTGGCTACCTGCTACTGCCGGCGATTCTTTAAAGTCTTTGATGAACCAATAAGTATAGTAGTCGCTGCCTGTTTTGTAAATATCGGGGATCAGCTTATTATTCATCCCATAAAATGGATCAGGGATCAGCTTATTATGCAATTGCGATGTTAGCACCGTACCCGGCACAACGGCAGCCTGCCAGCCGCTTAACAAATAGGTGGGCGAAGAGATCATATCGCCGCCATCTACCGTAGCCGTGTTGGGTTTGCATTTCCAGCCACTGTTTAATTCGTAACTGGTTTGTGCAGATACGTTTTGTACGGTCGCCAATAATAGAACAGCTAAAAATCTTGCAGTAAGGGTACGCATAAGCTAAAGGATTTGTTATCAAATGTAAATAATTGCCGCAGGTGTGCAAATTGTTGCTGCTTTTATGTGTTTCAGTGGCTTGTTTCACCGTTTTTTGGTCTATTTTATAAAGGGCTTATTTTCAATATTTTAATAAAAAATACTGATTTCGGCTTGTTTCATTTTGTTTCACTACATTTTAACAATCATCTAATTATCAATTATTTAACTATAAATCTTTTTCACGTGTTTCATTGTTTCGTGAAACAAAGCGAGCCCCGGTCGATCCTTTTTTATGTTAGTTCTTAACCTTATTTTTCCTTTCTGCTTTCGGCTCAAAACCTTAATTTCGCTGGCAGATAAAAGAGGGAAAAGCATTGGACTATTTAGAAGGATTAAACCCCGAACAACAAGCAGCAGTTAAACAAATACAAGGCCCGGTAATGATCATTGCCGGCGCGGGATCAGGCAAAACACGGGTAATTACTTACCGCGTGGCACACCTGATACGCAGCGGCGTTGATTCATTTAACATATTGGTGCTTACGTTTACCAACAAGGCCTCGCGCGAGATGCGTGAGCGTATTACGCATTTGGTGGGCCCCGAAGCCAAGAACATCTGGATGGGTACCTTCCACTCTGTTTTCTCCAAGATATTACGTGTCGAGGCTGATAAGATCGGCTACCCTAACAACTTCACTATATACGATACTGACGACAGCAAAAGCGTACTTCGTGCCATTTTAAAAGAAATGAACCTGGACGATAAGCTGTACAGCGTAAACTTTGTACTTAACCGCATATCGGCAGCCAAGAACAACCTGGTGTCATGGATGGAATATGCTAAGAACGACCAGATACAAGCCGACGATATCTCATCAAATCGCCCAATGTTGGGTAAGATCTATGAAACCTACGCACAGCGTTGTTACCGCGCTGGTGCCATGGATTTTGATGATCTGTTGTTCAAAACCAATGAGTTGCTCAAGCAATACCCTGACGTGCTGAACAAATACCAGCACAAGTTCAAATATCTGATGGTGGATGAGTATCAGGATACTAACTTCTCGCAATACCTCATCGTTAAAAAACTGGCTGCCGTAAATGAGAACATCTGTGTGGTGGGCGATGACGCGCAAAGTATTTATGCGTTCCGTGGTGCCAATATCCAGAACATCCTGAACTTCGAGAAAGACTACCCGGACCTGAAAATATTTAAACTGGAACAAAACTACCGCTCTACCCAAAACATAGTAAACGCGGCTAATAGTATCATCTCCAATAATAAAGAGCAGCTTAAAAAGAACGTATTCTCTGAAAAAGAGAGCGGCGATAAGATTAAGGTTACCCGTGCCTTTAGTGATAACGAAGAAGGCAAACTGGTGGCGGAAGCTATTATGCATGAACGCACTACCAAAGGTTTGCGTTGGAACGACTTTGCTATCCTATACCGCACCAATGCGCAATCACGATCTATGGAGGAGGCCTTGCGTAAGTTGGGCACACCGTATAAGATCTATGGTGGGCTATCCTTCTATCAGCGTAAAGAGATCAAAGATCTGATTGCCTATTTCAGGCTAACCTTTAACCCTAACGATGAGGAAGCACTAAAACGGGTGATCAATTACCCACGCCGTGGTATTGGCGATACTACTATTGATAAGATCATAGTAGCGGCAGACCAGCATGGTATCACTCCATGGGAAGTGATTATAGCACCCGAAAAGTATTTGGAGGGGCGTATATCTGCTTCTGTTTCCGGGTTCGCAGTAATGATACAAAGCTTCCAGTTGCTTACAAAAACCCAGAGCGCCTATGAGTCGGCTTTATATATAGCGCAACACTCGGGGCTGCTAAAAGACCTGTATGAAGATAAATCTGTAGAGGGGCTTAACCGTTATGAGAATATACAGGAGCTTTTAAACGGCGTTAAGGAGTTTAGCGAGCGCGAGGATCTGGAAGAAAAAGGGCTGGATGTATTTATGCAGGACATCGCCCTGCTTACTAACGACGATAAAGACAAGGACAAAGATGCTGATACAGTGTCTTTAATGACGATACACTCCTCTAAAGGGTTAGAATTTCCACAAGTATATGTTGTAGGGTTAGAGGAGAATTTGTTCCCATCGCAAATGGCACTTAACTCACGTACCGATTTGGAAGAAGAGCGGCGCTTGTTTTATGTAGCCATTACCCGGGCAGAGAGCAAACTATCATTAAGTTATTCAACTTCGCGTTTCAAATTTGGCACGTTGATCAACTGCGAACCCAGCCGTTTCCTGGATGAGATCGATGCCAAATACCTTGAGCTTGATTTTACTGCCAAACCGGTTAATAACACCGGCAGTTTAAATTATGATGATGAACGTTCTGCCTGGAGCCGTACAGATGATAAGTTTTCAAAACCGAAGCCTAAAACTGCTACATCCACACCCATAAAAACAACTTCTATTTTAGCAAAAGCGCATGTACCATCGGCTGGTTTTAAACCGTCTGATACCTCTAATTTACAAGTAGGTATGGAGGTTGAGCATGAACGTTTTGGTTTCGGCAAAGTAATAAGTTTGGAGGGTAATAAACCCGATATCAAGGCAACTATCTTCTTTAAGGAGATCGGGCAAAAGCAACTCTTATTAAAATTCGCAAAACTCAGTATTATAAACCAATAATTAATTATTAACCCCAATTAGGGTAAATTATTCCCCAATTAAATTTACAGTTAATTAATATTTCCCCATTTTTATGCTAAAAGGGGCTTTTTTTGACATGGCATACATTTTGGACAATTATCTAACGAATTATTCAATAATGAACCGATATGAGCGATACCCCCAAAAAGCAAACAAACAAAACAATTGGTAAAAACATCAGGACCTTTCGCCACCAGCATGGTTGGAGCCAGGAGGATGTAGCTAACCGTTTAGGTATTTCTATACCTGCCTTTTCCAAGATCGAAACCGGCGTTACAGACATTAATTTGTCAAGACTGGAACAGATCGCCAATATCTACGAAATTGATGTCGTGCAAATATTAGCAATGGATAATGAAGAGATAGAACAACAACCTTCTAATTTAACACTTGTACAGAAAAAACTGGTTGATCGCGAAGCAGAAATTGTTAACCTGCAACGCAAAGTTATTTTACTTTACGAAGAACTGCGTACTGTAAAAACCGCTGTAAGTGCATAACCGAGCAAAATCTGTTCACTAAATACGACACAAACGTATTGTCATAATATAATTGATACTTAAATGGTTTCTGATTTTTAGAAATATTTAAGTATCAATTAATACCGTTCAATCCTATAGGAAAATATTCCTTTATTTTCTTCTTTCACCTTCACAATACAGAGTTTGGAGTAAAAATTGTA
The DNA here is from genome assembly GCA_040388175.1 of Bacteroidota bacterium. Taxonomy (GTDB): domain Bacteria; phylum Bacteroidota; class Bacteroidia; order Sphingobacteriales; family Sphingobacteriaceae; genus Mucilaginibacter. The sequence goes on along the minus strand of JAZKCG010000104.1, from coordinate 36,398 downwards.
CCATAACAGAAAAACACATCTGCTATGTCAAATTACTTAATTGCAATCCCTCAATCAGAAAAGTCTGAAACAGCTACGATTCACGACTCGGAAAGTAAATTAAAAATAAAGGCTTTTGATATTGTACGGTCAAAGTTTAAACCGAGTAAAGGTGAAGTACAGTTTTTTGTAACCGCCGGAAAAAAAATATTTGCTTTTGAAACCGAGGGTTATAAAAAGCATCGTCAAGCCTTAATCCTGCAAATGATAGCGTGGTATTGCATTTGTATGGGGCTATTTGAACCTCAGATACATGCTACGCTTCCCAGTATGTGAATTGATCAGGTGGTTGTTTTTTGAAAACCGGATTCTCGGGGATTGTGAAGCATATCACTCATTTCGATGATCTTTTCATCGATCTCTGATACACACTTATCCATCATACTGATACACTCTAACTGATCAACCAATCCTTCTTTCTCCAGGTTCATCAAACCTTTGAGCGTAGCTATAGGCCCCCTGATCTGGTGAGAGAGGTAGGATGAATATTCTGAGAGTTTTTTGTTCTTTACCTGCAAATCTTTGGTACGTTCATCAATAATTTCTTCCAGGTGATGGTTTATACGATCAAGGTTATCTTTTTGACGCGATATTTCACTATTCAAGTCCTGCAACTGGGTGTTTGTTGTGGCTTTGCGTTTTATATTACTGGCTAATAAAACAACTAAAACCACCAATAAACCAGCCACTACAGTTACCGACCAAAATTTAATCTTTGAATTTTCCTTGTCCTTTTGATCAGAAAGCGCCTTTACAGCTTTTTCCTGCTCTGCCTTAACAAGGTTTAAAAGGGTTGAGCGATTACCACGATAATTTGTACTGTCATCCCGATAGATATTAATTAATTGATCTAAAGCAGCCTTATAGTTATGGCGTTTCAATTCCATTTCATAAGCAGTATGCTTATAATCATATATATCTTTTTTATTATCGATCAATTTAGAATAAGTACTGCCTTCTTTCAGGTATTTTTCTGCTTCGGCAAAGTTCCCTTCAGACACAAAAAGATCCGTCAAAGTAAGATCTATGGCTGCTACCGATGATTTCATGTCCTTTGTAATTGCTTTTTTATTCGCTTCAAGCAATAGGCTTTTTGCCTCGGGGAAATTGCGCAGCTGGTAATACAAAAAACCAAGATTTTCAAGACATTGTACCAATACTTCCTCGTTTTTTAATTCAGTGAATAAGGCGCGGCTTGTATTATAATAGGTTAATGCACTTTGATACATATTCTTTCTATTATAAATATTACCAATATTTAAACTGATGGAAGCTATTAATGATTTATCCTTATATAGTACCGCAATATCACTGGCTTTTTTGAAATAATCAAGCGCTTTTTCATAATCAAGTAATTGGTATAAATTGCCTATATTATTATAAACTTTAGCAACACCTCTTTGATCATTCAATTTTTCATAAATAGCCAATGCATCAAAATACCTGTTCAGCGCGCTATCGGGGTTATTAAGGTAATATTCGCCTACACCTTTTACACGGTAAGCTTCTGCAATACCCCTGTCATATTTAAGTTCAAGAGCTAACTTTAAAGCCCTATCAGCATAATCTACCGTAGCCTTCGGATCTATTAAACGATTATCAAAACCGGTCTTATTTAGCGTAACAACCTCGTTAGTATCTTTTTGTGTAACATCGTATGCATCTTTTGCGTATACAGTATAAGTAAGCAATATTAAAAATAGAATTACGCAGGGTTTCTTCATTAAATCATTATTAAATCTAATTATTGTGAAAGTTATAAATAATACATTAAATATCTTATACACAATAAAAAATAGTGTTTTTTTATTGTTGAAAACTTTTACAATGTTTTCTTTGTAATTTGCAAAACCTGATTATATTTGTATTGATAACTATTTGAATATCAAAAATATAAAACACGAAAAAGACACAAAATCGTTAACTTAAAAATTTAAAAAACAGAGAAAAAATAAAGAGACACGTACGAGAAAATACCGGATAAGCGCCCAATAAATACGGCCTGATTGCAAAGAGCAAATAATATAAATTCGATATATTCATTAACTATTAATTAATCGTCGTGAATTATAAAATAAATACTTGAGTATTAACTTAAAAAAATAATAATAGTGAAAAATTTAGCATTTACAATCATTATCACTTTGTCACTGGGCATACTAACATCTTGCTCAAAAACAAGCAGTACTCAAGCAAATGCAACACCGTTTTATATTAATCCTTTTACAGCAAAGTGCTTTTTAGCCACCGCCGATTAATTTAAAACTTTAGACAATACATTAATTTATTAAACAAAATATTAAAAAGAAAAGCCATGTTAAAAGTAATCCTTACAGCCGCAATCGTATTATCAGTTGGAATATTATCACTGATCAAAACTACCGCCCCAGAAAAAACTGCACCGGTACAACTTGCAAAAGTTCTGATAGATAGCAGAACATTAGCTACTGCCGACTAATCAAAAATTATAAAGAATAAAAAAAACATCCATAAGAATCAAAAAATTATAAAATATAAAACATCATGAAAAAATTAATAATCGCCCTTGCTATCATATTCTCAATCACAACTACCGTATCAACAACTTTTGCTGCTAACAGAGGTGGTGAGAAAAACAACTTAGGTACTGCTGATAGAGGTGGTGAAAAAAATAACTTAGGTACCGCTGACAGAGGTGGTGAGAAAAACAACTTAGGTACCGCTGACAGAGGTGGTGAGAAAAACAACTTAGGTACCGCTGACAGAGGTGGCGAAAAAAACAACTTAGGTACTGCTGACAGAGGTGGCGAGAAAAACAACTTAGGTACTGCCGACAGAGGTGGTGAGAAAAACAACTTAGGTACCGCCGACAGATTCTAATCAACAATCAATACATAACTATAACCGATCCGTAAAACACAATATATAATATCCCAAATTATGAAAAAGTTAATCATCGCAACAGCAATCATATTCTCTACTACTATCGCATCTTCATTCGCAGCCGAAAAAAATAACTTAGGTACTGCTGACAGAACTACTGAAAAAAACAACTTAGGTACTGCTGATAGAAGCGAGAAAAATAACTTAGGCACTGCTGACAGAAATGAGAAAAATAATTTGGGTACTGCTGATAAAAACGAAAAAAACAATTTAGGTACTGCTGATAGAAACGGTGAGAAAAACAACTTAGGCACTGCTGACAGAAACGAAAAAAACAACTTAGGTACTGCTGACAGGTTCTAATCTACAACAATCATAAAATTTAAATACTCCAACTATTACAATATCACCAATCATGAAAAAGTTAATCATCGCAACAGCAATCATATTTTCTACTACTATCGCATCTTCATTCGCAGCCGAAAAAAACAACTTAGGTACTGCTGACAGAACTACTGAAAAAAATAACTTAGGTACTGCTGATAGAAACGAAAAAAATAACTTGGGTACTGCTGACAGAAATGAAAAAAACAACTTGGGTACTGCTGATAGAAACGAAAAAAACAATTTAGGTACTGCTGATAGAAATGGAGAGAAAAACAACTTGGGCACTGCTGACAGAAACGAAAAAAACAATTTAGGTACTGCTGATAGATTCTAATTCATATATCACCATATATTATATAATATACCAACACCATGAAAAAAGCAGCAATAATAGCAGTTATAGTTTTAACAACAGGATTAACTGCATTTTCATTAACCAGAAAAGAAAACAAAGTTGAAACAAAAAAAGCGGTAACTGAAAGCGGTTATGTAACTGCAGAAAGCGCCACAGGATCATTGGCAACTGCCGACTAATTAACGGGTAACGATCATCTTCTTACTCAAAAACTGACCACCGACCTGCATACTATATACGTATATCCCCGGATTAAGATCATTTAAAGGAACACTAATAACCCGGTAACCCGCATTCTGATACGAATCATATATAGTTTTAATAAACCTTCCATTTATATCATACAAATTAATCAATACCTTTCCCGCTTGCGATAAACTGAACCCTATACTGGTTCGATCAATAGAAGGATTAGGATAATTTTGGTTAAGGCCCACAACTAACAACCTATCTTCGATAGCACGGTTAATCGCATCAAACCAAACAAAACTAATTAACTTATAACCTTCGGCATTAGGGTGTACACTGTCCTGGTACAAGCTAAAATCACGCCCAAGTGATCTGTTTACATCTGCCAGGTAAACATGATACTCCATTGCCAACCTTCTATATAAGGCATTGATCTGGTTTACGTATAAATTGGCTGTTTTATAAGTCTGATTATTCTGATCGTTAAAAAACTGGATGGTTCCTATAATAGGTATCAATTTATTTTTCAGAGAAGTTTCTATATAATACCGCATATTTTTTTCGGTATCACCAATTTTTCCGCTTTTATTGGCCAATTGTACAGCATCGTTGGCACCCATTAATATAATTATAAAACCGGTTCGGCCGGCTATGGCTGCCGGAAACCGTAGCAAACCTTGTGTTGTGGTTTCGCCCGCCACTCCGTTTTTAGTGACGGTAACAATTACGCCTGTATAACAAGCTTCAATATTATTCTGTAAATCAGTTTGAAAAGAATAGCCGCCAACCCCGGCTACAGTACTTGCGCCAAAGGTGGTTACATTTATACTATCCTTACCATAAAACTTAGCGGCAGCACTACAGCTTGGAGCTTGTGCATACCCTGATAAAAAGAAAATGGAAAAAATAATGGAAAGGAAAATTATCTTCCGATAACCCATTTATTTAAACAAAAATTTAATCAATAATACCTGCAAAGGTAGCTAAAAACGTTTAATCAACAATAACCCCAATATCAAGTAATCATCAGCTGCAAGTAAATATTTTAACGAGCGGTTTTCTTGTTTAAACATGCCTATATTTGCTCAAAATTCAACTGACATGCAGCATATAAAACAATACGTAGAACAAAATAAACAGCGTTTATTAGACGAACTTTTTGAACTGTTACGTTTCCCATCGGTTAGTGCCGACCCAAAATATAAACCGGAAGTATTAAAGACGGCCGATTACGTAGCCCAAAAACTACATGATGCCGGTGCAGACAATGTGGAAGTTTGCCAAACTGCCGGATATCCTATTGTTTTTGGCGAAAAGATAATTGACCCGGCAAAACCAACTGTTTTGGTTTACGGCCATTATGATGTACAACCACCAGATCCGCTGGAATTATGGAAAACCCCACCTTTTGAACCAACTATTCGCGATGGCAAGATCTATGCCCGCGGCGCCTGTGATGATAAAGGCCAGTTTTACATGCACGTAAAGGCTTTCGAACTGATGATGCAAACCAATACCCTACCCTGCAACATTAAAATAATGATTGAGGGTGAGGAAGAAGTTGGATCAAGTAACCTGGGCATATTTGTAAAAGCTAATAAAGAAAGACTTAAAGCAGATGTGGTTTTAATATCTGACACCTCCATGATCAGCATGGAAAACCCATCACTTGAAACAGGGTTACGAGGACTATCTTATTTAGAGGTTGAAGTTGTTGGCCCTAACCGCGACCTACACTCGGGTGTATATGGTGGCGCGGTGGCAAATCCTGCTACCATCCTGGCTAAAATGATTGCCAGCCTTCATGATGAAAACAATCATATTACTATTCCAGGTTTTTATGATGAAGTTATTGCACTAACCGAAGCAGAACGTAAAGAACTAAACGCAGCCCCATACAACGAAACCGAATATAAAAAGGACCTGGACGTTGCCGAGCTTTGGGGTGAAAAAGGCTATACTACTTTTGAACGTACAGGCACGCGCCCTACTTTAGAAGTAAATGGTATTTGGGGTGGATACATTGGTGAAGGTGCTAAAACTGTTTTACCATCAAAAGCTAATGCCAAGATCTCTATGCGTTTGGTACCTAACCAAGGCTCTGAAAAAATAACTAAGTTGTTTACTGATCACTTTTTAAAGATAGCCCCGGCATCTGTAAAAGTAAAAGTAACCCCCCATCATGGCGGCGAACCAGCAGTAACACCTACGGATAGTGTCGCTTATCGTGCCGCGCAAATGGCCATTACAGAATCATTTGGTAAAGCCCCTATCCCAACACGTGGCGGTGGCAGTATCCCTATTGTTTCATTATTTGAGGCTGAATTAGGGATCAAAACCGTATTAATGGGCTTTGGTTTAGATAGCGACGCATTGCACTCGCCTAATGAGAAATACGATATTTATAACTATTATAAAGGAATAGAGACTATCCCTCTGTTTCACAAATATTTTGCGGAGTTAAGCTCGCAATAACAAACACGTCATTGCGAGGAACGAAGCAATCTCTTCACATGCTAATCAAATTGCACAATGATTGTCCTATGTAGAGATTGCTTCGTTCCTCGCAATGACGCTCGGTATATTTATTACAAATACTCTATTCTAAAGTGATATTCCCCTGATCCCACATTGTCAAGCAATACCCATTGCCCGGCAATGTGGGATTTTATTTTTTTGTCATCCTGCCACACCTGGTATTTTTTTCCTTTAAGTGGTAAATGTATTTGCGCTGCTGTATTTGCAGGTATTGTAATAATCATTTCAAACGATTTATCGCTTTGCGTGTAAGCTGCTTTTATTGTCCCTTTTATGGTAGGTATGTCAATACTTGCGCTGGTTAGACTGCCTATTTGAGGTTTAACACTAAAGTTTGCCCATCCAGGTGTTAACGGCTCTACTCCCATTAGCTTACGCGATATAATATTGCCTGCAGCAGCGCCCCAGGCATGGTTCCAGTCCTGGTTGGGTTTATACTTATTATCCCACGCTTCAAGAGTTATGGTGCTACCCACCCTAATCATATTATACCAACTACGGTCGGTTTTTGAGGTTAGCAGGCTTAATCCATAATCGCCGCCACCTGCATTATAAATTGCATCCAGCAAAAACTGCGAGCCATATACGCTGCAAGCCATTCCGCGCGACTTGACGAACGCCAATACCTTAGGCTGATATTCCCTATCAACCAGCTCAAAGGCCAGTGCAAACATATTGGTATGTAATGAGGCGTGTTTAGTAGTATCCCCATCAACATATACCTTTTGTTTAGGATCAAAGAACATTTGGTGAAAAGCTGTTTTTACAGAGATGGCTTTTTTACCGTAATATTCAGCATCGGTAGTATTTCCCAGATCGACAGCCAGTTTTTGCATTACTGTAAGCGACTTATAGTAATACGCGTTTACTACAGGGTTGTATTTGCAAAACACAAAGCCATCTGTTTCCTGTATATGTGGCCAGTCTACAATATCTTCAAGTGGCCGGTTTGAGTTGAAATGTATAGAAGCCAATACATCTTTAGTTACCTTACCATTTAATGTACTGATGAGGTGTGTAGAATCTTCCAGGGCCGTAAGGCTCTTTGCTTTCAGGTTATCGTAATTGTATTTAGCCGAGCGGATATCGCCGGTATACAGGTAATCGTTCCAGGCTATTAAAACCGATTGTAAAATCCACTCGGAGGGCCATGTTGGGTGATAAATCAAATATTCGCTGGTTTTACGGGCGATGGTATATTCCCGATCAACCGCGTAATGGCTTAGCTGGTTTATATAAGCATCGGCTTCATACGGGATCCGCTCACGGTCGCCGTCAACATAAATCCCCAGGTATGAAGTAACCTTCATAGAATACTTGCACAACTCCCACACCGCATTTAAAGTCGAGTCAGAACTATGAAAATTTGCCGCGTTATCATCAAAATGATAAAAAACAGCAAGGCGGGTAACATCTTCTGCTTTTAAAGGATGGTCATACCCTTCTATCTCACAATATCTGAACGGTGTAACCTCGCCAATGTAGGCCGGTGCTTTTACTGCTGCAGGGCGTGTGTTAACAGTATTGGGTCTAAGCTGAATTCTATAAGTATGTAAACCTTTACTTAAGTCTATTTTATATTCAGCATACCTAATATTACCAGTTGGTTTACGATTTATATTACCGTCGACCTCAAGCACCTCGCCTATTCTTATAGTAACAACCTGATCATCCTTATCAGTAAATAAATTCAGTTTCAACTGTCCGAAAGCATCTTTACCAAAATCGACAAAGTAAACTTTGTCTTTTTGTGTGAACAATACGGGATGCTGATCTGTGATCTGCGAGGGATAGGATGGCAATTTATTTTCCCCTAAAACGGCATCGGTATAAAACATCTTTGTTGCGGCATATTTACTTGGTTCAGATCTGTTGTTGGCCCAAACACGAACGGTCCAATAGTAAGTGGTGTTGGGTTTTAAATCAGCGCCCTTGTATAACACAGCAGTTGATTGTGCGCCCAGCATCTTGCCCGAGTCCCAAATGGTACCCTTGCCTGAATATAATGCCTGTTCGTTATCAGCTACTAAGATCTGACAGGCCACTTGTGCTACCGATGTATCGGTGCTATTCACTTCCCAGCTAAAAGCCGGATGCTTGTTGCCTATTAAAACAGATCGTATCGCCGGGTTCAAAAGATTGGCTGCCGATGGCTGTATGGCGTATCCATTAACCGACTGGTAATCGCTGGCCGCGACCAGGTCAATCATTAAGCCCGATGGCCATAGTAAGGTATTGGTTTGTGCAAACAGGTTAGCGCTTATTAATAAGGTTACAAGCAGGCCGGTAATTTTTTTGAGCATATCAAATAGCAAAACGTTCGCATTTAGTTAAGAAATCTTCGTCGGCATCGGCACCTATCCCTATCGCATCATTAATATTTAACTTATATCCATCATAAGTAACCCCACCAATGCATGGATCAACCAAATGGCCCAGCATGCAGGTATCCATATCATAAAAGTGAATATTAGGGCTACTGTAAACAAAATGGAGTTTAGCGCTTAACGCTACACGACTTTCTAACATACCCCCCATCATACAAGGGATACCTTTTTCAGCACACAGGTCATGAATTTTCCTGGCCTCAAATATTCCGCCTGCTTTTGCCATTTTGATATTAACATAATGGCAAGAGCCGCTTTCTATCTGCTTACGTGCATCATGGTGATTATACACACTTTCATCAGCCATGATCTTTACCGGCGATAAGCGCATCAGCTCAGGTAATTTATCATCATACCAGGTACGCATGGGTTGTTCGCAAAACTCAATATCATACTTACCTAAAGCCTGCAAGGCAAATACCGCATCGTCAAAACTCCATCCCTGGTTGGCATCAACGCGGATCTTCAATTCATTGCCAACTGCTGCTCTTATGTGTTTGATGCGTTCTACATCCTCAACAGCATTCTTACCCAGTTTCACTTTTAAAATATTTGCGCCAGATTCTTTAAATGCTATCGCTTTTTGAGCCATGTCTTCAGGTTTACCAATGCCAATGGTTATATCGCTTTCAACTTCACGCTTACTCCCACCTAAAAACTGGTAAAGCGGTATGCCAGCATTCTTAGCAGCTATATCATATAGCGCCATATCAAAAGCACTTTTTATAGTGCTATTACCGGCTATGGCATCATGCAATTGCTGTAGTCGTTCCGGAATATTCAGCGCGTCCTTACCTTTCCATAATTTGGCAAAGTCTTTCGCTACGGCAAGGCAGGTATCCTGCGTTTCACCAACGATCATCGGAAAGGCAGAGCACTCGCCTACTCCATAAAAACCGGCATTGGTATGCACCCTGATAAAAACATTCTGCGCATGATCCATTGTACCGGTAGCTATGGTAAATGGTTCCATAGGGATGCTGAAACGGTAAATATTTATATAGGTAATAATAACGGATGATGCCATAAGCGAAAATAAAGAAATAATGTACATACTAAAGACGCAAAGTATCGGTAACTATATACTACAATATTAAATAATTTGCACATTCAAACCATTACACTATATTTGTGGTACTACAAGTCGGTGTCACCGACGATTCAATTTAGCCGCCTGTGCCCCATTCTATCCGGGGAAAAGTCGCCTGGCTAAATAAAACTTTCATAAAAACATTAACATTAATATATATGGCATTAGAAAACACGCCTAAAGATTTTGATTATAATTCTACCAGGAACAAATTGCTGCTGTCTGAATATGGCCGCAATGTACAAAACATGGTTAAGTACATTGTTGAACTGCCGACCAAAGAAGAGCGCAACCGTTACGCGCAAGTGGTGATAGACCTGATGGGGTTTCTAAACCCGCACCTGCGCGACGTAGCCGATTTTAAGCATAAACTGTGGGATCACCTGCACATTATATCTGAATTTAAGATAGATGTTGATTCGCCCTACCCGAAACCTACAGAGGATGCTATACATATCAAACCGGAACCATTAAGATATCCTAATCAACGGATCCGCTATAAACACTATGGTAAAACTATCGAAATGATGATAGAAAAGGCCAAAAGTATTGAAGAGCCCGAGCGTCGTAAACACATGGTACAGGCTATTGCTAATTTCATGAAAATGGCTTATGTACAATGGAACAAGGACTCTGTTTCTGATGAAACGATATTAGCTGATTTAGTCGCTCTGTCAAAAGGCGAATTAAAAGTTGACGAAACCATCAACCTGAATAAAGTTGAGTATCGTGCACCTGTACAGTCTCAATCTAACAACAATAATCGTGGCGGGCGTTCTAACAACCAAAACAACCGTGGGGGGTCTGGTGGCGGCAGCGGTGGTGGACGCAGCAATAACAATCCGCGTAATAACAATAACCAAAATAACCGTAACCGTAATAACGGTGGCGGCGGTAAAAAATATTAACATTTGTACCGGTACATAGTTAATGGTTGGTAGTAATTATTAATCTTTGTATCAAATTCTACTATATACAAAAACCAAATGGTGAACGCATTCGAAATACAGGGAGGCAAGCCGCTTAAGGGTGAAATTACCCCCCAAGGTGCAAAAAACGAAGCATTACAGATCCTTTCGGCTGTATTGCTGACCGAAGAAAAAATTACCATCAGCAATATCCCTGATATTAAAGATGTAAACAAGCTTATTGAGCTTTTGGGCGATATGGGTGTTATAGTTCAAAAACTGGGCGACGACACCTATAGCTTTGAAGCTAAAAATATTGACCAGGACTTTTTCCAGTCGGAAGCATTTAAAGCAAAAGGTGGTGGGTTGCGTGGGTCTATCATGATAGTTGGGCCTTTGCTGGCACGTTTCGGTAAGGCATCTATACCTAAACCGGGCGGCGATAAAATTGGCCGCAGACGCTTAGACACCCACTTTCTGGGATTTGAAAAACTGGGCGCTCAGTTTAATTACAACCCCGAAGATGGTTTTTTTAATGTAGACGCGTCTAACTTACAAGGGACTTATATTCTGCTTGACGAAGCATCGGTTACCGGTACAGCTAACATTGTAATGGCAGCTGTTTTAGCTAAAGGTATCACTACCATATATAACGCGGCTTGCGAGCCTTACTTGCAGCAGCTTTGTAAAATGCTTAACCGCATGGGAGCCAAAATTAGTGGTATAGGTTCAAACCTGTTAACTATTGAAGGTGTTACCAAATTAGGCGGCACAGAGCATAGAATGCTGCCTGATATGATCGAGATCGGTTCGTTTATCGGCCTTGCTGCCATGACCGGATCAGAGATCACCATAAAGAATGTACACTATGCCGAGCTGGGTATGATACCCGATGTATTCAGGCGTTTAGGCATTAAATTAGAGCTTAGGGGCGATGATATTTATATCCCGGCACAAGAACATTACGAAATAGAAACCTTCATTGACGGCTCTATTATGACCATTGCCGATGCCCCATGGCCGGGCTTCACTCCCGACTTATTGAGCATTGTATTGGTTGTTGCAATACAGGCAAAAGGCGCGGTACTGATCCATCAAAAAATGTTCGAGAGCCGTTTATTCTTTGTTGATAAACTACTGGATATGGGCGCACAGATCATCCTTTGCGATCCGCACCGTGCTACGGTTATTGGTTTGGATAAACAAGTGCAGCTGCGCGGTATATCTATGACTTCGCCTGATATTCGTGCCGGTGTATCCTTACTGATAGCCGCTTTATCGGCACAGGGTAAATCGACCATTTACAACATCGAGCAAATTGAGCGTGGTTACCAAAATATCGACAAAAGACTACAAGCTTTAGGCGCTGATATTAAAAGGATATAGTTTTTAGAGTTGACCGGTTAAAGGCGAAAGGTTAAAGGTAGCATATGCAATGCCTTTAACCTTTTGTTTTATCAAGGAAAAACCTTTTTACCTTTAACCCTAATTTCATTACCTTTATATAAACCCATTACAAATCTGCATGTCTTATAAAAACCGGAGGTCGAGTTATACCAACTTTATACTGCTTTTTGTACTCCTTAAAATTGGTTTGAATGCTGTGGCTATTTCTCATTTCGGTTTTCACCGCGATGAATTACTGCATTTGGCTCTTGGCGACCACTTAGCATGGGGTTATAAAGAAGTACCGCCATTTATAGCTGTATTAGCCAAACTAACCACTACCCTGTTTGGCGACTCTGTTTTTGCGGCACGTATATTCAGTACTGTTAGTGCCGGGCTAACTGTATGGTTTGTTGGCTTGATAACGGTAGAATTTGGGGGCAAAATGTTTGCCATTACTTTAGCTTGCCTTAGCTTCATCTTTGCACCTGGATTTATGGGCAGCAACTATCTTTTTCAACCGGTAGTGTTCGATCAGCTTTGGTGGGTGTTAACTGTGTGGCTGTTGTTAAGGTATATTAATACCCATGCCGTAAAATATTTATACTTTATAGGTGTAGCTATTGGTTTAGGCATACTAACCAAATACACTATGCTGTTTTTTGCCGTTGCATTAATTTTAGGGTTACTCATTAGCAAACAACGTCGTCTTTTATGGAATAAACATATAGCAGGTGCTGCTGCGGTAGCATTTATTATTGTATTGCCCAATCTGATCTGGCAGATACAGCACCATTGGCCCATATTTACCCATATGGCCACTTTGCAGAAAGAGCAGTTGGAATATATAAAAGCAATGGATTTTACACTCCAGCAAATTATGTGCATGGGGGTAGCCTTTTTTCTTTGGACAACGGGCCTTTTTTTCCTGTTATTTTCTTTTAAACTGCGCAAGTATCAGTCACTGGCGTTTGGTTACCTGTTGATATTTATTTTTTTACTGCAAATGGATGGTAAAAGCTATTACCTGTTTGGCGCCTACCCTATGTTGTTTGCTGCCGGAGGCTATGGCTTTGAAAGATGGATAAAATCAAGTATTGTATTACGCACAGCAGTAGTAGTATTATTTACCGTCCCTAATCTTCTTGTCTTGCCTGCTTTATTACCTATACTCCCCTTAAAACCGACATTGGCCATATTCGATTATATTAATAACCATACCCGTTTTATAAAACTCATGACCGTTTGGGAAGACCATAAACACCACGCAACTACACAGGATTATGCCGATATGTTAGGTTGGGAAGAAATGGTGGCAAAAACAGCCAAAGTCTATTATTCCTTAAGTACCGAAGACAGGCTTCACACCATAATTGTGGCTGACAACTATGGCGAAGCCGGTGCGTTTGCGCATTTTGGTAAAGCTTATAAATTACCGGAAGTTGTTTGCCTGAACAGTAGTTTTGCTTTGTGGGCTCCTGCCGATATCAACCCAAAAAACATAATTTATGTTAGTGATGATTGTGATGTAAGTGACCTGCAACCTATGGTTGGAAATATAACATTAGTGGGCGAAATATCTGACCCTTTGGCCAGAGAATATGGAACCGGTATCTTTCTGATTAAAGGTGTGAAACCAGCAATTTCTGTCCTTTACAAACAGCACTTAAAACAAAAACTTGAAAAATAACTTATCAGGTTATTATTAAAGCAGACTTTACCCATGCGCGGACTAAAAACCATCATCTTTCTCATTATATCCAACACCTTCATGACCTTTGCCTGGTACGGTCACCTCAAATTTAAAGAGTATGACTGGGGTAAAAACCTGGGCTTAATATCGGTTATCCTGATAAGCTGGGGACTGGCTTTCTTCGAATACGTTTTCCAGGTACCTGCAAACCGCGCCGGTTTTAAAGGCGATGGTGGCCCTTACAGCCTGGTACAATTAAAAACCATACAGGAAGCTATTACGCTAACCATTTTTATGGTATTCTCCATTGTCTTCTTTAAAAGCGAAAAATTCGCCTGGAATCACCTGGTAGGCTTCGGGTTGATTGTATTAGCCGTGTTTGTGATATTTAAGAAATGGTAGGTGGATGTGCGGATGTGCGGATGTGCGGATGTGCAAATATGCGGATGTGCAGATTATTTGTAATGAATTAATTTAATTACCCGTCCGTCTTTGGACGATAGAATTATAAAAAAAGTACCACCTACATACCCTTTAGGTAAAGAGCCTTCTAATACCCAGTAATCATCAATTAAATTTACATTATACGGCTTTTCACTTATAATCTGAGCTTTCCCGTAAATCTTAAACAAAATTGGCTCAGCAATAGTTATCGCTGTCAGTTTATCTGGTATTACTTTAGTTACACATACCTGTTTACTTGTTTTATCGGCTAAAGCTTCTTTTATAGTCTTTCGGAGTTCATTGGTTTGCCCTAATGAGAATAGTGGAAGAAGCAGTAACAAAATAAATATCCTTTTCATAACTCCTTGTTTATGCCGATATCGCATTAATAATATCGTACTGGGTAATAATGGCTATTGTGCCTTCATGCTCAACTAATACAGCTATATTATCATTATTGATCATGGCCGAGATCCGATCAATCGAAGTGTTGATATCCACAAACGGGAACGGCGCAGTAGAAATTGTTTTTACCGGCTGAGATTTTAACGATGGGGTTTCAAGAAGGGCGTTCAGTATATCGCTCTCGGTTATCTTACCGATAACCATACCCGCTTGCGTAACCGGAATCTGTGATATATTGAGCGATTTGATGGTATTAATAGCTTCCAATACTGTTTTTTCACTGTCGATAGTTACTATCTCCTGGCTTTCTTTTTTGCTGATGATGTCTTTAGCAGTTAGCTTGCCGTCTTTCAGGAAACCTCGATCGCGCAACCAGTCATCATTATACATTTTGCCTAAGTAGCGTGTGCCATGATCAGGGAATATCACTACCACTACATCACCTTCCTTAAACTTATCCTTCATCTGCAGCAATCCCGCAATAGCCGATCCGGTAGAATTACCTACAAAAATACCTTCTTTACGGGCTATCTCTCGGGTCATAAGGGCCGCGTCTTTGTCGGTTACTTTTTCGAAATGGTCTATCAGGTTAAAATCAACGTTAGCTGGTAAAAAGTCTTCACCTATACCTTCTGTTATGTATGGGTAGATTTCGTTCTTATCAAGTTCGCCGGTTTCTTTGTACTTTTTAAATACAGAACCATAGGTATCAATACCTAATACCTGTATAGCCGGGTTTTTCTCTTTTAGATAACGGGCTATGCCTGATATCGTACCACCGGTACCAACACCAGCTATTAGGTGTGTTATCTTGCCTTCGGTTTGCTCCCAGATCTCGGGACCGGTTGATTCATAATGCGCCTGTGAATTGGAAAGATTATCATACTGGTTAGGTTTCCACGAATTTGGCACTTCACGCTCTAAACGCGACGATACCGAATAATAAGAACGCGGGTCTTCCGGATCAACGTTTGTTGGGCATACAATAACCTCTGCACCAAAAGCGCGCAAAGCGTCAAACTTTTCTTTTGATTGCTTATCTGTACTGGTGAAAATACATTTATAGCCTTTTATAACGGCGGCAATGGCCAAACCCATACCGGTATTGCCGGATGTACCTTCAATTATTGTTCCGCCTGGTTTTAGTTTACCACTTTTTTCGGCATCCTCAATCATTTTAAGAGCCATACGGTCCTTGATAGAGTTGCCGGGGTTAGTGGTCTCTATTTTAGCTAAGACCGTTGCAGGGATGTCTTTTGTTACTTTATTTAGTTTAACCAGTGGCGTATTGCCTATAGTTTCCAGTATATTATTGTGCCACATGGGGTAGTTGATTAGAGAGTAGTTAATTAGTGAGTAGTTGTAAGGCAAATTTAACTATTCTCCCAATCAACTATTCAACTTAATCAACTTAAAAACGAAGGTGTTTAACTGTAAGGCCACCATTTATTAATTGCTTCAACGATTCTATACCAATCTTTAAGTGCGTCTCCACAAATTGCGAGCTTACTTTCGAATCACTCTCTGTTGTTTTTACACCTTCGGGGATCATTGGCTGGTCTGATACCAACAACAAAGCGCCGGTAGGAATTTTATTGGCAAAACCACAGGTAAAAATAGTCGCGGTCTCCATATCAACAGCCATAGCGCGTAACTCTTTAAGATAGTTTTTAAACTTCTTGTCATGCTCCCAAACACGGCGGTTGGTGGTATAACAGGTGCCTGTCCAGTAATCTAACGAGAAGTCACGGATGGTGGTCGATATCGCTTTCTGTAAAGCAAATGACGGCAGTGCCGGTACTTCGGCTGGTAAATAATCGTTTGATGTACCTTCACCTCTTATGGCAGCTATGGGTAATATCAGATCGCCTACGTTGTTTTTTCTTTTTAAACCACCGCATTTTCCCAAAAATATAACCGCTTTTGGGTGAATAGCTGTAAGCAGGTCCATCACCGTAGCCGCTACCGAACTACCCATGCCAAAATTGATAATGGTTATGCCATTAGCTGTTACACTTTGCATGGGCTTGTCAATGCCCATTATTGGCGCATTGTCATTCCACTCTGAAAATAGCTGAATATATTTTGAGAAATTGGTCAGGATAATATATTCTCCAAACTCATCTAACGGCCTGCCGGTATAACGCGGAAGCCAGTTGGCCACAATGGCGTCTTTTGTTTTAAGGCCTGCTTTTACCGGGCTGGTTACCTCTTTTACTTTTGGATGGTTTTCTGCATCCTTTTTTACATTTAATTCTTCGTTCATAATCTTTTAGCCCCCTCTAAACGGTGCAGCCCTCATGAACACCCATAAGAAACAAACACCTTGTGAATAATCTCCCCCGGCAGGGGAGACTTTTAAAGTTTAATTTTTTATTTTTTTAAGCCCTCCCTACCGGGGAGGGTTGGGAGGGGCTATACAGCAAACCCCGGCGTTACACCAGGGTTGCAGTTTATTTATAACAAAAATAGCCATTGGCTATGTAGTTGTTGTTAAGCCACTTTTAACTTTTTAATGTCTGATTTTTCAAATTTGTCAAGCGCATATTCTAACGTAATGTTAAGTTTCTTCACATCTTTTTTTGATGGAAACTCAAACATAGCATCAATCATTATCGCTTCACAAATTGAACGTAAACCACGTGCACCTAATTTAAATTCCATTGCTTTATCAACAATAAATTCAAGCACATCGTCCTCAAACTCCAATTTTACGCCTTCGTATTCAAATAACTTCTTGTATTGTTTTAATAACGAATTTTTAGGCTCTGTTAATATATTGTGCAACGCTTCCCTATCCAATGGATTAAGGTAAGTAAGCACCGGTAAACGGCCTATTAACTCAGGTATCAACCCAAATGATTTCAGATCTTGCGGGGTAATGTATTTGTAAAGGTTCTTCATATCTACCTCACCGTCATTACCTTTTAGCTTATAGCCCACTGTTTGCGTACGCAAACGATTAGCTATTTTCCGCTCAATACCATCAAACGCGCCACCGCATATAAATAATATGTTGCTGGTATTCACCGTGATCATTTTTTGATCAGGGTGTTTACGGCCACCTTGTGGTGGTACGTTTACCATTGTACCTTCTAATATTTTTAATAAGGCTTGTTGTACACCTTCGCCGCTTACGTCGCGGGTTATAGAGGCATTATCGCTTTTGCGGGCAATTTTATCAACCTCATCTATGTATACAATACCTTTTTCGGCAGTTGCCACGTCATAATCTGCAGATTGCAGCAAACGGGTCAATATACTTTCAACATCCTCGCCTACATAACCCGCCTCTGTTAATACAGTAGCATCGCAAATACAAAACGGAACGTTTAATACTTTAGCAAGCGTTTTGGCCAATAAGGTTTTACCTGTACCGGTTTCGCCAACCATAATGATGTTTGATTTTTCAATCTCAACCTCATCTTTATCAATACGCTGGTTTAAGCGTTTGTAGTGGTTATAAGTAGCAACGGCAAGTATTTTTTTTGCATCGTCCTGGCCAATAACGTATTGATCAAGGTGACTTTTTATTTCAGCGGGTTTTAATATTGCCGGCGAGCTTGGCGAAGTTTTAACCTTACGCACTTTTAACTCCTCAGCCAATATTTCGTTAGCCTGGTTAACGCATTTATCACAAATGTGTGCATCCAGCCCCGCTATAAGCATCAGCGAATCTTGCTTGCCCGCGCCGCAAAATGAACACCTTATCTCTTTACTATTTTTATTCATTGTGATTAATTGTTAACAAATTTACGTAATTGGTTGATATAAACCAATTTTGAGTGAGTAGTTGATCAGGTTGATTAAGTGGGGCGTTATCCAATTGCAAAAAACAACGGTCCACCTAATCAACTTAGTCAACTAATAACTTACTAATCAAATTATTTTGATTTTGTTTTATTACCTTTTAATATTTCGTCAATCATACCAAACTCTTTTGCTTCTTCGGCTATCATCCAATAGTCACGGTCAGATGCATCGTGAACTTTTTCGTATGATGCGCCGCTATGATCAGCAATGATCTGGTATAGTTCTTTTTTTAGTTTAGTGATCTCGTGGTATGAGATCTCGATATCTGATTGCTGGCCCTGAGCACCGCCTGATGGTTGGTGGATCATCACACGTGAGTGTGGCAACGCCGCACGTTTACCTTCGGCACCTGCACAAAGTAATACTGCACCCATTGACGCTGCCATACCTGTACAAATAGTTGCTACATCATTTGATATCAGCTGCATGGTATCATAAATACCCAAACCTGCATATACTGAGCCACCCGGCGAGTTAATATATAACTGGATATCGCGTTTTGCATCTGCAGATTGCAGGAACAATAACTGCGCCTGTATAACATTGGCATTTTGATCATATATAGGATCGCCCAGGAAAATAATACGGTCCATCATTAAACGCGAGAACACGTCTAATTGAGAGATATTTAACTGGCGCTCCTCAATAATATAAGGTGTATAACCCATTGGCGCCATTCCGCCTGGCAGGTTTGCGCGGTCAACGCCGGCCATAAATTTATCTACATGCATGCCGCCAATCCGATGATGTTTAACAGCGTATTTTCTAAATTCGTTTCTATCTGGTGTACTGTTCATGTGTATTTGTTTTTAATCTTTGTGACACGGGTCATTACCCGCGATAAATATAGTTTTTAGTTGAATATTATTTTAATGATAAAGTTTTATTAAAGTAAAAATATCACCCCTTTAAATCTCCCCAAAGGAGAGGGTTGGGTGAGGTCAAAAAAAAAGCACCCATTATTAAGTGGATGCTTTTTTAAATATATTTAAGGATTTCCTTATTTCACTAACTCTTTAAAGTCGTTATAAAAAATATCCTTTTTGTCTAAAGTAACAACGCTCTTAATATAATCTAATGTTTTAAGGGCCTTTACTTCGTCAAATACTTTATTAGCATTCTCTTTGTTTTGCAGGTATTGTACAGCATATTGCGCTAATTGCTCTTCGGCAATTGGCTGTGGGCTGTACATTCTGAATTGCTGATCTAAACTTTGTTTTGCTGCCGCGAAAACCTCTTCGTATTTAATCTCGATGCTGTTATCTTTAATGATCTTGTTTTCAATCAAAGTCCATTTAAGGTTTTGAGCAAAATCTTTATAGCCGCCTTGCAATTCATCTTCGGTCAGTTTTTCATTTGTAGTTCTTAACCAACGTTTCAAAAACTCATCCGGTAAATCAAACTTAACTTTATCTATGCTATAGTTATAGATATCGTTTTGTAATTTACGTTCAGCGTCCTGGCTCATCATGCTTTCTAACTCTTCTGTTATTTTAGCTTTAAAGCCGGCTTCGTCGGTTACTACACCTGCGCCAAATAATTTATCAAAGAACTCCTGGTTCAGATCGCTTTCTTCTAAACGATTTACGTTTTTAACAGTTAATTTAAAGTTCGATTTTAAATCAGCTGCTTCGCTTTCTTCAATGCCTAATATTGCTGCAACCTTTGGCGCATCGTTATTATAAGCTTTCTGAATATCCAGTACTACTTCATCATCTTTTTTCAAGCCGATCAACGCTTTTTTAATTTTCGCGTCTGCTACCTGCTCTAATCTTACTGATGTTGTATTGCTTATGCCATCATCAAAAACAGAACCATCCGGCGAAAGCTGCGTTAATTGCGCATATAATACATCATCCTCTGCCGATACGTCAGGATTTGTCATTTTGCCATAGCTTCTGCGGATGTTTTTAACACGCTCGGCTAAAGTTGCCTCATCTATTTTGATCACATATTGTGTCAATTTATCTTTTGATGAAAAATCAAGCGCAAACTCTGGTGCTAAACCAATTTCGTAGTTAAACTCAAAATTGTCAGTAAAATCCCAATTGTATTCTTGTTTGTCATCAACTTTAGGTAATGGTTGGCCCAATACCTCTAATTTTTGCTCGGTGATGTAATTGTTCAGGGTATCTGACAACAGGTTGTTCACCTCGTCAACCAAAATACTTTTACCATACATCTTTTTTATATGTGATGGCGGAACCATTCCGGGACGAAACCCCGGCATTTTTGCTTTTTTAGCATGGTCTTTTATCGCCTTATCAACGCGTGCCTGGTAATCGGCAGCGTCTATATTAATTTTTACGACTGCATTCAGGTTATCGATCTTTTCCTGTGTAATATTCATCTTTTAACGTGTATTTAGTATTAAGTAACTGCATTTACAGCTAACAGTATTGAACGCCATAAATTTAGAGGCGCAAAAATACAAATTTATTTTTAATTAGCCTATGTTTAGAAGACCAGCTCAGGGAAATCGCTTTTAAAACTCAATAGCCATCAGGAGGCACCGACGGAGCCTTTTTTATATTCATTTATGCTAAAAACAGGCGACTCCGCCGGAGTCAAACATTAAAGTCGTAAATAGTTCCGGAGGAACTACCTGTTTATAGCATACAAGATTCTGTTTTAAGGGCTCCAGCGGAGCCGCCTGTTTTTAAAAGCGATTTCCCTGCCTACTGGACCAAAGGCACTGTTTTTTCGAAGTATTTTTCGTATTTTTGTATAAGTCCAAACGCTGTTAAGGCGGCGTATTTTGCGGAAAACGCAATGCAAGCCCACACGCATAAATGCAATTATTTCACAACGCGTTTATATACAGCAATTTAAGTTAAAAATTTACTGTAATAATAGGGTAATAGGCTGTGAAATAGGGTAAAATTGCTGCGATAGGGTGTGATTTGAGGTGTTATAGGTGTGGTAAACTGTGCAGTTTGATACGCAAAACTGCCCCAAGGGTAAAGCTTTAAAGGCGATTTACCTAAAGAACAGCTAACACGACTAACAAAAGTTAAAAAATCACCCGTAATTAACATTCAATTAAAGTGCATCTCTTTAGTTTTCTGTAATTATTCTGTTATAAAGCAAAAATAGATACATAATAGCAAAACTTCTCGTTAACATTGTCGTTCTGATAGTGTATTTCTTAACTTATCTACCGGTACCGATAGAATACGCCACCATAAACAAACTCCTAACTATTTTAATCTATCCTTAATGGCAAGGGTATGACATATATTTTTTATGTCTTACCGTCTCTATGCATTTTTTACACTTAAAATATTTTTTGAGTTACCTGGAGATCATAGAGTTGTCGCATTAACGAGAATTCATTACCTCAATATATAAACATCTATTAAAAACAACCTATTATGAAAATCAAACCACAACTCTCCATGAAAAAGTTATTAAAACCATTAGGGTTTCTTTTTTGCCTCGGAACAATTGTTTCCTGCGCGAAACAAGATGCAACCATTATTCCAGACTCTGTAACCATCAACCCTATTTCTGATTACACCATTACTCCTGATGCTACTGACGGATTTACGTTCAAATTTAAGAGTCTGTCTAAAAACTACACCAAATTAGAGTGGAGATTTGGTGACGATACCTTAAAAACAGACACCAGCATAAACCATACATATCTTGCTACCGGCACATACTTAGTAGATTTGGCGACATACTCAAAAACAGGCGATGTTTCGCATAAAAACGTCGCTGTAAATATCATTCCGGATAGCATAATTAAAGTAAATGCTGAAAAAACTGAAATTTTGTACCAGCTTGAATTTGGTGCCACTGTAAAGGGTAATGTAAAATCTATTTTATGGACGTTTAACGCGGTCGACCCGGTTACCAGCGCAGTAACCACCACTACAAGCACTTTATTAAAACCGCTTCAATCTTTTACTTACGGAAGTTTTAATAATTTTTCTGTAACAGTAACTACAGATAAAGGTAGCGTTGCCACCGTTACCAAGAACGTTACTACTGATGGTATAGTTACAGATATTACACCAACCAGGATAGCTTACTCTTCTACCTACGAAAACAGCGATAACAACGAAAATTCGGCTAAGTTGGTTGATGGTAATACTCAAACCAAATTTGGTTATTACAGCGCTTTCCCAGGTGATGAAATTATTCAATTTCAATTCCCGGCACCTGTAGCTGTAAAAACTTATGCCATAGAAAATGGAAATGATTCTGAAAGTACACGCGACCCGAAAGAATGGTATTTGGAAGGATCAAACGATGGAGACAATTGGGCCGTTGTAGATCACCAGCTTCTTACCATTGGTTTTGCTGATTATTTGACATCTATAGGTCAGCATGACACCAGGTATTTCAGGTACTTCTATTACCCTATAACTAATCCAACACCTTACCAGTTTTACAGGTGGAGAATAACAAGCACATTTGCAGGCGCGTTCCAGATAATGGAATTCAAATTATATAAATAGCAGATCTTATAAAAAAACGAAAGTCCGATAGTAATTACTATCGGACTTTCGTTTTTAAATCACTTTACAAAAGCTATTCTATTTTACAGAAAACTTCACCACACTGTTTTTAATAGGCTTTAAAGTTCTAAGATAGGTATAGATAGCGCCCAATTCATTTTCGCTCATACAGCCATAGCCCCACCAGGGCATAATTGTTTGAAACTCGCCTTGCTTAACTGGCGCTGCATTTTTACGATCACTAAAAGACTTAAATTTTGCAATAAACATTTCCTTTGTCCAGTTGCCTATACCTGTTTCTTTATCGGGAGTTATATTAGCCGATTTTACAGTACCTCCGTTTATTTTAAACGGCCTGCCGCCTGCAAATTCAAGCCCCGGGAGTAGTGTACCTTTATCATCCTGCGAATGACATTCCATGCAAGCGCTTGCCTGTACCATATAAGCGCCAAATTTTAAAGTATCTTTAGGATCAGGTTTGGTTCCTAATTCGGCTTTCTTGGGCATGGTATGCACAATGATATTCAACGGAAAGTCGAGTTTTGATTTTGGATAATCGGCCTTAATAGGTTTAAGCGAACGGATATAAGCAATAACATCATAAATATCTTCGCGGTCAAGTTTTGAATAATAAGGCCATGGCATTAATGGGAATATAGCATCTCCGTTTTTTCTTTGTCCTGTAGTTATCGCTCTAAATAATTCACCATCTGTCCAATTAGCCAATTTATAGGGTGTAATATTGGGTACGTAAACTTCGCCCGGAAAACCCGCTCCTGCCTCGTCAAATAACTCACCGCCGCCACCAAGTGTAGTGGTATCAATAGGACCGCCCAGCTTAGTCCAGTCGCGTTTTGAATGACAATCAACACATAGCACAACATTCATAGCCAAGTATTTTCCACGAGCTATGCGTTGTGGCGTCAATTCAACCTTTATATTTTCAGGAGGGCCAACATTGGGCAATGCCAGCACAACATAGGCTATAACGCCAATAATTACTACTACTATGAGTACAATTACATAGGCAAGAGGTTTAAGGATTTTTTTCATATCGCGATAAGGTTATAATATGGAAAAGCCTCAGATAAGCTTTCCCATATATAATTGTTTTTTAATTGTGACGGTTGTGTTGATTTGTTATTGGATAAACAGCATCAATTACACAGCTAACTTCCTAAAAATCTTTGACATAACGAAATAAAATTCATAAAAAAACCGATTATGAATACACAACCGGTCTTAATTAATATATGTTGAACTTTTACAAGTGTGTGCTGAATTACAAGCTCGCGATTTTTTCGTCTGCCCGACGGGCAGTTGTTTTAGTAGTATTCTTTTCGGTGCTGTATACTACTGTTAAATCGGTTTTGTTTAGGGTTGATGATTGGCTATAGTTTAAGCTATAATCAAATATATTACCTGAAAGATGAGCAGCTGAACGATTATTTAGAGTGATGTTAGCAGCCAAAGCATCCAGCTTTAACTGTGCGGAAGCATTATTATTTAACACCACGCTTAAATCAATTACAGACAATTTACCATATGATTTGATGGAGGCGTTATCATTAGCGGTTATAGCATGTAGGTCTGATACTGTTACTAAAACCACCAATTTTTCGGCAGTGTATGATGATATACGCAATACACCGTCTTTGTCTTGTACTAAAGCATTTTGATCGTAATACTTGTCGTAAACTTTTACCTGGTCTTTATCACCATTGGTAATATAAACCTCAACATTTCCTGAAGCTTCTATTTTGTTAATATTGTTTGTTGCCACTAAAACAGCTATTTGGTTGCCATCGATATTTTTGGTAGCAGCTTTGGTTACGTTTACACTTAATATAATGGTTAATAGTGTAATAAATGTTATAATTCCGGTTTTCATTTTCTTAATTATTTATTGTGAATGTTTTTCTAATTATTTTAAATACATCTATAAGACCGCATAAAACCACAAAGGTTACAGGCAGATAGTGTAAAAACGACACACACCCTGTTTTACTCGGCGAACGCCGCTATTGTGTCGGTGAAAAAGAAATAAAAATGAAAACGGCATGACACTAAATATCATACAAACAGAACTTAATATAGTCTAAAGCCCCACGCAAACCCTCCCGGCAGGGAGGGCTTCAAGCAACAGTATGTTAAAGTCTCCCCTACCGGGGGAGATTTAGAGGGGGCTTACAGGTAGTATTTTTCGCCGTTAAATTTTATCTTGCCGGCATCTAACAGCATCCGGATAGTGTCCAGCCTTTCTTTTTCAATGCCGGTTTTTATAGCGGTCATCAAGGCATTGATATCCAAAGCTTCTATGCTTAACAATTGCGCAATCTCATTGGTGATATCGTCAAAGACATCGGTAGCGTTTTGTTTACGTTTCTCTTCCAGGCAGATATCACAAATACCGCACTTGTCAGCATTAGGCTCATCAAAATAAGCCAGCAACAATTGGCTACGGCATTTTTTATGGGTGCAATAGGCAAACACCGCCTCCATTTTTTTAAGATAAGTGGCCTTACGCTGTTCTATATATTGTTTGTTGATATGTACATTTTTAGGCTCCTGCCTCGGCTTGATGTAGGTAACCTGTGGCTGGTCATTTTGTGGCAGATAGCTTAGTATACTATATTCATCTAATTGCTTTAAACCTTCTATAACCTGCTGTACACTTAAGTTTGCACGACGTGCTACATCAAACTCCTTTAATCGCACATAGTTATCAAAAGCACCACCATATGATCGTAACAGCGTTTTAATAAAGGCGTCCCAACCCGCATTCTGGATCTGGAAATTATACAACTGCTCATTAAAAACCTCAAACCTGAACCGCGACGGCAAAAAAACGCTTTCATTAAAAGACAGGTATTCGCTTTGTTCTAAAAATTTCAACGCGTTCAGGGTCTTGATAACATCCAGCTGATATTTGGCACAAAAACCACCCAAGTCAAGATCAAAACTAACACCTGCACCGGCACCATACGCTACAGAGTAATGATTTGACAAGTAATGGTAAACCAGCTTGATCTCATCAATAGTTGGGAAACTCAGTTCAAAGATCTTTTGCTGACGGAGCCTATCTGCATTATTATATAATAGTATGGCGTAGGCTTTCTTCTCGTCGCGACCTGCACGTCCGGCTTCCTGGTAATAGGCTTCCAAGCTCTCGGCTGGGTCTTTGTGTATCACAAAACGCACATCAGGCTTATCTATCCCCATCCCGAAGGCATTAGTGGCTACAATAATACGTGTACGGTTGGTTTTCCAGCTCTCCTGTTTTTTGGATCGTTCATCCGGGGTTAAGCCGGCATGATAGTAATCGGCTTTAATGCCGTTATCATTATAAAACTTAGCTATCTCTGCACACTCGCGCCTACTGCGTACATAAACAATACCGCTGCCTTTAACACCTTTGGCAATATCCAGCATCTTACGGAATTTATTCTCTTCATGCTGCACCACATAGCTGATGTTTTTACGCTCGAAACTTTTCCGAAAGACGATACCCTTTTTGAACTGTAGCTTATCTTGTATATCCACCTGCACCTCGGCAGTAGCGGTAGCTGTAAGGGCAAGTACAGGTACATCAGGGTGCAACAATCTTAAATCGGCAATATGCAGGTATGCAGGCCTGAAATCATATCCCCATTGCGATATACAATGTGCCTCATCAACCGCAAAAAAATTTACCTTCATGTATTTGATGCGTTCCTGCACCAATTCTGATAGTAAACGCTCGGGCGACAGGTATAAAAACTTGACCGATCCATAAATGCAATTATCCAGTGCCAGGTCGATCTCACGTTTACTCATACCGGCAGTTATAGCTACGGCTTCAATACCCTTTGCTTTTAAATTTTCGACCTGGTCTTTCATCAGAGCGATGAGCGGCGATACTACGATGCATATCCCCTCTTTAGCCATTGCCGGTACCTGGAAACATACCGATTTACCCCCGCCCGTGGGCAATAGCGCCAAAGTATCATGACCCAGTAATACCGACTGGATAATATCTTCCTGCATAGGGCGGAAAACATCATGCCCCCAATAGGTGTTAAGTATTTCTTGTATGGTCATTTAATTAATGGCAGTGTCAAAACTATTAAAATTAAACACGATTTTAAGTATACAGCTACTAAAATGCCCTAATAGTTTTAACTTAGCAACTGATAAACAATTCATCAACCAAATGAAGCTACTTAATATAACATTTATATTTTTAATTCTGGCCGGTACTGTTCAGGCTCAAAAATGGAACGTAGAGGCCCCTCCCGGGCCATCTAAAAAAGTAACTATCAACACCACCGAAGGCACCTGGATGAACCTGGATGTAAGCCCTGATGGTAAAACCGTAATATTTGACCTGTTAGGTGATATTTACAGTATCCCTATTACCGGTGGTAAAGCAACCTTATTAGCGGGCGGCCACGCGTACGAAGTGCAGCCCCGGTTTAGCCCCGACGGTAAACTCATATCTTATACCAGCGATAAAGAAGGCGGCGATAATATCTGGATAATGAATGCCGATGGTAACAATAAGCATTCTATCACTAAAGAAAGTTTCAGGTTATTAAATAATGCCTCATGGACACCCGATGGCCAATACGTGGTTGCACGTAAACATTTTACCGGATCACGCTCATTAGGTGCCGGCGAAATGTGGTTGTACAATAAAAATGGCGGTGATGGTATACAACTCACTAAACGCAAAAATGACCAGCAGGACGCAGGCGAACCTACGGTATCGCCTGATGGTAAATATGTTTACTGGAGCGAGGATGTTACCCCGGGCCCTTCTTTTCAGTATAGTAAGGACCCTAACGCGGGCATCTATGCCATAAAACGTTTAAACCGCGAGAATGGCAATATTGAAATCATTACAGGCGGTGCCGGTGGCGCATGCCGTCCGCAACTTTCGCCGGATGGTAAATTAATGGCCTTTGTAAAGAGGGTACGTTTAAAATCGGTACTGTATATGCGTAAATTAGATAGCGGTGAAGAATGGCCGGTATATGACGATCTGTCGCATGATCAGCAGGAAACCTGGGCCATATTTGGGGTATATCCCAACTTTGCCTGGACTCCTGACAGCAAAAATATCATATTTTATGCTAAAGGAAAGATATGGAACCTGGACATAACCACCCTTAACCCGGTGCAAATACCATTCGAGGTTAGCTCACAGCAGGTTATAACAGACGCGCTGCATTTTCAACAAAAGGTTTTCCAGGACGAGTTCCCGGCGCGGATGATCAGGCAATTGACCACATCGCCCGATGGTAAAAAAGTGGCATTTAATGCCGCAGGTTTTATTTATGTAAAGGACCTGCCATCAGGCGTCCCGGCGCGTGTCGATACATTGACCGACTTTGAATACGACCCCCAATTTAGCCCCGATGGTAAAACATTAGTATATGTTGCCTGGAACGACGCCCTGAAAGGTGCTATTAATACAGTCGATCTGACTACCCATGCTGTTACCCGTTTAACTGTAGACAAAGGCTTTTATTATACGCCTAAATTCTCTAACCGCGGCGATAAAATAATCTACCGCAAGGGCGAAGGCAATGAAGACCTCGGCTTTGCGTTTGGTGTTAACCCGGGCATTTATACTATACCGGTAACTGGTGGTACTCCGCAGCTGATCTTAGATAATGGTATCTATCCCCGCTTCTCGACCGATGATAGTAAGATCTATTACCAAAGCAGCGAGGGCGGTAAAAAAGCTTTTAAAGTGATGGATGTTAGCGGCGCAAATCAGCGTACGCTTTATACATCTACCTATGCTACACAGTTTGAACCAAGCCCTGATGGTAAATGGATGGCTTTTACCGAATTGTTTAACTGCTATATAACCCCTATGGTTACTACAGGCAGTCCATTGGACCTATCAGCAAGTAATAAAAGCCTCCCGCTAAACAAACTGACCAAAGACGCGGGCACCTATTTGCACTGGAGCAAAGACAGTCAAAAACTAATGTGGACCTTAGGCCCACGTTATTATGCAAGAGATATACGCAGCGCTTTCCCTTTTATTGACGATAAAGCAGCACCAACTGATACAACCAGTATTGATATCGGCCTTAAACTAAAAACAGATGTTCCTGACGGGATGATAGCCTTTACTAACGCACGCATCATTACCATGAAGGACGATGAGGTGATAGAGAAAGGCACTATCCTTGTCGATCATAATAAGATTGCGGCCATTGGCAAAGCCGGCGAGATAGAAATACCTGCAGATGCCAAAGTTTATGACGTTGCAGGCAAGACCATTATGCCGGGTATAGTTGATGTGCATGCGCACCTACATCCCAGCCCCGATGGCGTTTCGCCGCAGCAGGACTGGAATTACTTTGCCAATCTCTCGTACGGGGTAACTACTGCTCACGACCCTTCAAGTAATACAGAAATGGTGTTCAGCCAGTCAGAAATGTTGAAGGCAGGCCGTATGATAGGCCCGCGGGTATACTCTACCGGCTCTGTATTATATGGTGCCGATGGCGATTTTAAAGTAGTCATTAATAGTTTGGATGACGCGCTATCGCACCTGCGCCGTTTAAAAGCTGTGGGGGCTTTCTCCGTAAAAAGTTATAACCAACCACGCCGCGAACAGCGCCAGCAAATCATAGAAGCCGCCCGCCAGTTGCAAATGGAAGTAGTGCCCGAAGGTGGCTCGACCTTCTTTACCAATATGAATATGATATTGGATGGGCAAACCGGCATTGAACATAGTATACCTGTTTGGCCGGTTTACAAGGATGTTATCTCTTTATGGAACAATAGCAAGACAGGTTATACCCCTACCCTTATTGTTAGCTATGGCACCCAGTTTGGCGAGAATTTCTGGTATGACCGTACTGAGGTTTGGAAAGACGAACATTTACTAAATTTCACGCCGCGATCAATTGTTGATGCCCGTTCACGCCGCAGAACTACATCTGAATATGGCGAATATGGCCATATTGAAATTTCTAAATATGTAAAGGCAATTTCTGATGGTGGCACCAAAGTTAACTTAGGTGCACATGGCCAGTTACAAGGACTTGGTGCACATTGGGAGATGTGGATGTTGGGACAAGGCGGTATGACACCATTGCAGGTAATACGTTGCGCCACCATTAATGGCGCCAGTTACCTGGGTATGGATAAAGAAATAGGATCATTAGAAAAAGGAAAGCTGGCGGATCTGATTGTATTAAATCAAAACCCGTTAGACGACATTAAAAACAGCAATAACATTAAATATGTAATGCTTAACGGTCGTTTGTATGATTCTGAAAGCATGAACGAAATTGGCAACCACGAAAAATTACGCGGCCGTTTCTGGTGGCAGCAAAACCGTGGCGACAGTGTTACCCTGCCTGTTGGCAATGCAGAAACGTACTTATTTAGCAGCGAAAACGGAGATTAGATAATTTCGGATGTCGAATCTTCGTCCAGATAGCTATCTGGATCGGATTTTTAAGATTATGGATAACAAGGCCTGCATTAATTGCGGGCTTTGTTATTGAAATGAATATCGCATTAAGTTAGTGCACGTGTGTAGCATGTACTATTAAACAATAGGCTAACAAGTATTTCCTTGCCTAACAACAAGTATTTATTATTTTAGCCTCATGGGCATACAACAGCTGAAAGTTAATTTCACGGCATACCTTTTTACCCTGGTCTTATTTTCTTCCTAACTGTATGCAAGTATTGATGACAGCAAATGCACTTTAGCCTACATCAAAAACAACAATATATTTGGCTATAGTATTATTCTGCGTGTGCCTATTGATTTTTGTATGTATAACAAGAGTGTCTATATCATTAAAAAATCAGACTGCGATCTGATATGATTAAAAAAACCAAACGACCGTTTACGGGTTATAAAAACACTTGCAGAATAGTTGCGATAAACAGCAAGGCCCTCAATATCACTATCGCGGGCCTTGCTGCATTAATCAATCTACACAACTACGCTTTCACTATTTTCTTTCTCTTTTGTCGCGATGCTCAAAGCCACCCCAACGGCCACAGCCGTTTATATTGGCTTTTATGAAATTATAAATATTAGCATTTGATGTACTGCTTATTACTATGGTACCATTTGTACGAACAGCATTGTCTAATGCCGACGCTGCAAAACCGGTAACAAGTTTACTCACATCTAATTTAGCAATAGCCGCTATATCTGTCGAACCATCAACGGTTATATTTTCGGCTCCTATTTTAATGACAGCATCATCATTAAAATCAAATTCAATTGGTGTTACCGTACCAGTTGTTGATGTATAATTGCCTTTTAAGACAAGTGGTAAAGCAGCGGTAGTGCTTTTGGTAAATAGTACACGCAACTCGATCTCGCGATAAGTGCCGGTATCAATAGCGGCACTTATAGTAGCCGGTGTTGCAGCAAACAGATCAATACTGGTAAGATTTCTTGAAGTTATTTCAATTTCCAGGCCTTTCTTTGCTGCTTCCAGTTTAAAACCACTTACATTGGCAATGCCCGATGTCCAGGTAATACTTGCGCTGCCAGTAGCATTAGTGGTTAACCCATTTGTAGTAAGTCCGTCAGTATTACCAGTAACAGATACCGGACTAACCGATCCATTTGCACTTAACGCAAACGCAATTTCCGTATTAGTCGAAGTTGATAATGACGCATTGTCATTTTTTTTACATGCACTTAATATGGATACCATACCCAATACACACATGCCAATAATCAGTTGATTTAGTTTAATTTTCATAGTTGTAATTATTTTGTTACAGTTTAAAGATCCCGTTTACAAAAACCGTGCAAATTTCATTAAATATTGCTTTAATTTAAATTAAAAGATAACTAATAGTTAATAACTAACTATTTGGCGAGATATTATTTACTAACGATATGATAAAAGTGTTCCTTTTTTGTAAACAGAACGAATAGAATAACAGATTTTTTACAACTTTTTAATACCGGAGCAATTAAACAAGCCCCGTACCATTAAAACAAAGCAGCCCGCTAATTAGCGGGCTGCTTTGTTTATATCCTGTAATCTTTAAACCCTAAGAATCTTAGTCTCTTTTTTCTATCGGCACGTATGCTCTGTCTACAGCACCATTATAAATTTGACGGGGACGGCCTATTGGCTCTTTGTTTTGTTTCATTTCTTTCCATTGCGCTATCCAGCCCGGCAAACGGCCCAATGCAAACAATACTGTAAACATATCTGTAGGGAAACCTAACGCGCGATAAATAATACCCGAGTAAAAATCAACATTAGGGTATAGTTTACGCTCAACAAAGTAAGGATCTTTTAAAGCAACTTCTTCTAATCGTTTAGCAATATCCAACACTTCGTCATTAATGCCTAATTTCTCTAATATATCGTCGCAAGCCTTTTTAATGATCCTGGCCCGCGGGTCGAAATTTTTATAAACACGGTGGCCAAAACCCATCAAACGGAAAGGATCATTTTTATCTTTCGCTTTATTGATCCATTTATCGGTATCGCCGCCATCTTCTTTAATTTTCTCCAGCATCTCAATAACCGCCTGGTTAGCACCACCATGCAGCGGCCCCCATAAAGCTGATATACCAGCTGATACCGAAGCATAAATATTAGATTCTGATGAGCCTACGATACGCACAGTCGACGTAGAACAATTTTGCTCATGATCTGCATGTAGTATCAATAAAGTATTCATAGCGCTAACTACTACCGGGTCTATTTTCACCTCTTCGGTCAGTTGGCCAAAGGTCATGTTCAGGAAATTGGTAACATAGTCGTATTTATTTTGTGGGTACATTACCGGGTGACCCAGTGATTTTTTATAGATCCACGAAACTATGGTGGCCATTTTGCTTAACATTTTAACAATGCTAAGGTTAAGCTCTTCTTTGGTCTGATTTGATTTTAATGACTCCGGGTAAAATGCAGATAATGAGCACACCAATGATGACAACTGCCCCATCGGATGCGATTTTGACGGGAAACCATCAAAAAACTTCTTCATATCCTCATGCACTAACGTATGGCGGCTTATTTCATACTGGAAATCTTTTAATTGTTGCGAAGTTGGCAGGTTACCATATATTAACAAATAAGCAACCTCAATAAAGGTTGATTTTTCTGCTAATTCTTCAATACCATAGCCACGGTATTTCAATATTCCCAGTTCACCATCTAAAAAAGTGATACCACTTTGGGTAGCACCTGTATTTTTATAACCTACGTCAAGGGTTACATAACCGCTTTGATCCCTCAATTTAGAAATATCAATTGCTTTTTCGCCTTCTGTACCCTCTATAATTGGCAGATCGTATGTTTTATCACCTATTTTTAATTGTGCTGAGCTTGACATAGAAAGAATTTTGTATAAGCAACAAATATATGTAAATCTGCGTATAATTTAACAGCTTCACAGGTTAAGTAATTGTAAAAAAGCTGTCTTATAAAACTTAATTTAAATTAAAGCATGTCAATTGGTATCTTCGTGTTTAAAATCCTAACAAATAAAGACTATTAATGGCATCACAAAGCGGTCCGCTTGCATTTCTTGAAGATCACAACTTCTATGTGCCATTAATTACTTCCGCTATTATTGTTTTTTTTATGGTTGTATTTTACAAACGCATTGTAAATAAAGCTGTTAAAAAACGTATCAGCGGATCTTCTGATACCCCACAACACCTTAACGCGCTGATCAGTTCATTAAATGACATTATTTTTGAATTTAATGAAGACAAGGTCTGTTTAAATGTATGGCTGAATGAACTTACCGAACGGGTAACCGACCCTAAACAAGCTATAGGTAAAAAACTGGAAGAACTAATTGGCGATGAAAGAGCGCTTAAATTTAACAATGCGCTTGATTATGTAATTAAAAACCGTAAGCCTATAACTATTCAGCATCCGTCTGATTATGGGACCAATAGTTGGCTACAGACAAAAGCAACTCCGGTTTTAGATAAGCAGGGTAATTACCTGCATCGTATATCAGCCTCTGTTTCTGATATTACAGAGCAGAAAAGAAATGCCGACGAGTTAAAAGAAAAAGAATTACTGTTGTTAGAGGCTCAATCTGTTGCAAAAATTGGCAATT
Source organism: Bacteroidota bacterium (assembly GCA_040388175.1). GTDB lineage: Bacteria > Bacteroidota > Bacteroidia > Sphingobacteriales > Sphingobacteriaceae > Mucilaginibacter. The sequence continues at coordinate 2,354 of JAZKCG010000104.1, read as the reverse complement.
GGTTATTTGACAGCACCACGCGCGAAACCTATTTTGCCGACAACACGCTTTCTATTTTGGGTATTGAAGATATACCCGCTGATATGGAAAAGCATGAATACTATTTAAACCTTGTTCACCCTGGTGACCGCGAAGAATGTAAAAACTTTCTTTTTTCGGTAGCCGGTGCTTCGCGAAAAGAATTCGAACATAGAATAACTACCCCCGAAGGCGAATTAAAGTATATAAAAATTATAATTGGCGATAAAGTATTTAATGATGATGGAGGGTTAAAAAGGATCTTTGGCATTATACAGGATATTACCGAAAGCAAATTATCAGAAAAAGCAATAAAAAGAGGGCGCTCCGAATTAATTGAGGCACAAACAATAGCTAAGATCGGAAACTGGAGCTGGGATATATCGTCGCATAGATCTGTATGTTCTGATGAGATCTTTAATATTTTCGACATAGAACAGGACATGCTTACTGAATGGGCTGCCAGGCGTTTGTTGTTAACTTATGTACATCCAAACGATAAATTTATCTTACAACATCTTTTTAAAAATGCTGCTACAATTACTAACTACACCTGCGTTTTCAGGATAATAACATCTGGGGGTGCTACCAAATATCTTAGCGTAATTATTGGTAACCTACTAACATATGATGACGGCAGCTTACGTAAAATAGTAGGTACGTTACAGGATATTACCGAAAGGAAACAAGTTGAAATAGATTACAGGCGTACAGAAAATAAGTTTAAGCTGATATTAGAGACCATTAAACTTGCAGCGGTTTCTTTGGATAATAAGGGCCGTGTTATTTTTTGCAATCAATACGTGGCTAATCTGTTAGGGTATACTCAAAAAGAAATAATAGGGATGAATTGGTTTGACAATTTTATTCCTGACGAGATAAAAGAAGACATCAGAATACTGTTTAAAACAAACAACATACCGCAGCAATATATCAATCCGATATTATGTAAAGATAATGAGCAACGCGTGATAAGTTGGCAAAACACTGCCAGTTATGATGAAAATGGTTTATTGAAAGAGCTCACCGGCATTGGCGAAGATATTACTGACCAGCAAAAAGCTACCATGGAACTAATCTCGGCCAAAGAACTGGCGGAAAAAGCTTCCAAATTCAAATCTGATTTCTTATCCATAATGAGTCATGAGATCAGGACTCCAATGAACGCGGTTATTGGCACCACAAACCTGTTAATAAGCGACGAACCAAGACCCGAACAGGTAGAGTACCTAAATATCCTTAAATTCTCTGGCGAGAACTTATTAGCTATTATTAATGATATTTTAGATTATAATAAGATCGAAGCCGGTAAACTACAGTTAAACGAACATCCATTTAACATCTATACAGTAGCTCAAAAAATAAAGCAATCATTTTATGCCCGCGCTGTAGAAAAAAGACTAGCATTAGAACTTACCATAGACCATGCCGTACCAGAATTGCTAATAGGCGACCAGGTAAGATTAAGCCAGGTATTAAACAACCTGATAGGTAATGCTATTAAATTTACCAATAGAGGTACAATTGATATCAAACTATTTCAAGAACGGTTAAATAGCAAAGAAGTGACCGTTAAATTTACCATTACCGACACGGGCATAGGCATAGCGCCCGAAAACCTGGGTATGATATTCGATCCATTTATGCAGGAACCTGCGGTTAAGAATATGGACCATGGCGGCACAGGCTTGGGATTAGCAATTACAAAACGGTTACTGGATTTACATAATAGTGAGATAGCTGTGGTAAGCCAACCCGGCATTGGTACAACTTTCACTTTTTCAATAACTTTTAAATTACCCAAAAAGAAAGAAAAAGATCTGGCTAATAAAATACCGGCCAGCCCCATGCTTAACCTGCATGGTATGCATATATTAGTTGTTGACGATAATGCCATGAACTTGCTTATCGCATCAAAATTTTTAACCAAATGGCAGGCCCGGGTCGACGAAGCTTTAAACGGCCAGCTTGCGGTAAACATGGTAAATAATAACAAATATGATTTGGTTATAATGGACCTTCAAATGCCTGTTATGGATGGATTTGAAGCTACAGAAGTTATTAAAAGAACCCATCCGCATATACCAATCATAGCGCTTACTGCCGACGCCATGCCCGAAACTTACGCTAAAGCACTGGCTTCCGGAATGAGTGATTATCTTACCAAGCCATTTATACCCTCAGTGCTTTTTGACAAAGTATCCAAATATCATAACGAGATATTTTGAGGTTAGAGATTAGTTTCATAATCTTAATAACTATGGTTCCTTAACATAATGTACCTCACCACTCACCACTCACCACTCACCACTCACCACTCACCACTCACCACTCAC
>JAZKCG010000103.1:0-4174 GCA_040388175.1 Bacteroidota bacterium | reverse complement strand
AAATAAATCCTAATTCTGTTACCGAATTACCTAACCCTTACAGCAATGACAAAAAAATTAAATAGCAGCTACTTCCAACATCCCACCCAATAACTCCACAGCTTCATTAATAGTCATTACGGCTTCAATGCTTAGGCGTAGTGTGTTTTTAATTTCTTTTAAATTGGTACGGCGCGGGTTGGCTTGCACAAAGTTGAGCACATTGCGAAATGCCGCAGTTTCAAAATAAGGCGATTGCTGGTTGGTGATGAAATAGCCGCGCAACACGCCTTTTTTTAACGAGATCTTCTCGAAACCGATAGCTTTACCCATCCATTGCAGGCGCATGGTATTGAGCAGGTCATTTACTTGTGTGGGTATCGGCCCAAAACGGTCATGGAGCTGTTGTTGGAATGCTTGCAGTTCAACTTCGTTCTCCAGTTTGGATAGTTCTGAATATAAATTATAGCGTTCTGAAAGGCTGGTCACATATTCATTAGGGATCAGGATTTCCAGGTCGGTATCTATTTGCGTAAAGGCGATGAAGGGGCGTGGTTTATCATCGGGGAACAAGCCTTTAAACTCATCGTCTTTTAACTCGTGGATAGCTTCGTCTAATATCTTATGATACATCTCGAAGCCTATCTCGGCAATAAAACCGCTTTGCTCTGCGCCTAAAAGGTTTCCGCTGCCGCGGATATCCAGATCACGCATAGCAACGTTAAAACCACTGCCCAGGTCGCTAAACTCTTCAATCGCACTTAAGCGTTTACGGGCCTCATTGGTAAGCGTTGAAAGAGGAGGACTCAGTAAATAACAATATGCCTTTTTATTACTCCGCCCTACCCGGCCGCGCATCTGGTGCAGATCGCTCAGGCCAAACATGTGGGCGTGGTTTATGATGATAGTATTGGCGTTAGGGATATCCAAACCAGCCTCAATAATGGTAGTAGCTACCAGTACATCATATTCGTTATTCACAAATTTCAGCATCACATCTTCCAGCGCATCGCCTTCCAATTGGCCATGGGCTATGCCCACACGCGCACCTGGTACCAGTTTATGGATCATGGCGCCTAACTGCGGCAGGTCTGCAACCCGGTTATGGATAAAAAACACCTGCCCGTTACGTTCCAACTCAAACTCAACAGCTTCTTTTATCAGCTTATCATTAAACACGTGCAGCTCGGTAACTACCGGCTGGCGGTTTGGTGGCGGGGTTGATATAATGGAAAGATCGCGCGCGCCCATTAAGGAAAAATGCAGCGTACGTGGTATGGGTGTCGCTGTCAATGTCAGGGTATCAACATTGGCGCGCATTTGTTTGAGTTTTTCTTTAGTACTTACACCAAACTTCTGCTCCTCGTCAATGATCATCAGTCCCAGGTCCTTAAACTTAACGTCTTTGCTTACCAGGCGGTGCGTGCCGATGATGATATCAACCTTACCCTCTTTTAACTTCTCTAAAGTTTCCTTTATCTGTTTGTTTGATTTAAAGCGATTAATATAATCGATATTACAAGGGAAGCCCTTTAAACGCTCGCTAAAGGTTTTATAATGTTGGGCGGCAAGAATGGTGGTCGGTACCAATATGGCTACCTGCTTGCTATCGGCAACGGCCTTAAACGCGGCGCGTATGGCCACTTCGGTCTTGCCAAAACCAACATCGCCACAGATCAGCCGGTCCATAGGGTGCGGGGCTTCCATGTCTTTTTTAAAGTCGGTGGTAGCTTTTTCCTGGTCGGGAGTATCTTCGTAAATAAAGGATGCTTCCAACTCTGTCTGTAGATAGCTATCCGGCGAAAAAGAATTGCCCTGCTGTGATTTCCGGAGCGCATAAAGCTTAATCAGGTCGCGGGCTATATCTTTAACTTTTTTTTTTGTTGTTTTCTTGAGCTTTTCCCACGTATCGGTACCCAGCTTATTCATGCGGGGTACAGTACCTTCCTTGCCGCTGTATTTGGATATGCGGTTAAGCGAGTTGATATTTACATACAACAGGTCATTATCGGCATAGATCAGCCTGATCATTTCTTGTTGCTTGCCGGCTACCTCTACTTTTTCAAGCCCGGCATATTTGCCTATTCCGTGGTCAATATGGGTAACGTAATCGCCTGGCTTTAATTCGCGTAATTCTTTTAGGGTAATGGCCTGCGACCGCTGGTAGCCTTTCTTGAGCTTATATTTATAATAGCGGTCAAAGATCTGGTGATCGGTATAACAGGCCAGGTGTTGTTCGCGGTCAACAAATCCTTCGCGGATGGCGATGCTGATCGGCGTAAACTTTACGGTCTTATCCAGGTCATCCAGAATGGCGTATAAACGCTCTACCTGGCGTGCCGAGTCGGTCAGGATAAAGTTCTCTATCCTCTCGGCTTCGTTAGTTTTAAAATTATGGATCAGCAGGCTAAAGTCTTTATTGAACGATGGCTGCGGGCGCATATCAAAGTTGATAGCGGTATCTGCCTGGTAAAAGAACTGTTTGCCAAACTCAATTATGGCATAATCATGCAGTTGATCGGCAATTAGTTTTTCGTCGGTGAAACCAAATTTAGGGTCTATCCAGTCTGGGTTTTGGTTCTTTTCATCGACAGATAAAGCGTTCCATAACTGGGTGGCCTTTTTATAACCCGACTGGATAATATCAAATGTAAACTGTACATCTTTTATCCAGATCTGGGTATCGTCATCAATATATTCCAGTAAAGAGATATTGCTTTCTGTTAAAAACTTAGATTGTACGTTAGGCACAATGGTGATGCTCTTGACCTGCTCGACTGATAACTGGCTTTCGATCTCGAACGTACGAATAGACTCGATCATATCGCCCCAAAACTCGACACGGTAAGGCAGTTCGTGCGAAAAAGAGAAGATATCAACTATACCACCACGGATAGAGAACTGCCCCGGCTCGTATACAAAATCAACCCGGTCAAAATCATACTCTACCAAAAACTCGTTGATAAAATCAATACTGAGTTTGTTGGTAACGGCTATTTCTAATGTGTTTTTTTCAAGTGATGCTCGGTCTATCACCTTTTCGGCCAAAGCCTCGGGATAAGTAACAATGAGCTGCCCAAACTCTGACGAATGATTCAGTTCGTTCAATACCTCGGCACGTGCTAAAACATTGCTGCTGTCGGGCTGGGTAAACTCAAATGGTTTGCGGTATGATGATGGGAAAAGTAATACTTCTTTACCGGTAAGATTCTCCAGGTCGGCTTGGAAATAGCCGGCTTCTTCGCGTTCGGGCAGTACGAACACCATGTGTTTGTGCTGCAAAAAATACAATGCTACCGCCATGGTCGCATCACCCGATCCGACCAAACCACGAAGCTGTATTCTTGGGTTTTTTGACGTGTTAAGGGCCGTAGCCAACGTCTTTACCCGGTCATCAGCTTTATATCTTTCTAATATATCACGGATGTTCAAAACTGGGGCAAATATATGTAAAAAGACCTGTAAAACGTGCCCCGTCGGTTATTTACAATATTTTGACAGGTTTTGTTTTGCTGCTGAGAATCCTAAGGCAGCGGCATTATTAAGATCAGCACATGCCCCTTTCTTATTGACCGAAAAATATTTGGCAATACCTCGGTTGTTATAGGCATCCCCATATTTAGGGTTGAGTTTGATAGCTTCATTATAATATTGTATTGCAGCGGCATAGTTGCCTAAAGAAGCAGTCGAATTACCGATATTTAAAAATGCTATTGGATCTTTAGCGTTTATAGATATCGCCTTTTTTAGATCAATGATTGCTCCATTATAGTCTTTAAGCTGATTTTTTGCGAAACCGCGATTACTGTATGCTATCGCTAATGTGTCTGTTAATGAAATGGCTTTATTACAATCAACAATTGCCTCGTTAAAATCATGCATATAGTTTTTTGCTAAAGCCCGATTGGCAAATACTGCGGCGTTTTTGGGGTTTAATGTAAGTGCTTTATCGAAGTTGACCATAGCGTCATTAAAATTTCCTGATTTGGCCATAATTACGCCCAACCCGATGTATGCATCCTCATTTCTTTCATCCAATGAAATGGTTTTCATGTAATCTCCCGCAGCGCCTCCCATATCTGACTGGCTTTCTTTTATTAAAGCGCGGTTATAATATGCCGATGCTTGTTTGGGATTCATTCAGGGCAGACGCATTAAAATAAACTTTGATAATAGTTTATAAACAGTTGATATT
>JAZKCG010000102.1:0-37352 GCA_040388175.1 Bacteroidota bacterium | reverse complement strand
AAAAGATCAACGTTGTTGTTCTTGACTTTGATGACGAGAAAAAACGTATCGCTCTTGGCTTGAAACAATTAACTCCACACCCTTGGCAATCACTTGACGAGACCCTTCAAATTGGCTCGAAAGTTAAAGGCCGCATAGTTACTGTTGCTGATTACGGCGCATTCTTAGAGATCATCCCTGGTGTTGAAGGTTTAATACACGTGTCAGAAATGTCATGGTCACAAAACCTGCGCAACCCACAAGAGTTCTTGAAAGTTAGCGACGAAATTGAAGCTCAAGTATTGACATTAGACCGCGAAGAGCGTAAAATGTCATTAGGTATCAAACAATTAACTCCAGATCCTTGGCAAAATGCTGCCGACCGTTACGCTGTTGGTACAACACACGTAGCTACAGTTAAAAACATGACCAACTTTGGTGTGTTTGTTGAACTGGAAGACGGCATTGACGGCTTGATCCACATCTCTGACCTTTCATGGTCTAAAAAAATCAACCATCCTAATGAATTCACTAAAGTTGGTGAAAAATTAAACGTGGTTGTTTTAGAATTAGATGTTGAGAACCGCAAATTAAGCTTAGGCCACAAACAATTAGAAGAAAACCCTTGGGATACTTTTGAAAGCATCTTCACCCTGGATTCTATCCATGAAGGTACCGTTATAAAAGTAACTGATAAAGGTGCAATTGTTGCTTTACCTTACGGTGTTGAAGGCTTCGTACCTACTAAACACCTGGTTAAAGAAGATGGCAAGAGCCTAAAAGCTGAAGAAGCTGCAGAGTTCAAGATCATTGAGTTTAACAAAGAAAACAAACGTATCGTAATTTCACACTCTCGTATATGGGAAGAAGCTCGCGCTGACGCTCGTGTTCAGGATTTCGAAAACCGTAAAAAAGAAGCAAAATCTGCAACTAACGCGGTTAAGAAAGTGAAAGATTCGGTTGAAAAATCAACTTTAGGTGATTTAAGTGTACTTGCCCAATTGAAAGAACAAATGGAAGGTGCAGAAACTAAAGCAGCTGTAAAAAAAGCAGCAGCTAAAAAATCTGAAGAAGAAGCTAAATAAGCTTTAAACTATATTTTTCAAAGCCCTGTTGAGCAATCAGCAGGGCTTTTTTGCTTTTTATTGTCCCCGCAGGGTCTTCCAACGGAGACCCTGCGCTGCAAAAATTATAACGCAGGGTCCTCTCCGAGAGACCCTGCTGAGACTGAAGCTTAACACATTACTGGTCGCAGTTACACTGCGTTAAACTTCGACCAGTAATGTGTTGGATATTATTTCCACCAAAAAGCTATCATCCACTTAACAATCCTGTAAACAGCATGGCCAATAAGCATTATTATAATAAACCCCAGCAAAAACTGCATCAGGTTTTCGTAAAAACGATTGCGAACAGACACTATGACGTGAGTTTAAGTTTATAATATAAATTTAATGTAAATAATTAAATACTCCTAAAAGGAGTAAAACTATATTTTCATATGTCTGCATCAGAAAATATCCCCTCTTAAAACTCAAAACTTTTTAATACCTTTGCCCAAATCCACCCACACGATGCAAAATCTTACGCTGCTCGACGGTCAAAAATTTCAAATCACTATACAACGTCTATGTCGTCAGTTAATAGAAAATCATAACGACTTTTCTGAAACCGTATTAATAGGCATACAACCCCGAGGTATTTATTTGGCCAAACGCGTTGCCGAAGAGCTTCGTAAAATATTACCAGAACATACAATTGAACAGGGCGACCTGGATATTACCTTTTATAGGGATGATTTTCGCAGGCGCGAATCGCCTTTGGTACCCAACCAAACCAAGATCGATTTTATTATTGAAGGCAAAAAAGTGGTCATGATGGACGATGTGCTATGGACTGGCCGTACCATACGTGCAGCAATGGACGCCATGCTGGCTTTTGGCCGACCAGAAAAGATTGAATTGCTGACGCTGGTTGATCGCCGTTACTCGCGCCATATACCGGTAGCAGCCGATTATGTGGGTATTGAGGTTGACTCCATCGCATCGCAAAAAGTAGTGGTAAGCTGGAAAGAAACAGATGGAGAGGATAAGATAGTGCTATTATCAGAAACAAAGTGATGTCTGATTTCGGGATTTCGATTCCGGAATTGACTACGATAGAATTAAAGCAATAACTAAATAACAATAAATCCGAAATCGAACATTCGAAATCCGATATATAAACATGGCAGGACTTAGCACAAGACATTTATTAGGAATAAAAGATCTGAACGTTGATGATCTTCAATTGATATTTGAAACTGCCGACAATTTTAAAACGGTATTAAACCGGCCTATAAAAAAGGTCCCATCCTTACGTGATGTGACCATTGCAAATATATTTTTCGAAAACTCTACCCGCACCCGTTTATCATTCGAACTGGCCGAAAAGCGTTTATCAGCTGATGTAGTAAACTTCGCCGCTTCGTCATCATCAGTAAGCAAGGGCGAAACGCTGATCGACACCGTAAACAACATCCTGGCCATGAAAGTGGATATGGTGGTAATGCGCCATCCCTACGCTGGCGCGGCCACTTTCTTATCCAAACATGTAAACGCACAGATAGTGAACGCAGGTGACGGCGCGCATGAGCACCCTACCCAAGCCTTATTAGATGCCTTCTCTATCCGCGAGAAATATGGCGATGTGGCCGGTAAAAAAGTAGTGATCGTAGGTGATATCCTGCACTCGCGTGTAGCGCTATCCAATATATTATGCCTGAAACAATTAGGTGCCGAGGTTATGGTTTGCGGTCCAACTACGCTTATACCTAAATACATCGGTGCATTAGGTGTAAAGGTTGAACATAACTTAATAAAGGCCCTTAACTGGTGCGATGTTGCCAATATGCTGCGTATACAATTAGAGCGTCAGGACATTAAATACTTCCCTTCGCTGCGTGAATACACCATGCTGTACGGTTTGAACAAGCAGATCTTAGACAGCCTTGATAAAGAAATTACCGTGATGCACCCGGGCCCTATTAACCGCGGTGTTGAAATTACCAGTGATGTTGCCGACAGTAAGCAATCCATTATCCTTGACCAGGTGGAGAACGGTGTAGCCATACGTATGGCTGTGCTGTATTTACTGGCAGGGCAAGCCCCGTTGTAAATAGCCCTATGAAAACGGCGCGTGGCATAATCCTATTGGTGTTATGGGGATCTGTATCCTTAAATACTTTTGCCCAAAGCCGGCAACAACGAAAAACAGATTCTGTGTTCAGGCTAATCAGATACCATGTACAGACAAAAGATGCTGATGCTATTTATGCCATAGCAGATGCAAGATTTCAACGAACCATCACCCAGGGCAATTTCCGTGATTATCTATTTCGTGAACTTTTCTCGCTTGGGCCTATTAAAAAGGATTCACTACTCAGCTTTGTTAACAATTTAACCGCAGCCTATAAAATACAGTTCGACGCGGTGACCATGCAATTGACGTTAAGCCTTAGCGATGCGGACAAGCTGGCCTACTTTAAACTTGAACCTTATAAGCAAGGTGCTGTAAATAAACCATCCTTAGCAGCCAGCAGCAACCCGTTAAAGTCGGCAACTGATAAAATAGTTGATTCTTTGGCCCGTTTATATATCCAAAGATCAAACACAGTTGGTTTAAGTATCGGCATTCTTAAAAATGGCAAGGTCAACACCTATAATTATGGAGAGACTAAAATAGGTAATGCTCAGCTACCTACCAGCAGTACCCTATTTGAAATAGGATCAATCACCAAAACATTTACAGCTACATTACTGGCCTGGTATGTAAATGAAGGTAAGCTCAGGTTAACAGACCATATTACGCAATACCTGCCTGACTCGGTAGCCACTAACCCGGCATTGAAAGGCGTTACCTTAACAGAATTGAGTAATCACACTTCGGGCTTACCAAGCCTACCCTCAAACTTTTCGGCGCAGCAAGATTATACCGATGCCAACCCTTACCAAAACTACAACCGACAGTTGCTATTTGCCTATCTTAAAAACTGTACCTTAAACAGCGAACCCGGTAAAAAATACGCTTACTCTAACTTAGCTGTTGGCTTATTAGGCATTATTTTAGAACGCGTAAGCGGCAAACCTTACGAGCAACTGGTAAGCGAGATTATTTGTAAGCCGTTGGGTATGAAAAATACCATTCAGCATTTGTATCCTATGCTTGCTACACGATTTACTACGGTCTATAACGAAGACGGGCACCAAACTCCGGCATGGGATTTTGATGCTTTGGCTGCCTGCGGATCGCTCATATCAACCATAAACGACCTGATGATATATGCCAGGGCTAATATGGTAAAGACGGACAGCAAGCTATATAAAGCATTCGAGCTGGCCCACCAAATCACCTATAACCATGAACCTAAGGTTGGCCTGGGCTGGCACATTATAAAAGTAGCAGCGGTAGACTACTATTTCCACAACGGCGGCACCGAAGGAAGCAGCAGTTTCCTGGCTTATAATGCAGAGAAGGGGTTGGCGGTAATTATCCTATCAAATTCCGGCGCAAGTACAGATAATACGGGGTTTGGTATATTGAAGCGTTTACAGAACTAAGATTAGTCAATGGTTATACCATCACCCACTTTATAAATATTATGAAACTTGATGCCTAAACGGTCGAAATGCCTGGTGTATGCTTCGTAACGTTGTTTAATGAAGAACTCTTTAGCGTAACCATCATGCACCGGTAGAATCTGTTTAGGTTTTAGCTTATCAGCAAAGGCAGCTATAGTTGGTTCGTTGGCAAAAGGTGCCATGGTTACCATAATCAACAATTCAATACCTTGGTACTTTAACAAAGCATCTTCCATCGAATCAACCGGATGCAATATTTTATCGTTGATCAGAAACCCTGTCATCTGCGGTAGCGGATTATCCAGGATCAACTCATGCATAACCGGTATGGCCTCTAACTTAAACGGACCAATGTGATAAATGCCCTGCTCCCAAACCGTATGTTTGATACCTGCTTTATGCAAAACCTCGCTTACCTGCGCATTAGTGTAAATTGTGGCGCCACTCATGTCGGCAATTATTTTAAGGTTATCGGCATCTAAATGATCCGGATGGATATGAGTGATCACAATGCTGCTTACATCGCTAAACATATCGGGCGTTACCTCGCCCTCGGCAAAAGTAAACTTACCCGGGTCGAACAATAATTTATATCCATCCAACTCAAAGGCTAAGCAAGAGTGCAGGTATTTAGAGATTTTCATATAGCTATATTGTTATAAAAAACAACTCTCCTTATTCTAAAATGTTTGGCTGTTAAAGTATTGCAATCAGTTCCCCTAACCCCGAAACCGTAGCTACCTGGTCTTCGTTTACCACGCCAAAACCATAATCCACAAAAATAAATGGTACACCGGCTTTTGTGGCAGCCGTATAATCGCCCATAGTGTCGCCAACATAGACCGGTGCTTTCAGATCATGGTCATGAATGATGTCTAAGATATTTTCGGCTTTTGGCTGGCTTTTGGTACCATAACATTGATGCCCGTTAAAGTAATGCTCCAGTCCGCTTATTTTAAAGAAAACCTCTATATAACCACTCTGGCAATTGCTTACTATAAATAATTTGTATTGGGTCGACAGATATTTTAAAGCGTCTTCTAATCCCGGGTAAAGTTCGCCGCCTTTTTCGTAAAGGATCTCCAGTTCATATTTACCGGCCAGTGCTTTAAACTCTTCACGCTGCTCTTCAGTAAGATAAGGTAACAGCGTCTCAAAAATGGCTTTATAGGTCATCCCGGTTATGGAATGGATCATGGGCTGGGTAAAATCTTCTTTAATATAGTCTACCTGTTCTTTAGCAGCTTGCCAGGCCAGTGACACATTGGCAGAGCTATCCCAAAGGGTGCCATCAAGGTCAAAAATTATGCTGTCGTATTTGTTTTTCAGTGAAGTATTCATGTGGCTGCAAAAATAGGGATTTTTACTCACCCCGACATCGCTTCGCTGGTCGACCCTCTCTTCAACATTTCTTCAAATTGTATTGTTACATTTATAAAAAATAACCTATTGAAGCTACTGATCATAGAGGACGAACAAGGACTTAGGGAAAGTATTGAAAAATATTTTACCGAGGCTGGTGTGCTTTGCGAAAGTTGCAGTACCCTCTCTGCCGCCATCGCTAAAATAGCTATGTATCAATACGATTGCATCCTGTTAGATATCGGCCTGCCTGATGGCGAAGGTTTTACCTTACTGGAACACCTTAAATCGACCGGTAAAAATGAAGGAGTGCTTATTATTTCGGCACGTAACTCGTTAGATAATAAAGTAAAAGGACTAAACCTGGGTGCCGATGATTACCTGATCAAACCGTTCCACCTGGCTGAATTAAAGGCGCGGACAGATGCCATTTATCGCCGCAAGGCTTTTAATACCAACAACCTTTTAAATTACGATCTGATAAGTATCGACTTGTTAGCACGCGAAGTAACTGTTAACACTACCAACATTACCCTTACCCGCAAAGAGTATGATATGCTGCTTTACTTTATAGCCAATAAAGGTAAGGTGATCTCGAAAAATGCCATTGCCGAACATTTATGGGGCGATGAGATAGACCTGGTTGATAGTTTCGACTTTATCTATACCCATATCAAGAACATCCGCAAAAAATTGATGGAAGCAGCGCAGAAAGATTATATTAAAGCGGTGTATGGCGTAGGTTATAAGTTTGCATAACATGAAATTAGCGGCACAATATAACAGAGCTACCCTTATCATTACCCTGGTGGTATTGGTACTTGCCGGATTGGTTTATTATACCGCTATCAATTACATAGTTAACAAACAACTAGACCGCGATTTGACAGAAGAACTGACAGAGATACGTGATTATGTAAGCACGAACCAGCAGCTACCCAAACCGCTTGATTTTGAAGGCGACCAAACCACCTTCACCAGGACTCATGAAACCGAATTGGAAACAACTTTCTTTGACCTACCCTACCATAAAAACAGAGGGAATAAAATTGAGCAAGGCCGTGCTGTAAGATCAATGATCATTTTAAAGGGAAATAATTATGTGATCACCGTAGCGCAATCAAAAGAAGCATCAGAAAATTTAACCCAATTAATAATTGGCATAACGGTTTTATTGACCGCAATTTTATTGGTGATATTAAGCCTGACCAACCATTATATCTTTAGTGGGATCTGGAAGCCATTCTATCATATTTTACTGCAGCTAAAAGCCTTTAATGTTGCAGACAAGGGTAATATTAACCTGAACGCTACCGCTATTGATGAGTTTAAAGAATTGAACGAGGCGGTAACAGTAATGGCATCGAGAGTTAAAAGCGATTACCAAAACCTGAAAACGTTTACAGAAAACGCCTCGCACGAGATGCTTACACCTATAGCGGTAATTACTTCAAAATTGGATACGCTGATCCAGGATGAAATATTAAAAGCCGAGCAGTTTGCCCAGATCAATGATATTTATACAGCCACTAATAAATTATCGCGATTAAATCAGTCGCTTTTATTGTTGGTTAAGATAGATAACGACCTGATACAAGATGACACCACGATTAATCTAAAGGATCTCATCCTTGAAAAAGAGCACCAACTGCAGGAACTGGTACAAAGCAAACATATAGAACTGACCCATCAACTGGAAGACAAAGGCATTACTGCCAGTAAATATTTAATAGAGATCTTGATTAATAACCTGTTTAATAATGCTATTAAACATAATTTGGTCGGTGGCAAGTTGCATGTTACGTTAACACAAACCGCTTTAACATTTCAAAACTCTGGCGATGGTGAAGGACTTAACGGTGATGAGATCTTTGAACGATTTAAAAAAGGTGCTCATTCTGACGGTACCGGCCTGGGCTTAACCATAGCTAAAAATATCTGCACCCAATATGGTTACAGCCTCATCTACTTTCTTGACGGGCAATACCACACTTTTAAAATAGTATTTTAAGGTTTTACCAGTACCACCTCTGTTTGGGTTAACTCTTTTGCCCTTGTTGCTTTATTTAAGAAGGATAGCTTTAACCGGCTTATCCAATAGCGTTGAAACGTTTGCAATGATTGCACTTTATATCCATGCGCTGCCATATCCTTAACCTGGTCGGCAGTGGCATACAGTAAAAATGGTTTGGCTGGATAAGTTGTATCGCCTTTAATGGTGATTATAGGTGCGTTAATATAAAAGTTCATGGCCGATACAAAGTCATCATCCATTTGTACCACAGTCAGCTTTTCGGGGTTATGTTTATTGATCCACATGGCCGCTTCGCTGGCTGCCTGGTAATGGAGCAAGGAGCTATAAAAAACAGTATTCAAATAAATATTGACCAGGAAGGAAGCTAACAATGTCCGCAGAAATATTTTTGACAGCACGTTTGCCGTGATAGCCTGTGGTAAGAACAGCAAACCCATTAACAGGCTAAATAACACTACCCCGATAGCTGTAGTAAATGTTTCCGGCTGATAAAAATAATGCAATACACCTACCACCAACAGCAGCAATGCTATAATTACAGTTTGGGCTATGCGGATAGCCTTTATGCTTTTAGGCATTTGCACCCGCTGTAAATACGGTGCGGTTATAATAGCGAAAAAAGGAAATACGATATTCAGATAATGCGGTAACTGGAATTTGGATGCCGAGAATAACAAAAACGTTAGCAACGAACCACAGATACAATACCACTCGGTGGTTTTTACCTGTTTACTGCCTTTTTTGATAAACTGGTATATCGACACAAATAACAACAACGACCACGGCAGGAATGCCCACAAAGTAGTATGAATAAAAAAGGTTGGGTCGCCATTCCCTTTTATAGGGCCGGTGTTAAAGAACCGTCCAAACTGGCTATCCCAAAAGAAAAAGCGGATACCCGATACATTATGCCTGTCAAATATCAGTTTCTCGGGGTGCAGGTCGAACTGTTGGTTAAGGCAGTATAGTTCGGGCAGTATAAATATCAGCACCAATATAATTCCGACCAGCCAGCGCAGGTTAAACAGTTGTTTCCATTGTCGGGTGATGGCCAAATGCCCAACCATCGCGCCACCTATCGGGATAATGGCAAATGTACCCTTGGTCATGATAGCGCAGGCGGTAAACAGGCATCCCCATAATAATTGCAGGTAACTGTTTTGAGCGTTTGCTTTATATAAATGATATACCGCAGCAATGATCAGTCCGGTTAGGTAAGGCTCGGCACGAACGTCATTGTTGGAGAGGATGATGTGCTGGGCGGTTAGCAAGATCAGCGCTGCCCATAAGCCGGTTTGTTTATTATAAAGCGCTTTGCCAAACAGATAAGTATATACCGCGCCCATCAGCAAAAACAGTATTCCGGGCAATTTATAGGCCCAGGTATTAATACCGAATAATTTGAATGAAAAAGCCGTAATCCAGAACGGAAAATGGGGTTTATCCAGCCAGTCTTTACCGTAGGCGTACAAGTCAACAAAATTGTTACGTTGCGCCATGGTCTTGGCTATCGAGGCATAAAGCGTACCGTCAGGGCCGGTTATAGGTATAAATAATCCGCTTAAATTAACCGCAACAGCTATACCTATAAAAAGGTAAAGCCATTTACTAGCAATTAAGGTGTTGGGGTTATCCATATAAGGCGCAAAGGTAAGCAGAGTTTTGCTATTGACTGATAATGAATTTTTATACTAAACTTATGCTGTCAATAACACTCAAACATTGACCTAACCAATTACAAATCAACATGAAAAAATTACTCATCGTATTTTTAGCGTTGTTACTATCTGTACCTTTAGCGGCACAGATACCAACCGGGAAGGTATTTGACGATCTGTCTTTACCCAGCAAAATATTAAAAAGCGACCGCAAGTTTGCCATTTACCTGCCACCCGATTATGAAACGTCTAATCGTAAATATCCCGTGCTGTACCTGTTGCATGGATCAGGCGATGACCAGACCGGTTGGGTACAGTTTGGCGAAGTGTTAAACATTACCGACAAGGCCATTGCCAATGGTACGGCCACGCCTATGATCATTGTTATGCCCGATGCCAATACCGGCCGTCGTGGTTATTTTAATGATATGAAAGGCGATTGGAACTACGAGGATTTCTTTTTCCAGGAGCTGATACCTTTTATTGAAAAAAAATACCGTGTTAAGGTAGAGAAGCGTTCGCGGGCTATTTCAGGCTTATCTATGGGCGGCGGCGGTACGTTTATGTATGCTTTACATCATCCGGAGATGTTTTCGTCAGCCTGTCCGTTAAGCGCGGCGGTAGGCCCTATTGCTTTAGAGGATGCAAAAACCAACTTATCGCGCTCTATGCCAAACGCTCCAGATTCTATCGTGACCAAATATTACAATAAATACAGCGCTATGGCCTTGGTTAACAGCATGCCCGACGCGCAGAAAAAGGCGGTACGCTGGTATATTGAAGTGGGTGATGATGACCGCCTGAGCGAAGGAAACTCATTGATTCATATAGCGATGCTGAAAAAAGAGATCCCCCATGAGTTCAGAATTGTGGACGGTGCCCATACCTGGACTGTTTGGCGCGGTGCATTACCTAAGGTATTGCAGTTTGTGTCTGACGCTTTTCATCAGTATTGATTAGTTAATTAGTGATTGGTTGATTAGAGATTAGTTTTGTCTGCCTATTAAAAAAGCGGCAGACCTAATCTCTAATCAACCAATCACTGATCTCTATCTACGCCATCTCCTTCATTTTCTCTAACTCATCAGCGCTCGGGCCATAGGTGCCGGGGATGGGTACGTTTAACAAACGAAGGAATACACCTAACTGCGCACGATGATGGATGGTTTGCCCTAACGTCATCCTGATAGTTTCGTATTTGTTTTGAGCGGCCAATACATGATCGCCATTGCGTAATATCCACGGCTTATCCAGATCAGCTTCGTTAAATGCTGCTAAGCTCGCATAGCCATCTGCATAAGTATTTTCGAATATTTCTAATACATCAGCTGTGGTATTGGCATCTGTAGGCTCATAAGGATTAGCGGCAAAATCAAGCCCATCTGTAGTCACAGCCATTGTTAACCAACCGGGTAGCTCTGCCATGTGGTTGGTTAATTGCTTAATGCTCATGCTTTTTGGATGCGGGCGCCAGTCGAATTTGTCGTTGGGCACAATTTCCAACATGTTACGTGTTTTTTGAGCTTCCTGCTCAATTTCCTTTAATAATAATTTAATGATTGACATAGCTTTATGGTTTTAAGTGTTTGTTGATACAAAGAAACCACGTGGTAGTGACAGCCCTATGTCAGCAGAAAAAACCACATCTCAAAAAACATTAAAAACAGGTGTTTTTATAGCTAAAATTAAGTGACAGTTAAATTTTGATTGATTATTCATAGTCGATAATTACTCTATGTTAACAGATCGGGCTAAAAATAATATACTGTTAACATACCCTTAACATTCCAAATTGACCTTTGTGGCATTAAAAATTCACACATGAAAAAGATCTACTCAATCCTTTTATCCTTTCTACTACTGGTGGTTGCCGGTACTGCCAATGCGCAGATCACCACCTCGGTTTTAACCGGTAAAGTAACTGATGCTAAGGGCGTAACTATGCCCGGCGTTAGTATTTCGGTATTAAATACCAGCACCGGTACCAAGTATGCCAGCCAGACCAATGCAGATGGCAGGTACAACATCCAAAACATGAACCCGGGCGGCCCTTATATTATATCGGCTACTTTTGTAGGTTACACAAAAGATGAACGTACCGATATTACCTTACAATTAGGTAACGCTACTTTTAACTTTGTACTTGCAGAAAGCACCACCTCGCTAAACGAGGTTAAAGTTAGAGCAAACACAGGCCCTGCAAAAACTGGTGCCAGTACTCGTATAAGTGCTGCGCAGATACGCAACCAGCCAAGCATCAACCGTAGTTTGCAAGACTTAACCCGTAACACACCGCAAAGCAATAACAACTCTTTTCAAGGTACTAACTACCGTTACAATAACGTAACGTTAGACGGTGCGATCAATAACGACGCGATTGGTTTTAGCCCATCATTAGGTGGCCAGAGCAACGCATCAGGACAAGTTGGTAGCAGCACCCGTACCAGCCCGGTATCGTTAGACGCGATACAGGATATACAGGTTTACGTTGCTCCTTACGATATTAAAATTGGTAACGTATTAGGTGGTAGTATCAACGCGGTAACCCGTAGCGGCACTAACGATTTTACCGGTTCAGTATACGGTTACGGTCGTGGCGCCTTTATGATTGGTGCTAACAACGCTCCTGCAACTTCTGGTGGCGATGGTTCAAAATTGCCATCGTCTTTTCATGACCTGAATACCGGTTTCCGGGTAGGTTTCCCTATCATCAAAAACAAATTGTTTTTCTTTACCAGCGAGGAGTTTGCACGTCGTGTAGATCCGGTTATCGCGGGTGCAGGTACTGCCGGTTCTATAAACATACTTTCGCTTACTGATGCACAAGCTATCTCTGCTAAACTTACAGCAGCAGGTTTTGATGCAGGTGCGTATGATAATACCAGCATCTTCTCAAACTCAAACAAATACTTTAACCGTTTAGACTGGAACATTAATGATAATAACCAGTTAACTATACGTAACAACACCATTTCATCAACAGCTACTAACTTAGAGCGCGATCAGCAAAACTTCAGGTTTGGTGGTATTGATTATACATCACATAACAACTCAACATCAACCGTTGCCGAGTTAAAATCTAAGTTTTCAAACAACGTAAGCAATAGCTTATTATTTGGATACTCAAACGTGCATGATTATCGCAGCCCTAACTCAAACCCGGCATTACCACAAATAGAAATTACCGGCCGTACGCCAGGTACAACCATTTTCGTAGGTACCGACCGCGAGGCTGCTATATTTGATATGCACCAAAAAACTACTGAGTTTACAGACAACTTAACCTGGACAACTAAAAAGAACACTTTCACTTTTGGTACCCACAACGAGTTTTATGATATCACTTACAACTTTGTTAACGCATGGAATGGCCGCGACGCGTTTAGCAGCGTAGCCAATTTCTTAGCCGATAACCCTTCACGTGTACGTGCTAACTTTAACTATACTAACAATAGCAGAGATTATATCTTAGCTAACCCATCAGCTAAATTTAAAGTTAACCTGTTAAGCTTATACGGACAGGACGAGATACAGGTAAGCGACAATTTTAAATTGACAGCAGGTATCCGTTTTGATTATGCAGGTTTACCAAACCAACAACCGTTAAGTACTAAAACTACCAATGCACCGGTTGATCCAGCATATGGTACTACCTATACTTATACCAAACCAAAAGATGTTACCAATAAATATTTCAACAACATCGAGGTTAACCCACGTGTATCTTTTAACTGGGATGTAAATGGCGACCAAAGCGTTATTGTACGTGGTGGTAGCGGGTTCTTTACAGGCCGTATACCTTTTGCATGGTTAGGTTATGCCTTTTACAACAACGGTGTAACTTATGGTGCATATGACAACAAAACCCCTCCGGCAGGTGTAGGGGTAGTAGCAGCACCAGCAAATGGTGGCGCGGCTTATGTACAAGCTCGCGGTGTTAATATTAACGACGCGGCAGGTGCAACACAAGTTGATATTGTTGACAACAACTTTAAAATGCCACAGGTTTGGAGAAACAGCCTTGCTGTTGATTACACAACTCCTGACCAATGGAAATTTACTGTTGAAGGTATCTATACCAAAGTTATTCATGACCTGAAATTCCAACAGGTTAACATATCTGATGTGGTAACTTACTATCAGTATGATACCCAACATCAACAACCTTTGTTTAACAATACCAAGATCAACCCATTGTATACCAATGCTTATGAGTTATCAAACACAGATCAGGGTTACCGTTATAGCTTAACTGCACAAGTTGGTAAAGTATTCCCATTTGGTTTGAGCGCTAACGTAGCTTATACCTATGGTCATTCAAAAGATATCACCAACGGTATCCGTAACTCAATGGAATCAAACTGGCAGTTAAACCAGGCGTTAAATCCAAACAGCCCGGGCTTAGCTAACTCAAACTTTGATATCCGTAACCGTATCGTATCAAACGTTAACTTCCGTCATAACTGGGATCAGGCAGGTAACTTAACTGCTAACTTTACCTTCTTCTTTAGCGCACAATCTGGTAACCCTTATACTTACGGGGTGTACCCAACAGCTATAGGTTCAACCGGTCAGCAAGTAAGTTTAGCTTACATACCTAAAGCCGGCGAAACTGTTAACTTCTTCACTGATATAGCAGGTGGTGCAACAGCAGTGCAACAAGCAGCAGCTTTTGATGCATTTATTGATAAAGATAAATATTTAAGCAGCCGTCGTGGTGAGTTTACACAGCGTAACGCAGCGTTTACACCATGGAACAATGACCTTGATTTCCGTTTCACGCAAGACTTTAAAGTTGGCAATGGCAAACGTAAACAAACTATCACGTTTACTTATGACATCATTAACCTTACTAACCTGTTAAACAAAAACTGGGGACATTATTACTTCTCTGCAAATACGTTTAACTCGACTTCAAGTGTTGGCTTAACGCCAAAAACAACGCCTGCTTTTGCAGCAGCAGCAACAAGCTATCCAAAGTATACCTTCCAGGATCCTGGAGTACCTTACTCTGTTGACTTGTTCACCTCAAGATGGCAAATGCAATTTGGAGTACGTTATAGCTTCTAATTGTAAAGTATAGCATAAAACACGAAAGGCTCTCGATATCGGGAGCCTTTCGTGTTTTATGCTATGCTTTGAGTTTCCATAGCGATGGGCTTAAAACGTTAAGTTTGAAGTAGACTGCTCTTTGTTTTGACCGATAAAGGCGTAGCCTTGCCTTATATTGTAGCCACGGGTTTTAACCCGTGGGCAACATCACCCAAACACATAATGAGTGCCATAGGTACGATGCATATTATATGGGCCGAACCTACGGCTCTTTTTATTATTTTTTCTTTTTACAACGGGTTAAAACACGGTGCTACAATATTGTTCGAGCCGCTAGCTCTTAAAAAAAGTAAATGTTTCGAACACGCAAGGTTTTAAACCCATGGTTATAGTAGCCCTTATTCTGTTTAATATCATTTATATCCTCAACCAGCCTGCCGGCTACTACCCTGCTCTTTCAACTCTTTTATCTCCATTTCAAAAGCACGCATACGGGCGTGAAGGATATCCAGTTCGGTGCGCATCATTTGTATTTCTGTAATGAGTTTGGGCGATCCGGCTTTGGTTATTTTCTTTTCGCCGGTGCCTAATATCAGCCATTCGGGCGAGTATTTAAGCTGAAAGCAAAGCTTACTGATAAGGTAATAACTTACCTCCTGTTTCTTGTTAATCACCTTACTAATAAACCCCTGGTCGACACCAATAGCGCCGGCAAGGGCCAATTGGCCGCCATGATCTTTAACAATTACCTTTATACGTTTTACTATACCGTCGTCAGCCATATAGGTACAATAATAAACAAAGAAGTATATAAAACTAATAAAACTATTGGTTAAAATTTGGACTACTCGCCCGAAATAGCTTCGCCGGAAAACTGGTGAAGATAAGCCAAAGCGGTCTGATATATCTCCTCATCCTTACCGGCAACCCATCGCAAAGAAATACTGATATCCTTACCATGATCAGACTCCCATTTTAAGCCGATCATCAATAAAGCCGAGCTACGTGTACGCCGGAAACCAATGCTTTGAATATCATGCCAATTGACAATGATGTTGCGTAAATGATCCGTCAGCCCTTTTTCATTAAACTCCAGGATAACACTCTTTTTAAACGCCGGCATTAAGCGTTTAGTAATAACAATTACCAACACACAGGCAAGTAACGCTAAGAGTAAGGCAAACAATATAAGGTCGAACCTGTCACTACTATAATAAGCCTTATAAATATTTGATGTAAAAAGCACGCCCAATACCAGCATTACCAGTATAGTGAACATACTGTTACGCTTGCTATATAAGTAAATTGTTGGACCAACCATTAGTGATTATGCTTTTTATGAATATCCTTAACCAAACACAGCTTCTTAATATCGGCAATTTTAATAACAAACGGCGCATATTTAAGTTGATTGCCTACCATCTCGGTGGTATTGTCAGAGTGGGCAATAACTTCGTCGGGGTTGTTACTCTGCAAAAGACGTTTGTACATACGGTAATCGCCCCACTCAATATAGTAAACCTCGCCCGGTAGGATCTTTTTGTCGTGGATAACCTTCAGGGCCACCCAGCAGCCATTCTCTAAATAAGGGTACATAGAATGGCCCCAAACCGGCAAAGCAAAGTCGCAATCCTCAATACCCGGAAAATTCATTCGGCCAACAGACTGCGTATCATTAATATCATTATAAACTTCGACACCCGATGCCGTAGCCGTTATTTCATACATAGGTATACCCTCTCCCACTTTTGATAGTGGTACGGTTTGCACATAAGCAGTACCCGCAATAAAGTCTTTATATTTTTCTTTAAAGATCTTGAATTTTTCAGGATCAATGTTTTGGCGGCTTTTAATGATCTCTGTAATAGAACTGGCCGAATTAAAGCCCAATGCTTCCGCCAGTTGCGCGTTGCCGTTAAAAGCCTTGCCTCTAAGCTGGTTATACAGAATTATAAACTCCAGCGTTTCCGGACGAACCGTTTTTATTTTATTAGCCTTTTCGGGATTTTCCATATGTGCAAAACTATTTTCCTATTTCTTTAGCAAAATAAAGATTTTTCTTTATATTTGTATTCCAATTACTAACAAACCTAATACTTAATTATATATAAACCAAATAAATAATAAAGAAAATACAGTATAATGAATAAAGAAATACAACAAACAACAGAAAAATGGCAATTATGGGTGTTTACCTGACCTGCAAAAGCGAAAACACATGCCAGCAGCAATAAAAATTACAGAACTAAAACTAAACCAATGCATATCGCTTACTCCGCAATACCCAACACAAACCAAGCACTGCCCACCGACCGAACTGCTGTCCATACCGAACACAGTATCCGTCTGGAAGCCTACCAGCACACCTGCGATAAATTCTGTAAAGAAATAATCGCCATACAGAAATATATACCCGGATGGGTACCCGCCTACCCGGTTCTGTAAAAAAGTTCTTATACATACACCAGTCATCAAAAACCCTTGGTGACCCAAAAACACATAAAGATGATAAAGCTTACACAAAAACTAAAAGACCAACTTTGGTGGATGATCATATCTGTCGATTATGATTACAGCCGCATTACCGTTGCCGACCACGAATTAAACACCGACACCCTAACCCTATGGTTAGAAGACAAGCACGATTTTAAAAACTCTTTAGAAGAATGCCTGCAACTGGATATATCTGCAAAACAATTTGGCAAAATTATAAGGGCCGAAAACCTGAACAGCTATGAAGGCACCAAAATACATCCTAAGAAAAACTTTAGCTACAAAGCCCGTATAGAAATAAACGAACCTGTTAAATGGTACCAATATGATGCCTCCCTGACCGAACAGCAATGGGCACGCGAGGCAGTGGTAAGAAACATACTTACCCTATTAGTAGAAACAGAAGTCGCAGATGTAGAAATTTGGTAAATATTATGCCAAATAGCATATTATTCATAATTTTTTATTATCTTTGTATGGTTAGGATATCAATCGAAATAAAATTGTTTGATATTACTTGATACGCAGGTTAAAGGATCCTTTAACTTTACTGGTAACTAAGCCGCTATCCTCTTTATTGGTCATCAATGTAGTAAAAGTGCCTTTGGTAAGAATACTATCCTGCATATAATGTGTTAGGGAGATCTGATTAACGTCAACCGGGTCAGCATCTTTAGACAAAGTATACTGTGCCCCGTGTTTACCTGCTACACTAAATAAAAGCTGGCTACCCGCTATTGAATTGACAATATCGGGCGCTGCAAAACCCGGCGAGCTGATACCAAAGCTCATGGTATGTTGTTTATTAATAGCGGTGATGCCGAAATATTTATTGCTGTCGATATTTACATTAATAAAGGCTATAGAGTCTTGAGCAGCGTCAAAGCTATAGGTAGAATCGTCGATGGTAATATTTAGCGTACCGCTAACTGCCATAAAATTTTCTGAAGCATTGCTGGCATCGGGCTTTAAGGCTGCTTTGGTAACAGGAGTATCTACGCTCTGATCTTTTTGGCACGATACGATCGCCACCGAAAAAATCAAAACAACTAAGATAAACCTTACAAATTTCATAGGCCCGTAAACTTGGATTTAATAGGAAATACGAAGATAAAACACAAACAGTTGCGCTGATATAAAATTAACACTTTTTAACTATTAAAACATCAACAAGCAACATATTTATTAACATTTACAACCAATTTATTCAAAACATGGCCTACGGGCCAAAATCATCGTTATGAAAAAACTAAAATACTTTAGAGAGCGCGATACGCTGACAGATTTGATTGAAATTTATTTTGCGCAAACGGCTGATAATCCTCAATCAAGAGTACGCAAAAAGCTACCACCAACTATCATCGGCCTGGCATTACATTTAGGCTTTAACAGCAAGGATGACTTTGACCAATACGAAACAAGAGGAAGATATAAAAAGCTAATAGAACGGGCCCGTTTCAGGGTCATGGCTTATTATGAGAGCCGACTCCATTGCCCCTCGCCTGCCGGCGCGATGTTTGTTTTGAAAAGTATGGGATGGCACGATACTCCAAAAGCACCCGAAGCGACACCTGATGAAAAAACTATAAAAGTAAAACTGATAGAAACCGGCCCACAACCTGCATCATCAGAAAAAGAGGTGATACTATAAAAACCAGCCTCACCTAAACGGCGAAGCCTTCATTATCGCCTTTAAAAACAATTGAACATAACAATCCTTTTCAAAGGGGCTGCTGTTTGGGCACAATTATTACCCCATTAGGGCAATGTCATTAAGTTAAGCGGTGTCATCTCGACCAAAGGGAGAGATCTATACATTCGCAGATCTTGCGCGTGTATAGATTTCTCCTCGTTCCTCGTCGAAATGACAAGTATTGAAACAGCCCCACCTAATTAACCACTCACCACCATGACCACAATCGACTATCAAGCATCCGTATTATTTAAACGCAATTATACATCTACCGCCACTATCGTGATCAACCAGGGCGGCACCAGTTCGGGTAAAACATATGCGATAGAGCAAGTATTGTTTTGCCTGGCTGCCGAAAAGGATAAACAGGTGATAACCGTGGTGGGCCAGGATATACCTAACTTAAAAGCGGGTGCCCTGCGTGATGCACTGACTTTATACAACCAATCAACCCAGTTAAAGAAACTGGTAAAGAATTTTAACAAAACCGACAGAATTTTTGAGTTTCACAATGGATCACTTATTGAATTTAAGAGCTACGCTAATGCACAGGACGCGAAATCGGGCAAGAGAGATTATCTTTTTGTTAACGAGGCTAATGGTATTGAATGGAATATTTATACCGAACTGGCATTGCGTACAAAGACCCGGGTATTTATTGATTATAACCCCAATACAGAATTTTGGGTTCATGACCACTTGATAGGTCGGCCGGATACAGAACTCATTATTTCAGATCACCGGCACAACCCATTCCTGGATAAAGATATGGGCGATAGAATTGAAAATATCAAAGAAGAAGACCCAGAACGCTGGAAGGTTTATGCCCGCGGCCTAACCGGCAAAGTAAATGGTTTGGTATTTAACAATTGGTTTGTTTGCGACAATATACCACCCGATGCGAAACTGATAGCCGTAGGCCTTGATTTTGGCTTCACTAACGACCAAACCGGCTGCATTGAAGTATACCAACAAAATGGCGAGTTATGGATTGATGAGTTGTTTTATGAAACCGAGTTGACCAATAAGGACATCGGTAAAAAACTAAAAGCAAGCGGGGTAAATAAAAGCACCGAAATTATTGCAGACAGCGCCGAACCCAAATCTATCGAAGAATTGAAACGATCAGGCTGGTATGTTACCGGGGCTAAAAAGGGAGCTGATAGTGTCAATAACTCTATCGATATATTAAAGCGTTACCAAATCAACATTACCCGGCGCAGCGTTAACCTGCGTAATGAATTAGGGCGATATAAATGGAAGGAGGATCGATCAGGCAAGCCATTGAACGAACCTGTTGATACCTGGAACCATTTAATTGACCCTTTACGGTATGTGGCGCTTAATAAGCTAAAAACAAAATCGCCCAATAAAACCAGATCATACCTACCTCATCAAAACATTCCATCGAATAACCTAAATGACCTTTTCAACTTATGATAGAAAAAACCTTAAAAACCATTGATGATAGACTCCACATTAAACTGCCATCTCAATTACAGGAAATAACACTGGGACAGTTAATGCTGATGCAGGAAAAAACCGATCTGAACGATCTGGATGCGATAAGTATCCTCTCAGGCATCCCTGTTGATGAACTCAAAAATGTGCGCGACTTTAATGATTTTGACGAACTGGGCGATGCGGTATTATCTATATCTAACCAGATCAAATACCTGTACAACAGCGAAGAGATCCCGGCGACGGTCAGTTTCACTATAGATGATAAAAAGGTAACGGTAAATGTTATTCGCAATTTATCTGTCGAACCTGCCGGCGCGTTTATGGCTGCCCGGGATATAATTGCAGATGAGATAAAGGAACACATAACCAAACACGGCGAAGAAGACTGGCAACAGCGCTTTAACCCATCGTTAAAAGCAAGCTGTGCCATATTGGCCCAATACTTTTATTGCCGCGTAACCGGCAAACGCTATAACGAATATGAGGCCGAAGCATTTACAGAAACAGTAAAGCAATTAGGGGTACTGGAGGCACTGCCTGTATCGCGCCATTTTTTTATGAACTATCCAAACTTATCGAAGCCGAGACCAAATTACTATCAGCGGCTGCGTCAGTTTTGGAAAAGAAAGCCGGGATACAGGCTTTCGAGAAATTCAAGTATATAAACACCATCAACTCGCTTTCGGGTGGTGATATTACCAAATGGGGCGACATACTAAATATGCCATACGACAGGGTACTCACCAAGCTCCTGCTCAACAAAACCGAAGCCGAATATCAACGCAAATACAGCGAACTGTTGCAAGCGCAACGGTAACAATTCCGCAATACAACTAATCACTGATCAACCAATCACTAATCTCTTAAAAAATGCCCATACGTAACCAAATACAAGCCATAGTACAAACACTAAGCAATAGCCCGGCGTTTATATATGGCACGACTAATGAACTTAATACCCTCGCGGACGACATCGCTTTTCCGGCCGTCTTTCTGTATCCGCCGCAACTCATCAACCTGTCGCCGCAAGTTAACGGGTCTGTGCAGAACACTTTTGCAATAACTATCGAGTTCCTTTTTAAAACCGAGTTTGACCAATACACCGTCGATAATGAAACATATGTAAACCAGGCGCTGCATTTAGCTAATGAGTTTATAGTTAAAGCTGCCAAATATCGCGAAGGCGATGGCCGCTATTTTAAGATCAAAGCCGGTGATAAAGCCAAATGCACACCCGTATATAACAAATTCGATGTAAATACTACCGGCATCAGCCTGAACCTTACGCTGGCAGCAATGTATTTTGATAATTATAAACCTAAATCCCAATTACACAATGGCATTATTAGCTAATATTATTTTTAAAGGCCGCCTGGCAGATGATCTGGGGACCGGTTTCCAGGATGTTTATATCAGCCTTACCGATTCTGTAACCGGCGAACCTGCTAATGGCAACAACGTAGTAGTAACCTATAGTGTTGGTGTAAATGGCACCAATACCACGCACATGGTACGCATACCGGGTCAGTCGGTTTTAATTGACAGTACATCATTGCTTGATAATCCGGATGGCCTGTACAGTGTTTATGCAAAAACATATACTATCCTGCAGATCAGTGATGCACCGGCTGATGCACCACCGGTGACCGTTTGCGATCTGGTTATCAACTACATTAACATAGACCGACCCGAATCTGCACCGGGTGCCGGCGACGCGCAAATAACCGTAACCGCTACTTCAAGCTATCTGCCTATCAGGTATAGTTTGGATAACATTACTTTCCAGGACTCGAACATTTTTACCGGCCTAACCGGCGGGTTAAAAACCATATATGTTACCGATGCCAATACGTTGGGCTGCGCGGTTAATTCGTCCATAGCAATTCCTACTACGACCGGGTTACTGGTAAAAGATCCATCGGTAACTATTGGCGATAACATAAGCCATTGGAATGCCACCTTCAACCCTATCGTATTCACTTATCAGCGTAAAGACTTTGAGATCTTAAATGTCACCAATAATAGTGTAGATGGTAAGGCGAAACTATTAGTCAATACCAATGTAAGCACCCTATTAAAAGGCGACTTGGTATATGTTTATACAGAAAGTTATAAAGGCGTATTTGCAGTAACTGAAAGCGCTGTAAACACGCTGGTGATTGATACGCCTTACACTTCAACAGCTACAGGTTTTATTAATATTGATAGACTAAGACCTTACTATAAAATTGTTACCCGTATTGCCTATCAAAATGCAGATGGTAGCACCAGCACTATACAATCAACCAACAGGCCAAACAATACCGGGTTAGTAAAAGCCGATATATCCAATTTCCTGCAAAGTTTGGTCATGGTAAAAGATGATAGCGATTATACCAAGCCGAATTTTCGAGATCTGAATTTATGCGCTTCCTACCAGGTAAGTTATTCGGCACAATGGGATGCAGCACCGGGCCAAATTTTCGACTGGGTAACTATTACAGAACCTTATTATGTGCTTTACGCCGCCAAACAATTAGGCGATAAATATGGCGGCAACCTGGCTCAATATGTGCCTTTTACGAACAGCCAACCCAAAGCTAAATGGATCACCGACTTTAAGGAACCTGCCTATAGTAACGGTTATCCGTTTGACATCGGTTTTATTTATAGCGAACATTTGCTGGGGTTAAATATTTATTGCGAGTTGGTTTTATTGGATATTAACCGTGCACCCTTACCCGGTGGCCCGCAAACCAATTATTTATTGAACGAGAATGGTTCATGGCTGTTAAACCAGGATGCCGGTAAGCTCATCATTGGCGATCAAACTGTATCAAACACACAACTGGCAGAGCAATTGGGGCTTAACCGTTTACTGGTTAGTAATGATTTCCCATCTGAGGCCTATTACTTTACCATCGCTTTAAAATACGATGATACCGACGGCACCCATCAAATCACAGAAACCCAAACCATTCGTATTGACGACACGGTTGATGAACGCTCTGTTTACCTGCGGTGGATAGGGCTGACCGGCTCCTGGAACTACTATCGTTTTGTATATAACCAGGAAATAAGTTTAGATGTGCAGAACGCTACCATCATCAAAAACTATGTTTCAGACTGGGAGAACCAGGATGGTATTGAAGACGTGATCAGTAAAACGGCCGGTCAAAAAATGAAAGTTATGGCGCAGGATCTTTCGGTAGCAGATATCAAGGGTTTGCAATCCATCAAATACTCACCAAAGGTGCAAATGCTTATTGGCAAAAGTCGTGTTAAATGGCAAACTGTAGTGCTTAACACAGCCACTTTCAGCGAGTATGAAACCCTAAACGGCCAGGCGCCTTTTAGCGTGACTTTTAATTTGCCATCTATTAATATACAAACACAATAGTGAGTTGGGGAGTGGTGAGTTGGCAGTAGATAGTGGAGAATGACATATTGAAGACACCCACTATTCAACCACTCACCAATTACCATTCACAACTCACCTACTCACCACTCACTAACTCACCATGAACAACATCCAACTCTATATAAACGACCAACTGGCAGACCTGAGCGACGACAGCCCTATTGCTTTAACCTTCCAGATCAACAACCTGGCCGAGGTAAAGAACCAGCAGGGCAATACCTCTAATCAATTTAAACTGCCGCTTACCCAAAACAACCGGCGCATATTAGGCTTCCCGGATGATGTGGCCTTCTGCACCCATCTGCCCTACACTAAATATGCCGCTAAACTGGTACAGGATGGTTTGGAGATTATCCCTTATGGCATCGGCGAGTTAAGCGGTGTTGACGGAGATAGCGCCAACATTACTATCCTATCCGGCAATGTGGATTTTTTTGATGCTATTGATGGTTCGCTTTATGATATGGGCGATGTAAAAAGCCCCTGGTACAGTCCGCTATGGAAAGCTTATGACCATGCCTGGACCTTAGAGAATGTTGCCCACTCGCAAACCAAAACCGACGGCTGGATCTACCCTGTCATTGACTATGGCAACTTTACCGAGGATTTTTCGCAGCCCATCAACGTAACCACACAAAGGCCCGGCTTTTTTATTAAAACAGCGATAGACCTGCTGGTAAAAAGCGCCGGCTATAAGGCTACAGGATCATTACTGGCTGATCCCTTATATCCTTTGTTGATAGCTCAATTTAGTAATGGCAGTTGGGAACATGGTGCCGATTATCAAAACCAACCTGATACTCTGAGCTGTACAGCTACAAATGGCGTTAACCTACAACTTAACCATCTTAATGATAGTAACCCAGGCGGTCGGTTGGTGTTTAGCCCTACCAGCGATCCATCGCAACAATTACACAATGGTGTATTTACCGCGGCACAACGCGGCGATTACAATATAACCATCAGTTTCCCACACGTTTACTTGTATGGGCGCATTACGGGTAAGCATCCAACCTATTTGCACGTTACCATTACCGTACATACACCAAGCGAACCGGACATTTATCCAGCGGCGCTTGATTTTAACTGGGATCTGGGTAGCTGGGTGCGCGATCCCGGAACAAGTGGTGGCAGTATAACCGGTCATGTGGATATCTTTAAACAAACCTTATCCTGCCAGGCCGAACTGGCTGCCGGGCAAAGTGTAGAAGTTAATTACACCTGGTTAGGCGATAACCCATCGGCATTTGTTGTTTATCCCGGCGCTACGTTTACCGTGCAGGCTCAGAATCATTTGGTAAAATACACCCAACAAGTACAATGCGAGCGGATCTTCCCCGACATTTCACAAAAGGATCTGCTAAAAGATACGCTGCAACGTTTCGGGATAATTTGTCAGACAGACAATGCCAACCGTACCATATCGTTTAATTCGTTCCGTGATATTGTAAATAATATCCCCGTAGCTAAAAACTGGACCGGCAAGTGTTTAGATCAGGGTAAGACCATCGCCTTTCAATTAGGTGGCTATGCACAGGTAAATAATTTAAAATACAAAGAAGATGACGCGGTACTACCTGCCGGATTTGCCGACGCGGTAATTAATGTTAAAGATGCTACCCTACTCGCCAGCGCCGATCTGTTTGAGAGCCAGTTTGCACCCACATTAAACCGTCCCTATTTAAACGGCACCATAGCTCAAATAAAAATGATAGACCCTGATAATGGCGACGACTTTAATGTTGGCGTATCGCCACGAATTCTGGTAGATCAAAAAACAAATCTGAATAATAAACCGGTAACGTTTACCGATGGCAGCAACAGCATAGTAGTAAATGACATCATCAGCACACCCTACTTCTACAAACCGGCAGGCGACTATAATCTCTGTTTCGGCGATATGCCATCAGGCACGCCCGGTAAAACCTTACCCGGCTTAAAAACAAAGTATTATCCCGAACTGGAAAAGATACTACAGCAAACCAAAAAGGTGGTACGTTACTTTTTATTAACCCCACGGGATATACTGGAGCTTGACCTGCTGATACCTGTTTACCTGGAACAAGACAGCGCCTACTACTACATCAATAAAATTGACGCCTGGCGCAAAGGGCAACCTACAAAAGTGGAGTTGGTGAAACTGGGGTAACTTGCCTATTAATTTTCCTTTACAGATGGATCCCCATAAAAAAATAACGGTACTTGATCCAGCCTGACTCGCCCACATTAGTTATTATCAGTATATCCTCTTTTGCAATATTATTTTTTGCTATAAACAGGGTTAATAAAGTATCATCTAAGAAAGTTTTGGATTTTAAGGTTTTCATATCGTAAGAAAAATCTGATGAGCAAAATAGTTGAAAAAATAATTTATAAACTACTGTTTGTTAGCTAATCCCAATTACCCCAGAAGTTTGGCATTTTTCTACGGTTTCAGAATCACCATAATAAAAAATAGTGTAAAGAGACGAAGCGCTCGATGATCTTCCATAGGTAATTTCAAGTATATCCTCTCATTTAATTTTGTTGACATCAACAAACTTCAGTAGTTGTTCAAGAACGCTAAAGGTTTGGGCTTTTAAAGTGATCATAGGTTTAATGTTGAATTTCTAAACAATTTAATGCAATTAAATAACAAAAAATATGGCAAACAACAATAATATTTCTATTGATGTAGAAATTAACGCCTCCGGGCAACAGCAGCTTAATCAGTACAAGGCTGCATTTGACGGTTTAAATTCTACTTTATTGCTATACGTTTACCTTACTTATAAAATCGTATAAACTTTAACCTGTTGTTAAGATTTATTTAACTAATCTATTGCAATTAATTTTTCAACTATTTATATTTACCAAAAATATTAGCAAAACCTAAATCTATGACTATCCAACAAAAGCCTGCTAAAAAATCAAAACTTAAAACCTGGGTCATTGCACTTATCTGTTTAATTGTATTAGCCGGTGGGGCTTTTACCTGGTATTGGTTTAACAAGCCTTTATTTTATGCCTATTATTATAATGCATTTTACAATCCATTTAAACCCGGAGATAAAATGTACGTAAATGAATGGATGGTTGATAAAAATTCAGCTAAAGATTATTCAAGATACAATTTATCATTATACAGAATGGTAAGGCCACTTAATGGCGATGAGGTAGATCAGATGAATGTTAGTATGGCTGATAAAATTCTGATCAAAAAAGATCTTTCATCAAAAAAATCATATATGATAGAATGCGGGTGGGCAGTAAGTACAGACACTCTTTGCAAATACAAAAGCGCGTTTGTAGGCACTTATTCAGAATCAAAAATTGCTAACGTAAAAATTGGTGATAACAACTATTTTAACGGCGTATTTTTTGCAGTGCATCCTATCAGAAAAGCTTTGATAAGAGAAAATTTCACAGAACCACCAAGTGGCTATGCTTATGACGATACATTACCGTTTTACCTGGGCGTAAGAAGTGTAAAACGCCAGGATAGCAAAAGCTTCAGAGAAGTAAAATAACTCCATTTACTTTATCCAAGAAATTTATAAAAGACATGCTAACAGGTTTTTTAATTCTACAAATTATGCCAAATGGCATATTAAACACAATAATATGGCAAATCAAAACAATAGCCCGGGCATCACCGGAGACGACATTCAAAAAACTAAAGAATATTCCGAGGCATTAGACAAGCTCCAATCGTCTTTAACAAGCGTTAACACGGCATTACCCAAATTTGCTGATGGTGTAGAAACCGGTTTGAAAGCGGTAGCAGAAAAACTGCCGGAAGTAATTGCCGCTATGACCAAACTTAATATTCAAAACCAGGAACTGGCAGCAAACGGGCAGAAACCAATAAGTGTTTTTTCGCAGCTGGCAGCGTCTTTATTTTCATGGAATAATTTGGTGTCGGTAGGGATAACCTTATTAACAACTTATGGGGGCACCATTATTAAATGGGTTGCCGATATGATAAAGGGTGAAACCACTTTAAGCGCTTTTGCTAAAACAATGCGTGATAGTACGATATTGGCAAACGCATTGATACAAACCAAATTGCAGGCATCAAAAGCAGCTCAAAGTGAAATAACAGACCTTAATGTTCTTTATCGTGCCACACAAGACCATACCCGGTCATTAGTAGAAAAAAGAGACGTGATCAAAGCACTAAAAAAGCAATGGCCTGATACATTTAAAAACATAAGCGACGAAGCCATAGCAACAGGCAAAGCTGCAAATGCTTATAAAAGCTTAAAAGAACAGATACTTGCAGCCGCAATGGCCGAAGCTGCTAAAAATAAGATCACAGCAAATTATGGCCGGATATTAGAAAACAATGAAAAAATAAACCGGGAAAGAGTAAATAATTTAGCTATTGTTGATAAGCAAAAAAAGGCGCAAGAAAAATATGATGCTTATGCTGCTCCTCTGTTTGATGAAGGATTTGGGAATAAAGACCAGGAAGACGCGCTTGACAGCCAGACTAAACTGCGCGCGGCCAGTGATAAAATAATTACTGATACTTTTACCGACAATAATCGCCTCAACGCCCAGATAGAAAGATTTTACCAGGAAATTGATAAAAGTGTACAAAAATATGGCCCGGGCATTGCCGGGCATAAACTACAAGCTAACCATCAGGAACACGTAGAAAGCACATCCCGATCTGTAGCCAGCAGTAATGTACAAAAGGATGCTGAACGGTTTGCTCAAAAGGTTGAAACCACCAAAAAACAATACGAAACCGAGCAGGCTAATTTTAAACTACAGCTTACCGATAAACAAATTACCCAAAATGAATACGATAACATAAGCAAACAATTGCAAGACAAATATCTTTCAGATCTAAAAGAGAAGATCGGGTTATTTAATGAACAAGACCTGGAGCAAACGCTTCAGCATCAAAAAGAATTAGTTGAAGCACAACAATTAAGCGAAGACCAGCATACTGTTGACAAGGCTATTTTACCGGCCCAAAAACTGGCCGCCGAGAAGCAACTGATTGAAGACAAGTATAATTTCGAGATCCAAAAAGCTGCCGAAGCAGGTAAAGATACCGCCCTGATAAGGGAGCAATACCAGCAGGCAATTACCGACGCTACTAAAAAACACGAGCAGGAACGGAAAGATTTCGAATTACAAACCACGCAGCAAGTATCAAATGCTGCATTTTCTATTCTGCAAAATAGTATCAAGTCGCAAAACGATGCTAAGATCAAACAGCTGGAAACCCAAAAGTCGGCCGAACTACGGAACAGCAGTTTAACATCATCGCAAAAGCAAGCCATCGAAGAAAAATACAAAAAGAAAGAAGCCGACGAAAAAACCAAAGCCTTTAAAGCCGAACAGCGGGCATCTATACTGCAAGCTGTTATCAATGGTGCTTTAGCTATAACAAAAGTTACAGCGCAAAGCGGCATATTGGGTGCATTTGTTATTCCAGGCATCATTGCAGAGACCGCTATACAGGTAGCCACTATAGCCGCGCAGAAAACGCCGCAATATGCCAAAGGTGGTTTGCATTATCAATCGGACGGCAAAGGCGCTATGTTACCTGGCTATAGCCGCACAGATAATACCAATGCTTACCTGCGCTCGGGCGAAGCAGTAGTGGTATCAGAAGCTATGCGCGACCCTTGGGCACGTAATATGGTAAGCGCTATCAACGTGGCCTATGGTGGCCGTGATTTTTCGATGAGTAACCCGGGCCGTGGTTATGCAATCGGCGGCATCTTTAGCGATGGCGGTAATTCGAATCGGTACTACAACCAGCCCATGAATGACCAGAAAGATCTGGCCAATACCATAGCTTACCAGATGATCAATAACTTCCCTCCTGTTTATGTAGATGTGAAGGATATAAACAGTCAGCAGAATATTTTGGCAAAGACGGTGAACAGGGTTAACTTGTAGCCCCCTAACTCCCTAAAGGGGGAATAATTATTTAAACTTATTATTTAACAAAAAAGCATCCCCTTTAGGGGACGGGAGGGGCTAATGAACATTAAAATTGCAAACGCTTTATTCGACGACGGCGTATTTACCGCTCTATACAAAGCCGGTTTTATTACTACCAAAGTATTTGTTTACCGAGAAATCCATTTATTGGATATCCCAGCATAATCATACTCTGCTTGATCTTGCGCATCTTCTACAATTTCATGCCATGTGTCAGCAAATACGTTCCAATTGCTATCACAATAAAATAAGTAGTAGCCATCGTTAGGTTTATACTGGCATATAGTTACAAAACAAGCAAGCTTTTGCTCTTCATTTCTTAAAGAAATTAGGTTAACTACAGCATAACATATCACTTTGGCCTCGCCAAGATAATTAGGGGCTTCAATTTCAAACATCCTTTCAAAAATACTATAAAATGAACATTAAAATTGCAAACGCTTTATTCGACGACGGCATATTCTCGGCCATGTACAAGGCCGGTTTTATTACCACCAAAGTATTTGTTTACCGCGAGATCTATTTATGGGTACAGGCCCAGGTTAAAGCTCGCGGTATCACCAAAAACCAGGCAGTGCTGGAAGCCGAAGTGAAATTTGAAAAAGATGAACGCACCATTTGGCGCGCCTTGAACAGTTTTACGGATACTGACAAAGTAGTGTCACCACCGCAACAAAATAATTTTGCGACCTTTGATATATGCCAATCAGCATAGTAAGCATTAACCCTTGTCATAGTAGGAACGAAGCAATCGCAAGGATGCAATACGGATAACAGTTCGCGATTGCCACGCTACCGCTCAGCAATGACAAAAATGGGTTACTGACAAACTACTGTCACCATTAATCAAAGTAATAGTACCGACATTTGTATAACCCGGCTGATAATCATCAGCGATATCAAAAAAATCTCTTTCTAATAATCTTCCGGTCTTTCGGACTCCCCAACTTCCGGACTAATCATATCAAAACATGAGTTACAAAATCTATTTATACGATACCGATACCGACTGCATAGGATCGGGTAATTTATCATCATCCTACCTGCAATACCAGCTGGAAACGGCGGCCGGCCGGGATGTAGATGTTCACATTAGCTCGGCAGGTGGCAGCGCTTTTGACGCCATAGCCATTTATGATCTCTTAAAGAAATATCCCGGCAATGTAACTACGTACATCGATGCGCTGGCCGCCTCGGCTGCCTCCATAGTGGCAATGGCAGGTAAAAAGATAATCATGAGCAAATACGCCCTGCTCATGATCCATAAACCCATGGTAGGGAGCGGCGGCAATGCCGATGAGTTGTTAAAAGATGTGCAGTTGTTAAACGTAGTACAATCGCGCCTGGCGCAGATCTATATGGACAAGACCGGGTTAGACAGTGTTACGGTAAACAGCCTGATCAACGCCGTCACGTGGTTATCTGCCGACCAGGCGCTCGACCTCGGTTTTATTGACGAAGTAGAAGATTACACTATCGACATTACCAACCATGCCATCATTAAAAATTACACTAACACCGCCCCTGTATTTTATCAACGCTATATCAATAAAATCTTAAACAAAAACAGCAATATGAACATCGAAAACAAAGAGCTTATCGAAAAAAACACATCGGTACTGGCCCAGATCATGAACTTCTTTAAGAAGGTAATTAACCAACAAACTATTACAGACAAAGGCACCCTGCACCATGCCGGCTACCTGGAAGAAGGCGCGACTATTTACCAGGATGAGGAAATGACCACACCGGCTATTACAGACACCTACACAACTGCCGAAGGTAAAAAGATCGACATTAAAAGTGGGCAGGTTGAAAAGGTTACACCTTGTACTGACGATGAAGACGATGACTTACCGGAAGACCAACTGAAAAGCGCAAAAGCGGCCGGTGTACAAAACCGGGTATCAGAGATCAGGGCGAAGCTAAGGGCACAAACCCAATTGCTTAATGAAGCAAAAGCAGCATTGGAGACCGCTAACAGTCAGCTTAAAAAGACCCGCGAAGAAGTAAGGAACGAAATTAAATCAGACTTTACTCCCGAAGGCTCCAAACGCAGTAACAAAGCCAAAACAGAAACGTCACCCTTCTTCGCACCGCAAACTACGCTGGCACAGAACGCGGTAAAACGGGCGGTCGCCAAATAACCTCCTAACTCCCTAAAGGAGGAACGAATTGTACTTCAACCCCGAGATTGATGATTATCCTTTAATTGAGGCCGATAGTGTTTGGGAAGACTTTGAGACAGAAGCCGGTATCAAGATTTTCAATAACCGGGAAGTTACTACGGGTTTCCTGCCTTCAACAATGCTCTTTATGCAATCGCGTCGCGAGGAAGCAGATAATAATAAACCGGATAGTGATAAACAGGCTTTCAGCAACCAGCCATCACAATTAGAGAAGGACCTTGGTGCATTTCAAGGTACCAAGAGCGCGCAAAAGATCATCGTTATTGAGTATGAGGATGAAAGCCAGAAACCTGAGTTTCAACCTTACGCCATTCAAAATAACGATAAGTTGTTTGAAACTACCGAGCGATCTGTTGAGGCCCGCATCATCAAAGGATTTTCTGTACCTAAAGAACTGATCAATTCTGAAAAAGCATCGGGCCTGAGCAATGGCAGTGAAAAGAAGGAAGCCATCAGAGAGTTTAATGACAATACCGCTCCCGACAGGCTGGAGATAGCTGAAGTATTCGCAGAGATATTCGGTCATTTTTATACCAATATCAATCCATCTGCAAACTGGAACATTATACCCATACCTGCGTCAGTTGCTGATGATAATATAGGCATAACTGCCGGGTCAAGTATTAACCAGTTGCTGTTATCCAACCTACCATCGGCAAATAAAATAGCCATTCTAACCCATGCTTACGGGTTTAAACGGCAGGAAGCCGAAGAAATGGTCGGCCCCTCCTAAATCCTCCCCGGAAGAGAGGACTTTTAATACTTATTTATAAACCGCTTCTTAAAGTCTCCCCTACCGGGGGAGATTTAGAGGGGGCTAATTATATAAACTATGAATCCAATTTTAATTGACCAGAATACTTTCCAGCGATACGAGGATATATCTGTAAACATAAAACCCGAACGCCTTAAAGTATTTGTAAACAAAGCACAGGACCTTGACCTGAAACCTTTCCTGGGTTATGCCCTTTACTATGACTTTATTAAGCATTTTAATGTTGACGGCACTATAAAAGATGATGCGCCGCAAA
Organism: Bacteroidota bacterium; assembly: GCA_040388175.1. Classification (GTDB taxonomy): domain Bacteria; phylum Bacteroidota; class Bacteroidia; order Sphingobacteriales; family Sphingobacteriaceae; genus Mucilaginibacter. The sequence continues at coordinate 4,428 of JAZKCG010000102.1, read as the reverse complement.
ACTATAAAGACCTGCTAAACGGTACAGAATACCTTGACCGCGACGGCCATATTGTTTTATACGAGGGTTTGCTACCTACCCTGCTCTATTTCGCTTTCGCCCGTTTTATTGAAGCCGATGCCATACGTTATACAGCTAACGGACCGGTTATTAAACATCATGATAATGGCGATGCTGTAGCACCGCAATACATCACCAAACTGGTGCAGCAGCAACGTAGTGTAGCCAATGCACATGCTAATGAGGTGGAACGCTTTTTATGGGATCATCGCAGTGGTTTCCCGTTGTGGCGGTTCAGTGATCAGAATAAGAGCGCCCGTCAGCCCGGGCCACGGATCCGTGGTGTTGATAAAACCGGCTTTAATTACCCGGGCGGCGAATACAGCGAAACTAATTATTTACATATTACCGAAATATAATGTCAGACAAAAAAATAAGCGAACTAACGGGCGCCACCACCATTAATCCCGACGACGTTTCGGTATTAGTAAGTGAAGGCACCGATTATAAATTTGCCTTCTCTACCCTCTTGCAATTCCTGGGGAATAACCTGAGTGTTGGGGCAAACATCACTTTCGGCACTACCCTACCTCAAAATACAAGCGGCAAAAATGGCGATGTGTTCATTAATACCGGTACAGGATCTTTCGCCAAAAAAACAGCCGGCTTTTGGAGCATTGCTTATACCATTCCGTCGGCCAGTGCATTAACAGATGGCACTGTTTTATACGGTTTGGGGTTACCCGGCTCGTCCATCGGCAATAACAACGACACCTACATCAACACCAATACAGGGATCTTCTATAAAAAGGCGGCAGGTATTTGGGGGCAGGTATTCTCGATGCAAACCGGTCCGCAGGGCCCACAAGGCATTGCCGGGGCAAATGGCACAAACGGCACTAACGGATTTAGTGTATTAAATGGTACTACAAGCCCTTCCAACTTAAGTACAGGAGTAAATGGCGATTTTTATATCAACACCACAAACTATACTTTATTTGGGCCAAAAAATGGGGATATTTGGGGCGATGGTGTATCCTTAGTGGGTTCCGGTATAAAACCGGGAGGTACTGCCGGGCAGATCTTATCAAAAAACAGCAATAGCGACTATGATACAAATTGGATCGATCCTGTCATTAGTGGAGGTGGAGGAGGTAAAGCTACTGCTGATGAAATCAATACAGGTACTGACGATGAGAAATTTGCCACGTCTTTAGGTTTGGAAGGTTCCAAGTATATCACGCAATCAGGCTCAAAAATATCAGCAACCGCATCAGGCACTGATGCCTATACCGCGGATATTGACCCGGCTATTAACGCTTACGATAGTACTCAGCATTTCTATATCCGTTTTACTAATGCCAATACCAGCCCTGATTGTACATTAGCTTTGAATGGTTTATCCGCATTGCCATTAGTGAAAGGGATAGACACCTATCTTTCCGTTGATGATATTGTTGCCGATAGTATCCATTTGGTAGCATTGGACGGCGCTAACGCGCGTATATTATCGCTTTCTTCTCTTCCTATTGTTACTTCCGGCGAAAAGGTGTTAACCATAACCTCTACCGGGCCGCAAAAAACTTATGATTTGCAGGAATTAACGGTATCATCCACCTCATTAACATCTGCCGATTTCAGTACGGGCATAGCCGTAGTTACTGGCTTGGTTGGCCAGCTATCGTACGATAGCAATTACCGGTATGATTGTATCGGCATCAACCAATGGCGGCGCTCTGCCTTAAACGGCAACCTGATCGACCTATACCTGGCCGATATAGATGATAGTGCCAGCGACAAAACAAGCAGCGATCTGCAAACCGCTTACCCGTCTTCATTAATTGGCCAACAGGCATGGGGAGTAAACAATCTCTACATTAAAAAAACAACCACCGGCTGGAAGAAAATAGCCATAGCAACAGCATAAATTATGTCACATTTATTCAGAACAGATACCAGCATATTTAAAGCGGGCGATAACATTTTCAAAGTGAATGATAAACTGAATGTTATTATTCAAAACCAGGGCGGCTTTGGTGCCACTATTGAAGGATTAAGATTTGACCCTGTTGCCGCGAATACGCGAGCTGCTATATCAAGCGGCTCAACTTGCCGGATAATTGATACTACTACATTTGCGCTAATTGCTACAATAAGCTTAGGCGGAGCCTGCATAGGTATGGCTTGGGACAGCCCTAATAACAAACTATATATTACAGCAGGCGGTAAATTATATGAAACAGATACGACCACCTGGGCCGCAACTGATACGGGTCTAACCAGCGGGGGATATAATGGAGTTGCTTTGGACCCTAATACTTCTAATAATCGATTTTTCATTTCCGGGGGTAGCACACTTTACGTTATCGATAAGGCAACATATACCATATCAGCAACCATAACAAGTGGTCTTATCGGCGCCTATGGCTTAGCCTTTGATCCATTGATTAATAACAGGTTATACATTGGCAACTATGCCAGCGATTATGTTTCTGTTGTAGATACCGATAGCTTAACAATTATAGAGAACATAAATGGTTTTAGTTCCCCTATTGATATTTCCTTCGATCCTAACCCCGCAAATAACAGGTTTTTGGTGAGCGAATATAGTGGCGGACAAGTTGCATATGTTAGTAGGGGGACCCATGGGATTCAGAAGAGGGTGAATGTGACAAATGGGCCTGAAGGAATCTCATGTGATCCAAATATAATCAACAATAGATTTTTGGTCGCAAGCGTTAGCCTTAGTCAATATTTAGTTGTTACAGATATATTATCGTAGTTAATTTATTAGAATTAGTAACTACCTTATTCTCAAGAAACGGAATTTATCCTTTTAAAGCTCATTCAATACAACTAACCCTACGTTATGTAAACCGGGTATTTCACCCAAATACTTAATGCTTATAATAGCCTTTATTAAATAACTAAATCTCTTTCTCTAAAACTTTCTTATGCAAAACAACCCTAATTTTTGGCAGCGTATAACGGCTGCCACGCCACCATTTTTCAAAAAACTACAAACATTGGGGCTTGGCCTTGTCGGGCTGGGTACTTCGTTAACGCAAGTTAACAGAGTATCTCCCAAAATTACAACAGTATTAATTTCTATCGGAAGTACAATTGCCATCATCTCGCAATTTGCTGTCGATCAAACTACTCCCATAAACACTACCAACAACGATGACACTAAGTAAACATGGCGAAGAGCTCATTAAAGAGTTTGAAGGACTAAGACTAAACGCCTACCGCGACAGCGCAGGTGTGTGGACCATTGGTTATGGCTCAACACGTTACCATGATGAACGCGCGGTAAAACCGGGTGATAAACTGGTTAACGAAAATCAGGCTGATGCCTTATTCAAAAACACACTGGGCCAATACGTAACTGCTGTAAATGATTTGGTAACGGTTATTCTCTCACAAAATCAATTTGACGCTTTGGTATCCTTTACTTATAACGAAGGTATTGGCGCGCTCAAAAGATCGACCTTATTAAAAAAATTAAACACCGGCGACTACGATGAGGCTGCCGACCAACTGCTGCTATGGAATAAGATCACAGACCCCATAACCGGCCATAAAATAGCGCTTGATGCACTGATAAAACGCCGTGCAAAAGAACGTCAATTGTTCAAATCAACCTCAACCCTAATTATATGACAGCAATAGAACACCGGGAACTTAAAGGAATTACGATCAAGAACCTCATAGTTACCATTATCAGTACTGCAAGTATCGTAGTATCTGTAACAACCTCTTACTTCCAGTTAAAGAACGATATCCATGATATAAAAACGGTTCAGGAAAGCCAATCGCGCATCAATGAGATCCGATTAAAGGTGTTAGAGAGTAATGTAGCCATGCTGCACCAACAAGTAAATGAATTTAAAAATCAACTTAAACATTAAAACACATGAGCTTACAAACATTTTTAGCTAAGATCTGGAATGGGATCAAAAAACTATTTACCAGTATACCTACCGAACTTAAAACAGCAATACACATCGGCGTAATGGTAACCGAAAACATAAAAAGCTTTATTGATTCGCCAACCGTTGATATACTTACAGCGATAATTCCGGGCGATGTTGATGATCGCATAAAAGACATCCTACGTAGCAAACTCCCTTTAATTTTAAGCGAGCTTAAACTGGCCGATAGTTGTAGCGAGATAACAGACCCTGCCCAGCTAACAAATTGCGCTATAAAATTGATACAAAGCTTGGATGGAGATATTAAACGCTCCTTCCTGCACACCATATCCATATTAGTAGCAGAAGCTGCCGCAGATGGCAAATTATCCTGGAGCGATGGGGTGTATTTGTTAGAGTGGTACTATCAGCATAAATATAAATCTGCTGAATAATTATAGTGTGCCCGGAACGAGATTCGAACTCGTACATCCTTACGAATGCCACCCCCTCA
>JAZKCG010000101.1:0-12860 GCA_040388175.1 Bacteroidota bacterium | reverse complement strand
TTCTGTTACCGAATTACCTAACCCTTACAATTGCGAGGAACGAAGCAATCTCTACACTTGCTAATCAAAGTCCTTAGTCATGGTGCTGGCTATCGCCAAATGAAATCCCGGATATTGAATGTCCTACGTAGAGATTGCTTCGTTCCTCGCAAAGACGTGGTGATGATTGTAGTCTGCTTACAAATTCTTCCCCAATTTATCCAAAGTATCCTGCGGTACATTCTCCAGGTCCAACACCAAAAAACCATCCAACGAGTCTGAAAATTTGGGATCAATATTAAAGCTGATGATCTTGGCATTAAGAGCGATGTACTGACGCAGCAACACGGGCACTTTCATGTTGTGGGTCTCTATCTGCGATATCAGCTGATCCAGGTCCTTAAAACTATCGCCGCCACTCATTAACAGGTCAGAATCAATACTGGCAAAATCAACCTTGAACTTCTTACGGGGCTTTACAAACTGCGCCATTTCAAGATCAAAGTGGTTACGATTAATATAATCTACAATAAGCGATTTAGAGAATGTAGAAAATGAGTTGCTAATACTAACCGGTCCTATCAAATACTGGTAGCGTGGATTGTCCAACAGGTATTTTAAGATCCCTTTCCATAACAAGAACAGGGGTAGTGGTTTTTGTTGATATTCCTTGCGGATCCATGACCGGCCAAGTTCCAGGCTTTTTCTTAGTACAGGGGTAAACTGTTCTTTTATTTTAAACAGCTCGGCAATGTAAAAACCATCTTTACCCAGGCTGTAAAAGATCTCGTCACCCAGGCCTATGCGGTAAGCGCCAACCACCATCTTAGCTTCGGTATCCCATATAAACAGGTGATGATAGTAGATATCATATTCGTCAAGGTCGGTAGCCATATTGGTGCCTTCACCAATTTCGCGGAAGGTTACTTCTCTCAGCCTGCCTATCTCACGGATAACACATGGAATGGCTGATGTAGGTACAATAAAGACCTCGTAATTTTTTTCTACCCAAACGGTGTAATCATCGCGCAACTTGGCAACTTCTTTTTCCAGCACATCAGCATGGATAGCTTTAACTATTTCCTGTTGCTTTTTTTTTACTTTAAACAGGTTGCGCGGATCAAATATCTTTCGCTCTTCTTCTAACCCTGATCCTAAAGCATAGGTACGCGCTCTCAAATAATTAAGCACTTTGGTACTGTTAGTATTGTCGGGGATATCTTCAACCTTGATAGGTTTACCAATACGCAGTCTGATGGTTTGGCCCTGCTTGTTAAATAACTCTGACGGTAGTTTGGCGGTACGCAATGCAGGATGGATCAAACTAAGCAGGTTAAACAACAAACCGTTATTGCCATGAAAGTAAATAGGTACCACAGGTACCTTTGCTTTCGCGATGATCTTGCCTACTACCGGGTGCCATAAACGGTCTGTTACTTCCTGTTTATCCAGTTTAAAGGTAGAGACCTCACCGGCGGGGAAGATCCCTATCGGGGTGCCATCGGCCAATAGCTGTAGTGTAGTTTTTAGTCCGCTGATGCTTGACGAGTGCTCAATATTCTCGAATGGGTTTACCGCTACAAAAAAGTCGCTCAGGTTAGGGATTTTTTTGAGCAGGAAATTGGCCATCAGTTTAGCATCTGGCCGTACGGTCAATAACATTTTTAATAATACCATGCCTTCAATACCACCATAAGGGTGATTGGCAATGGCAATAAAACTGCCATCGGCTGGTATGTTCTTTAATTCTTTTTCGTCAAACTCTACCTCTACACCACATCCTTTTAAAATAGCGTCAATAAATTCAATGCCTTGTTTGGGCTGTGCCTGTTCAAACAGGTCGTTAACCTGGTTTATCTTCATTAATTCCATTACAAAAGATGCCAGTCCGGGTAGTTTTAACCTGTCCAGCTTGGTGGCCTTTGCAAATTCTTCGGTAGTTATGATTTTCATTTAGCAAGTAGCGTATGCAAGGGTAAATATCTACTAAATTTATTACTTTACAGCCAAATTTTAACCGGGCCAATGAAATCGCATCTTAAAAATTACTTTTCTGTCACAAAAAAGGAGTGGAACGGAATGGTAGTCTTATTGATCATACTGTTGGCAGTATTGGCGGCACCTTATGTATATCAACAATTTCATGAAGATAAGGTTGTCGATTTTAAAGACCTGGATAAAAATGCCGCGCTGCTTAAATATACAAAAGGGGGCGAAACCGCAAGTAATTCTACTAATAATACTTTATCCGACGAGAAGATAGCCAATCCGCAATTATTTGTATTTAACCCTAACAACCTGCCTGCCCAGCAGTGGAAACAATTAGGCCTGAGCGAGCGCCAGATCAGCATATTAAAGCATTACGAAGCCAAAGGCGGGCATTTTAACCGTAAAGAAGATCTGCAGAAGATTTATAGCATAGCTCCCGAAGATTATAAACGTTTAGAACCTTATATTAACATTCCCGACGCAGGTTATATCTCTAATAAAATAGCGCCGGGCGAAGTGGTGGACATCAATAGAGCCGATTCTGCCGGGCTGACCCGCATACACGGCATAGGCCCGTTTTTCGCACAGCGGATAGTTGAATATAGACAAAGGTTAGGTGGTTTCTTATATAAAGAGCAGCTAAAAGAAGTTTATGGTATTGATACCACCAAGTATGCCGAGATTAAAAACCAGGTAACTGTAAGCGCTATGCATATTGCCAAAATAAAGATCAATGATGTTGATTTTGAGGGGCTGCGTAAATTTCCATACTTCAGCAATAAACAAACCAACGCGGTTATTCAATATCGCCAGCAACATGGTAATTACCATTCTATAGCTGATATGCGGAACATTGTGATACTTGACGAACAAATTTTGCGTAAAATTGAGCCATATATAAATTTTAAATGATAGAGCAGCAGATCAAATCAGCCGTACGTGATATACCCGATTTCCCTAAAGCGGGAATCATATTTAAAGATATTACCACCATATTAAAAGACCCTGCATTATGCGAGGGTATTGTAGACGCTTTTGTTGAGCGATTAAAAGATGTACGCATAGATGCCATAGCCGGGGTAGAAAGCCGTGGGTTTTTATTCGGGTTGACATTGGCCACCAAATTAAGGGTGCCTTTTATACCGGTGCGTAAAGCCGGTAAACTACCCTATACCATCAAGCAAAAAAAATACGACCTGGAATATGGCACCGCCACTATTGAAATGCATACCGATGCCTTTGAACCCGGCGCACACATACTATTACATGACGACCTGTTAGCTACCGGCGGCACCGTAACCGCGGCCAGCGACCTGATACAGGAAATGGGCGGCGTTGTATGCGGGTTCTCGTTTGTGGTAGGACTTGGGTTTTTAAATGGAAAAGAAAAAATAGCCCCTATAAGTGATAATATTATTGTATTGGCTGATTATTGATTGGGGCAGTTACCGGTAGAATTGAAGAAATAAACCAATTCGTCATTGCAAGGAGCGAAGCAATCGCGCGCTTTAAAGTTCGCGATTGCCGCGCTACGCTTGCAATGACAAAAAAGTTGATTATTTTACACGAGCAAGCTTTATTTTTTAGTGATACAGGTATATACCATTCATCATGGCTACGCCGTCTGTGGTCTGGAACGCGTTTAGTACCTGTGTGTCAGAAGTACGTGTACCCCAGGTGTTCCACATCAAGCCTGACGAGTTTCTGATTGACCATGCTTGAGCCGCATTAGCATCCAGCCATGCGCCATAAGTGCTCACCGTACTGGTATGTTGTACAAACTGGCAGGCCCAGCGTGCAAAAATGCTTTTCATGCCCTGGGTGTCAGCGTTCCCGTTCTCATCATTTAAAATACCACCGGCCGTAATGCATAAACTGGCTTTAGCATAATCCATTGCTTTTTTGCCCATGCCCAGGTAATCAACCGCAGGGTAGGATGTCCTCAACAGATCACAGGCACCAATAAAAGTGCCCTGGGTATAAGATAATGCACCTTCGGTTATCGTCCCATTCGGAATAATGGCACCCTTAACTTCGCCGGTCGATGGTACATATAACTTACTCACCATCCAGTCCATAATCTGCTTGGCCTTGGTTTTATAAGTAGCATCGCCGGTAGCCTGGTATAATAGCATCGCGCAGATAACTGCAGGCGCGTTCACGCAGGTGTTTTTGGTGTTGTTATTGGTGTTCCACCATAAGCCACCTCCTAATGCAGTGGTGTCCCAGGCACGGTTCCACATCATATTAAAATTATTTTTGGCCATATCCAGCTGACCGCCGTCGTTAGTGAGGTGATAAGCGCGTACACACATTAACGCCCCCCAAACAACATCATCATTATAGATATTGCTTGTCCATAGCGTACCATAGCCATCACGAACACCATTATACAGGTATTGAATTTTGTTTAGAAAATCTGTACTTGGGTTAATGGTTTGCGCATCTATCAGCGTTTCAATAGCCTCCTGTTGTGTCCAGAAATCCATGCGGCCGGTGTGTGCATCATCTTTCCAATAATAGGCTTTATATGATGGCCCATAGGTGCCGTACTGGTTGTAAAAGTGATTGTTGTAAACCTGCATCGCTAACAATGCTTCGCTTTTGGCAGGTAGGGGTGGGTTGGTCATGCTCACATCAGCCGTTGTGGTGGTAGCCAAAGTAGTATTACCAATCTTATCGGGTGTTTGTTCTTTTTTACAGCTTGCAAAAATGCTGATGCTGCCTAAGGTTAAAATTACCGCCACTTGTTTGCTGCGAACACCAAAATGGGTCACTGTTTTTTGATACAATTTGAAATAACTGTTGTTGATTCTTCTTTTCATAATGTAATAGTTAAATGGTTATAGTGGTTTACTTGCTCGTTCGGTTTATAAAAAAGGAGAGGGGGTTTAAGTATTGGCATTATAAAATAAAGGCTAATAAGGTATTAGGATTTGGTTTGAAATATTAATACGTAAGGTGTTTATATTTAGTTACCGGTAAATAATACAACCAAAAGTCTAAAAGGTGTTTATTAATAATTAAATAGAAAATATATTTTTGAGCAGATATCCTTAATTATTTGCTTTAAATCAACTAAACATAGTATCTGTACCATATACCCAAATGGTCCTTATTTACGAGGGTTCATAGCGAAACTATTGCCGTTTTTTTACCGTTACTTTGGTATAAATCAATTATAAATTATGGATGCTTTGCTAACAGATGCTTCTGCCGGATACAGTTTTTCGTCTGATGATAACCAGGCTATCGTGGCCCAAATGGCCCGCGATTTTGCCGAAAAAAATATCCAACCTCATGTAATGGAATGGGACGAGGCCCAGATCTTTCCTGTCGACTTATTTAAAAAACTGGGCGAACAGGGATTGATGGGCGTGCTGGTTCCTGAGGAATATGGTGGCTCAGGTTTTGGATATTTTGAATATGTTGCCGTAATTGTAGAGATAGCTAAAGTATGCGGATCGATAGGGTTGTCGGTGGCTGCACATAATTCGTTATGTACCGGGCATATCCTGGCATTTGGTAATGAAGAGCAGAAACATAAATGGCTGCCCAAGTTGGCATCGGCCGAATGGATAGGTGCCTGGGGATTAACAGAAGCCAATACCGGGTCGGACGCGTTGGGTATGGCAACTACTGCTGTTTTGGATGGCGATCATTATGTAGTGAACGGATCAAAAAACTGGATAACCCACGGTAAAAGCGGCGATGTTGCCGTAGTGATGGTGCGCACAGGTGATAAAGGCGATTCGCATGGTATATCGGCCCTGGTTATTGAAAAAGGAACGCCCGGCTTTACGCATGGTAAAAAGGAAAATAAATTGGGTATGCGCGCGTCTGAAACGACTGAATTGGTGTTTGATAATTGCCGTGTACCTAAAGAGAATTTATTAGGGCAAGAGGGGCATGGCTTTGCACAGGCTATGAAGGTACTGGACGGTGGGCGCATCTCTATAGCTGCTTTATCATTAGGTATAGCCAAAGGTGCTTTTAATGCCGCGGTTACTTATGCAAAGGAACGCCGGCAATTTGGGCAGGCCATTGCTAATTTCCAGGGTATCTCTTTTAAACTGGCTGATATGGCTACCGAGATTGAAGCTGCCGAACTCTTAATCATGCAGGCCGCCGATTTGAAGAATCGCCATCAACCGGTTACCAAACAATCTGCCATGGCCAAGTATTTTGCATCAGAAGTAGCTGTGAAAACCGCTACCGAAGCGGTACAGATATTTGGTGGATATGGTTATACCAAAGATTTTCCGGTAGAAAAGTATTACCGTGATGCCAAGTTATGTACCATAGGCGAGGGCACCTCAGAGATCCAGAAGATAGTTATTAGTAGGGAGATATTACGATGATCTTATGAATAGCCTTACAACGTATAAAACGTTGTAAGGCTATTGGGGTTATTTGCCGCCAAATGCATAAAATACAGACAGGCTCAAACCATCAATAAAATTAAAATTAAAATTCTCATTTTTTACCTGATTAGGACTGCTGGAATTTGCTTTGTCATTAGTATAGGCTAAGTTGGCAATAGTTGCAGTAATACCGACTTTTTTTGAAGGATAATAAACCAGATCAAACATGGCCCCGGCATTATAACCATTAGTAGTGCTGTTGTTATCAGAAGAATTTGCGACAGGGATTGAGGTGTATTTATTTATTGCGTGTTGATAGCCAGCATAAGGCCCTGCTCTGAAGCCAAACCTGTTTTCAAATAATACATATTTCCTAAAGAAAATAGATCCACCATAAGAATCTGTTGTTTGGCTGTTTGCAGAGTTACCACCTATAATATTATATGAGCTGTTTTGCCGGGAGGTTTTGTAAAATAAACTCGTGCCAATTTCAGACCTGTCAGCTATAAAATAACTGTAAACCGGGCTAATCGCACTTCCTTTATATTTATAGTCTTGTGTTATCAATGATCCATCATATGAGCTTGTCGAAGATCTGGTGTTAGTAGTACTGTTGTAATTTAAGTTAAACCCCAATGTTTGCGTCCCTTTTTGTGTTTGCGCGTTCGACATCAAATAGGTTAATACCAATGATAAGGTTAGAATTGCTTTTTTTTTCATAATATAAGTTTTAAGATGAGTTGTAATAACGAGGCTATCAACTAAATATTTCGTTGATATTTTACGATTTTATCTTTTTTTGAAGAAAAATTTCAGGGGATAATATTGGCTCTGAAATTGCGTTTTATTGGGTTAACTAATTAATTAGTTTTGCATGTTCAGAAAGGTTGTGATAGGTTTAGTAAAAGTAAATTAAAGCGGGCCGAATATACTAAAATAGCAATAGCTTTAAGGAGTAACTATGGTATTAACAAACAAATCACTGGGTTTACCGGTATCAGCATCAGTGAATTTTTTCTCTAAGATGCTTTGCCCCGTAATTGCAGGATTGTTGCCATGCCCAAGCGGCCAACTACCTGTGGTGCCGTCAATACTTATTCCGGCCAGCTGCGCGGCTTTAAGGCCAAAATCGGTACAGTTATTATTGCTTAGGTGATACTCCAGGTGGTCGTATTGTTTAACCAGTTGTAATATTTTATCGAAACGCCGTTTAGAAATAAACTTGCCCAGTACTTCATCCCATTGATGGTTGGTATCATCCCTGAAAACAGAGGCTGTTGCCGGTAGCACAGGTGTGGCCGAAAGCGGGTTTTGTTTATTAGGATAAAAGCCGAAAGAGAAAGAAGAATAAGTAGAATCAACATTATACTTGATCAGCGTTATAAAGGTATGGCCGGTATTGCCCCAAACAAAGATTTTGCGTTTGCCCGGTACCGGCTGCTTAACATGGAATAGCATGGCATAAGCTACTGCTTTTTTACCATCGTCAAGCGTGCTCATAATGTATTTGTAGTTAGTTACTTTGCTTTTTTTCTTATTGAAATCAGCAATATTTGCCAATAAAGCCTGCCTGGCAACCAATGAATCATCGATAGCTGTAACAGGTAATGAATCGTCGTAATCGGCCTGGTTAAGTGTATCTGCTGTTTTTTTAACACGTACCGTAGTGGTTTTTAAAAAGATCTTCATTGCCAAAGGATACAACCTTAATTTGGCAAACACATTTGCTACGCCATAAAGAAACCGGGTATGCGATTGATTGTAGCTGATCTCTTCATTGGTATTTGAAGTGATGGTCTTTAAGTAGCTCATTAACTGCTTTCGTTCGTGCGGTTTGCTAATGCTGGCTTCGGTATTGTTTAAATGCAATAGCTCATCATCAACTAATTTTGACGTTTTGGGTGCCGGTAATGCTGAGTAGGATAGGGTGGTGTTTTCTTTATCTGCTGTAACTGTAGTGTCGGCTAATGCTGCACTAACACTATTGTTTGAGGTAAGAAAAAACTTTGACTTGTATTGGTTATTTAGTAATTGTGCATGAACAGGTAAAGTGTATTGCAAGACAATAGCAAATACAAATATTTTAAGCGTAATAGATCTGTTAAAATTAGCCATGGCACCAAAATAAACGATGTGGGTGAAATTTTAATGAATTATAAATTTACCCGCACGCTATATAATAACGCAAATATATTATATTTTGTTTAGTCTATCAATTTAGTAGTGTTTAATACCAGGGAAATAGCTTTTAAGTTAAAACAGGGTTTGACATTCAATATTGGGCTAAAGCCCGTTCTTTTCTTATAAACAGCCCGTTGGCTAAAGCCAAACGGCAATGAATTTTGGTCATAGCCGTTCCATTTATGGAACGGGCGAATAACCAAAATAACAAAGGCTTTAGCCGAAATTTTAAAAGCGATTTCATTTAATAATGCGTTTACTTACACCATTGTTCTGAACGTTAAATTTACACGCGGCGTAATAATCTTTTTCGACTTCGGCAGGCAATGCAACCAATTACTTTGCGTAGCGCCTTTCATTACCAGTAAACTTCCGTGTTCTAATATTAACCCTACAGGTTCTTTGCTTACACGGTGTTTAAGCGCGAATTTGCGTTCGGCTCCAAAACTTAACGAGGCGATGGATGTGTTTTTACCCAGCGCTTTTTCATCATCACTATGCCAGGCCATACCCTCATCGCCGGTATGATATAGATTAAGCAGGCACGAGTTAAATTTATCACCGGTTAATTGCTCCACAAGGAGTTTAAGTTCTAATAACTCTTTGGTCCAGTTCAGGGCCTGTTTGGTAGTGTTTGAGTAGGTATAACTGTAATTGCCATCACCATACCAGGCTACTTTTCTTTTGGTGATGATGTGCCTGCCAAATATAACGGCCTCGTCGTTTTTCCATTGGATGGTATCTAATAAGGTATTCAAATAACTATCGGCTTTATTATCATCCATTACTTTGCCGTAATAGTTTACTATACCGTCGTGCTGTAACAGGTTGTTAGTATGATCTATTTTAAAGAGTTCCATTTCTTGTTTCCATAATTTATATTGTATGGGCATGCAATTGCCGCATGGGCGATAACCCGCATCGGTTGCTTCCTGCTCGTCTTTAAAAAACACGCGGTTAACGGGTTTCATCCGTTTGCCCGAGCCGCAATTTAATGTTCCATAAATCTTCCCTTTGGTATATCCGGCCATTTTTATTTCGCCTTTGGCAATGAGTGCCTGTAATGTTCTAAGCTGGGAGAATGGTGTGTTATTTAGGGCTATGTGTTTAAACATGGTCAATTTTTTGTGCACTTCAATTGTTTCAGATTCTTGTTTCACACCTTGAAATTTACCGGTTTTATAATTGCTTGTTTGTGAAATACTTATACAATAATTAGCTGTATAAAAACTGACAGATAAGTTGTTTCATTTTGTTTCACCATATTTTTATAAATAATTTATTATCAGTTTATTAGGTTGATATCTTGTTTCATCTGTTTCACATTTTAGTGAAACACAACAGGGGGCTATACTGCCGCAAATGCCTTAGCCGCTTCCCAACCAATCATAGCGGTTTTACGTTGGCTACCCCAATGGTATTGCCCAATTTCGCCGGTTGATCTGATCACCCTGTGACAAGGGATCAGGAAGGCTACCGGGTTATCGCCAACCGCTGATCCGACGGCGCGACCTGCATTGGGGTTTTGCAAGTCACCCGCTAATGTGCCATAGGTTATCAAACCGCCCATGGGCACCTTTAATAAGGTTTCCCAAACTTTTAGCTGGAAAGGTGTGCCTTTTAAATGCAGTTTGATGTCGCTTAGCTTACTCCAGTCCTGTGTGAAAATATAGACGGCGTTTTGCTGGATAGCATCTAAAAACTGGTGATAAGCAGCATTGGGGAACCGTTTTTGTAATTCCACGAAAGCGTCATCATTATTACCATCAGCAAAGGCCATATAGCAAATACCTTTGGTGGTAGATGCTACAATGATGGTTCCGAAAGGGGTTTCGGCAAAACTGTAGTTAATGTTCAGATCTTCGCCGCCGTTCTTGTATTCGCCGGGTGTCATGCCTTCAATTTTTATGAATAGGTCGTGCAATCTGCCGGTGCCAGACAGGCCGGTTTCATAAGCTGTTTCAAATAAAGAGGCTTGCTTGTCTTTTAAGATAGCTTTAGCGTGTTCAATACTCAGGTATTGCAAAAACTGTTTAGGTGTCACACCCGCCCAATCTTTAAACATCCGCTGAAAGTGGAAGGGACTTAGATTTACATGTTCTGCAGCTTCTTCAAGTGTAGGCTGACGTTTATAATTGAGCCGTAGGTATGCTATGGCTTGGGCTATTCTGTTATAATCAATTTCGTTCTGTGTTTCCATGATTGGTATCATTTAATGATACAAATGTAACGGCTTGCAGAATGGTGCGAAACCCGTTTCTTGCGGAGTTAATAAGCCCAACTTATCATCAATAGGCAAACTAAACCAAAAGTTACTACCTGAACCAATGGGGTAGATGTATTAAAGGAGCTTAATATAAAT
This sequence comes from Bacteroidota bacterium, assembly GCA_040388175.1. Classification (GTDB taxonomy): domain Bacteria; phylum Bacteroidota; class Bacteroidia; order Sphingobacteriales; family Sphingobacteriaceae; genus Mucilaginibacter. The sequence goes on along the minus strand of JAZKCG010000101.1, from coordinate 1,985 downwards.
GAATTAAACATATGGGAATAAAAATGTTTGATAGAATGGAAGATAATACGCCGAATATAAATAAGAATTATTCAATTTAAAAAACCTGTTTGTAAATCAAAACATTATCCCTACATTTGCCGTCCCTGAAAGGAGGTATTTTGGAATTATGATCATAATCAACGTTAAAGAAGGCGAATCATTAGACAAAGCGTTAAAACGCTTTAAGAAGAAATTTGAGAAAACTGGTGTTTTACGCGAACTGCGCAGTCGTCAGGCATTCGAAAAGAAATCTGTATCTCGTCGTCACGAGATCAAACATGCCATCTACAAGCAAAACATGAACCTTGAAACAACTGTTTAATTCTTTGTAAAAAGAATTTTAAGTTTTTCTTGTAAACATATATAAAACTATTTGTACATTCATTCTATCCGGATGTACAAGTAGTTTTTATGTTTTTAGACCGATTTATACAATATATTAAATTCGAAAAACGGTACTCTCCGCATACAGTATCTGCTTATAAGTCAGACCTTGACCAGTTTGCTTGTTTCCTTAACCATCCAGATCAAACTGTAGCACATCCACAAGAAATTTCACATTACCAGATCCGTAACTGGATGGTTGAGCTGATGAACCAGGGGTTAACCGCGCGTTCTATCAATCGTAAAATAGCTACGCTACGCAAATACTTTAAGTTTCTGGTGCAGGAGGGCGTATTGACCGTTAACCCTGCATCAAAAATAAACACCCCTAAAATACCCAAACACTTACCTGTTGTTGTTGAAGATGCGCGCCTAACCCAGATGCTGGATAACGGTGAGGTGTTTAGCGACGACTTTAAAGGCACCCGCGATAAGCTTATCATTGAGATGCTGTTTGGTACCGGCATGCGCCTGGCCGAATTATTGGGCATTAAGGAAACCGATATTAACGCTTATGAGGGTACGGTAAAGGTTTTAGGTAAGCGAAATAAGGAACGTATCATTCCTCTTAATCACGAACTGCGCTTGTTGCTGCTGAAATACAGCGAGTTAAAGAAAAGTGAAAATTTCGGTAACAATTCATTAACATTGATCGTTACAGATAAAGGGGCTAATGCATATCCGAAGCTTATTTATTTAACAGTGCACAAATATTTATCTAACATATCAACTCAAAATAAAAAGAGCCCCCACGTGTTGAGGCACACCTTTGCAACCAGCCTGCTAAATGCAGGTGCCGATTTAAATGCGATAAAAGAATTGCTGGGCCATGCCAACTTAAGCGCTACCCAAATTTATACGCATAACTCTGTCGAAAGATTAAAATCAATTTACAAACTCGCCCATCCAAAGGCATAAAAAGGAGGAACCATGAAAATTACAGTGCAATCAATTCATTTTACTGCAGACAAAGGATTATTAGAATTTATACAACGCAAGGCTGATAAACTGGAGACGTTTTATGATAATATTATAAACGGTGAAGTATATTTAAAGCTGGAAAATGTAGAAGACGAAGCCAATAAGATAGCCGAGATCAAGCTGCAGTTGCCGGGAAACCAAATTTTTGCGAAAGAGCAATGTAAGACTTTTGAAGAGGCAACCGACCTAGCCATTGAAAGCCTGCGTAAGCAAATTGGAAAGCATAAGAAACGTAAAGAGATTGCTGCTCAAGAGGTTAAAAAGGCCGTATTGGCGTCAACCGAAGAGGAATTTTAAATAGAAAAACAGATAGATTTTAAGAAAAATCGACGGCTAAAAAGGCTGTCGATTTTTTTTTGATAAAATATTTTGTACAGCGCTTTTTATTTGTAAATTTGCAATCCCTTTCGGAGAGGTGTGTAACGCACTCTATCAACGAAAGGAAAGGTTCTTTAAAATAAAAAAGATAATAACCCGATAAATAGTTGCAGAATTTTTGCGATGTTTGCCGGCCGATCTGGAAAGATCAATGGTAAAAGGGTATATATAAGCCTCCTTAGCTCAGCTGGTAGAGCAACTGACTTGTAATCAGTAGGTCA
>JAZKCG010000100.1:0-16723 GCA_040388175.1 Bacteroidota bacterium | reverse complement strand
TGATTTTACAAACCCTCTTTATCGCTTGCGAAAGAGAGGGTCGACCAGCGAAGCGATGTCGGGGTGAGTCCTCGCCGCTTAGTTGCGCGGGTGAAACTGAATAATCGTCCCTTTCAAATATTCCCTGTCTAAATGCGTATAGATCTCGGTAGTAGTAATACTTTCATGTCCCAGCATTTCCTGTACGGCGCGCAGGTCGGCGCCACCTTCAACCAGGTGTGTGGCAAACGAATGTCGTAAAGTATGCGGACTGATGGTCTTTTTTAACCCGATGGTCAATGCCAGGTCTTTGATCAGCATAAAAATATAAACCCGGCTTAAGCGGCTGCCACGACGGTTTAAGAAAACAAGGTCTTCTTCGCCTTTCTTTATAGGGTTATGTACCCGCACCTGCTCTATCCAGATCTTTAAGGCTTTTATGGCCGAACCACCTATGGGTACTAACCTTTCTTTACTGCCTTTACCAAACACTTTGATGAATTCGATATCGAGGTATAGGTTTGACAGTTTCAGTTCCGTCAGCTCAGACACCCGTAAGCCACAGCCGTATAGTGTTTCAATAATAGCTTTGTTACGCGCACCATCGGGGCGGGAAAGGTCAATAGCGTCTATCAGTTTATTAATATCTTCATAACTCAGTGTATCGGGTAGTTTACGGGTAATTTTGGGGGATTCTAATAGTTCTGACGGATCGCTTTTAATAATATCCTCCATCAGCATATATTTATAAAATGCTTTTATGCCTGATAGGATACGCGCTTGTGTAGACGGGATCATCCCTAACTCATTCACCCAGTTAATGAACCGGCGCAGATCTGCCAGTACAATATTGTCGGGACGTATTGTAGGTTGCTGTGTTTCCGCAAACTCGTAGAGTCGTTTAATATCACGGGTATAGGCCTCGATGGAGTTGGCCGAAAGGGACCTTTCGAGTTTTAAATACGCCTGAAACCCTTTTATTGCCGACTGCCAGTCCAATTGATTTTAGTTTTAATGTTTTATAGTTAAGTTTGAACTAATGAATATACAAATTATAAACGGCCCAAATTTAAACTTACTGGGCGTGCGCGAAAAATCAATTTACGGCGATAGCAGCTTCGAAACTTATTTTACCGAACTGCAGGCCCGCTATCCTAACCTTACTTTAACCTACTACCAAAGTAATGTTGAGGGCGAAATTATAAATAAACTGCATGAAATTGGTTTTAGTTATGACGGTGTGGTATTAAACGCAGGCGCTTATACCCATACATCCGTTGCCATTGCCGATGCTATTGCCGGTATTAATACACCGGTTGTCGAGGTGCACATATCTAACGTATACAAACGCGAAGAGTTTAGGCACCATAGCATGCTTGCAGCCAGTTGTAAGGGAGTTATAGCCGGTTTTGGATTGGATAGTTACCGTTTGGGTATTGAAAGTTTGATTGCCAAATAAAACATTTTACAGTATAAATTGTCAATGCATTGAAATGCCTACCTGTGGCAATAACCGCATAATATGTTGATCTAATTTAGCCGATGCAAAGAATATTAAAGTTTACCGTATTATTTACAGCCCTGTTTATTGCGTTGCAAAACGGCTATGCGCAGGACAAAGCTTCGTCAAAAACGTTACGTAAGATAGAACGCAAAGCAGTGCGCAAGCGCGATTCTTTATACCGCACCTTTAATAAAGCCGATACATCTGTAAGTAACCTGCAACAAAAATTAGATCAATACACTACTACTTTTAAACAGATCAATAACAGTCTGGCAGCAGGGTTAGACACGGCTGACATTAATCAGCGGTTACCATCAATAGCCAGAAGGATCAATAAAATAAAAGACCAGACTAATACCCATAAAGCAAGTACGCTTAGGTATTTGTTTGTTTTAAGGGATAACCTTGATCATTTACAAGGCTCATTACAAGGCTGGCAATCAGACCTTGATGCTATTGCTGATAAATTGGTTCAAAACCAGGCAGATATTGTAAAGTTCCCGAAAGATTCATTACTGATAACCACCATACCTACAGACAGCGCCTTAAGAAGCACTTTTTTTGTTGAGCGAAGAAAGACTTTTGATCTTTACCTGAAAGCGGATTCTGACAATCGTAAAAATCTGTTTAAAATAAACATCCTGCAAAACCGGGTAGCCAATGCGTATGCTAATGTTTTGGATGAAACGGACCTGATAGATGGTAAAGTATCCAAGTTTGCCACGCGAGCTTTTGAAGGCGAGTTTGGTTATATATGGGATATAGATAAGCAATACAATAACATTAGCACGTCGGTAAAAGGCACTATCGACCTCAACAATTCGCAGCTTTATTATTTTATCAAGAAAGAAACGGCCACCCATTTTATAGCGCTAATTTTTATAGCGATAGTTTTTTACTGGATCAATTATAACCGCAAAAAAACTACCCGTAACCAAGAGAATGCCAAACTGATATTTAGCGAGGCACCTTACATTGATAAGCTACCGGTTGTATCATCGTTGTTGGTAGGCGTAGCTATAGTCCCCTATTTTTATAGCCACCCACCGGTTATATTTTTAGAGATACTGTTTACCGTTTCGCTTGCACTGATATTGGTATTGGTTAAAAGAACCTTCCATCCCAGTATCTTTAAATCGCTGATACAGTTATTATACGTTACCATAGTTTACAGCATCAGTAACCTATTGATACAAATAACCAATGCCGACCGGTTCGCTATTTTAATTTTAGGCATCATATCTGTTGTCATCGCCTATAAATTCAATAAGAAAGTAGCGGCTACGCCTACCGATTATCCAAAGAACACCTCGCTCATCGTTAAAATATTTATCGGGTTGCAGATACTGTCTTTGGTTTGCGATCTATCCGGCCGGTTTAGTTTATCCAAGATCATTGGTATTACTGCCACTTATAATTTATGGCTGCTGATAAGCTTGTATTTTGTGGTGGAGATTATCAGCGAGGGGCTATTACTGCAATTTAAATCACCTAAACATCCTGATAGTATTATCAGTTGGATAGACCATACTTTGCTGCTCAAAAAGTTCAGGAGCCTGTTAAACATTGGGGCTAGTTTATTATGGCTGTTTTTTCTGTTCCAGAATTTAAATATCGATGATTTTGCGATGGACTATGTGACCGATATTTTAGATCAGCCACGTACAGTTTCCGGGGTATCAGGAGCATCCTTTACCTTTGGCGGTTTCGTAATTTTTATCGCGGTAATCTGGTTATCGTCGATATTGTCAAAAATCATCAGCTATTTTTATGATATTTCGGTACAACATGCCACCAGTATTGATAAACTCAAAAAGAAAAACCGCACCTCTACCCTTTTGATCCGTATCGGGGTATTTACCGTAGGCTTTTTCCTGGCCGTATTTGCTTCTAAATTCCCCTTAGATAAATTAACTATCATCATCAGCGCATTTGGTATAGGTATTGGGTTTGGTTTGCAGAACATTGTAAATAACCTGGTATCGGGCTTGATCCTTGCGTTTGAGAAACCCGTACAGATAGGCGATATCATCGAGATCGATAAGCAATCGGGTACTATCAAAGAGATCGGGATCCGCTCAAGCAAGATAGCTACCAGTGATGGCGCTGAAGTAATAATACCTAACGGCGACCTGATATCGCACCACGTAATTAACTGGACGCTGAGCAATAACAACCGCCGTGTTGAATTGATAGTTAGTGTTGCTTATGGCTCTGATATAAAAAAGGTAGAAAGTTTATTAAATACGATATTACACACCCGCGAAGACATTATGCAGGACCCTGAACCGCTGATATTCCTGACTACTATGAATGAGAATGCGGTCGATTTCAGGCTGCTGTTCTGGGCCGCCGATATCTCTAAATGGTTAAGGCTGAAAAGTAATGTACTGGGCGATATTTATACCGTGTTTAACAAAGAAGGTATTGAACTACCACACTCCATACAAGACCTGAAACTAAATTTACCAGATGGCAAGATGTTAGATCTCAAAGATACTGAACCACCACTACCCGGCAAGATCTGACATTAATAAAACCGCCGCGGGTCCAGGTCTGTAAATTTTCTTAGTTTCTTTACAAAAAAAGCCCACATAATACTGCCGTGGTACATACCGGTAAGCCTGGAATTGTATTTCTTGAGATGTGTACTTGACGCATGGCTACCACTCTCGAAGATATGCCGAATAAAGTACTGATGCGCCCGGCTAACAGCCCAGGCATCTTTACGTTTCCCTTCTGTCAGGAACCGTAATAAGGCTGCAAAGTCAAGAAAATATCGAAAAAGTATCACAATAAAACCTTTCCAAAAGGGCAGGTTCTTTTTGATGAGCAATAAATTGTTCCTGAAATTCAAATAGGTTTTAAAAGGGTTTTCGGCAGTAAGCGTACCGCCGCCTACGTGGTATATTTCTGATTGCGGGCAATACATCACTTTATAGCCGCTGTTCTTTAACCGCCAGCAAAGATCAATCTCTTCCATGTGGGCAAAGAACTGCTCGTCAAAACCTTCGGCCTCATCCCAGTATTTCTTTTTGATGAACATAGATGCACCCGAGGCCCAAAAAACCTCTCCTGCTTCCTCATATTGACCCTTATCCTCTTCTATTTCATTAACAATACGGCCACGGCAAAACGGGTAACCAAAACTATCAATAAAGCCTCCCGCGGCACCGGCATGTTCAAAACTTCCTTTTTGGTTAAATGCTTTTATTTTAGGCGCGGCTACCGCGATTAGCGGGTCGCTCTCCATCAGGGATATTACCGGCTCTATCCAACCCGGTTGTACTTCTACATCAGAATTCAGGAGAATATAATAATCAGCATCTACCTGGGCCAGCACTCGGTTATAACCGCCTGTAAAGCCGTAGTTGGCATCATTTTGTATGATACGGATGGTTGGATAGTTATTTTTTAAAAATTCGATAGAGCCATCGGTAGAAGCGTTATCGCCTAATACAATATCTAGGTTTGGCCATACTGATGTTAGTACAGAAGGCAAGAACCGGCGCAGGTATTTTTCGCCGTTCCAGTTTAAGATCACTATAGCAACTTTGGGCAGAACGCTCATTAATTCACATCCTCCGGTTTAAATTTCCACCTTCGGTGCAACCATAACCTATTTTGCAGCTTTATTTTTATTATATCTCCCGAATGCTTCACGTGCATGTGTGTAATCTCGTATGGTTGTGTTTTTGTTCCGCAAAATAAAGGAATTTAAGTGTAATAAATACATAATACTCCTCTTATTATTACTTACCAACATCCGGTTTAAACTTCCATCGGCGATGCGACCATAACCAATATTGCGGCTCGTGCCTAATCATCGAATCCAGATACTTAACATGAGCTTCCGTGATCTCATAAGGCGCGCTGTCTTTTGAGTTTTCAACCAGCGGTACAATAGTATAGGTATAATACCCTCTTTTAACCCGCTTCATATCATAAAAGATCACTACCGAGTCTATCATCTTAGCGATCTTCTCTATCCCCAGAAACACCGCAGTGGGCTGGTTTAAAAATTCGGTGAAGTAATTGGTTTGTTCACGCACCGGTGTTTGGTCGCCTGCAAAAACCGATACGGTAAATTCATTTTTATGCGCTACCATGGTGCGTAGCGTTTGCTTCATGGCTACTGCTATAGCTCCAAAACGGGTACGCGTCTTAATAAAAAACGCGTCAAAGGCGGCATTGCTTAATGGTTTATAAATAACAAATAAGCGGGTATTAATACTAAACTCAAACCCTGCCCACTCCCAGTTACAATAATGGCCGGCTACGGCTGTAACGCTTTTACCCATAGCCTCATAACGTCGCATAATCTCAGGGTTGGTCACTACCACTCTGCGCTGCATTTCCTCTTTAGATATTGAAACCATTTTAATGGTCTCCATCATAAGGTCGGCCAGGTATTTAAAGTATTTTTTTTCGATATCTGTCCGCTCTGCTACCGATTTTTCGGGGAACGCGTTTTGCAGGTTTTCCTGTACAACCTTGCGGCGGTAACCTATTATGTAGTAAAGTATTACATACAGGAAATCAGATACCAGGTATAAAAGCCAAAAAGGTAATAGAGAAACCAGGTATAAAAAGAATATACCCAACCTTGAAAGCCCCTTATTTATCATTAATTTCGTTGGTTTATTATACAAACATAAAATAATATGATTGAAAAAGGCGCTGTGTTACCTATGTTTTATCTTCCGCCTGTTGCGTATTTCGGCCAACTAAATGCGCATAAGCCTGATATAGTGATAGAAAGAGAAGAACATTTCCCTAAACAGACCTACCGTAACCGGGCTAATATCTGTTCGCCGGATGGCATGCTTACACTTACTGTGCCTGTTGTTAAAGGCTCCAAACTGCATACTAAAATTAAAGACGTTAAAATAAGCTACGATTTTAAATGGCAGCGCCTGCATTGGATGGGCTTAGAAACCTGTTATCGCCGGTCGGCTTATTTTGAATATTATGAGGATGATCTTGCACCGTTCTATCAAAAGCATTTCACCTACCTGTTCGACTATAACGAGCAGCTTTTACAGTTGTTATTAAAATTCATCAAGGTACCGCTACCCTTACAATACACAGAAACTTATGAAACCAAATATCCTTCATTAACCGACCTGCGCGATACCATTAGCACAAAAAAAGAATATCCTTTTGAACAAAAACCTTACTTTCAGGTTTTTGAAGAGCGCAACGGGTTCCTTAAAAACTTGAGTATAGTTGATTTACTATTTAGCCAGGGGCCACAAACCATTAATTACCTATAAATGGGACACATTAAAAGAGTACGTTACAAACGTAGCAAGCAAATAGTTGGCGAAGGGCCGGGTGCTATCAATATTCCTGACGACGCGGTAAAACCCGTCATTCATGTATACTCTTATAATGAAAAAGAACTGGTAACAGCCGATGGGCATGATATAAAGGTTATACTTGATCAGTTTAAAAAATGCCAGGACCACACCCATTGGATAGAAATAAAAGGATTAGGTGATGCTAAGTTGATAGAAGATATTGGTACCCATCTCAAAATTAATTCATTAGTGTTGGAGGATATTGTTAATACCCACCAAAGGCCAAAGTTTGATGAATATGAAGACTACGTTTTTAGTGTAAGCCGGCAGCTCTATTTTAACGAGGATAATGAACTGTGCAACCGCCAATTCTCAACTCTTGTTAAATCAAACCTGATCATTAGTTTCCAGGAGACCCATGGCGAGCATTTTGAAGCTGTTAAAGCGCGTTTAACAGGCGGTAAAGGTGCTATACGCACCGCAGGGCCAGGCTATATGTGTTATGCCCTGTCTGACACCATAATAGATACTTATTTTGTTTTGCTGGCCAAAGTTGGCGATGAGCTGGATGCGATCGAAGATCGTTTATATAGTCATGCCGATAAGACCATTATGTATGATACACAGCAATTAAAACGCACGCTGATCATATTAAGACGCATAACCTGGCCCGAGCGCGATAAGATCAACGATATTTTACGTACCGAAAACGCATTAGTGACGGCCGAGGTCAAGATGTTTTTACGCGATGCTTATGACCATTGCATACAGGTAATGGACCTGATAGAGAATTATAAGGAAATAGCTAACAGTGTTATTGACCTCTACCTCTCAATGGTGAGTAACCGCATGAACGAGATCATGAAGGTATTAACCATTATCTCGGTAATATTTATCCCCCTTACGTTTGTGGCGGGTATTTATGGCATGAATTTCTCGAGGGTTGACCCTGCTACCAACAAAGTAATGGCTGATAATATGCCTGAACTGTACTCGCCGCATGGTTATTATTATGCTTTAGGCGGTATGGCATTAATAGCTATTATGCAGGTAATTGTATTCTGGAAAAAAGGATGGTTCACCAAGCTATAAACCATTACAGATCTTATTTAGATACATATTCTAAAGGAAGCTGGTCGCCTATACGTTTGCGGCCCCAGAAACCCTGTATCAATATTTTTTTATAATCGGCATAACTCCCTCTGCGATCAATTGGCGAGTCGACCATGAATATGGAACCTGTTGTACCAGACAGATCGTCTAAGGTCACATCCCTTACCATTTCAGGTTTGTCCACTTTATTGGCTTTTTTCTTATCATATAAAATATAAAACCTGGTATTAGTCCTAAAAACCATAAAGTTGCTGTCGGGCCTTTTAATTAATTGTTCTGAAGGGATAGGTAAAGATTCATAAACCAACGGAAAAAAGGGGCTCACTATCTTATAGATCAAAAATCCCTCTGTGCGGGCAGTGTTTGCATAAAGAGACCTTAAATAATGCAGCAAAGAGCCTTCATAAGCATCCTGCCTGTTCTTATCCCAGATAACTTGTTGTTCGGGTGTGCCACTTAACGGTTCAAACAGGCAGTCGCCTTCATATAGAGTGACCTCTTTTCTGCTATCATAGGTAAAACTCTTAAGAAGATACTTTATACGATAGCCTAAATTATTATTGTCTATGATCAAAAAATCAGCTGTGGTTGCTTTCAAGGTGTTTTTTATGGTAGAAAATTCCAATACCTGCGGATTAAGTATCTTACAGGCCCTGCCATTTTCATTATCGCCAATAAAATATTTAATAAAGGTTTTCAAATGTTTGGCCTGGCCTTTCTTGTCGCCTACCAAAACTTCATCCAACATGATCTGTTTTTCGCTAAGTGTCAGCTCTACTGTTTCATCTCTGTCCTTTACAATAACATTTTGTTTTGATGAAGCATAACCCAGTATATTTACCACTATCTGGTAGGTACCGGGGCCAACGGTTGTAAATCTGAAATTCCCGTCTTTATCCGTCGAAGTTATCTTTTCTGATCCGGCCATAAATACAGTAGCGGCTTGTATTTTTTCGCCTTTTGCATTTTTAACTGTACCGCTAACACCATAGGTGCTTTGAGCGTAAGTATTAAATTGAACTATGATAATGGCAAATAATACCAGTAATTGTTTCATTTATAAGTTAGAATATAGCTTAGTTTAAACAGGGTCAATATAAGAATATTAATAGCATGATCAGTCAGGAATATATTCAAATGGTAATTGCTCTGCCACTCTTTTACCCGCCCAAAAACCACGATAGGAGACATCACTGGTACCCGACACACTCCCCCTGCTATCTATTTTCGCGTTTATGCTAAATATGGTATTCCTTTCAGACAAAACATCAACAAAAGCTGTTACTCTGGTAATTTCATTATTAGGTTTAGCGGCCATTTTTTTATTGTATAAAACATAAACCCATGGCTTCGCTTTCATCACAACAAAATTGCTGTCGGTATGTGTTACAAATCCTTCTGCATCAGTGGGGTTATTTTCGGCTATCAGGCCACCATCATTCAACCCTCGGTACAACAAGAAACCTTCTTTGCGGGCCGTGCCGGCATAAACAGATCTGTAAAAATGCATAACAGACCCTTCGTAAGTTTTTTTTCGGTTATTAGCCCATGCTTTTTGTTGTTTGGTTGTACCGGTTAAAGGCTCAAAAGTGTAGTCGCCATCATAATAGGTTTGCTTAAGCTTATAATTATAAAAGAAGGTTTTAAGGAGATACTTTATACGATAACCCAAACGGTAATTCTCAATCATCAAGAAATCAGATGTAGAAGCGTTTAGCATCGTATCTGTTTTAACCAAATCAAGTTGTTCTGTGTTTAGTATTTTACAGTCCCTGGGATCATAAGACTCTCCCATAAAATACTTAATAAAAGTACTAAGATCTTCTTTGGATATTTTTTTAGCCCGGATAACAACCTCATTTAAAGCAACATCCTTTTCGGCAAGCGTAAGATATAGTATCTCTGACCTATCATTTAAAGCAACATCTTGTTTTAATGGCTTATAACCTAATATATTCACCACTACCTGATAAGTCCCCGGATGGAGATCGGTAAATTTAAAATTACCTTGCGCGTCAGTCGTAGTAGCTTTTTCAGAACCGGCAATAAATACTGTTGCGGCTTGTAACGCTCCGCCTTTTGTGTTTTTAGCGGTTCCGCTTAAGGTATAAACGGCCTGAGCGCAAACATCTAATCGAAGAATCAATGCAATAAAAAGTATAATGAAATATCTCATTGGGATTAATCGGGTTTATACTCAAATGGTAATTGATCTGCTACCCTTTTTTGAGCCATAGCCCCGTGTATGTATATGTTTTTAATATTATATTCTTCTAAACAACCTTGACTATCAAACTGTCCATCAAGCCTATATACAGTTCCGGTTCGAGCCACCTTGTATAGTCTAACATCTTTATCTCCTACAACCGGATCTTCTTGTGCAGCTTTTTCTTTATTGTACAGCACATAGAACCATTTGTCGCCAAATTTAAATGCAGCGCGGTTATTGCCGGATCGTTTAATAATTTGCTCGGGGTAAACCGGCATAGGCCGCATATCTATAACAGGGCTATCAAAGTCTGTAACCTCATATAATAAAAAGCCTTCATTACGGGCTGTACCAGCGTACATAGACCTTAAAAATTGCATCATTGATCCCTGATAAGCTAATTTCCGGTTGTTTTCCCAAATGGTTTGCTGCTCTGGTGTGCCAATTAAAGGCTCAAAGTTATAATCACCATCGTAAATAAAATTTCGGCTTCTATAGCCCGCTCTAAAAAATTGAAGCAGGTATTTAATGCGGTACCCCAAAGCTTTATTTTCGATAATTAAAAAATCTGATGATGTCGCCATTAATGAAACCTGGTCTTCAGTAAACTTGAGTAATTCCGGGTTAAGTATTTTACAGTCTTTGCTATTTACACCCTTGCCTATAAAGTAGCTGATAAAAAGATCTAATTGCTCTTTTCTTTTTTTAGATATTTTACCACCAATAACTACTTCATTAAGCATTGTTTCGTGCTCATTTAATTTGATATCCAGTATTTCATCCTTGTTGTCTACAATTACTGTTTTTTTTAAGGGATCATAACCTACTATGGTTACAACTAACTGATAAATCCCGGATTTTACGTTAAAGTGAAAACCTCCATGTAGGTCGGTTGACATTATTTTTTCAGAACCGGCAATAAATACTGTTGCAGCTTGTAACGCTTCGCCTTTTGTGTTTTTTACTGTTCCACTGATCGTATACGTGGCCTGTGCCCGGGTATCAAATCGAAGAATTAAAACAGTTAACAGGGCAAGCAAATATTTCATTATTGTGTTTAGGCTTTATTGGCTATTATAGTGTGAAGATAAAAATATTAAAGCAGCATTAACAAGTGCAGGAAACAAAAAACCACCTTGTAATTAACAAGATGGTTTACATAAATTTTAATAATTATAGTTTATTGAAACTCCGGCTTCAAAAAAGCTTTTTCCGCGGCACGCATTTTCATAACCTTGGGTGTAGAAACACTCATGATATACCCTGCTGATGGATGGGCTTTATAATAGCCCTGGTGGTAACGCTCGGCTCCATAAAAAACTGTAAACGGCACTATCTGCGTCACTATAGCTCCACTATAATGATGCGACGCATTAATAGTTTTGATCAAGTTTAACAAAGATGCCTTTTCTTCGGGTGTACGGTAAAAAGCTATCGAACGGTAATCGGTACCTTCATCAGGTCCCTGGTAATTTAGTTCGGTGGGGTTATGCGCATAAAAGAATGCTTCGGCTAATTTTTCATAGCTGATAACTTTAGGGTCATAGTAAACCTGTACCGTTTCGGCATGGCCGGTTGTACGCGTGCAAACATCTTCATAAGTAGGATTTTTTGTTTTGCCACCTGCAAAACCTGCAATTACCTGGTCAACACCTTTTAATTCTGACAACGCCTCACCCATCGCCCAAAAACAGCCACCGCCAAAGGTTGCCACCGCTTGCCCGGGTTTTGCCGCCGGAACTTTTACCAAATCCATATCGCCGGGTTTATCCTGCCCGTTGGCACATCCAAAAACTACAAGGCTAAACAAAATATACAAGATCGAATTCTTCATAAAAATCATTTTTAATTACTTTATCAGATATACGGGGCTGGTTGCGTTGTGGATGGTCATACAGCGGTCATTTACCCTGATTTTTTAGTGTGGTCTTAACAAGTGTTAGTATGCTATTTAGCCCATTTATCTTTATTTCATAAACGCTTGATAGCATCATACCTAATTTACCGGGTGGAAAACCTTTGCTCCTGAACCATTCCAGGTAATGAACCGGCAGGTCGCTTATAAAAGTTCCTTTATATTTACCAAACGGCATCCTGGTCTGAATAATATCAATAAGTATTTTTGAGTCGGGCTTTATTTGCTCCATACCGGTAAAGATAAGAGTTTGTGCAGAGTAATATGGGTTTATTGCAATCGTCGGGACTTACCCCGCGGCTCTTCGACACACGTAGTCCCGATAGCTATCGGGATCAGGGTAAGTAATCGCCAACATAACGGGCTTAAATAAAAATCAACACGCATCAAACATCTGCCTTAAAAAAGTGTTTAGTTTCCTATACATATGTTATATTAGTAAACGTTAATACATCTTTATCTATCCCAATAAGCAATGGCTAAAATTTTAATAATTGATGATGAACGCGCTATCCGCAGCACGTTACGTGAGATACTTGAATATGAAGACTACGAAGTTGAAGATGTAGATAACGGTATAGACGGGCTGGAACTGATCAGCAAGAATGATTTCGACCTGGTGCTATGCGATATCAAAATGAGCCGCATGGATGGCATGGAGGTACTAAGCGAAGGCCTGGCTATTAAACCCGACCTGCCGTTTATCATGATATCGGGTCACGGAACCGTAGAAACCGCCGTAGAGGCCAGCAAAAAAGGCGCGTTCGACTTCATATCCAAACCGCCTGATCTGAACCGCCTGCTCATCACCGTTCGTAACGCATTAGACCGCGGAAGCCTGGTAGTAGAGACCAAGGTACTGAAACGCAAGGTATCCAAAGTTCGCCCCATATTAGGCAACTCGCCCCCTATTGGCAAGATCAAAGAAACCATAGACCGTGTTGCCCCTACTGATGCCCGTGTGCTGATAACCGGCGCTAACGGTAGCGGTAAAGAATTGGTAGCACGTTGGCTGCATGAAAAGTCCAACCGGGCAAACGCACCGTTGATCGAGGTTAACTGCGCAGCTATCCCGTCAGAGTTGATAGAAAGCGAATTATTTGGCCACGAGAAAGGTTCATTTACTTCGGCTATCAAACAACGTATAGGTAAGTTTGAATCGGCATCGGGCGGCACCTTGTTCATGGACGAGATCGGCGACATGAGCCTGTCTGCCCAAGCCAAAGTGCTGCGTGCCTTGCAAGAAAGCAAGATAACCCGTGTAGGCGGCGAGAAGGAAATAGATGTGGATGTGCGCGTAGTAGCCGCAACCAATAAGGACCTGCTGAAAGAGATAGAAGCCGGTAACTTCCGTATGGATCTTTACCATCGCCTAAGCGTTATCCTGATCCACGTACCACCCCTTACAGAACGTAAGGACGATATAGCCCTGCTTACCCAAAGCTTCCTGGAAGAGATCTGTAATGATTATGGTATGCCTGTCAAAAAGATCTCGGACGGCGCCTTAGAGGCCCTTAAAGCCTTACCGTGGACAGGTAACATCCGCGAGTTGCGTAACATGGTAGAGCGACTGATCATCCTGAGCGATAAGACCATAACCGAAGATGATGTTAAGGCCTTTGCTAACCCAACGGCTCCAGCGGCAGCCTCGGCACAACCTGCCGCGCCGCAAACAGATTTTAACCAGTTCAAGAACTTCCAGGACTATAAAGATTTTGCCGAGCGCGAGTACATCAAATTCAAGCTCGAAAAGAACAACTGGAATGTATCAAAAACTGCCGATGATATTGATATCCAACGCAGTCACTTATACAGCAAGATAGAAAAGTATGGATTGAAGCGAGGCGAATGATACCCGCTCATCACCCTTCTAAACACAATATCAGATGCGGAATATGCTGTAACAAACAGAAATATTCCGCATCTTCGTTTTATATTGAACCAACCTTAATTATTAAACTGATAAACTAACCCATCATGAAAAAGCTAACCTTTTTAATTGCGTTATTGACCATTACCTGCACCTCTGTTTTCGCACAGATAACCAGGGAACAAAGCGTTGCCGAGTGGAAACGCGCCAAAGCGTACACCAAAGCCTATTTAGATGCCATGCCTGCCGATGGCTATGCTTTTAAAGCCACGCCCGAGGTGCGCAGCTTTGCAGGACAAATGCTGCATTTAGCCGATGCTACTTATTACTTTATTTCGTCGGCAAGTGGCAAACCAAGCCCTATGGGTAAAGCATCGGCAGAAAAAACGGTGGCACCTACAAAAGAGACTACTACCAAAGCTGTCCTGGATAGCTATGATTTCGCGATCAACAGCATACAAGGTATGACCGATGCTGATATGCAGGAAATGGCCTCAGCCGAGGGTATGAAAGCAACCAAGGGCCTGATTCTGGCTAAAGCATTCGAGCATCAAACCCATCACCGTGGCCAGACAACTGTTTACCTTCGTTTAAAAGGTGTTACTCCTCCGGGAGAGATGTTGTTTTAAGACTTACAGGCAAAATATACCAAAGAGTGATGCAAACGATCGTATCACTCTTTTTTATTTAAATACATATGCGTTTAATTTGTAATTACTAATATTTTTAGCAATTTTGCTGTGTGAATCAAAACTCTGTTGAAGTAAAGACCGGATCGCGGGTGTTGTTTATTGATATGAACAGCTACTTTGCCCGTTGCGAGCAGCAAGCCAACTACTGGCTGCGCGGCCGTCCGGTAGGTGTTTGCGTTTATACAGGTAAGTATGGTTGCGTTATCTCTTTATCGACAGAGGCTAAAGAAAGAGGGTTAAAGGCTGGTATGCGCCTAAATGATGCCATGGCCGTTTGCCCGGACTTGGTACCGGTAGAGAGCAATCCGGCGCGCTACCGCGAGTATCATACCAAGATTATTAACTTGCTGCTTACCTACTGCAAGGACGTTGTCGCCAAAAGTATTGACGAGGCCATCATTAACCTTGAAAACTATAACCACCTTGACCCGTTAACCGTTGCCAAACAGATTAAGCAAGATATCCTGCGTACCGTTGGCGACTGGCTAACCTGTTCGGTAGGGATAGCGCCCAATGCCTTCCTGGCCAAACTGGCTTCAGTAAGGGGGAAGAAATTAGATGGCCTGCTGATGATCACCCATCAAAACATTGATGAGATCTTACGCCCGCTTAAACTGGGTGATATGCCGGGCATAGGCGCTAACATGAGCTACCGACTTGAACGTGCAGGCATTAACACTCCGTTACAGATGCGTTATGCTGGCCCAGACAAGTTAAAGTCTATTTTTAAGGGGATAGAAGGCATCTACTGGCATTATCGTCTTAATTTTATCGAGACCAACATAGCCGCTCATGATTACCGGGGCATGCAGGCCATGCGGCAGATCTCCAAAGAAAAAAGGCAGTACATCGGCTACATCGACCAGCTATTTATGACGCTTTGCCTTACCCTCGAAAAACGGATGGTGAATCATAAGTTTTATTGCAAGTCTGTTGGGTTTACGGCAAGGTATGATGATGGCAGCCGTTGGGATGATGCCTTTACGGTTACCACGCCGGTGCAAGATGCCATCAGCCTGATGCAGATGATTCGCATACGGGTGGATAAGTTTGAAAAGCTGACCGGTACCGGCCCTATCTTCAATACCGAGATCACGCAAATGCGGGTTGGCGTAACCAACTTTGTAAACAATGGCAATATGCTATACAGCCTGTTTGAAGACATGGACCGCAAGGAAACTGCGCTAAAAACCATGCATGAGATCAAAGACAAATTTGGCTCTGACAAACTGATTCGCGCTATTGAAATGACCGACGGTAAGGTGATTAAAGATGTGATCGGCTTCGGCTCTGTTAAGGATTTGACAGAACTGGATTACAAAGGGTGATCCAAATAAAAATAGTGGATCACTTGGATCACCATTTTTAATTAACTCATTGTAAATAAACGCTTTGATAAATTAAGCGGATCACTTTGGATCACTACTAAAACTTCAGGCTAAATAGATCAATTTATTGAAAATAAGTGATTTATATGTTTCTATGCCGATTGTAAAAATGTAAGAGGATCACCTAAAGTGGATCACCATTTTAAAAAAACTCATATTATTTGCATTTCACACCGTTGTCTGTGAAGACACAGACTATGGTGACAAAAACACAAAAAAGCCCATATCAAACGATACGGGCTTTTGTATTTTATATGCTAAAACGCAAATATTCGCGTCTCTACCTAATTACTCAGCTGCTGGTGCTGGTGCTTCTTCAGCATCGGCGGCTTTCTTTTTAGGAGCTGCTGCTTTTTTTGCTTTTGGAGCTGCTTCAACCGGTGCAGCAGTTTCTGCTACAACTTCAGGAGCAACTTCTGCAACTGGTGCTGGTTTAGCGGCTGCTTTTGCTTTAGGTGCTGGTGCAACATCTTCTGCTACCGGAGCAGTTGCAAAAGGAATTACAGAAACGTATGAACGGTTATCTGCTTTCTTTTTGAAAACTACTTCGCCTGCTTTTAAAGCAAATAAAGTATGATCTTTACCGATACCTACGTTAAGGCCCGGATTATGTTTTGTACCACGTTGACGTACGATGATGTTACCTGCAATTGCCGGCTGACCACCAAATATCTTGATACCTAAACGTTTGCTATGTGATTCGCGGCCGTTTCTTGAACTACCGGCCCCTTTTTTGTGTGCCATTTCTTA
>JAZKCG010000099.1:0-11484 GCA_040388175.1 Bacteroidota bacterium | reverse complement strand
AATATTTCAAAGCTAATTCTGTTACCGAATTACTTGACCTTTACAATTGCGAGGAACGAGCGTGGCAATCGCACGGAAGTTGAACCGCCATGTAAAGTTCGCGATTGCCACGCTACGCTCGCAATGACATAAAAGTATTTTACTTATGATAATCCTTCTGCAAAATCAAAAAGCTGGCGCGTTCTACTTTATGGAAAGGCACATTCCAGTTACCCTGGTAGCTTATTTTGGCAGGTAATAACTCGCCATTGTAGGGGATCAGTTCGATATTCATCTTTACATCAAAATCGAAAAGGAAATTACTGTACTTCATATCTACATAGCGCCCTAAAATCTTGAAAGTGCGCATATCAAATATGGTGGTTAGTTCTTTAATCATCACATCGCCGTCGGCAGTGCTTGGCTTTTTGATCACCTTAAAGCGATAAACAGGGATCGAGTCCAGGTATTTACCCCGTGCAAATTCATAGCTATAAAACTGCCGCATATCCGGCCCGAA
Organism: Bacteroidota bacterium; assembly: GCA_040388175.1. Taxonomy (GTDB): domain Bacteria; phylum Bacteroidota; class Bacteroidia; order Sphingobacteriales; family Sphingobacteriaceae; genus Mucilaginibacter. The sequence continues at coordinate 10,985 of JAZKCG010000099.1, read as the reverse complement.
GATCTCTGTCTTACCACTAAGGAACGGTATACCGGTAACTTTGCGCCCCGGCGAAAAGATCAACGTTTTTAACTTGTCTTTATAGGAACCATTCTTTCCGGCACCAGCTAATGGGTCGGCGGTTGAAAATCCGGAGTTATAGGCATTGTTAAAGATATAGTCGAACATCTCAACCGTGTACAACTCATATTTACCATTCTTTTTATAGACGTTGCCTTTATCCTGTTTTAACAGGTATTCGGTTTTGGGTTTGCCGCCAACTATGGTGTGCCTAACCCTGCGATGAATCTCGCCGTCTATTTGGTTCTTTTTGTCGTAGGTATAGATACTATTTTCTGCAGTAAAACCATAACGCTTCATGTTGCGGAACGCCTTATAAAAGCCGGTATCGGCAACTACAGCATCAATAAAATCCTGCGCGTTTAATTTATGCGAACGGATATTTACCGGCGAATCAATCACTATAGTCAATAACGTATCCGGGTTAAAGCGGTGTTGCTGCGCGTTGGAGCTGAAAGCTAAAAGCAGGAGGCAGAAAGCCAGTAGGACTTTTTTAATCATAGAGCAGTTTTCTTAAAGAGCGTTGTCATGCTGAGCCCGTCGAAGCATTAGTGCAAAGGCCTCTACCCGCGTATCCTTCGACAAACTCAGGATGACAGCCCTCATTCCATGCTTAATTGCCCAATTGTTTAACTGCCAGATAGGCCATTAAACCAATACTTTGCTCTAAAGCGGTTTCTTCAATATCAAAGGTTGGCGTATGAACTGCTGATGTTATACCACGGCTTTCGTTACGGGTACCCATACGGTAAAAACAAGCGTCTGAAACCTGCGAGTAGTAAGCAAAATCTTCGGCTGCCATCCAGATATCCAGGTCCAGTACATTTTCTTTGCCTAAATAGTCTACGGCATGCGCGCGGGTAGCTTCTGTAAGTTTAGGCTCGTTGATCAGGAATGGATAGCCTTTCATGATATTAAATTCGCAACTACCGCCCATACTTTCGGCAATGCCTTCGGCCATTTTTTTCATTTTGATATGGGCCTCGGCACGCCACTGTTCGTTCATCGCTCTAAATGTGCCTTCCAGTTTAACCTCGTTTGGTATAACGTTGGTAGCGCCATTAGCTATTACCTTACCGAAAGATAATACCGTAGGGTTTTTAGGATCAGCAAAACGGCTTACAATCTGCTGTAGAGCGATCAATATATGCGCGGTAATTATTACCGGGTCGATATTACTTTGCGGCTGTGCACCGTGGCCGCCTTTACCTTTAACGGTAACGTACAACTCGTCTGTTGAGGCCATGTACTGGCCCGAACGGAAACCAAACTTGCCCGCGTCAATAAAAGGCATTACGTGCTGGCCCAATACCGCATCGGGTTTAGGGTTCTCTAATACGCCTTCTTTTATCATCAGGCTTGCACCGCCGGGTAATCTTTCTTCGGCGGGTTGAAATATCAGCTTAACGGTACCGCCAAACTCACTTTTTAACTCGGTTAATATTTTGGCTGTGCCTAACAGCGATGAAGTGTGTACATCATGACCACAGGCGTGCATTACCCCTACATTTTGCGATTTATAAGGCACATCATTAGCCTCGGTAATTGGCAGGGCATCCATATCGGCCCGCAGGGCAACAACTTTATCAGATGGTTTTTCGCCTTTTAGCAAAGCTACCAAACCGTTATCGGCCATACGCTCCCAGCCTATACCAAGTTCATCCAGTTTTTTGGCTACAAATGCTGATGTTTCTACTTCCCCGAAAGAAAGTTCGGGGTGGCTATGGATATGGCGGCGGTTGGCCACTACTTCATTAAAAATACCTTTTGAAAGTTGCTGTATCTGCTGTTTAATCATTTCCTGTAGTTGTTTTAGGCGGATTTATCTTGCCCGACATAATAAACAGGCTGGTAAATTTACCTTTTAGTTCTTGCATTAATTTTTCGGCCTCTAACCGCGTCCTGAAATCACCGGCCTTGATCTTGTAATTAGGTTCAGTGTACGATATATAGCTACGCATTTCAGGGTAGGCATTATTAAATCGTTCTTGTGCCGCATAGGCCTCTTTACGGCTTGACCCATTATAAATCTGCACCCGGTAACCATTGTCGGACGTTGAATAAATGGCCGATGCGGTACTGGTAGACTTTAATTTGGTGATTCGGGCCGCCAGTGTATCTATCCGCGCGTCTTTTATCACTTCGACAGTGCCGCGGGTTTGCGCCTGCGCACTTATCGACACAAAAATAATTATAAAAAAAATGCACCCGGTTATAAAGCTAAAAGTTGCGCTATAAACGGATGCGTTTTTCATTGTTTTAAATATTTGTCTGAACCTTGATCTACCCGATTAATTGATTGCCTTGATTTTAATTTTTAATCAGGTAATCCTAAATCCTTTAATCAGGGTTCAAAGATTATTTTACGCCTGCCCTATACCATGGCAGCTTTTGTATTTTTTACCGCTACCGCAAGGGCAAGGGTCATTTCTGCCTATTTTTTGTTCAACACGTATCGGGGTTGATTTTTGCAGTTCGCGGGTATCGTCAAACTGAGGTAAACCCGTACCGCCATCGCCAACCAGTTCCGGTTTTGAGGTACGCATTTTACGCATATCTGTTTTTGGCTGTGGCCTTGCTTCCTGCACTTCGTCAGGGGCTTGCTGTGCAGCAATACCACCTCTGAACAAGAAACTCACCATCTCTTTATTAACATTAGCCAACATAGAGCGGAACAGGTTAAACGCCTCTAACTTATACACCAATAGCGGGTCTTTCTGTTCGTAAGCCGCGTTTTGTACAGATTGTTTTAACTCATCCATTTCGCGCAAATGCTCTTTCCAGGCATCATCAATAAGAGCCAGTGTAACGTTCTTTTCGAACGATCTGATTACCTCTAAACCGTTATTCTCCACCGCTTTTTTAAGCGGCACCGCTACCTGTATAGCATGTACACCATCAGTAAATGGCACTACAATATTCTCGATGATATTACCACGGGTGTTATACACATCCTTTAAAACAGGGAACGCCTGTTGTGATATAGCATCCGATTTACGCCTGTAAAAATCGGTCACCTGGGCAAAGGTTTTGTCGACCAGCGCATGTAATGATGTACCTGTAAACTCGTCCTGTGTAAGTTCCATATCAACAGAAAACAAACGGATGATCTCTAAACGGAAACCTTCGTGGTTGTTAGCTTCTTTGTATTCGGTCACCACATCTTCAACTACGTCAAAAACGGTATTGTTCAGGTCAACATCTAAACGCTGGCCAAACAAGGCATTTTTACGTTTGGTGTAAACCACGGTACGTTGCGAGTTCATGACATCATCATACTCTAACAAACGTTTACGTGTACCAAAGTTATTTTCTTCTACTTTCTTCTGCGCGCGCTCTATCGAGTTCGAGATCATAGAGTGTTGGATCACTTCGCCCTCTTCAATACCCATACGCACCATCAGGTTAGAGATCCGCTCTGATCCGAATAAACGCATCAGGTTATCCTCTAACGATACAAAGAACTGCGAAGTACCCGGATCGCCCTGGCGACCGGCACGACCACGCAACTGACGATCGACACGGCGCGACTCATGACGCTCTGTACCCACAATGGCTAAACCACCCACTTCTTTTACACCTTCACCTAATTTAATATCCGTACCACGGCCAGCCATGTTGGTAGCAATGGTTACTGTACCCGTTTTACCGGCTTCGGCCACAACATCAGCTTCTTTCTGGTGCATTTTGGCGTTCAATACGTTGTGTTTGATACCGCGTAGTTTTAACATACGGCTCAATAATTCTGAGATCTCTACCGAAGTTGTACCTACCAGTACCGGGCGGCCGGCTTCTGTTAGTTTTACGATCTCATCGGCCACGGCGTTATATTTTTCACGAACAGTGCGGTAAACAAGGTCTTCCAGATCTTTACGGCTCATTGGTGTATTGGTTGGTATCTCCACCACGTCCAGTTTGTAGATCTCCCAGAACTCGCCCGCTTCTGTAACGGCAGTACCCGTCATACCGCAAAGCTTGTGGTACATACGGAAATAGTTTTGCAGGGTGACAGTTGCAAAAGTTTGTGAAGCATCTTCTACTTTCACGTTCTCTTTAGCTTCGATAGCCTGGTGTAACCCGTCAGAATAACGACGACCATCCAGCACACGGCCGGTTTGCTCATCAACTATCTTTACTTTGCCTTCGTCAAGGATATACTCGGTATCTTTTTCAAATAAAGTGTAAGCCTTTAGCAACTGGTTTACCGAGTGGATCCGTTCAGACTTAATAGAAAAATCGCGCATTAACTCGTCTTTTTTGGCGATTTTTTCTTCGGCAGGCAGGTCAGATTTTTCTATATCAGCTATCTCTGTACCCACATCAGGCATTACAAAGAAATGCGGATCTTCGCCAGATGCAGTGATCAGCTCGATACCTTTCTCAGCCAACTCAACCGAGTTTTGTTTTTCGTCGATAGTAAAGAAAAGCTCGGCATCAACCTTATGCATTTCCCTGTTTTGGTCCTGCATGTAATAGTTCTCTGATTTTAACAGGGTTTGCCTGTTACCGCCTTCACTTAAATATTTTATTAACGCTTTGCTTTTTGGCAAACCGCGGTAAGCACGCATCAGGGCCAAACCACCTTCTTCAGGGCCGGTTTTGCCTTCGGCGATAGCTTTCTTAGCTTCGTTCAATACCGTGTTGATATATGCCTTTTGCGCATTTACCAAACGCTCTATACGTGGTTTTAACTCATAAAACTCATGCTCATCGCCACGTGGTATTGGGCCTGAAATAATTAAAGGTGTACGGGCATCATCAATTAATACCGAATCGACCTCATCCACCATGGCATAATGCAGTTTGCGTTGTACCAATTCTTCTGGGCTACGTGTCATATTGTCACGCAGGTAATCAAAACCAAACTCGTTATTGGTACCAAAAGTAATATCAGCTAAATAAGCGGCACGGCGCTCTTCGCCATTTGGCTCATGTTTATCGATACAATCAACAGATAAACCGTGGAACTCATACAGCGGGCCCATCCACTCAGAGTCACGACGCGCCAGATAGTCATTCACGGTAACAATATGTACACCCTGACCGGCAAGCGCGTTCAAATAGGCAGGCAGCGTAGCCACTAAGGTCTTACCCTCGCCCGTTGCCATTTCAGATATCTTACCCTGGTGTAATACAATACCGCCAATTAACTGTACATCATAGTGTACCATGTTCCAGGTAACTTCATTGCCGGCAGCCAACCAGGTATTATGGTGTATGGCCTTATCGCCCTTAATTAAAACGTTGCTCTTTTTAGCAGCCAGGTTACGGTCAAACTCGGTAGCGGTTACTTCAATTGTAGCGCTGTTGGTAAACCTGCGGGCAGTTTCTTTAACCACCGCGAAAGCCTCAGGCAATATATTTAACAAGATAGCTTCCAGCTCTTTATCCCTGTCTTTTTGCAATTTATCTAACTGGGTATACAGCTCAACCTTTTCATGCATATCCATATCTGGATTGCTTTCTGTCTGGTCTTTTATGCCTTGTATTTCCTCGTCTATAGCTGCCAATCCCGCTTTTATAGTTTCCTTAAAAGCTATGGTTTTGGCTCTAAGCTCGTCGTTAGTTATTTGGTCAAGTTTTGCAAACTCGGCCTTCACTTTTTCAACCAAAGGCAAAAGCGCCTTTACATCCCGTTCTGATTTGCTTCCGAAAAGCTTACTTATAAAATTTAGCATATATATAATTGATATGTCATCTCAAACTCAATAATTGCGCCATTACAATTTTAGAGCCATTATGACAGGCAAAGGTACGTTTTTGGGGCGAAAGGTTAAAGGAGAAAAGGGCAAAGAGGTTTAAATTTCGAACTATTTAGAGTAATAAATACTTCGCTCCGTTATCCTTTCAAACTTACCATCCTGGTATTCTTTTTTCACAAGCCAATTATGTCTATTATCCAGTTTGGGATAGGTGTAACGCCGTATATACGTTTTCATAAACGCTTTTATATTATTGTAGGTCCCACGGTAAAATGAACACTCCTCTTTCATCATATTGCCCTTATCATCATAAGTAAAAAACGATTTAGAAGGTATTACACCTAAATTCCCTTCTGCAGCATCCAGCTCAACCAAAATACCATTAGCATTATAGTGATAGCTGTACCTCTTAGTTATATGGGAAGTTCCAAAATAAAACGTACTATCTTTTAGCATCTTTCCTGACGGGTCAAGATCAATTTGATCTGTAAAATCAGTCAGGAAATCACCAGGTTCGGCTTTACTTGTTCGGCGAAGATCAACTTTAACCGATCGATGATCAGGCGAATAAACATATGTTGTCATTGAAAACGGGCTAAGCGTATCAACTTTATCATCCTTTTCATCGATCCGCTTAGTTTTTATGTAACCTTTCTTGTCATAATTGTAAACAGTTATCAGCGTGAAGTAGCTATCCATAGAATGTTCTGTAGATTTTATCAGCTGGCCCTTAGCATTAAACGTGTAAACAAACCTATCATAATAGCGTCTGCCCGTTGTATCGTTGTCGTTAAATTGATACATGGTTTCAATAATGCTGTCGATTTTACCTTTTGTCCTGGCATCTTTGTAGGAATCACCGATAAATTGCCCAAAGGAACTTATACTTACTGCCAACAATAAAATAATAACTAAAGAGGATTTTAATATTTGCTTAATCATATCGTTTGCTATTTATAATAGGTGATGCGCCTTTGATCTGTATGTTCAAAACCATTTCCATTAAGAAACTTCCGCTCTGTCCAATTATGCATCTGGTCATACTTAGGGTAAGTATAGCTGCTATTTCGCGGGTCTTCAAGATTCTCTCTACTAAGTGCTATCATGTCACCATCGCTATTATACTTATAAAACACTTTGGATGCCCATACCAAATTATAATGAGCCGTACTTTTAATCATATTACCTATCCCATCGTATTGGTATTCAAAATTACCTTCCCTTTGTTTCTCCAGGTCCTTAAGAGCATAACTTCCGTATTGTATTACTCGACCTAAATGATCAAATCTCATTTCGTTAACTAATGAAGAATCTTTATCACGAGAATCTATTGTACGTATGGCATAACCATACTTTGTTGGCAAGTATTCATATCTGGCCGTACTTCTTTTACCTCGTTTAAAAATCATAAAACTTGATATTAAACGCCGGTTTGCACCATAAGTAAAAACTGTTTTTACGGTGTCAAAAACACGCCCTATTCCATCCGGAAACACCTCGCTCCTATACCAGGTAGTTTCTACAAGTTGCCGGTGTTTGTTATAAACGTAAACATATTTCCAATTTGCGTTTCCCGAGATAATTATAACGGTGTCTATTTTGCCTTTGGGTTTTGCATCATTAAAAGGTGAGAAAGGATTTTGAGCAAAGGAACTTATACTTATTGCCAACAATACAATAATTACTAAAGAGGATTTTAATATTTTATTGATCATATTGTTGGCTATTTATAATAAATAATCTCACGCTTAAAACGTGCTGCCGGTTTACCAAAACGAAATAACAAGGAAGAAGTCCAATTATTATGGCTATCGTATGCTGTATTGTTAAAAGCACCGTCAAACAACGGGTCTTTTTCATAAGTAAACCGGGTTAGATTGCCTTTGTCATTATACTCATTAATTCTTTTCGAGGTTTGACGGTTGTTTGCATTATAGGCTACCTCCTCTATTCGTTGCCCCAAGGCATTATACTTATAGTGGATCCTGGTTTGTAAAAGCATCGGGGTGGTGTCGGTTTTTGCATAGTAAGTATAGCTCTCCAGTATTTTACCCGAAGCGTCAATTCTAAACTGTTCCGATGTCCGCGAGGTATCACCATTGTACATATGCTTTTTAATGATGATAAACCGCCCCGATTGCGAATACACATAAGTATCCTTTTCGCTTGGCTCACCTTTTGAATTAAAATGCATCACCTCAGTTAAATTACTTTTTTTATCATAAGTAAAGGTCTTTACGTATTTGGTATCAAGGCTTTCTTCGTTTAATTTATTGGCTTTCCAGCTTTTTATTAATTGTCCCTTTCTGTTATACTCACTGTAATATATGCTACTTATTTCTTTAAAAAGGGTATCGTTTACATCGGCCTGGCTGGAAGTATACGAACGAATTTTACCTTTAGGCTTTATGCCATAACGAATATCTTGGGTAAATTGTCCGAAACAAGTTGTGCTGCTTATCAAAACTAAAGCGGGAATTAATACGGCTTTTAATAATTGACGGATCATATTGTTGGCTATTTGTAATAGGTGATACTGCGTTCCATTGATTGACGTAACTTACCTTTGTCATAAGTGTTTCTTAGCAGCCAATTATGCAATTTGTCAAATTTGGGATAATTATAATCCTGGATCGTTGGCTCAGATCCGGATTGTTCCGCTCGAAACTGTACTAAATTATCATCCGGGTCATAGGTACAATAAGTTTGACGTGTTTTTGATGTGTACGAGTAGCTACTACTGTACTTAATCAAATAACCTTTCGCGTTATATTCAAAATTGATCTTTGTAAACGGTTTAGCACTATAAACGGTATCCACATAATAATCATATTCTTCTATATCACCAATGGCGTTTAGCTTCATTTTTGTCACCCTCTGTAGTTTATTATCGGGCAAACTATAATTATTAATACTAACCAATGACTTGTTCCCTGTATAAATAAAAACATCTTTAGAATCAACCCCGGCTGAATTATAATTTACAACTTCTGCAATGTTTCCTTTTTTATCATAACTGTAAGCCGTTATAAGAGGATGTTTCATAACATCAACTGTATCTGAATTATTCGAAAAGACATAAGTATTAAATTTTACAATTTTCCCATGCTTATCAAAGTACTCAATAGTTTTACTTACAAGTTGCTTTATTTCTACACTATCTTTATAGTACACAGTAGTGTAGTTAGTTATACAAGAATCCACCTTCCCTTTTATCAATAAATCTTTATGTATCTTATAGGCAAACTGACAAAAGCCGGTTGTGAAAACCGTTGTTAAAATAATGGTAATGAACAACGATTTTAATAATTGACGGATCATAGGGTATGACTTAGGCTTTAATTGGTAATGTAATTTATAAATATTATCAGTTAATTCCAATTAGGGTTTAGTATTCTCATCTTCATCATCAGAAAACATATCATTGATTTTATCGTCATCAATTCTTCCAGTTGCTCTTGTTCGGGTGTGCTGGTATCATAGCGCATGGCCCAATTGTCTGGTATGTCAAGCGTTTTATCAAAGCCCCTTATCCATCTATAAACACTAACCTAAATTCTTCAATTTATTTTTCGTATTTTTGTATAAGCCCAAACGCTGTTAAGGCGACGTATTTTGCGAAAAACGCAATCAACCCGTACGCATAAACGCAATTACTACACAATGTGCTTATATACAGCAATTTAAGTTAAATATTTACTGTGATAATGGGTGATAGGCTGTGAAACAGGGTAAAATTACTGTGATAGCGTGTGATTAGAGGTGTTATAAGTGTGGTAAACCGTGCAGTTTGATACGCAAAACTGCCCCAAGGGTAAAGCTTTAAAGGCGATTTACCTGTTCACCACTCCCTACTCACCACCAAAAATTCTATCTTTGCCCGCATGAATATCCTGATCCTCGGCTCAGGCGGAAGGGAAAGTGCCTTCGCCTGGAAATTAGTGCAAAGCCCCAAATGCGACCAACTTTTTATCGCCCCCGGTAACGCGGGTACGGGCCAATATGGCACCAATATAAATGTTGGCGTTAATGATTTTGAAGGCATTAAGCAAACCGTGTTAAGCAATAATATTGACCTGGTATTGGTTGGCCCAGAAGAACCCTTGGTTAGAGGTGTTCATGATTTTTTCCTGGCGGATGAGCAATTGAAAAACATCCCGGTTATTGGCCCGCAGGCCGAAGGCGCACAGTTGGAAGGCAGCAAGGATTTTTCTAAACAATTCATGAGCCGCCATAATATCCCGGCAGCGGCATCTGAAACTTTTACTGCCGATACTTTACAGGAAGGATTGGCTTACTTACCAACCATCGGTTTACCCATAGTTTTAAAAGCTGATGGGTTAGCTGCCGGTAAAGGTGTATTGATCTGCACGTCATTGGAAGAAGCACAGCAGGAGCTAAAAGAAATGTTGACCGAAGCCAAGTTTGGCGCGGCCAGCGCCAAGGTGGTTATCGAGCAATTTTTAAGCGGTATAGAGCTATCAGTATTTGTATTAACCGATGGCGACCATTATAAAATATTACCATCAGCCAAAGATTATAAACGTATTGGCGAAGGCGATACAGGTTTAAATACAGGCGGTATGGGTTCTGTTTCGCCGGTACCGTTTGCAGATGCCGCGTTTATTAAGAAAGTGGAAGATAGAATGGTGATCCCAACCATCGAAGGCTTAAAAAGTGAAGGCATCCCCTACAAAGGTTTTATCTTCATTGGCTTGATGAACTGTGGTGGCGACCCTTACATGATAGAATACAACTGCCGCATGGGCGACCCGGAAACCGAAAGCGTATTACCCCGCATAGAAGCCGACCTGGTAGACCTGCTATTAGGCGTAGCCAATGGCAACCTGAACGAGGTTGACTTTGCAGTATCCAACAAGGTAGCCGCGACGGTAGTATGTGTAGCAGGCGGCTACCCCGGCGAATATTTAAAGAACAAAGTTATTACCGGTATGGAGAATGTACGCGGGTCGCACGTATTCCAGGCAGGCACCACACAAAGCGGCGATGATGTATTAGCTACCGGCGGCCGTGTATTAGCCATTACCTCTTTACAGGACACATTATTCGATGCCCTGCAACAAGCAACTGCCGATGCCAGCCGGATTTATTATGATGGCTGTTATTTTAGGAAAGATATTGGGTTTGATTTGATATGATATTCTTCTCCGCGCGTCATTGCTGTAAAGGTCAAGTAATTCGGTAACAGAATTAGCTTTGAAA
>JAZKCG010000098.1:0-40824 GCA_040388175.1 Bacteroidota bacterium | reverse complement strand
TTGAGCGCGCCGATCAGGCTTTTGCCGCTCTTAATTTTTGCGACCATATATCCGCGTATTGGTTCATTCGGTCCTTGATCTGGTTAATGGAAGGCTCCAGTTTGGTGTTGATCACGCTCAGCAAATTCATCCATAATCTGGTATCAGCATTCCCACGAGCGCTGTTGATATTACGCATCGCCTGGTTCAAATTGTTTCCGACAGCATTTAGCTCCTGCCTTAGCAATATCAATTCCTCCAGCACGTCGTCCATGGCTTTATCCCGGTAATTGACCGTCACCGGCTTATCCAAAAGCACGCTGCGCATGTATTCGCTAAGCTTGCGGAAACTGGTCTTTTTGAACCGTTTTTCGAGCAATTGATATTCCTCCGGTTTAAAGCGGAGATTCTTCCATTGTATCCGTTTGTCTTCCTGTGTAGCCATTGTTCTTTTCGTTAAAAAGCCGACTTCGGAGGCTTTTTGCCTGGACCCGCGCAACTCCGGCGCGGCGGGCAAGATTCAATTGTGACACAATTGTACATCTTGCTGATCGCTGCGAAGCGGGCGGTCTTATCCTGCTATTAGTTTTTATTCGGCATTCTTTGTTGTTTCTTCCGGCTTCGCCTTATGGCTGAGGTATAGTTCAAGTGCCTGTATATTGATGTCTTTAAGGGATTCATCATACTCCAGTCCGAATGTTTTAAGCCGCTTTAAAAGGCCCTTGGGTATCCGGTTGTTGAACTGTACTTCGGGCTCGTTTGGAACGGATGCTGCCTTGACCGGCATCACTTCCTGTATGGGGGTGGCAGGCCTTTCCTGTTTGAGTTTGTCGGCCAGATTGCCGAGCTTGTTTTTATAATTTTCCATTTGCTATCATGATAGTTTGTTAGCAATTGCTGTTGGTTTGCTAGCTTGATAGTTTCCTATCAACCGCAACTAGTTTGATATCTTACTATGAACTTAGCTTGCTAAACTGCTACGATCTTAGTTTGCGATATTGCTAGCTTATTAGCTAAATAAAAAGCTAGCTTGCTATATTGCTATTCAGCGCTGATCTGCTCAACGACTTCTTCGGTCAGTGCCATGATCTCATCTTTTGCCCGCCTGTCAGTGCCATTTAAAATACCACCGGTTATCGATGAGCGGGCGATGCTGACCCGGTCATGAACCTTCGTTTGCAGTAGCGGTGTGCCCATGCTTTGCAGGAGGGTTGCCACATCCTGGGTGATGCCTGATCGCGGCTTGACCATATTGAGCACGATGCCTGCTTTAAGCAGCGGTGCCTTTTGCTGCGCCTCTTTGATCAGTGCCAGCGTAGAACGGATGGCCATCACATCGAAGAAACCAGCCTTGGTCGGCACCAAAATAAAATCAGAATAAAGGAACAATTCAGGTAAGCGATTGGAAAGATAAGGCGGCGTATCGATAATGATCAGGTCATAGGCCAGTTGCTGAATATCCTGCAATCTATCGACTCCGATGATGGCCAGATCGGGGAAATCTTCCCTGATGTGATACAAACTTCCCTGTAAGTCGGTATCTACAAGGGCTACTGATAATTGGTCCTGGAAACATAAAGCCAGGTTGATCGCTAAGGTACTTTTACCTACGCCACCTTTTTGGTGAGCTATGGTGATGATCTTTGCCATGATAGTTTGCTATTTTTATAGTTTAATAGGATGATAGCAGCGCGTTTTCCCGCTGCCGTTTTCTGAGTTTCTGTTCTTGCTCATAATTGAAGATCCATTCCCCGACCAGCAGTTTCCAGTTGCGGTAGGGAGTTCCTTTAGGACTGCTCCAATTAGCTTTTTCATAGAATTTGTAGAATACATCTGCTTGCGCGGTCATATTTTTTTGATCAAAGTATATCTCGACCAGGCGCTTTTGCGGCGGCATCTCTGTGCCAAACCCTTTTTGCAGAATTAATTCGGGTTTCCTGCGCTCTACAGGCACCCGTTTGGCTTTACGTTTGGGTGTTTGAAATAACATAGGATTTAAAAATAATGGCCGGACGCTGGCTGACAGGCCCGGCCGGTTAGACGTCAGGCACTCTTGTTCGTCGACATCATAAAGGTGATGTCTTCATAATCATAATAGATCGAGCCGCCTATTTTAGTAAAGGGCAATACGCCGCTGTCCCGCAGGGATTGCAGGAAGCCGTGCGAAATACCCAATAGCTTTTTAACCTCAGCCGATTTGAGCCATTTTTTACCGGGCACCCCGCTGGCGCATTCTTTAATGATACGTTTTACCTCCTGGAGCATATCATTCTTGAAATCCTCCAGGTCACCAAGGGTCAATATCTGGTTCCGCGTCGGAACCATCCCCATTCTTGATCGTTGTTCAGTTGCTTTGTCCATAATATAATTTTTAAGGACTTCAAAATTCGGAAGCCGGTAAATCAGAAAATGACAACTTTGGGAAAGGTGGCGTTATTTTTAGGTGGAAAAGGATTAAAATGAACTGAAACGAACAGCAATAAAAAAGGTGCCGCGAATTGCGGCACCTGCAAACTTGAAGTTCCAAATTGGAACTTCAAGTCAAAAATCAAATGTGATCTGCAACTGGCCCCCCAAGCCTTTTTCGACTATGGTTCGCAGGATGGAAACGGGAACATTGCCGATATCATTTTCTGCTTTAACTATTCGAGATTTAGCGATACCGCATTTATCTGCCAATTGTTGCTGGGTTATATGTTGCGCTGAACGTGCTTCCCGTATCATTGCGCCGATCTGATCGATCTCTTGTTGGTCTTTCATGATAATTACTTATTAAAACTTTTTACAATTTGGAAAAACTCGTTAATGATGTTGATGCTGACTTTAACGGCAACATCGCTTTTGATGATCCCCGAAGCCATGAGCAGTCCGGCTTCCGTAAAGACTAGCGGTATTTCATTTTTACCGATTTTGAGTATAGGGTCGGCCTGTTGTTGTAAAGTTTGCCATTCTTCTATGGTTGGTAAAAACAAGAAATCGGGCGGGAACCGCCGTCTGTTTCTACCTACACGCAGTCTCAATACTTTGAGACTGACCTGAAACAGCGCTGCTACATCTTCGTCGATCATTACCTTTTGTCCCCTTAACCAGTATACCTGGTTAAGGGGCTGTTGATTTTTCTCTATCATAATAATTGTTTTTGAAGTTCTTCCTTGCTGGGTAAATAGAGTTTGTACTCCCGGCTAAAAATTTGCTCGTTATTGAGCGGCAGTGTATACTCGACTACTGCCTTACTATTTTCTTTACAAAGAATGATACCGAGTGTTGGCTTTTCATGGGGGCTCTTAATTTTTCGGTCATAATAATTGACATACATTTGCATTTGCCCGATGTCCTGATGCGTGAGTTTGCCAATTTTGAGATCGATCAGGACAAAACAGTCTAACAAACGATTGTAAAAAACTAAGTCCACCCAGAAATGGTCGCCTTCCAAAGTGATACGACGCTGCCGCCCTTCAAACAAGAAACCTTTACCTAATTCGAGCATGAAGTGTTCGAGTTTATCGATAATAGCGGTTTCAAGATCGTTTTCGGAATAACTGCTGTCTTCCTTAAGACTCAAAAATTCTAACACAAATGGAGTTTTTAACGCATCAATAGCAGGCTCGGTTATCGTATCCTTATCGATATCTTCCTTAACGCTTTTCTTATCCCGGCTGAGCATCAGGCGTTCAAACAGCGATGAACTGTACTGACGTTCTAATTCCCGGAATGACCAGTTAGCTGTTGCAGCCTCCGATTCGTAATATGCGCGTTCTTCGGCCTGATTGATTTTCATTAGCAGGATATAATGTGACCAACCTATCTTGAAGTTCTCGGCAAATGCTGCCAATAAAGCTTGTTCAGACGGTTTACCGATAGGTGAATCAGATTGCGCAAACACTGTTTGCGCAATTCGTTCACGATATAACAAATAAAATCTTTTATAATTATCCAGGTTTCGTTGGGAAAAACCTTTTCCGTACTCTGTCGTCAAATAAACACTCAAGTTTTTCACTATCATTTCGGCGTAACCCGCACGGGTATTACCATTTTGTTCTTCTTCAACGATCATTTGGCCGATAGTGTAATTTGTATACAGCATGGCGGTGTTAACGTTCCTGACAACATAGCTGCGCGCATTTTCGATCAATTCCTTGACTGACAGAAAAAGCTTATCGTTATTCATAGGTTTCATTAGCTTACTTTTTTAAGGTGGGTAGTTGCATTTCCTTTTCGGTTGGCTTTACGTTTGGGAACTTCCGGTTCCAATTTTTCCCGTAAGACATGCATATCCTCGCTGATCTTTTTGAGTAATACACGGGCGTAAATTTGCGTGGTAGCGATTTTGGTGTGTCCCATCATTTTGCTCACGGTTTCGATAGGTACGTTATTAGCTAGCGTGATGGTGGTAGCGAACGTATGCCGGGCAACGCCGAAAGTTAGCTTCTTTTTAATACCGACGATCTTGGCGATCTCTTTCAAATAGACATTTACCTTTTGGTTGGTAATGGTGGGGAATATCTTATTTAAAGAAACCGACCTCGGGTTATCCTTGTATTTATTCATGATCGCCAATGCGGGTGCAAGGAGCGGAAGGTTAGTCGCCTCATGACTTTTTTGCCGGAACAGCTTCAGCCATTTTTCTCCGTCTTCCCCGCGTACAACATTGCCTTCATGTAAATTCATCAGGTCGACAAAGGACAGACCGGTATAACAGGCGAAAAGGAAATAATCGCGGATGGCGTTTAGCGTATCAGAAGCGATATCATAGTTTTCCAATGCCTTCAATTCATTTGTCGACAAAAAGGCGGTTTCTACTTTTTTATAGCGGAACTTATAATTCTTAAAGGGGTCTCTGCTGATCCATTGTAATTTAAAGGCCAGCGTCGTCATTTTACGCAGACGGATGAGGTGTTTCATCACCCCGTTGTTGTTCAACGGTTGAAAATGATCTGTGGGTTTGTGATTCCGCAAATAGGTTTCAAAGTCGACAATGAATTTATAATCGATGTCTTTGATGCGGTAATCAGTCGTGTTGTATTTTGCTTTAAGAAATTTCTCCAGATAGCGCCGGGTAACTCCATAATGCTTCAAGGTACTTGGCGTCAAAGCAGCTGAGGCAGTTTCCTCATGATAATCCATGAGTTTGCTCAGCGAATAAGTTTCCTCTGTGTCTTCGCCCAGGAAACAAGCCTTAAGTAATTGCGGGGTGATCTCCTTACCGTCTAACTGCAATTGCTGGTAGTAGGTGGTAATGGTAAATTTGACCTGCTCTAAATAGGCATTGGTGTCTTTTGCCTCGGGGACCCTGACCTTCAGTCCGCCATGGCCTTTGTCCCAATCCTCAACGTTAATTTGTTTTTTGAGGGCAAAGATGACCCTTTCCTTGTTAATGGTAATAGCTGCGTAAACGCTGGCAATTCCATTTTTTGCCTTCTCTTTTTTGATGGTGAAATTGACACCAAATGACTGTGATGTTCTCATTTTTTAACAGTTTTAAGTGAATAAATGAATAATTACATCCCGAAATTTTCGCTCACGGGTGGGCGTTTAGATGAAATTTGGCTCAGATTTCTGATCTTTTACAGTCTTTTTGAGTGCATACTTTATGAACGCAAAACACTGTATTACAGCCAATTAAATCTTAAAAACACCCCGAAGCTAAAAAATAAACCCGGGTGGGCGTTTGGGTGTCAGAAATGGTGTATTTGTAAGGATTGAAAAGGATCACTAAAAACAAAAAACCCTCTAAATCAACGATTTAGAGGGACTGAAATAGATGCGATCTATCTATTTGTGCGCCCACCTGGGCTCGAACCAGGGACCAAAAGATTATGAGTCTTCTACTCTAACCAACTGAGCTATAGGCGCGCAGAAATTTTGTTAAATTTCAGGCTGCAATGTTACAACTTTCCGTTCAATTTGCCAAAGCTTATTTTAATAAAAATAGCATATTTTTGGCGACGGTACTTTTAAAACCTCTGTTTCAGCAACATGAATGATCGCTCACAAAATCGCAGGCAGGCACTGCAGACTTTAGGTTTAACTGTCGGCGCTGTATTATTAACCACTTCTACACCGGCTATGCGCACTTCAACTAAAAACACATCGGGGTTTAAGTACTCGTTAAACATGAGTACCATTCGGGGTCAGAAACTGGGGTTTATCAAAGAATTACAGATAGCCGCAAAGGCGGGTTTTACTTCTGTCGAGATCTGGATAGATACGTTTCAAACCTATCTGCAAAACGGCGGCACAACCGCCGAAGCAAAAAAGATAATTGAAGGCTTGGGCATAACCGTCGAAAATGCCATTGGCTTTGCCCAATGGATAGTTAATGACGATGCCACCCGCAAAGCAGCTCTTACCCAATTACAGCACGAAATGGACCAACTGGTGCAGATAGGTTGCCACCGTATAGCCGCGCCTCCGTCAGGTGCTACAGGGTTGCCATTGATTGACCTGGATGTAGTTACAGACCGCTACCGTACTATTTTAAAAATGGGCGAACAAACCGGGGTCATTCCTATGGTCGAAATGTGGGGAGGATCGCACAATTTGAAAAAAATAAGCCAGGTATTGTATGTCGCGGCAGCAAGCGAAAATAAAAACGCAGTGGTGTTGTTAGATGCTTTTCATATTTACAAAGGTGGGTCCAATTTAGACAGTCTGCCTTTTGTGGGCAAAAACGCTATCGAGGTTTTCCATATCAATGATTACCCGGCTGGGATAGCACCTGATAAAATATCAGAGCCAGATAGAGTTTATCCCGGTGATGGTATTGCGCCACTAAAGGAAATGTTAAAAAACATTAAAAACCCGGCCAAACCGGTCGTACTTTCGCTCGAGGTTTTTAATGAGAGCTATTACAAGCAAGATGCCTTATTGGTAGCCAAAACAGGATTAGCTAAAATGAAAGCCGTTACAGAAGGAATATAGTTCATGAACACCATAAAAAACATCATTTTTGATTACGGCAACGTAATATTTAATATAGATTTTAACAAAGTCGCCCAGGCATGGAAAGACCTGGGTATTACCAACGCGCATGAGTTTTACGGGCATAGGCAGCAAGACGATGTATTTAACGCTTTAGAGCGCGGGCAGATAAGCCCCGAAGCTTTTAGGGACCGTATCAGGGAGCTAACGCATAAACCCGACCTTACCGACCCGCAGATCAACAATGCCTGGAACCAGATATTTGTAGGTATCCCCGAAGGTAATCATCACCTGTTACTGCAACTAAAAGACAAATACCGCACTTTTTTGTTAAGTAACATCAACGCTATTCATTATGATTATGTGCATGATTACCTGAAACGGGAGTTCGGCATGACTGATAATTCCAATCTATTTGAAAAAACTTACTACTCACATTTAGTGGGTAAGCGTAAGCCCGATGCAGAAATATTTGAACAGGTACTACAAGAAAACAATCTTGACCCGGCCGAGACCTTATTTATTGATGACAGCCCGCAGCATTTAGAAACAGCAAAAAAATTGGGGTTCCAAACTTACCTGATGACTGCGCCTGATACCATTCAAAAATATTTCAGCGCTAACGGGTTATTATAGCTTTCGCCTTTTTATCTCTTTAACTATCAAGCCCAGCTCACGGCTCATTTGCCCGGCAATAGCAGTATTTTCCTGCGCACGGCGGAACAGGTAAGGCAGTACCGCTTTTATAGGCCCATAGGGTACATATTTAGCTACATTATAATCAGCATCAGCCAGGTTAAAGCTCAGGTTATCGCTCATACCCAGTAGTTGTGCAAAGTATACATGTGGATTTTTATGGTCGATGCTTTTCTGATCCAGTTGCTCGGTAAGCAAGCGGCAGCTTTCCTCATTGTGAGTACCGGCCACAAAGGCAATACTTTTTATATAATCTGTACAGTAATCAAGCGATAGGTCAAAATCCCTATCGGTAGCTTCTTTAGTAGGTTGTATGGGCGATGGATAGCCCATTTCTTCGGCGCGTTTGCGTTCCTTTTCCATGTATGCGCCGCGTACTAATTTAGCCCCCAATATAAATCCTTCTTTTACCGCAACCTCGTTATCGCTCATTAATGATTCTAACTTATCATGCCTGTACAACTGGTAAGTGTTATATACAATGGGGCGCTCTTTATTGAATTTGCGCATCATATTTAACGCCAACAGATCAATAGTATCCTGTATCCAGGTTTCTTCGGCATCAATCATTACAGGGATATTTACAGAATAAGCCTTTTCACAAATGGCTAATACCCTGGCCTGCACTTTTTGCCATTCCAACTGTTCGGCATTAGTAAGTTGTTTACGGGCATCCAGTTTCTCCAACAAGCCAAATCGGCCTACACCGGTTATTTTAAAAACAGTAATGGGTATGGCTTTATCCTTAGCCGCACGTTTTATGGTACGGATAATTTCTTCGCGGGTATCATCAAATACTTTTTCGTCGTCCTCGCCTTCTATCGAGTAATCTAAAATAGTCCCTACTCCCCCGCTTTCTAATGATTTAATGGTTGTTTCGCATTCGCGGATGGTCTCGCCGCCGCAAAAATGGCTAAATATGGTAGCCTTTATCAATCCCTTTATAGGCAAACCTATCTTTATAGCAAAATTGGTTATCGGCGGGCCTACCTTTACCAGGAAATTAATATTGATTAGCTTAAACAGCCAGTAGGCCCGTTTCAGATCAGTATTTGACGAATGACGGAAAGCAATCTCCGTATTCTCAAAGGATAGACTTTGTTTTTTAGTCATAGTGTATATTGATGATCCATAATATTCTTGCCTGTCAAACCAATCAAACGGGCAAAATGGACCATTAGCGTTCTGCAAAATTATAATATAAAATGATAGTTAGATAACTCATATATTCTGCGAATAGTCTATTTTTGCGCCCTGATGATTGAATTTAAAGTTACCGGCGACTATATCCAAATGATACAATTATTAAAAGCTACCCACCTGGTATCAACAGGCGGCGAAGCACAAATAGTTGTAGATCAGGGACAAGTAACCTACAATGGTCAAGTCGATTACCGCAAACGCCTTAAAGTTAAACCCGGCGATGTGGTTGAATTTAATGGTAATAAAATAAAAGTGATTTAATTTTTATGACTACAACAAATACAGATACCTGCACATTTGATGCTATGGATACGATACAAAGTAATAACTACCCTATATATTTCGAAAACAGCTTAGGCGAGCTTGCTCAATTTATCGCAAACGGCCGTTATTCGCGCTTCTTTGTTTTAACGGATGAGAATACTGGTAAATACTGCCTGCCTATATTAAGGGAAAGATTAGGCGATCCTGAAAATTTCGATATTATCGAGATCAGCGCCGGCGAAGAAAGCAAAGGCATTGATTTTTGTATAGGGGTATGGAAAATGCTGATTGATTTTGGTGCTGATCGCCAGAGTTTATTGATCAACCTGGGCGGCGGCGTTATAAGTGATCTGGGTGGTTTTGCGGCATCGACCTTTAAACGCGGTATCGACTTTGTACATGTACCTACTACCCTGCTTTCGCAGGTTGATGCCTCAGTTGGTGGTAAAACAGGTATTGATATTGACAGTATCAAAAACATCATAGGTACTTTCACCCAACCTAAAGCCGTGTTTATTGATTACGATTTTTTAAAGACTTTACCTGCACGCCAAATATTATCGGGCACCGCCGAAATGCTAAAACACGGCCTGATCTGCGATGCTGATTATTGGAACCAGCTTAAAGAAAGCGACCTGGCAAACCCTACTGCCGAGTTGGTTTACCGGTCAGTAGCTATAAAAAATGAGGTAGTATTGGCAGATCCGCACGAAAGGAATATCCGCAAATCATTAAACTTTGGCCATACCATTGGCCACGCGGTAGAGACCAACTCATTGATCAATGATAAAGATCCGCTATCGCATGGCGAAGCTATCGCTATCGGTATGATCTGCGAAGCATACCTGGCGCATAAAAAAACAGGTTTAAGCGCTGAAGACTTAGCGGACATTACTGAAACCTTAACAGGCCTTTATCCAAGATATAACCTGAAAGCTGCTGATAACAACATCCTTTTAGAACACATGCTGAAAGACAAAAAGAACCTTAACGGTAAAATTAACTGTACGCTATTAAACAAAATTGGTCAGTTTAACATTGATAATATTTGCACTAACGAAGAGCTGTTAGAGGGATTAAGCTATTACGCTAATTTGTAAGTAAAGGCGAGATTTTATTATTGAGGTAAAATTGGCTCCTGTCTATTATCCCAAAAAAATAAAAGGTGTATTGAATCTTCGGTAATCCGATAAAAAAGGGATGTCTGTTTACTGATTAAAGCAATCCTAACTTTTTCATCGATATTGCTCGCTTTAAACATTAAAGGCTGATGGGCAATTAACAAAATTGTTTTTTCAGCTTTTATTGAAAACTTTTCGGCAGACCTAAAGCCGAATTTATTGTGAATGAAATTATAGATGCCCCTTAAAGTTTCTCTGGATTGTGGCGTGTAATAAATTTCCAGGGCCATTTATTCAAGCATTTTCTTTATTCCGGCATAGGGGGTTAGTAAACCTTCATCGGCTTGTTTGATTGATAACTTAACCCCTTTAATAACATGATCAGGATATTCTTCATTTTGTTGTACAAAAGCTATATTCATAGCCTTCATTACAGCTTTTAAAGCTGTTAGCTGGTCTTTATTTTCAGGGTATACAATCAATGCGTCCATATACAAATATAATCATAACCCTTCCTAAAATCAAAACCTAACCTAACCTAATAAACCAAATAATCCACCTTAAATATTAAATTCACCATATAAAATTCGCTTTAACCCAACTATTTTCAAAAAAAATAAAATCATCTATTGATAAATCAATTTTTACTGCTACATTTACGCCGTAATAAAAAAACAGAATGAAATTAACAAATGCATATTTTTATGGTTACTACTTTTACTTTACCAAGTAAGAGCCGGGACTAATATGCAATAAACACATATAAAGAAATTAGAAAGTCCCGGCATAACAGCCGGGATTTTTTGTTTTAATACGATTATGAAGAAAGATAAACCAAGAGTTGCTATACAAGGTATCCGCGCTTCGTTTCACGAAGAGGCAGCCTTTAAATATTTTGGAGAAGATATCCAGACTATTGAGTGCAACTCTTTTAAACGCACGTTTGATGCTTTAGAAAATAACGAAGCTGATTATGTAGTGATGGCGATTGAGAACAGTATTGCAGGCAGCATTTTACCTAATTATTCTTTACTGTTAAACTATAACTTTCCGGTTGTTGGCGAGATCTACCTGCCCATTCAATTACACTTAATGGCGTTGCCGGGTGTAGCTTTTGAGCAGATAAAATACGTAACATCGCACCCTATAGCTATACGCCAGTGCATTGATTTTTTTGACGAGTACCCGCACCTGCAAATGGTTGAAAGCAGTGATACAGCGGCTTGTGCCAAACGTATCCAGGATGAAAAATTAACCGATACCGTTGCTATTGCCAATACATTGGCAGCTAAACTATACGGGTTAGATATTTTAGAACGCAGGATAGAATCGAACAAAAAGAATTTTACCCGCTTTTTGATTCTGACATCACATGATAATGTGGTTAAACAAACGCCCAATAAGGCATCTTTATGTTTCCAGGTGACTAACCAGGTGGGTGCCTTATCTAAGGTATTAAATGTTTTTGCCAACCTTGGGGTAAACATGAGCAAGATTCAATCTATGCCAGTACTGGGTAAACGTAATGAGTATAATTTTTATGTAGATGTAGAATGGGACGAAACAAAACAGTATGATGCTGCCGTAAAACAGATCCTGAAATACACCCACAACTTCAATATACTGGGAGAGTATAAACGCCATGAAGAAGAAGGAGAAAAAGCCCCTGCCCCTGCTAAACCTGAGCGCAAATACATCAACATAAAAAAAGCAGTTAAATAAGAAAGCAATCCAATCATATAATCGTAAATAAGATATTCTAATATAACAAACACAATGAAACTTAATTTAAACGTACAACCATTAAACAGCTGGATAACAGCAACAAAAGAACCACTGTTAATAGCCGGTCCGTGCAGCGCAGAAACTGAAGATCAGTTGGTAGCTACTGCTCATTTATTAAAAAACACAGGTCGTGTTACCGCGTTACGTGCCGGTATATGGAAACCACGTACCCGTCCGGGAGAATTTGAAGGAATTGGCAGCATTGGCTTAGAGTGGTTAAAACGCGCTAAGGCAGAAACAGGTTTACCAACCGCTGTTGAAGTTGCGACTGCAAAACACGTAGAAGAAGCTTTAGCTGCAGGTGTTGATATCCTTTGGGTAGGTGCCCGCTCAACAGCTAACCCTTTTACCGTTCAGGAAATTGCCGACGCTTTAAAAGGCGTTGATATCCCGGTAATGGTTAAGAACCCGGTAAACCCTGATATTTCTTTATGGATAGGTGCTTTAGAGCGTATAAACAATGCAGGTATCACTAAACTGGCAGCTATACACCGCGGGTTTTCATCATACGAAAAATCAGCTTTCCGTAATGAGCCAATGTGGGATATCGCTATCCACATGAAAACTTTAGCACCGCATTTACCTTTGATCTGTGATCCAAGTCATATTTCAGGTAACCGTGACCTGATCGGTTATGTATCACAAAAAGCGTTGGACCTGGATATGCAGGGATTAATGATCGAGTCGCATATCGATCCAAGCATTGCCTGGACAGATGCTAAACAACAAGTTACTCCTGCTGCTTTGGTTGAGTTGATTGACCATTTAACTTTGCGCAAGCCTGATACCAGCAATGCACAGGTAAATGACAAACTGAGCGAGCTACGCAACAACATCGATAAAATTGATGACCTGATCATCCAGAAAATGGCAGAGCGTATGCAAATTGCAGAGCAGATAGGTGCTTACAAAAAAGATAACAACATTACCATTTTACAAGTTGGCCGTTGGGACGAGATTCTGACCAAACGCATTAACTACGGTAAAGCATTAAAACTAAGCAGCGATTTCACCGAGAAATTATTAGAGTTAATCCACGGCGAATCTATCCGTAAACAAACTGAGATCATGAATGCAGGTCAGGTAGCTGGTCAGCAGGCAGAAAAACTTACGCACGTTTAATATACAATGAGCCAGAATATCCTGCTTACTAAAAAAACCAGGTCGGCAATTGGCGAGGTGCACCTTACAGGCTCAAAAAGCGAATGTAACCGTGCCCTCATCATTGAAGCTTTGAGCGGCGACAAGGTGCGCGTTGAAAATATCTCAGACGCTGCCGATGCAGTTACTTTATCAAAAGTATTGGGTTTGACCTTGCAAACCGTTGGTTATGAGCCGCAACCGGTAACACACCAGTTAGAACATAAAGTGGTTAACATTGGCCCAGCGGGTACCGCTATGCGTTTTTTAACTGCTTATTACACCCTGCAGGACGAAGAAGTTGTATTAACCGGCAGCGAGCGCATGAAACAAAGACCAATAGGCATTTTGGTTGATGCGTTACGTAAACTGGGTGCAGAGATCAGCTATGAAGAGAATGAGGGTTTCCCTCCTATCCGCATAAAAGGCAATATTGACCAGGCTACCAACAGCATCAGCATAAAAGGTAATATCAGCAGCCAATACATTACTGCATTGTTACTGATCGCGCCTAAGTTGCCTATGGGTTTGGAGATTCATATTGAAGGCGATCTGACATCGCGCCCATATGTTGAAATGACCCTTGCTATGTTAGCGCAAGCGGGTATTCAGCATGTATGGACCGATAACGTGATCAGCATAGCTAACCAGGAGTTTAAAGAGACTATTCTTCCTGTCGAACCGGATTGGAGCGCGGCATCATACTGGTACGCTATTGCAGCATTGGCAGATAATGCCGACTTGTTCTTACACGGGTTAACCCAATACAGCTTGCAAGGCGATAGCGTTATCACCGAGATCATGGCTAATTTTGGTATTACCTCACAGTTTAAGGATGGTGGTGTGCATTTGGTAAAAGAAGCAAAACCTATCAGCCGTAAGATATTCGACCTGAAAGAATGCCCTGACCTGGCACAAACCATTATTGTGGTATGCGCGGCTTTAAACCATGAAGCTACCTTCACCGGGCTGGAAACTTTAAAGATCAAAGAAACTGATCGTATATTAGCCCTGCAAAACGAGTTGGGTAAAATGGGTGTTAAGCTGATAGAAAAGGGACAAACCTACAAGCTGGATTGCAGCGAAAAGTTTATTCCCGAAACTATGTTCATCAACACATACGACGATCACCGTATGGCGATGGCCTTTGCCCCGCTGGCACTGATCATCCCTGAGCTGGAAGTTGAAGATGCTTTAGTAGTCGAAAAATCATACCCTGCTTTCTGGACAGATCTGGAAAAGGTAGGGTTTGAAGTAAAAGATATATAATTAAACATGTCATTGCGAAGAACACGTGCGATTGCCACGCTACGCTCGCAATGACAAAATTCACTCATTCGCTCAATCAATAATTCACTAATTAAGCTATGGCAGGCAATTCATTCGGACAATTATTCAGGATAACCACATTTGGCGAATCGCATGGCGAAGCTATTGGTGTAATTATAGACGGTTGTCCGTCGCAGTTACCCGTGGATATGGAATATATCCAGGGTGAATTAGACAAGCGCAAACCCGGCCAGTCTAAGATCACTACCCAGCGTAAAGAGAGCGATACAGTACGGATCCTTTCGGGTGTATTTGAAGGTAAAACTACCGGTACCCCTATCATGATGCTGATCCCTAATGAGGATCAGCGCAGTAAGGACTATAACCACAATACCGATGTGTTCCGCCCATCACATGCTGATTATACATATCAAACCAAGTATGGCATTCGTGATCATCGTGGTGGTGGCCGTTCATCGGCCCGCGAAACCGCTGCGCGTGTAGCAGCAGGTGCTCTGGCCAAACTGTTCCTGAAAACACAAGGCATAGAGATCATAGCCCACGTAAGCAGTGTAGGTAAGATAAACGCGCCTAATGTAGAGATAACCACCGCACAAGAATTTATAGACCAACGCGAAAAGAATATTGTACGCTGCGCGGATCCGGCGACAGCCGAAGAAATGATCGAGTTTATCGACTCGGTACGTTTGGACGGAGATACCGTCGGCGGTAAAGTAACTTGCCATATCCTGAACTGCCCGGTTGGTTTAGGCGAGCCTGTTTTTGATAAGCTCCATGCCGAGTTAGGCAAAGCCATGTTAAGCATCAACGCGGTACATGGGTTTGAATTTGGGTCGGGTTTTGAAGGCAGCGAAATGCGCGGGTCAGAACATAACGACATCTTTGTTAAAACGCATTTAGGTAGCGTTAAAACCATTACCAACTACTCGGGCGGCATACAAGGCGGTATCAGCAATGGTATGCCTATCGACTTTAAAGTAGCCTTTAAACCGGTAGCTACCATCATGCATAACCAGGCCACTATTGATGCGGCCGGCAACGCCGCCGAGATCTCCGGTAAAGGTCGTCATGATCCTTGTGTAGTACCGCGCGCCGTACCTATTGTTGAGGCCATGGCAGCCCTGGTTATCGCGGACCATTGGTTGAGAAACAGGAATACGATATTGCCGCAATAAACACCTAAGTGATCCACTTTAAAATATGGATCACATGGATCACCGTTTTTTATTAACTGTTTGAAAGTAAAATAGTTAACTTTTTGAGCGGATCACTTTGGATCAGGCTTATTCGTCAGTGTTTTTTACGGTTATAACAAAGTCAACTTATTGATTACCAAATAATTGAAAACAGGCTGCTTTTTATCCATTTTTTGACGAATGGATCAGTAAAATTGGATCACCATTTTTAAAAACAAGCAGACATCTTTTTATACAATCATTATGAAACGCGCTTTAATATTAGACCTTGATAATACCATCTACCCGGTTAGCTCAATAGCTGATAATTTATTCGCGCAATTTTTTGAGTTGCTTGAGCAGCATCCGGATCTTGATCCCTCAATCATTCATACTGCCAAAATAGAGATAACCCGCCGGCCATTTCAATACGTCGCTGATGATTTCAATTTCAGTCCTTCCCTAAAGAACAAAGGGATAGAGCTGTTAAAAACCATCACCTATAATGAGCCAATGCAACCTTACCCCGATTACGCCCACATTCGTAAGATCGAGCTTGATAAATTTTTAGTGACTACCGGCTTTACCAATTTACAAAACAGTAAAGTAAAGCAACTGGGACTGGCAGGCGATTTTAAAGAAATACACATTGTTGATCCGGAAATAAGCACAAAAACCAAACAAGATGTTTTTAAAGAACTAATGGATAAATATGGATATGCCCCTGCTGATCTTTTGGTTATTGGCGACGATCCACTATCTGAAATACAAGCAGCACGATCCTTAAATATTGAAACCTTTTTATACGACCCTAACAATAAGCATCCGGACGCTGTATCAACTTATAGGGGAGATAATATGGAGCAAGTATTGAGTTTGATCTAAACCTAACTTATCTCATCATCGCATTCACTATATTTGGTAATGCGTAACCTTAAACTCCCGGCTTTTCTATTTTTATTCGCTATCGCGATAAACACACAAGCTCAAACCAGGGCCAATCAAGAGGCACCTAAAGGTTTCTCGGTATTTGATATTCACGCGGTTGACATCGCAGTAAATGCCTTCGTGCAGAAATATCATGTCCCCGGCCTGTCCTTCGCGATAGCCAAGGGCGATAGTTTAAAGATCCAACGCACCTATGGTTACGCCGATTCGGCTAAAAACCAACTGGTAACACCTGCCAGCCGTTTCCGCATTGCCAGCGTGAGCAAGCCATTTACATCCGCGGCCATTATGTTATTGGTAGAGCAAGGTAAATTAAAACTAAGCGATAAAGTTTTTGGCAATGACGGCGTACTCAGCAATGATTATGGCACACAACCTTATAAAAAATGGATAACTGACATCACCATAGAAAATTTATTGGAACATACCGCAGGCGGTTGGGGAAATAGCGGAAACGACCCTATGTTTATGGACCCTAAAATGAGCCGGCGAGAATTGATAGGCTGGACCTTAAACAACCTGCCTTTGGTTAATAAACCCGGTACACATTATGAGTATTCAAATTTTGGCTATTGTTTATTGGGGCGGGTGATAGAAAAAGTTACCGGTATGCCTTATGCAGCCTTCGTAAAAGAAAACATCTTAGCCAAATGCGGCATCACTACCATGGAAATTGGCGGCAATACCCTGGCCGAACAAAAAGCCGACGAGGTTTATTATTATGATAAAGGCAATTGGCCCTATAGAATGAATGTACCCCGCATGGATAGCCACGGTGGCTGGATAGCTACTGCTACCGATTTGGTGAAGCTGCTGGTGAGGTTAAATTATAACCCACAGCAGCCCGAACTATTAAGAACCAAAACATTGAACACTTTATACGAGCCTTCCCTATCAGGTTCTAATTATGCCAAAGGTTGGCAGGTAAACAACGTCAATAACCATTGGCACAACGGCAGTTTACCCGGCGAGCAGGCATTGGCTGTAAACACCGCGACCGGTTATAGCTGGGCCGTATTGGTTAACACCCGTACAGACGGCAATTTTGGCGCCGATCTGGACAGATTAATGTGGCAGATCAAGGATTGCATCAAAAAATGGCCGGATATTGATCTCTTTGAGAAATAATTCAACTGATCAATAAATCACAATTATAGCTCATCTAATAATTCATCCGCATCTCGCGCTTCTATTTTGCCAGATAATACTAAGTTCAGTTCCTCCACGGCTTCTTTAATATCTTCTAATACTTCCAAAACTGTTTTCATATTTAAAGATACTATTTAACTTTTTTCAATCTACATATTCTGCAAACAAATAAAGAGGCGTAGCCCAATCATCAAGTTAACGTGAGTTCGATATAAGGATTCGACATGACAGTATGCCCCATCGGGGCTACCTATTTGTAGCAAATAGCATAAAAAGATTAGTTTGCCCCGTTATGGGGCTACCCATATGCGTATTTGGGTAGCTCCATGACGGGGCATAATGTAATATTGAAATTTTTCTACAAATAGGTAGCCCCGATGGGGCATGGTTTTTCTTATATCCAACTCACGTTAACTTAATGACATTGACGCAAGCGGGAAAGAGGGCAAAAAAGTTAAAAGCGATTGCTTCCCTGACATCGAATAATAACTATCGAACTTTTAAATTACTTTATAATTCGTAATTCAATATTCGATATTTATTATCACCCCTTCAATATCCTGACTGTAACCAACAATTGCCCAACATGACGCATGGTATGTTCGGCTGCGTGGGTGTATAAACCAATTACGGTGGATGGTATTTGTGCCCGTCCCACTCCTCGTATTTCAGTTAATGTAGCCGCATCGGTTTCCATTAATTGCCGAATAGCTTTGTCTATCTCTTGGTTAAAGTCCGTTAACAATATGTTCAAATTGTAGTCTTTTGAGGACAGTTTCCCTTCTGATGCCAGCGCATGTAACTGTTTTTGGGTAAGTAATGCCCCTGTCGCGTAGGTAAACAAGCGGTCAAGCACGCCCGTCAGGTGTTGTAAATGAAATCCCACCGATGCCACACCCATTGGTTTTATGACCAGAAATTCGTCAGGAAAGCCTTCCATCATTTCATTTACTTCTTCGCGTGCCTGTAGCAAAGCATGTGCTATTGGCTGTAAAATCGGGTGTATTCCCTCTAAAGGTCCGCGCAGCCATACCTCCTGCTTGTCTTTATCGGCCATATCTATTATTATAATTATCTTTGAAAAATTGTACAATACACGCTATTAATGGTATAGCAATTGTTATTATGCAATTATACTCTAATTTAACTTATGCTAATTTACCCCAAAAAGCCGTTCAGGCTTCTTCTTGTCTTAAGTATTCTCACCCTTACCTTTATTGCACAAAGCTGTAAAAAACGCAGATCAGATATGGGGGATATCCTCTTTAAAAAAACTCAAAATAAGATTTTTAAAGATGCGAACTACGAAGACCTTGCAGAAGTTTTCCAAAAAGTATTGGCCGGGCAAAAATCTAAATTAAACTACGGTCAGTTTTTAGAAACCTATTATACTAAGAACGGTTATGACCCGGTATTTGTTATTGACCATATCTTTAATAAAGACAAACAATCAGCAGTTGATTATTACCAAAAAGCTTACCAACACGGCCTTGACCCGGAAATGTTTAAAGCAGACGAAATTGCAAAGCTAACCGATAAACTTTACAGTAAAAACGGAATAAAAACTATAGATGAAGCTTATCGTACCATTGCCGAATTGGAATTATTATCTGCCAATTCATTGATCAGGTATTCAAATTTTATTCAATACGGGGCTATCAATCCTAAATACATTTACGCCAGGTATTATACAGCTACACAGCGTCCGGATAGTAACGCTATAAACAAGGTCTTTCGCGTAGCGGATATCAAAAAGTACCTGGATAGCATTCAGCCTAAAGATTCATCTTACCTGCGGTTACAGAAAGCATTAGCTGATGGTATTGCCGCAGAGGGCAGATCCGCAGAAGAAACCAAACGGATCATTATTACCAACCTGGAGCGTTTAAGATGGGAAAATAAACCTACAGAAAAAAAGTATGTA
The DNA here is from genome assembly GCA_040388175.1 of Bacteroidota bacterium. Classification (GTDB taxonomy): domain Bacteria; phylum Bacteroidota; class Bacteroidia; order Sphingobacteriales; family Sphingobacteriaceae; genus Mucilaginibacter. Next base: position 21,229 of record JAZKCG010000098.1, on the reverse strand, counting down.
GTAGTGAATATCCCTGATTATCGCCTGGATGTAATGGAAGATGGGCAATCGACCTTAAATATGAAAGTTTGTGTGGGACAGGGCCGTAATATGGATGGTCAAAAAACATTAATGAATTATGTGGATACGGATAAGATTGATAAACCCAACCCACACTCTACCCCGCAATTAAACAGCGTGATACATAGTGTTGATGTTAACCCGGTATGGAACATCCCGCAAAGTATAGCAACTAAAGAGATCATAGTACAGGCAGCCGATGATCCATTTTATTTAGATAACAAAGGCATTAACGTTTATAAGAACGGCAAATTGATAGATCCTGACGATATTGACTGGGCTAAAGCATCAGCTGATGATTATGATTTTAAGCAAAAGCCGGGAGCCGATAATTCTTTAGGCAAGATCAAGTTTTTGTTTACTAACCGCAGCAGTGTTTACCTGCATGATACCCCTGCTAAAAGCGCTTTTAAAAAGGCCATGCGCGCGGTAAGCCATGGTTGCGTACGTTTAGGCAACCCCCAGGGCCTGGCACTAAGTTTATTTGGCGAAGGCGATAAGTACGATCTGATAGTAGAAGATATGGCTGCCGATAACCCCGAGCCTACCACTATTAATTTAAGGCCCAAAGTACCGGTATATTTAACCTACGTAACCTGTTGGGCAGACAGCACCGGCGCTTTACAAGTAAGGCCCGATGTTTACGGTCTGGATATTGTATTGTATAACGCGCTGGCAATTTTAAAATAACAAAAACGGCTATAACAACAAAAGCGCCTTCGTTTTATCCGAAGGCGCTTTTGTTGTTATAATATTTTATTAAAGTCTTGTAGTATCTGCAGTAGTCACGTTATCCGGGAAAGCCAGGTTGGCAAATATGTTCTCGTCTAAATATTTTGAGGTATAGTAAGGGTTGTTACCGTTAATAAATAATACCGTTTTACCTTTTATAGTATTAATAACCTGCGACGCTACCGATGGTGAAACAGCCGGGCAACCAAAACTACGGCCCAAACGGCCCATTTCTGCAATGGTGCTCTCACCCACGTAATCTGCGGCATGTATTACAATGCCACGGGCACGCGCGCTGGCGTTGTAACCTTCGTCTAAGCCATCTAATCTTAATGACCGGCCATGTTTGCCCATATAAATATCATCGGTCAAATAAAAGCCTAAGCTGCTTTGGTGCGAATCATTAATATCAGAGAAAGCCGTGGCCATATCTTCGCCACTTCCTTGCCCGTGTGCTACCCATGTATTTAACAAAAGCTGCTTATTTAACAGGTCAATGATCCACATCCGTTTTTGACAACTTGATTTGGCCAGGTCAACCACGGTAATAACCGTACTGTTCTCGGGCAATTTATCAGCCATCTTGATATTGAAATAACCGGTCACAGCTTTTTGAAACACCTCGATATCTAAACCGGTTTCCTGCAAACGTGCTGTTTGGTAAACCGTATTTACATATTGAGCAAATAATTCTTTAGCTGTAGGGGTTGTTTTAAAATTCGGGGAGTTTTTTGAAGCATCTACCGGGGTCCAACCAATAATGCTAATACATAAAATCAAAGAAACGCAACTTATCCACCAAAAATTCTTTCTCATACTTTGCTTTTAGTTCTAATTCAATAATTCATTAAAAATCAGGCGCGAGTTTAGTATTGGTCTGCAAATATACATATAGTTACTTAATAATAAAATTTATTAACAAATATTTAAAAACAAGTAAAACAATTTTCTTAAAACCAATATTTCGGTCCTTCTACGTAATAAAAGTAAAAGTGTTGCAATTATTTGATCCAGGTAACCTTATCGGCCAAAGGTATCCTTCGTATACCCTTCGGATATTCGTCGGCATAGCCCAGATATATAACACCCATAACTTCGTCCTCGTCGCGTAGTTGTAAGAACGCTCTCATAGCGGGTTTTAGTATCATGCCGCCAGTTCCCCAATAAGATGCCAGGTTTAAAGCGGTTGCTCCCAGTAAAAGGTTTTGCACAGCACAGGCTGTAGCGGCATACTCTTCGGATGCCGGGATCTTGGGCAAATCGCCCCGGCGCATTACAGCAATAATAGTATGCGATGCCTTATCGCCCTGGTGTGCCAAGTTATCATAAACGCCTTGGTTAAACTCATCTGCAGGCGTATTTTGTTGGTACATTTCGGCATGGGCATTGCAAAACCGGGTTGGATCTGCATATACCGTAAAGCGCCAGGGTTCTGTAAGGCCATGAGTGGGTGCCCAATCAGCAAGGGCTAATAGTTCGGTTATTTGTTCGTCGGCAATTTTACCGCCATTCATCATAAATGGTTTAACGGTACGACGGTTTGGGATGATGGTTTGTATGGCTGGAAAGTTGGTGTTCATAAATTCAAATTTGTTTAAAAAGAAAATGAGTGATCTGTTCAATCACTCATTCAATAACTCACTAATTCACTCATTAATATATCGCCGGATATTTACCCGGGTTACTCTCGCTCATGATAGCATATACCGCCTCGATCACATCATCAATGGATGGTTTAGTGAAATAATCACCATCCGATCCATAAGGCGGGCGGTGTTCTTTGGCGCTTACAGTTTTTGGCGGCGAATCTAAAGCGTAGTAACCTTTTTGTCCTTCTAATACCTGTTGCAGGATATAGGCTGATGCCGCGCCGGGCAGGTCTTCATCAACCACTAACAGCTTGCTTGTTTTTTTCAATGAGTTACCGCATACATTATCAATATCAAACGGATAAAGGGTTTGCGGGTCTATTACTTCAACATGAATATCCAGTTTTTCCAGTTCGATAGCAGCTTCCATTACAATACGCAGGGTTGATCCATAAGAGACCACAGTTATGTCTGCCCCTTCTTTCATGATCTCTGCCTTACCTAACGGAACGGTAAACTCGCCCACATTGGCCGGTAATTTTTCTTTTAAGCGATAGCCATTTAAACATTCAATAACTATAGCAGGTTCATCGCTACGCAATAAGGTGTTGTACATGCCTGCGGCCTGCGTCATATCGCGTGGCACACATACATGTAAGCCACGTAACGCACTCAATATAATACCCAACGGCGATCCTGAATGCCAGATACCTTCCAGTCTGTGCCCGCGTGTACGTACAATGACCGGCGCTTTTTGTCCGCCTTTGGTACGATAGCTTAAACTTGCCAGGTCGTCACTTAATACGGTGATGGCATATAACAGGTAATCTACATATTGGATTTCGGCAATAGGCCTCAAACCGCGCATGGCTAACCCCATACCTTTACCTATTATGCTTGATTCACGAATACCGGTGTCTGTTATACGTATAGCGCCATATTTGGTCTGTAAACCGGCAAAGCCCTGGTTAACATCCCCAATAGCACCCAGGTCTTCACCAAAAGCTACTATTGTTTTATCGCGCTCAAAATTAGCATCGAAACAAGCGTTTAGTACCTCACGCCCGTCTACAAGCGGTGCATCCTCTGCATACACAGCGGGTACCACATTTATTTTTAATGGCGATGATGACGACCCGGTAAATAGTTTATCATTAAAACGTCCATTGTTCTTTATATATTCCTCGTTAAGCCAATCTATTAAAACCTGCTTCTCGGCTGATGTTTCTCTGACGGTAAGCCTTAATGCTTTACGTACAGCCGCAACAGTATCTTTTCTGCCCGGATCAACACAAGCCAACAGCTCTGCAGAGAGCTCTTCTAATTGATCTTTAAATGCTGATACACCTGTTAAATTAGCTATCAGTTGTACGGTCTCATCTATCTCGGTCTTTATTTTGTCGCCAAGTCCGTTCCAGGCTTCACGCTGGCATTCACGTACAAATTTTTTGGCCTCGTTTTCTAATTTGGAGATCTCCTCCTCATTCATAATGGCCGACTCGACCATCCAGTTACGCATTTTCAGTAAACAATCATGCTCGCCCTCCCATTCCAAACGATCTTTTGTCTTATAACGCTCATGCGATCCGGAAGTTGAATGGCCCTGCGGCTGTGTCATTTCTGTTACGTGGATCAATACCGGCACATGCTCTTCGCGGCAAACTGATATGGCGCGCTCATAGGTTTCGCAAAGCGCTACGTAATCCCATCCACGCACTTTAAATATTTCGTAACCGTTGGTACCTTCTTCGCGCTGAAACCCTTTTAATACTTCTGATATATCTTCTTTGGTAGTTTGGATGCTTGCCGGTACTGATATGGCAAACGCATCATCCCAGATAGATATCGCCATAGGTACCTGTAATACACCGGCGGCATTAAACACCTCGAAAAATAACCCTTCTGATGTAGCACCATTACCAATGGTGCCAAAAGCCACCTCGTTACCATTAACAGAGAAAGTATCTAATGATTTAAGTCCTTTGTTTTGACGATATAGCTTAGAAGCATAAGCCAAACCCAACAACCGAGGCATATGCCCACCTGTTGTGGAAATATCGGCCGAACAGTTCAGGCTCTCTGCCTGGTTAATAAAACTACCGTCGGGATTGATAAAACGGGTAGCATAATGACAATTCATCTGCCTGCCGCCTGATGCAGGATCCTCGGCTATGTCCGGATGGGCATACAACTGTGCGAAAAATTCTTTTAGGTTACTCATGCCCGTAGCAAACATAAACGTTTGGTCGCGATAGTAACCTGCGCGCCAATCGCCTTTACGGAAAGCTTTGGCCATGGCCAGCTGTGCCACTTCCTTACCATCGCCAAATATGCCAAACTTAGCCTTACCGGTCAAAACCTCACGGCGGCCTATTATACTGGCTTGCCTGCTTTCGTAGGCTATGCGGTAATCTTTTATTACTATACTTTTGAAATCCTCAAAACTTAGTTCAGCAAGATCTAATTTACTAATACCAGTATTTGTAGTTTCGGGCATATGTTTTTATTTAGAGCGTAAAATTATAAAAATCTATTTTGTAATTGGCATAACTGGTATCCAAAACAAACACTTTACAGTAATAGTTTTGATTTAACATTAAACCTTTTATATTTGTAATACTCAAAACAAGTACTATGAAAAAACTAATTTTAATGTGCGCTGTTGTTTTAGGCTTTGTCCTTAACGCATCTGCACAAGATAATCAAAAACCTGAGTTTAAATTTAACGAAGAGAAACACGACTTTGGTAAAGTACCTCAAGGCACACCTGTAACTACTGTATTCACCTTTACAAACATTGGTGTAGAGCCGCTAATTTTACAAGAAGTTAAACCTACTTGCGGCTGTACCATTGCAGATTATACCAAAACACCTGTAAAAAAAGGCGAAACCGGTAAGATCACCATTACCTATAACGCCGCAGTAGCAGGTCCGTTTAGTAAAACAATTATTACTACCAGTAATGCAAAAACCCCGCAAAAATATTTAAACATTGTGGGCGAGGTTGTGGCCAAAGCGGCGGCACCAAGTACCAGGTAGTGATTTAAGCCAAGCCCTTTGATCCTACTAAAAAAGATCAAGGGTCATATTAAAAATATACAGAAAGGCCCGAAATATTTCGGGCCTTTCTGTGTTTACATATAACCCACTAATTTAACAGACATAATATCATCTTTTTCTTATTTTTGCAAAATGCCAAATATATCGCACAAGGGGCAGCGAATGCCTGCTTCTCCTATACGTAAACTAACACCCTTTGCCGACAAAGCTAAACAGCAAGGCAAAACAGTATATCATCTTAACATAGGCCAGCCTGATATTGAAACTCCTGTTGGGATGATCAATGCCATAAAGAATATCGATTTTAAAGTATGGGCTTATACGCCATCAGAAGGCACCCTATCCTATCGTAAACAACTGACCAAATACTATAATAAAGCCGGTTATAACATCACTCCAGAGGATATTATTGTTACCTCAGGCGGATCTGAAGCAATATCCATCACCTTTATGACCTGCCTGGATGCAGGCGACGAGGTAATTGTTCCGGAACCTTATTATGCTAACTATAACGCTTTTGCAAGCCAGAGCGACATTGTGGTTAAACCCATCATGTCGTACATTAAAAATGGTTTCGCATTGCCGCCGATAAGTGAGTTCGAAAAAAATATTACTGATAAAACACGCGCCATATTTATTTGCAGCCCCAATAATCCTACAGGTTATCTGTATTCGCGCGAAGAAATGGAGGCCCTGAAAGCCCTGGTATTAAAGCATGATCTGTATTTGTTTGCGGATGAGGCTTACCGCGAGTTTTGTTATAACGACCAGCCCTTTGTATCCCCGATGCATTTGGATGGGTTAGACGAACATGTGATCATTATCGATACCATGAGCAAGCGTTACAGCGCCTGCGGAGCCCGTTTGGGGTGCATCATTACCAAAAACAGGAAGTTTTGGGAAACCGCTATTAAATTTGCACAGGCAAGGCTAAGCCCCGGCATGGTAGAACAGATAGCAGGCGAAGCCGCTATAGATACCCCCGACGAATATTTTGAACGGGTAAAAGCCGAATATACCACCCGCAGAAACACCATAGTAAATGCACTTAACCGTATGGAAGGTGTTTTTTGCCCTAACCCCGGTGGCGCTTTCTATGTAATGGCACAGTTGCCTATTGATAATTCTGACAAATTTTGCCAATGGATGCTGGAAAAATTCAGTTATCAGAACCAAACCGTAATGATGGCACCGGCCACCGGCTTTTATAGCACACCTGGTGCCGGTTTAAATGAGGTACGTTTAGCCTACGTTTTAAATAATGATGATCTTGCAAAAGCCATGGTTTGTTTAGAGGAGGCCTTGAAAGTATATCCCGGAAGGACAGTTGGCAGCGACCAGCTGGTGGTTGGCAGTTATTAGTTGGCAGTTGGCAGTTGGCAGTTGGCAAAAATAAAAAATGCTAAATGCAAACCAAGAACTACCAACTGAAACCGTATATTTGTAACTGCAAACTGCCCACCGGCAACTGCGAACTCAAAATGGGGTCGACCGGAATTGACAGGATGGAGATGAGTATGTAAGCATGCAGCGCGTTGGATGAATTAGCGCTTAAATCTGAACGTTCAAACTTACAAATGGCGAAAATAACTACGCCTTAGCTGCCTAATTTAGAATTAGCATAGCTTTTGTCCCGCCGGTTTTCCGTTTCATTGGATCGGCAATCGGGGCATCGTAAAATGAAAATAGCCTGCTTAACGGTGTGCATAGCCGGCGAAACAAAACACCTAAGGAAGACGGTACAGGTAAGCAGCTGACCTTCCCCTTCCCTACAATTAAACAGATGCTAAGCACGTAGAAAGCATATCTTGTACCATGTTTGGACGAGGGTTCGAATCCCTCCGGCTCCACTAAATTGAAAGGTCCGACTTGATAAGGTTGGGCCTTTTGATTTTAATTCTGGAGCACTTCCATTTCTCCGGGTCCTAACGCTCAACGATACATATGAACATTATTTTATATGATGTTTCATTTTTAAAATGGCACCTATTTAACTGCTCTTTACAACCAATATCAAGTTTGACGTTACTAAATTTACATTTATTCAGATCAGTTGGATATTTTTAATCAATAGTACTTTAACTTTACCAAATGGATAGTTCTATCGCAAAGCGTCTTGTTTTAATTACGTTAATAGCTACAATGGCTGTTATGCAGTCTTGTAACCAACACGCTGACAAGTCAACTGCAGATACCACTCAAACTGCGGCAAAAGCACCTGTATCAGAACAGGCCCGGGCAAAAAAGAACTATTTGACCGACGAGAATATATTCCCTAAAAGCGGTGCTGCATTTTGCCGGCCAACAGATCTGCCGCGGTCAGACAGCGCCTTATTTATGAATGGTGGTGGCAGCGCGTTCAGGAAGACTATTGCTAACGTAGCTGAAAAAGTAACGGGCATACCAACCGGAATGGCCTATATACCCGGTGGAGAATTTAGCATGGGCGGTGTGAACACTGTTGGAATGGGTGATGGCGGCCATGAATCAATGGACGACGCACGGCCGGTACACCGGGTTAAAGTAAACCCTTTTTATATGGATGCCACAACGGTGACCAATAAAGAGTTTGCCGCATTTGTTAAAGCTACAGCCTATATAACCGTTGCCGAGCAAAAACCTACGCATGAAGAATTTCCGGACGCTCCGTTAGAAAACCTGGTAGCGGGATCGTTGGTATTTACCGCGCCTAAGCAGAAAGTGCGCCTGGATGATTATTTACAATGGTGGTCGTACGTAAAAGGTGCCGACTGGAAACATCCCGAAGGGCCTAAAACCAATATCATAGGTAAAGATAATTACCCGGTTGTACAGGTTTGCTGGGAAGACGCGGCGGCCTATGCAAAATGGGCTGGCAAACGTTTACCAACCGAAGCCGAGTGGGAGTTTGCATCAAGAGGTGGATTATCAGGAAAGATCTACGCCTGGGGCAACGAGTTAAAGCCCAAAGGAAAATGGATGGCCAATATATTTGAAGGCTCTTTTCCGGATAAAGATTCCGGAAAAGATGGCTATATCGGGCTTGCCCCGGTTAAAAAATTCCCGGCAAATGGTTATGGCTTATATGACATGGCCGGTAACGTTTGGGAGTGGTGTAACGATTGGTATAGGGCTGATTATTATAATACTATCGCCAACAATAAACTCACCGTAAACCCATCAGGCCCTGCCGATTCATACGACCCTGCCGAACCAGGTGTTAAAAAAAGAGTACAACGCGGCGGTTCCTTTTTATGTACAGATCAGTACTGCACCCGCTATATGGTAGGCACGCGCGGTAAAGGCGACTATCGTTCTGCTTCCAACCATATTGGCTTTAGGTGTGTAAAAGATGTAAAAGCTGATCGTTTAGCTTTAAATTGAAAAATAAAATACCCAGGCAATAAACAAAATCTGTAGCGGGATACGGAACCATAAATAACCTAAACCAGGGCCTGTATATGTAGCTTTTTCTATATCAATATGCTTCATGGCCGCATAAATATTAGCAGGTAACATCAGCCCAAAAAGTATAAGTAAAGCTACGCCGGCCAGGGATCTGAGCGGGCTGATCAAAAGCGCTATCCCCAATAAAACTTCTGCTATACCTGTAAAGTAGATAACAAAAGTCTTAAACGGAACAAAGGTCGGCAACATCATCTCCATACCTTTTGTGAATAGTACGTGACCGGATGCTGTAAGAAAAAGCATAAAACACATAGCTATATTTCCGGCAAGTGGTAAGTTCCAATCATTCAGGAAAAGTCTGGAAACAATGGTGGCAATTATAAATACTGCTATCAATACAATTAGCGGTTTCATTTACAGATGAAGTTTGTTTTATAAACGATGTCTTTCATTTTTCATAAAGTTAAAAATTCAAACCTTGCATCCATAGCAAATCATTGGCTTAATCTGTCTGCACATTGTTATAAAAAACCATTATTTAGCATCTAAACTATTGCATTATTCATATTAAACACCTAAATTACAGCCAATTAAGTATACCCTATAAAATTTATTCTACTGGTAGTGCGCAGGATATCCGGATAAATGGTGAGTTAGTGGAATTTTAATATTGTTAATACAATACTTTTAACACTTTAACTCATGCAAACACGATCTTCTGTCAAATCAGCCGTGCTGGCTCTTGTTTTATTATTAATCTTTATTGTTTCGTGGGAGCTTTATCAAAGGCATAAAGGCGTAGCGGCCGACTACGACGACAGCCCCGAACTTTGGGCCGATAAGCGTGCCATGGTTTATGAACCGGCAAATAAAACCACTGTTTTCATTGGTTCGTCCCGTATTAAATATGATCTTGACATCCCCACCTGGGAAAGTTTGACAGGTACACATGCCGTACAGTTAGCTATGCCAGGGTCAACACCCCGCCCTATATTTGATGACCTTGCTAACGATCCTAACTTTAAAGGGAAGCTGATTGTTGACGTAACAGAATTCATATTCTTTAGCCCCGCACCCTTCTTTTTCGCATCGCCAAATGCCGGGCTTAGCTATTACAAAAAACGCACACCTGCCCAAAAGATTAGTTTTCTGTTAGACAAACCTGTAGAGGCTAATTTGGTATTCCTTAATTCTTCCTATCTATCACTAAATGGGCTGTTAGACCATTTACACATTGAAAACAGACCCGGTGTATATGGTGCTCTTAATTTTCCGCTTGATTTTGAACCAAATTTCTTTAACCGGCAAAGCAAAATGACTGACAGGTTTGTTGCCGACACAAACCTTCAAAACCAGGTTAAAGGTGTATGGGCAATGTTGGGCAAGGATCATACGCCGCCAATATCAGGCAAGCCGCTTGATGAATTTATGCTGTCCATAAAAAGCAATGTTGACAAAATAAAGGCAAGGGGCGGCAACGTTGTATTTGTAAGAACACCATCTACCCCACCCATGTATATAGGTGAAACAATGGGCTACCCTCGTAAACTTTACTGGGATAGGTTATTGGCTACCACCGGCTGCAAAGGCTTTTATTTTGCTGATTACCCGTCAATAGCACATTTAGTTTGCCCGGAGTGGTCGCATTTAAGCCCAAAGGACGCTATAGTTTATACCAAAGGCCTGATAGCTATCCTAAAACAACAAGAAGGCTGGAATTTCACTATCGCCAGCAATAATTAATCTTAAGCCTAATTAATCTTAAACTCAATAAGTCATGGTTTTCAACTCCTATACTTTTATCATATTCTTTGCAATTATGCTGGGTTTGCATAACCTGCCTATATCATGGAAGGCAAAAAAGACAAACCTGCTATTAGCAAGCTACCTTTTTTACGCGGCATGGAACCCTCCGTTTATTTTGCTACTGTGGCTATCAACCGTGGTTGATTATTTTGTGGGCAGGGCATTATATACACAACCTAACAAACAAAAACGCAGACTTCTATTGGTAATAAGCCTGATTGGCAATTTAGGGATGCTTTGTTTCTTTAAATATGGTGGCTTTATATTGGAGAACTTTGTACACTTAACCAGCGCTCTTGGTATTAATTATCACCCGGCTAAACCTAATATTATTTTACCTGCCGGTATTTCTTTTTATACATTCACAACGCTTTGCTATACAATAGATATGTATAAACGCAAAAGCGAGCCGGTAAAGTCGTTACTTGATTTCTCTTTATTTGTTACGTTCTTCCCTCACTTGGTAGCAGGGCCTATTGTACGTCCGCCGCAATTAGTACCGCAATTTGAAACACCCCGTAAAGCTACGCGTCAACAATTATTAGATGGCTTGTTCTTACTTTCGCTTGGTCTTTTTATGAAAGTGGTATGCGCCGATACGCTGCTTTCAGAAACAGCAGACATTGTATTTAATGCACATAGCATAATAGGCCCGCTTGATGCCTGGATGGGTGTGTTTGCCTTTTCGGGACAGATATTTTTTGACTTTGCCGGGTACTCAACTTCTGCTATTGGGGTAGCTATGTGTTTAGGTTTTATACTGCCTCAAAATTTCCATTACCCTTATGCGGCTATTGGTTTTTCTGATTTCTGGCGCAGATGGCATATTACCTTATCATCATGGCTTCGCGATTATTTGTATATACCCTTAGGTGGTAACCGTGCCGGCAATTTCCGGACCTATATTAACATGATGATCACCATGCTGATAGGCGGCCTTTGGCATGGTGCTAACTGGACATTTGTAGCCTGGGGAGGATTGCATGGCATATATTTATGGGTAGAAAAAGCGATACGAGATAGCCGCGCCAAAGCATCAGGTGCTCCGGGCGATGGTATGGCCGCGCCGGTTATAGCAACAGCATCATTAGGGCCTAATCTCACAGCTAAAAAGCCGACAAGTTTTATTTATGCGCTACTTACCTTTTTACTGATCTGTATAACATGGGTGTTTTTCCGCTCAAGCACGTTTAGCGACGCATGGCAATTATTAGTATCCATGTCAGGCCATATCCCCGCTGCAGGGCCGCCTTTGTTAACTACGATCAACATGGTTAAAGTAACCGTTGTAATTGTACTTATGCTGATATTCCATTGGATAATGCGGGATACTGCTGTTTTAAAAACTGCCGCTAAACTACCGTGGTGGGTTACAGGCACGGTATGGGCTATTATGCTGATATTGGTGGTGATGAGCCAGGGAACAGGCAAGTCGTTTATTTACTTCCAGTTTTAAGGCTGATATAGTGATAAAGGTTTTTTAAAGGACCGTTATTTTCCAAAAAATATCAGACCTTTATCCCTACATCGACAGCTATTACTATGACCAAAAAAATCCTGACAAACCTGCTTTTTACTATACTGTTTTATCTGCAAACATCAGCACAAATAACACCTTTACCGTTTAGCAATTACATAAAAGCCAGGGGCGGCTTAATTAATGTACAACATGCCATCAATACCCAAAAAGAGGTAACGGTTGCTTTTTTAGGCGGCTCTATAACCTATAACCCGGGTTGGCGCCAAATGGTAGGTACTTACTTAACAGAAAGCTTTCCAAAAACTAAATTCAGATTCATCGCGGCGGGTATACCATCCCTGGGTAGTTTGCCTCATGTTTTCAGGTTTCAGCGTGATGTATTGGATTCGGGCAAAGTGGACCTGCTATTTCTGGAAGCCGCTGTTAATGATCAGGTAAACGGAACCGATAGTTTAACCCAAGTAAAATCGTTAGAAGGGATAGTAAGGCATGCCTTTAAAAGCAATCCTTACATGGACGTTGTGATGATGGAGTTTGCGGATCAGGACAAAACTAATTTGTATAAAAAGGGACTGGTGCCAACATCGGTAGCTAATCATGAATTGGTGGCAGGTCACTACAACCTTCCGTCCATCAACTTAGCTAAAACCGTGGCTGATAAGCTGGCTAATAATGAGTTTAGCTGGGAAAAAGATTTTAAAGACCTGCACCCCGCTCCTTTTGGCCAACGCTTATATTTTGAGTCGATCAAAACTTTGTTGTCGTCGCAATTAAGTAGTAAGGCTACCGCCATAAACAAAACCAACAAGCATGATATCGCCAAAATAAAGCTACTAAATCCTAACAGTTTTGTTAATGGCAGTTATTTAAATATCACAAATGCCCAAACCGATGCCGGCTGGATACTCAACAAAAACTGGACTCCCGCAGACAAATTGGGAACGCGGGAAGGCTTTGTAAACGTCCCAATGCTGGAAACCACCAAAGCTGGTTCATCTTTAACCTTGAAATTTACGGGTAACGCTATTGGCATGGCAATAGTATCCGGTGCAGACGCTGGTATCGTAAATTACTCGATCGACAATGGAGCAGAACGGCACATAGACCTGTTTACCCAATGGAGCACTTTTTTACACCTCCCCTGGTATGTGTTGTTTGACAGCGGTTTAGCCAACGGCCCACATACTTTAAAGCTAACCACAAGCTCACAAAAAAATGCAGGCAGTATTGGCAATGCCTGCCGGATAGCTTATTTTTTGGTTAATAAATAATCGGTAGCTATAAAAGGTATTTATTTTTCCTGTCGCATTATTAACACTGTTCATCTACCGATGAGCCGCTGTGGTCTACATTATTTTTTTAATGTGATGTTAATACGCATACTTGTACTGTATTAATACAAGGCTGAGCTACATGGGCAGGATATCCTCATTACTAATTTTACCATTATTGCTATTACTAATAGTACATCCTGTGTATGCGCAGCGGGGTAATATCAGTATCGACGGTAAAATAACGTCTGCCGAAGATGGGCAGTCGCTTGGCCAGGTTAGTGTGAGTATCAATAAGAGAGGTATTGGTACGGCAACCAATACCGCGGGGATGTTTGCCTTAATTATACCGGCGGTAAATATTACTGACAGTTTAAAGATATCGTGCATAGGTTTTACCACTCAGCTCATTGCCATAACCAATATTAAACATGGAGAGCAGCTAAACATCACCCTGAAAAAGAACACTACCGAGCTACAGGAAGTTACCATTGCGTATTACGATGCGGCAAAGATCATGCAGAAAGCCATTGCCCGCATACCCGAAAATTATATTAACTACCGCCATATTTTGCGTGGTTTCTACCGCATGTATACTTATAATGACCAGAATCCTTTGCAATTATCTGAGGCGGTTTTTGACGTGTATAACTTTGGCTATGGCGATACACATGCAGACTTGTTTAGGCTGATAAAAGCACGAAGCGAAAAGAATTATAGTGACTTTAACTCGCTGGAAATAGGCCAAAAACCTAACTCCATTTTTGAACAGGATATCATCAATCATTTACATGCCTGCGGATTTTTAAATAGTGAAGGTTTAACCAAACACCAATTTAAAGTAAACGGAGTAGTTGATATACAGGGTTACCGCGCCTACGAAATTGTTTTTAAAGAAAAACCGGGAACCGGAGAAGGCACTTACAGAGGACGCATGTTCATCGATACCAAAACCTATGCCTTTATTCATTTCGATTTTGGTTTAAGCCCTGCGGGATTAAAAGACCCTATAGCCGGTACTTTTGCCCAACGGTCTTTAATAAAGACGGGTAATGTAAATGTTGATCTTTTGTCTGATCATACCAAAGTAAGCTACCAGGAAGTTGGAAACAAGTGGGTACTTGCCAGTGTAGAAGGCAATGCTTCCCTATCCATCAAAAGCACGAAACTAAACTACGACTATACAGCCCGTGTTAAATTCAATTACCAGATAACAGCTGTAGATACTACTCAAAAAGAATCATTCGATTCAAAAATTGGCCGCGATGATAACATCAATGCCTATAAAAGCAATGGCAACGAAAAATTCTGGCAGGATTATAACATTATTTTGTCTGACTATAACGCTGATGATATCTTTAAAAAATTAAAGGACATCAACAAGGCAAAATAAACCCACAACCTTATAACCGGTTAACCCAAACTGCCACCTGGTAAAATTAAGAAGTAACTACATCGACATATTTTGGTGGGGTTGATCTATTATTTTTACCTTTCCTGAAAACACTAAAACAGGAAGTATTTATTACCGGACTTGGAAAGCCCATTATATAAAAGCACCATCAAGATAGGCTTATTTTAATAAGCTAGGCCGCTATGGTGAAATTGTAACGATTAATAACAATTAAAGCAACAACATTTGCCGTGAAAAGAATAAACCAAATTTTACCCGTATTTGTAGCAGGTATTTTTTATATATTCTGCTGCCAGAAAGCATTAGGACAAAAAAAACCTGCAGCACCTGGTTACGCCCGTGTTATTTTAGCTGTCGATACCAAAACACGGGGCATTAGTATTCCTGACGATTTTAGCGGCCTGAGTTTTGAAACCGGCAGCGAGCGTAATGGAAACGCGAGTGTAAAAGGTCATTTTTTTGATCCGGCTAACCAACAGGCTCTGCTACTTTTTAAACAATTAGGCATTAAACATCTTAGGGTTGGCGGTGGTTCGGTAGATATTAAAAATATCGAACCTACTAAAACAGATATTGACCGCTTGTTTGAATTTGCAAAAGCTGCAGATCTGAAAATTCTTTATTCTTTCCGTTTATTAAATGGCAATGCTACGGCAAATGCTGCTATAGCTAAATATATCTGGGACAAGTATCGGTCAAACCTGGAGTGTTTTTCGATAGGCAATGAACCCGACTGGCGCTCATACCACCTAACCGACCCTGAGATAACAGACTATCCTACCTATTACAGCAAGTGGAAACGGTTTCAAAAAGCGATTATAGATTCTGTACCACCGGCCATGTTTACCGGGCCTGAAACAGGGAGTAATTATCCCGTAACCGGTGCAAAAAACACCAATTACAATAACAGGTCATGGACCGTAAATTTTGCTGATAATGAAAAAGGTTCAAAAAACATCGTATACATCTCGCAACATAACTATGCAGGGCAGGAAGCTACCGGTAAACCCATTCATGAAGTGATAGACCAAATGCTTTCGGCTGTCTTTGATACATCGTATTACCCTGCATTGTATACAAATAACCTTGAACCTGTTTTAAAAGATGGTTTTAAATACCGCATGACCGAGTCGAACAGTTTTAGTGGCGAGGTTAATGGAGCCAGCAATAGCTTTGCCGCGGCACTCTTCGCTTTAGATTACATGCATTGGTGGGCACAACATAATTGTAGCGGTGTAAACTTCCACAACAAACAATGGGTAAGGAACGCGCCTATTTATAAAGACGCTACAGGTAATTTCAATATATACCCTATTGGATACGGCATTAAAGCATTTGATATTGGCGGCCATGGCCAAACAAAGCCAGTTAAAATCATAAATACAGAAGGGATCAACCTTACCGCTTATGCTGTGCAAAACAGCACGGGGCTTTATATCACCATCATTAACAAAACTCATGATACAACAGCCCGCGATGCTCAAATAACTTTAAAACAGTGGGGTAATTACAAAAAAGCTACAACCTTAATGCTCACAGCCCCTAATAACGACGTCACCACAACAACCGGAATAACATTAGGTGGCGCTGCTATAAGCAACACCGAACCCTGGCAAGGTAAATGGACAGATACCCCTGTAAGGTCGGGCAAATGGAGCATTCGGGTTCCGGCTGCTTCTGCGGTGATCGTGAAAGTTTATTAGCTTAGGTTATGTTTTAAAACACCTTCTAAAATATTATAAGTTGTATATACAAGATTTAGTTTTTCAATATATTCTATCTATATTTAGCGCAATATAGGTCGCGCTAACAGGTGCGGCAAAACCAATTATTCCTGATAAAAATAATACTAAATGAAAAACTTCATCGCGGTTTTTACTTGTGTGTTCATGCTGTGTAATACCACCATCGCGCAGCAAAAAAAATCTAATTTAAGTTATGTCGATCCTTCTATAGGTAGTGTAGGGCTGATTTTAGAACCTACCCGCCCTACGGTGCAACTGCCTAATCAACTGATCAGGGTTTTCCCGGTACGCAAAGACGCTTTGGACGATCAGATCTCTTATTTCCCGCTTACCATTGCGTCACACCGTGTGGTGTCCTTGTTTAGTTTTTTCCCTGTAAACGGATTAGATCAAAACGCGCTCTGGAATAAAAAAGAGGTGTATAACCATGAAGTCCTTACTCCCTACTACTATAAGTCAGAATTAGGTGATGAAGGCAATTTGGTAGAGTTTGCTCCCGCAGAAAAATGCGGGTTCTTTAAAATTGCTTTTAAACAAGCCACCAATAACTACCTGCGTATGGGTATTCTTAACGAGGATGGGCAGATAGCTGTAACCGATAAACGTGTTATTACCGGCACAGAGGTTTTCAGAGGTATGAAAGCCTACTTTTATGCAAAAACTGATGCAGACATCGCCATAGCAGCAACCAAGTCGAAGAATATCCTGATCAAATCTCCTAAAAAGATCAGCTTTAAATATGCTATATCTTATATCAGTATTGAACAAGCCAAACAAAACTTACAGGCAGAGATACCTGATTGGGATTTTACCAAAGTAAAAGATGTCGCCTATAATGCCTGGGACAAAGTAATGTCGCAAATAAATGTGGAAGGCGGAACGCTTGCTCAAAAGCGGGTGTTCTACACCTCGCTTTACCGTTGTTATGAGCGGATGGTGGATATTAATGAACATGGGCAATACTACAGTGCTTATGACCACCAGATACATAAAAGCGACCGTCCATTTTTTGTAGATAACTGGATCTGGGATACCTATATCGCGCTGGGACCTCTGCAAATGATATTGAACCCGGATAAGGAAGCCGATAAGATCAACTCCTACATCACCATGTACCAGCAAGGTGGCTGGATGCCATCGTTCGCGTTAATATTTGGCGACTGGCCTGCTATGACCGGTAACCATGCCGCTTCATGGATAGCCGACGCGTGGTTCAAAGGCATCCGTAATTATGATCTTAAAGCGGCTTACGCCGGGTTACGGAAAAATTCGGTTGAAGCTACACTACTTCCGTGGAATAATGGATCAGCCACTGTATTAGACTCGTTTTATAACAAGCACGGCTACATGCCGGGACTGCATTATGGTGAAAAAGAAACTGTACCACAAGTGGAGAACGTTTGGGAAAAACGCCAGGCCGTATCGGTTACTTTAGAGAATAGTTACAGCGATTGGAACATAGCCCGTTTGGCAGCCGAACTAAATCTGCCGAAGGATGAAAAACTGTTTATGGGTCGCTCAAAAAACTATCTGAACGTATACAGAAAAGACAAAGGTTTTATGTGGGCCAAAGATAAGGACGGTAAATGGATAGAAGACATGAACCCTAAAACGGCAGGTCGCGAGTTCTTTACAGAAAATAATGCTTATACCTATAACTGGGTGGTAAAACATGATCTGAAAGGGTTATTTGATGCCATGGGGGGTACTAAACAAGCGGAAGCCAAACTGGACCAGTTATTCAGGGAGGACCTGGGTGCGCCGAAATTCATTTTCTGGAAAACACAACCCGATGCTTCGGGGCTGGTTGGCCAGTTTGTAATGGGTAATGAGCCCAGCTTCCATATCCCTTATCTGTACAACTATATGGGCGCACCCTGGAAAACGCAGAAACGGATCCGTATGCTACTAGATACCTGGTATACCGACAACCTGTTTGGCATCCCCGGCGATGAGGATGGCGGCGGTATGACAGCTTTTGTAGCTTTCTCCATGATGGGTTTCTTCCCGGTTACCGCGGGTATCCCGGTTTACAACGTGGGCAGCCCTGTGTTTACCAAAGTTACTATTGATCTGCCAAACGGCAAGGTGTTCACTATAAATGCCGAAAACAGTTCACATGACAATAAGTATATCCAAAGCGCTACTTTAAATGGCGCCGTATTAAACAAACCCTGGTTCACACATGCTGATCTGATCAACGGCGCTACCATCAACCTTAAAATGGGCGACCGACCTAACCGTGACTGGGGCAGTGATGCTAAAGCTACGCCGCCAAGCGATGGCAATTCACTTTACCTAAACAATAAATGGTAGCCGATGAAACAGTATCAAAGCATTATCGCTCCCCTATTATTCTTGTTGTGCTTTGGTACAAAAACTATCGCGCAGGAAAAAGAGTTATCGTCCATTGATTATGTCGACCCCAATATTGGTGGCTCGGGTATAGTGCTGCAGCCTACGCGGCAGTTGGTACATTTGCCCAATTCTATGCTGAGGGTATTCCCCATGAAACAGGACCAGTTGGACGACCAGATCAGTTTCTTCCCGTTAAGCACAGTATCACATCGTACAGAGTATATATTCTCTTTCCTACCATTAAAAGGTAAGCCCAACGATTCCTTTTGGGGCAAACGGTTTACCATAGCTACAGAAAAGGCTACCCCCTATTTGTACACCGCCGAGGATGAAGACAATGGCACTACTTTGGCACTTACGGCTACCGCGCATTGTGGCTTCTTTACAGTCGACTTTAAAGACAAAACCAATAACTACCTGCGTTTGGGTTTGAATGGCAACTCGGGGAGCGTAACACAGCAGGACAAAAGAACCTTTATAGGCAGCGAAGAAGTGTCGGGTTTAAAAACCTATCTCTATGCAGAGACCGACCAGGATATTACCGACCTGAAATACCAGGGAACTACAGAGAAGAAACACTTACTGGCAAAATTCGGTAGTAGCGCGGTAAAATTCAAATATGGCATCTCTTACATCAGCATAGAGCAGGCCAAGATCAACCTGTTAATGGAAATACCTGGTTGGGATTTTGATGACATTAAAGATAAAGCCAAGGCTATCTGGAGCAAAAAGATGGACCAGATCCAGGTAAAAGGCGGCACTACGGCTCAAAAACGCACCTTTTACACCTCGCTTTACCGCACGTATGAACGTATGGTTGACATTAACGAATACGGACAATATTACAGCGCTTATGACCACCAGGTACATAAAAGTAATGAGCCTTTTTTTGTGGACAACTGGATATGGGATATGTACATTGCCGATGAACCGCTACATACCATACTTGATCCTAAACAGGAAACGCAGAAGATCAACTCATACATCACCATGTACAAACAAAGCGGCTGGATGCCGGCATTCGCTTTAGCCACCGGCGATTGGCCAGCAATGACAGGTAACCACGCTGCCTCATGGATGGCAGATGCCTGGGCCAAGGGATTAAAGTTCGATGTTAAAAGCGCTTATGAGGGTTTGAAGAAAAACTCGTTACAAGGCACCCTGTTACCGTGGCGAAACGGGCCTGCAACAGCTATCGATTCATTTTATAACAAGCACGGATACCTCTACTCTACCCATCCCGAAGAACGCGGCAGCAAAGACGGCGTGGATATGGATAAATGGTGGGAAGGCCGGGGTAACGAAGGCGTGTCCATTACTTTAGAGTGGAGTATTTGCGATTGGGAAATAGCCCAGTTAGCCAAGCCAGCGGGGTATCCGCAAGATAAACCACTGTTTCTTAAACGAGCACAATATTATAAGAACGTATATAACAAAAAAGAAGGTTTTGTTTGGCCGAAGGATAAAGACGGCAACTGGATCTATCCATATAACACCAAATTATTAGGGCGTGAGTATGTTACCGAAAACAACTCGTACACCTACAACTGGACACCCAAACACGATCTGAAAGGTTTATTTGAAGAAATGGGTGGACGCGTAAAAGCAGAAGCAAAACTGGACCAACTATTTAGAGAGGACCTTAGTCTGCCCAAATTCCTGTTCTGGTTTAACCAACCCGATGCTTCAGGCATGGTGGGGCAGTTTGTAATGGGCAATGAACCCAGTTACCATATCCCCTATCTGTATAATTATTTAGGCGCGCCGTGGAAAACACAGAAACGGATCCGTATGTTGATAGATACCTGGTACCCTGATAATGTATTTGGCATTCCCGGCGATGAGGATGGTGGCGGCACTACCGCTTTTGTTGTACTTTCCATGATGGGATTTTTCCCGGTTACTCCCGGAATACCGGTGTATAATATCGGCAGCCCGTCGTTTAATGAGGTCACTATTAAATTGCCGTCAGGCAAGTCATTTACAGTTAAGGCGATCAATAACTCAGCAACCAACGTTTATATTCAGAAAGCTACCTTTAATGGCAAGCCACTAAACAAGCCCTGGTTTACTCATGCTGACCTATTAAAAGGCGGTACACTTACCTTGCAAATGAGTGACCGGCCAAATAAACTTTGGGGTAGTAAACTGTTGGATGCCCCGCCGTCAGCAATTGCGGTGAATCCTTCGATTTACAAGTAACATTTACGTTGTCATTTCGACCAACAGGAGAAATCTATACATTGCAAGGTCGTCTAACTTCCATGTATAGATTTCTCTCTTCGTTCGATTTCTATGATTTAGGCAAGTTATTTAGAATAATTTTT
>JAZKCG010000097.1:0-32815 GCA_040388175.1 Bacteroidota bacterium | reverse complement strand
AAGGATGGCTACTCTTTCAAAACTATAGCTAAAAGATGTGTCCACACAGTAGCCCTTGGGAGGGTGCAGGGAGGGGTTTAGCAAGCGTATAAACCCCTCCCTGCCACAACACATCCAGCCGCACCCCTCCCCATGGGAGGGAATAAAAACGGCATACACAAACAATTACACCGTAACAGTCAGCGTACTGCCACTAATAGTTATAGTATATTGTTTTAACGCACTAAGCGCCGGGCCCTGTATCAGGGCACCCGACTTACTGAACTCGCTGCCATGTACAGGGCAAATAAATATGCCCTGGCCGGCATTATAGTTAATAGAGTTACCCTCATGTGTACAAGCAACCTGCACTGCTGTAAATGAGCTAACGGCATTACCTGCCGCAATTCTTACCAGGATAATGCCATTGCTAACCTTTGAATCGCCAATGTTGGCAAGCGAAGAACCGAGATCAGCAGTAAGTGTGGTGCCTGCAGCGGGTGTATTATTGTTATTTGACGGATTTGTGCTGCTGCCTTTACTACAGGCTACCATGCTGCAACCCATACATACAGCCAGGGCGCCTATGCCCAATTTTGATAAAAATTCTTCGCGTTCCATAATGTTATTAGTTAGGGCTTTATAGTTGCTCTTTATGCTTTTTGGCTTTCTTGTTAAAATCAAACATTCTTGATATGGTAAAACCTATCCGGTACTGCCCTTTAGAGAAGCGTTGCTGCGAATTACTTAACATATTCATTTCTGATACGGAATTTGCGTTGGTAATATTAACCGTAAACACGTGGCCGCCGGTCTCTACCTCGTAACCTAAACCTATTGGGTCTTCGAAAGTATCGGTGTTTTTCCTGAAGTTTGAGAATGGGTGCGCATAATCTAATATTAAGCCGGTATGGTTGCTTAACTTGATTCTTGCTGATGCCTGCATAGCAAAAAACGATTGCTCATTGCCGGGCAAATTAGGGAAAGGCGTATTGTCGCGCACATAGGTTGGCGCAATTTGTAAAGAGATATCAGACGAGAATTTGCGGGCGATAATAGCTTGTGCCAGATAAGACAACCTGCTGCTAAAACTTGGGAACGGCTGGTAAGGTTTTGCACCGGTTTCGCCAACTAAAGTTATTGCTAAAGGCGAGCTGTTGTCTGACATTTGGTGCATAACGGCCCATTTTAATTCTAATTGTACCAGTTGGCCAACCGTGCTTCGGCCTAAGTCGATGTTGAAATTATCACTAACACCATATTCAAATCCGAAGAAAACATCATTTACACGGTCGATACCAAAAGCGGTTGATCCGCCGCCATTGTCGCCGGCAATATCTCCAAAACGGTGAATGATCTGGAAATTAAACTCGTTCTTTTTAACCATCTCGGTAGTTTGAGCCAATACCAAACGGGTTGATTTAAAGATAGCCACCCGTACTGGTTTTTCATTAGCGTTCATAGCGTTCATCAATGAATCTGCTGCTGATTTTTGCTGCGCCCT
The DNA here is from genome assembly GCA_040388175.1 of Bacteroidota bacterium. Lineage (GTDB taxonomy): Bacteria > Bacteroidota > Bacteroidia > Sphingobacteriales > Sphingobacteriaceae > Mucilaginibacter. The sequence continues at coordinate 31,332 of JAZKCG010000097.1, read as the reverse complement.
TACTGCCAGGCTTCCTGTTAATAGGGCTAATAGGATAATTTGTTTTCTCATGTTGTGATAATTGTTGTGTTTAATTACTATTTAGCTGCGGCATAGGTAGCGTTAACGGTCATTTTAATACTTTCTGCAATGTTGTGAAACACCAGCCGTGGTATCTCGATATGATGATCGGCGCATTTTACCATAAACTCAGCGGTCATAGTCACTACGCCATTATTCACGGTGAGGTTGCCCTGTATGGTGCGGTTTTGCTTAACATTATGCACATTCAGTTCGCCAACTACAGTTATGGGATAGGTGCCGTTCTTGGTAAGGTCGGGGTGTTCTTGCACTTTTCCTTTAAAGGTAGCACGTGGGTACTTGTCGCTTTCCAGGTAATCGCTGTTAAAATGTTCCTCCATTAATGATTTAGGGAACTTGAAGGTGTTAATAGCCACGCTGAACACCAGGTCGCCCGTGGTGGCGTTATACACCGAGTTTCCGGAGGACGTTTTAGCCGCGATATCCTCGATTGGAGCGGTCGAAAAAAGACTGATCTGCGCATTTTTTGAGGCATAGAGGGTCTGCCCTGCCAGGTTTAATGAGCTTAACCAGGCAAGTAGTAGTATACTTATATGTTTCATGCTTACTTGGGTTTTGTTAGTGAATTTATGTTCCAGTTTAGCCCCACAGCTACCCCGAATGTTTGTACTTTAACCTGGCTGTACCCTATATCAGATAGGGGTAATTTAAAATATGGCTGAAGGCTAAGCCCTACTTTCGAATTGATCTTCCGCTCGTAAGTTGCCTGGATATTCATGATGCTGAAATAATATTTGCCTTTACCTTTTACCGCATAGTAGGATGGGCCGTATACGGTTCCGTTATCGCCATAATCATAAGTATAACTTTCATGCATCATGATGTATGATGATATACCTGTACCTAACGTTATTTTATTGCGCGATTTATTGTACACCTGGTACCCGATATTGATAGGAATATCCAGCACACGGCAATCGGCGGTAACAGATTGCGGTTCGTTTTTGAATTTGTATGCGGTATGATATTGATCAAACGGCAGTGTATATGGTTTGGTAGAATAATTGGCTCCGGTGCTGATAGAGAATTTTTTTACTCCGGCCGTAAACATTAGCCCTATGTTAGTACCAGAACTTGTCGAATTAAACGAGCCAACACCATTTACCTCTGACGAGGCCAAAACCGTTAAAGCATACTGCGGACGAAATGACGATGTGCCGTTTATTTTAACAGCAGGCTTTATAGTCGGGTCTAAAGGCCTGTTATTAACTGTTTTTGGCAGATCGTTTATTGCTGCAATAGCCGGCATGTTAGCGTCAGTTGGCTGTATGTTAATAGTTGGTGTACCTGCTGCTGCCAGTACATTATCGGCTTTCATACTATCCGCTATATTTTGGTTGGCAATCATGTCGCGCTTGTGGCCTGTGTTGTTAGCGTCTTTAACTGCCTGTGTGCTTTTTATAACAGGTACCCTAATACGGTTGATATTTGCTGTATAATTAGGCGCGGTGTTATTTGGTTGTGTAGTTATTTTATCATGCGTTGCTGCATTTGGTGTTACATTATTTCCATTAACTTTTTCAGGCTGATGTGTTGTAGCCATTTGTTGCTGAGCTTGCGGTGTAACTGTGTTTGGCTGTTTTACCGTTTTGGTTACGGCCAATTGTTCCTTGTTTTTTTGCACGGTTGTTGCCTGCGGTTTAAATAACCACCAGCCAAACACCGCTAACAGTATAGCGGCAACGCTTCCTAAAATAGGTAGCCAGTACACCCTACCGGCGCGTTTGTCATTTTTGTCAAGCATATTTTCCAACGCATCCCAATCATCTTCCCTGAATACGGTTTCATCAACCGGATCCTCGAGTCCATGCTTAAAAATGTCATCTATGCCCTTTTCCTTTTTCATTCCCTAATACCTCTATCGTTATAAAACACCGGTTTGTTAATGGTAGCGTTCATGGCTACTATCGGTGTAAAACTTACTCCTTTGTTATAATTTATAGAATCGTCTGCTTCCTGTATCATTTGCTTTAGCTTTTGCCTTGCTTTAAACAGGTTTGATTTTGATGTGCCTACGTTGATGTTCAACATATCGGCAATTTCCTCGTGCGAGTAGCCATCAATAGCAAACAGGTTAAAAACCGTTCTATAGCCTTGCGGCAGCCGTTGCACCATAGCCAGCAGATCATTGTAATTTAAATTGTTGTCTGTGGCTACGCTGGCATCATATACATGTTCGGCCTGATCCAGATCTTCGGCATAGGCCATTTTTAAATTGGCACGATAATGATCAATAGATACATTCATCATAATACGGCCCAGCCAGGCTTTAAACGGCCTGGTAGCATCGTACGTGTCAATCTTGGTAAACACTTTAAAGAACCCCTGGTTCATCACCTCAGCAGCTTCATCACGGTCATTGGCATAGCGCAGGCAGATAGACATAGAAAATCCGTAAAATGCTTTGTACAGCATTTTCTGGCATTTTCTGTCCTGTTTCATACAGCCTCTTATCAGTTGTTGTAACTCTTCTTCGCCCATATGGGTGGTAAAATAGTTGCTAATGTGCTAATACCGTTAACTATAGCTATCACGTAAATTCAGGGCTAAAGGTTGCCCTGTAATATAAATTTAGTTTAAAATAATTGGAAATGAGGTGGTTTAAAATAAATTAATGTTTAAACACGGGTGCGCTGCGTTTTGGCGGGTACTTTTTTATAAACAAAGGCAACCTTTTATATGCGGGCTTCGTGTTAATAATAAAATACCATTATCGCTATGATATCTGTCTCTGTAGTTATTATCACCAAGAACGAAGCCGAAGTTATTGCCGATTGTATTGCCGCTGCAAAAATGATCACTGACGATATCGTCATTATTGATAATTACAGTACAGACAGCACCTTAAGTATAGTCCTAACAGAAGGCTGCCGGGCATACCAAAGAAATTGGGATGGCTACGGCGCTAATAAGAACAAGGGCATTGAACTGGCTAAGTACAACTGGATATTAAGCATTGATGCTGATGAGATAGCCGATCTGGAGCTGGTGTTATCCTTACATAGCTTAAAACTGGATGACCCCGCAATGGTGTACGATATCCGTTTCAAATCATACTTCGGTAAAAAACTGATCCGTTACGGCAGTTGGGGCCGCGATCATCATATCCGTTTATTTAACCGTACCCGGGTAAAGTGGTCGCAGTCTACCGTGCATGAAACATTGATCCTGCCCGATAATACACAGATGCAGCGTTTAGATGGCTATATACACCACTATTCTGTACGCGATACCAAAGAATGCAACGCCAAAGCGCTGTACTATGCCCGTTTAAGTGCCGAGCGATATTTGGGCAGTGGTAAAAAGGCCAATACAGTTAATTTATACCTGTCGCCGGTTTTTAGTTTTGTGAGGAGTTATATCCTGTTTGGTGGATTTTTAGACGGGAAAGAAGGGTTGGCCATTGCCCGGGTCAATTACAAAAACAAATGGTTAAAGTACCGCTACTTGCTGCGCCTGGAAAACAGCCTCAAGAAAAAACCATACCTAAAACCCAAATTAGCGGTCGAGTATTAATAATTAGCTGCATGGCAAAAAGTGCGCACTTTAAGAACCTGTCGGTTAATGCTCTGCAGCTAATTGTTAACCAGCTTTTTGGGTTGAGTATATTTTATATCCTTTCTACAGGGTTAAGCAAAGACAGTTTCGGGCAGCTTAATTTGGCTTTGGCTATTCTGCTATCAGTATTTAATATCCTATCCTGCGGCATAGACCAGCTCATCATCAAAAAAATAGCTGCCGATGAGGACCGGAAATCGGCATTATCACTTTATATCATTCACACTTTAGTTACCGGCCTGCTGTTTTATGGTTTATTGCTAATTGGCTTTGTGCTGTTTGGCCACGGATCGGGCGTATATGTTTTATTATTGCTGATAGGCATTGGCAAGTTGATGATCTATTTTTCAACGCCTTATAAACAAGCTGCTACCGGGCTGGAATTATTTAAGCTGCTGGCCTGGTTATCTATCATATCAAATTTCGTAAGATGTGCTTGCCTGATTATCTTTTTATTACTACACCAACTTGATCTGTCAATCATAGTAGCCATTTTTATTGCGGGCGATGTGTTGGAATTTGTTATTGGTTTGATCCTGTTTAAAAGAAAAGCAAAACTTCGTGTTAGCCTTAAATGGGATAAAAGAAATTATTTAAGCCTGCTGCGCGAAGCCTTGCCGCAAATGGGGGTAGTGCTCATCACCTCGTCGCTGGCCCGGTTTGATTGGATCTTTATTGGGTTCCTATTATCGGCCGTTAAATTGGCCGAGTACAGCTTTGCTTATAAGATCTTCGAGATGGCCGCGTTACCGCTAACAGCTATCGCACCGTTGTTGATCCCCCGTTTCACCAAAATGTTTAAACAGGGCGATGTGGATACAGATAAGCTCCGGTTTTTGATCCGTATGGAAATCATCATAGCCGCCTTTACCGTATTGCTGCTCAATATCTACTGGGCGCCAATTATTGACTGGCTAACTCATGGCAAATATGGCGCGGTAAACAGAAACACCATTTTTATCCTGTCGCTTTGCCTGCCGCTGCTGTACATGGAAAACTTCTTGTGGACTATCTTCTTCGCGCAAGGGCGTTTAAAGATGATACTACAGGCTTTCATGCTAACAATTGCCGTAAATGTTTTAGGCGATGTGGTACTGATCCCCATTTACAAAAATGAAGGCGCGGCTATAGCGTTCCTACTGGCTTGCATGGCGCAGATCATTTTTTATCTCAGCAAAAACACCCTGCCGCAATTACGCAAAATTTGGCAGCCATTAATTATTTGCACAGCCTGTGCAGTTGCAAGTGGCTGCGCCGCTAAAATTATTTTAGAGGGTTGGGTGATGATACCTGTGTCGGTATTTTTTTATGCTGCCCTGTTGTTGCTTACAGGGCAGATTAGATTGAGATATAAAAGGCAGCTATTGACTCTCGCCAATTCAAGTGTCCACACTTGAATTATGCCTTAATTAAGCGATCAAGTGTAGACACTTGACCGGGCGAATGGTTAAGATTTGACAACTTTTAAAAAGTTGTCAAATCTATTATACTGCTATTCAAAAGCAACCAATATCCCCCTGTACCCGTAATCTCTTTACCCGAACCAGACTGCTTGTCGGCTTCCGGGATATACGAATGACCCAACTGCTATCCGCTATAAATCTAAAAAAACTAAAAGGCTATGCCGACTGGAAACTACTGCTGTTTTTACTGCTTTTTTTAAATGTAAAGCTCATTATTAAGATACCCGCTATCGCCATCATTTACCTGTTACAGTTTGACCTCAGCTTCGGCTTTAAATTAAAAGATTCAAGATTGCCGTTGTTTTATCCTGTTATCATTATTATTGGTATTATCGGGTATATCATCCTGGGTAATTATGCTAATCAAAATTATAACCTGGTCTTTATAACCGGTATTGGCTTTTGGATAGTGAGCATATTGGCAATTCATCAAATAAAGCTGGCGGTCGAAAGGAATGATACGCAGATCATTCATCAAACCATTGTGCTTTTCTTTATCATCAATACTATAGCCTCGTTACTTAACCTTGCTGTTATTGTTTTAGATACCCATGCGCTAAACCCTTATACCTACCAGGGGCAATATCAAAAATATTTTATCAGTACAGGCGATTTTGTGAAAGGGATCACCTTTGATACCTCGACTACTAACGCGATATTGAATGCCTTTGGTGTTATCTATTTCCTCACCAAAAAACATATGCGGATGACGCTGGTGTGTATGGCTATTCTGTTACTTACGGCCAGCAACTTTACCAATGTGTTTACGCTGGCTATACTGGCTTTTATGTTTGTGTTTAACAGCACCCGCGATCAAAAAAGCGTCATCATTATCTGCGCCGGCTTTCTGGTACTATTTATGGCGAAGATATCGCCGCAGAATAATAACTATGTTATCAATACTATCGAATCTGCCTTTTACAAAAAGCAGATCATATCGCCTTGGCCGCAATATGATAATACGCCCATTACCCAACGCCCGGATAGTACTTTAAATCCCGAGCAGAAAAGAGAAAAGATAGCCACCCTTTATTTAGATAGTGTGGCAGCATTACCCATTAACCAGGTAAAGCGCGATGCGCTGCCAAAAGGTGTACCGGCAACGCCTGCGGGTAAAATATTGTTGCCCAAAGCTGATCTGAACGCGCCATCCTACCAATGGCTCACCACAACGCCGCCAGAGCAGCAACAACTGGTCGACTTTATAATGGCCAATCGCGCAAATCTTCCCTTATCCCGTATGCGCGAATTAAGTATGGTACCGGGTAAGGTGCTTGGTTTAAAGCAAACCATTAACTTTTTAAAACAACACCCCGGTAAAATGCTATTGGGCGATGGTGTAGGTAATTTCTCATCAAAACTGGCTTTCAGGGCAACGGGGTTAAAGTTTACGGGCGGCTACCCACATAACCGCACCTATATCAACCCCGACTTTTTGCGAAACCATTTAGATGTGTACCTGAGTTTTTTTAGCCGATCGGCAGCTACGCATTCATTAACCAATAGCCCTTTTTCTGTGTATGACCAGCTACTGGCCGAATATGGTTTGTTGGGTTTGCTGGCCTTGTTTATTTTTTACCTCGGTTTTTTTGCAAGGCACCACGCAACGCTTACCTATGGTATACCCGTATTGTTGTTAGTAATGTGCCTGTTCTTTATTGATTACTGGTTTGAGCAGTTATCTGTACTGGTGTTTTTTGAATTGTTAGTCTTTTTAAATATTAAGGAAGGGAAAAATGTAATCATGAATAAGCATAAAGAAAGTTAAGGCCAGTGCGATTCCCTCCCTTGGGAGGGGCAGGGAGGGGTTAATCAGACGTATAGACCCCTCCCTGCTACCGCGCATCCAAACGCACCCCTCCCGAGGGAGGGAATTATGTTGTTTAATAAAATTAATAAATGAACCCCACACCCGCTATAACCGTCTTAATGCCTGCTTACAATGCAGAAAAGTATATCCGCGAGGCTATTGTTTCGGTATTGCAGCAAACTTATACCGACTTTGAACTGCTGATTGTAAATGATGGCTCGACGGATTCGACGCTGGACATTATTAACAGTTTTGATGATGAACGGATTGTGGTTATCCATCAACCTAACAGGGGCGTGGCGGATGCTTTAAATACCGGCCTGGCACATGCCCGTGCGCCCTACATAGCCCGCTTTGATGCTGACGATGTTTGTTACCCCTATCGTTTAGAAAAACAGATCCGCTTTTTGCAGGACAACCCTGAGTATATCCTGGTTGGCAGCGAGGCCAAATATATTTTAGAGAACGGCGATTTTCTGTTCGATTTTCATTGCATAGCTTACTCGCATGAGCAGGTAATGGATAAGCTTTATTTTTATTGCCCGTTTGTTCATCCTACGGTGATGTACAAAAAAGACGCGGTATTAGCTGCAGGAGGCTACCCAACCCACGCCCATAACTTTGAAGATTATTTATTGTGGACACAACTAACTACCATTGGCCGGCTTTGTAATTTAACGGAACCATTGATAAAATACCGCCTCAATTCATCATCAGTAACTATCGATGAAAAATGGCGCGGGCAGCGTTTTCGTAAACTAAAAAGAGATATTGTGTTGCGGGGCTCGATCACCGCTGCCGAAGGAAATGAATTACTGGCAATCATCAAAGACCAGGATATCCGCAAGATAAAAGAGGGCGCTTACAACTCCTTATGCGGCAAAAAATTCCTGACCGATAATCATCAACCCGAAAAGGCCCGCGATTATTTTAACAGGGCCATCAAAATATATCCACTCCGATTGGAAAATTACCTGTTGTACGCATTGAGTTATTTCCCCGAAGGGATGATATCCTGGCTGCATAAACTAAGCCCTAACCGTTTGTAAGCATGAGGGTAGCGATAATTGCACGGTCAACCTTGTATGCTGTCCCCGGCGGGGATACGGTGCAGGCCGTGCAAACGGCTAAACATTTGAAAGACTTGGGCGTAACGGTAGATATCAAACTATCCAACGAAACAATAGATTATCAGCAATACGATCTGCTTCACTTTTTCAACCTCATCCGCCCGGCGGATATTTTATACCATAGTAAACAATCGGGCAAACCTTATGTGGTATCGACCATATTGGTTGATTACAGCGAGTATGATCAACAGCACCGTAAAGGTTTGGGCGCACTGTTTAGCTACCTGCCTGCCAATAGCATTGAATATGTAAAAACCATAGCTCGCTGGTTGTTGGGTCGCGATCACTTGGCCAGCAAGTCATACCTCTGGAAAGGGCAGCGGAGAAGTATTTTGGAGATACTGGATAAGGCACAAATGATTCTGCCCAATTCTGAATCGGAATACCGGCGGGTAATGAAAGCCTATCCATCCATAGTAAAATATAGCGTAGTACCTAATGGTATCGACCCCAAACTATTCCAATATAATGCCGATGTCGAAAAAGAGAATGAACTGGTATTATGTGTGGCGAGGATTGAAGGCATCAAAAATCAACTTAATCTCATTAAAGCTTTAAATAATACCCGGTTTAAATTGGTGCTGATAGGGGCGCATAGCCCAAACCAGCAGGCTTATTATAATGAGTGCAAAAATATCGCGGCAGCAAATATTGAGTTTATTGATCATTTACCACAACAGGAGTTAGTGGCTTATTACCAAAAAGCACGGGTGCATGTTTTACCCAGTTGGTTTGAAACAACTGGCTTAAGTTCGCTGGAAGCAGCGGTAATGGGATGCAACCTGGTGATAACCGATAAAGGCGATACCCGCGAATATTTTGAGGATCTTGTAACCTACTGCGACCCTGCAAAACCCGAAAGTATATTAGCCGCTGTCGAACAAGCAAGTACTACGGCCTACGATCCGCGCCTTTGCGCAAAAATATTGAAAAAATATACCTGGGCGCAGGCAGCCTATTGCACTTACCATGCGTATCAATTAGTGAGAGCTGCAACATGAAACTAAAAATAGCCATATTAGGTACCAGGGGCATACCCAACCATTACGGTGGGTTTGAGCATATATCAGAATATGTATCGGCAGGGTTAGTGCAACGCGGGCATACGGTAAGCGTATATAACTCGCACAATCATCCTTTTACAGCAGATACCTGGAACGGGGTAAACATTATCCATTGTTATGACCCCGAGTATTTACTTGGGTCGGCAGGGCAGTTTGTATACGATCTGAATTGCATTCGCGATGCCCGTAAAAGGGAGTTTGATGTCATCATCATTATGGGCTATACCAGCAGTTCGGTATGGGGTAGTCTATATCCGGAGAATAGCGCCGTTATCACCAACATGGATGGGTTGGAGTGGAAACGGTCTAAATACTCTAAACCGGTACAAAACTTCTTAAAATATGCCGAGTGGTTGGCGGTAAAACACAGCCGGTACTATGTGTCAGACTCGATGGTCATTAAACAATATCTGGCACGTAAATACAGCATCAATAGCTGTTATATTCCTTATGGCGCTGATATGATAACCCCTGTTGAACGAGAACAGATCACGCCTGCCGAAGCAGCAAAAGAAGATTATTTTTTACTAATGGCCCGCATGGAGCCCGAAAATAATATCGAAACCATTTTAGATGGTTATAACCAAAGTGGGTCGACCAAGCCATTCAAAGTTTTAGGCGATACCGGTAACAGGTTTGGTAAGTTCATCACCCATAAATTTCAAAACGATAGCCGCATAGAATTCAAGGGTTCTATTTTTGATACCGCCAAGGTGCGCGCCCTGCAAAATAACTCGTACCTGTATTTTCACGGGCATAGTGTGGGTGGTACCAATCCGTCGTTATTAGAAGCCATGGCCAGCGAGGCATTAATAGCAGCCCATAACAACCCGTTTAACCAGGCGGTGTTAAATAAGGATGCTTTCTACTTCTCCAACCCAAACGATGTTAAGCAATTGGTGGAGACCGTACAACGACATGAGCCTGAAAAGCTGATGGTTAATAACAACCTGCAAAAAATAAAGAACCTGTTTAGCTGGGAAAGCGTGGTTGATGGTTATGAAAAGTATGCTATAGAATGCTACCTGGACTTTAACAATGGACGGATTAGAGGTACATATTAAAATGAGCAAGTGTCGCGCTGGAAACGAGCGTTGTCACTCTGAGCCTGTCGAAGAGTTGTGTGTAAAGGCCATGCCCGCTATGCTTCGACAGGCTCAGCATGACACCTCCCGTTATTATCTCATTTCTGTTATAGGATTATAAATTGCGAAATGGTACTTGAACAGGCCACAACGACCACTAAGATTAGCTATTACCATATCCTGTTTTTTATGGCAAGCCTGCCGTTTGACATGTTTTACAGCCATGTCATCCTCATCAGCTTTTGCCTGCATACCATAATACAAAGCAAGGGCCCAGTGCGATTCCTTCCCTGGGGAAGGGGGAGGAAGGGGTTTAGCACACCAGAACAACCCCTCCTTACCAACACACTATCCTCGCGCACACCTCCCGAGGGAGGGAATTATAATGTGAATAGGTCTTCTTTTATTTGGCATAACATATTATTACAATCAGTTTTTTGGATTACCGCTTTAAGTACTATCTACACCCTTAACCGCCCGGAGGCTTTTTCGCAATTGGGGCGGCATATTCCTATTTTGCTGTTCCCGGTATTGTTTGGTTTGTCGCCCTTTGATTTTAGGAGATACCGGCCGCAGTTGCTATTAGGCTTTTCATTGGTCTGCACTGCGATAGTAGGCTATCTCTACCTGGATGCTCTGTACACCATCCGGTTTTATGGATTGCCTTTAAAGGCTATCCTGAGTTCATCATTTACCAACCATAATTTTTCAGACCCGATAGGCATACATGCCACTTTCTTCTCTTTGCAGTTAGCCATTTCATTAGTTTGTTTATTGTCGATATTGTTAAAAGAGCCTGACAGGAAACGACAATTGTTTTATGCTATATGTGTTTGTATGCTGTCGGCAGGATTGATGCAGTTATCGTCGAAAGCGGTGTTTTTTGCGGTGTTTTTGGTAGTTAATATAGCAGTACCGGTGTTTTTATTGCAGGGAAAGGTAAGGCGCAAGTTTATATGGATCACCGGCTCAATATCAGTTTTAATAATTGGTGCGATACTCACTTTAGGCTTTCTAAAAACCCGTTATATTTCCAATTTTAAATATGATATGGAGTTAACCTCCAAAAACGCGCTGCTGGATTCGCGTTTGGACAGGTGGAGCACCTCGTTCGAGCTGATCAAAAAGAAACCCATAATTGGTTATGGTGCAGGTTCAGAACTGGGCCTGCTGCATGAAAGCTTCTATGCTAAAAAGTATTACAGCTCGTTCATTAATCACTTAAATACGCATAATGAGTATTTGAGTTTCTGGCTCAAGTCGGGTATTATAGGTTTGTTGGCCTACCTGGTAACTTTAGGGTTCGGCTTTAAGCAGGCGCTCAAAAGAAAAGACCTGCTATTCTTCACCTTTATGCTGCTGGTGGCCTTTGTATCCTTTTCAGAAAACCTGTTGGATGTAGATAAAGGGGTGATCTTCTACGCGTTCTTTTTCTCTTTCTTTATTTTTTCAGGAGATGGAAAAATAGAAAAACCGACTTCTGCCATAACGCATTAATTCATCTGCACATACACACATTTGCATATCTGCACATCATTACAACTGCGCCTTTATCTTAGCCGCGGTAGCCTGGAACTCTTCTGTGGTGAATTTTAATTTAGGACGGGTAAAGTCCATATCATGCAAACCGTTTATGGGGATCAGATGTACGTGGGCATGAGGCACCTCTAAACCTATTACGGTAACCCCTATACGGTTGCAGGGGATAGCTTTTTCCATAGCGGTAGCTACTGTCTTTGCAAACTGCATCAGGCCGGTATAAGTAGCATCATCCAGGTCGAACAGCTTATCCACCTCTTTTTTAGGCACCACCAGTAAATGGCCCTCGGCCAATGGAGCGATATCTAAAAAAGCCAGAAATTCCTCATTTTCAGCAACCTTGTATGCTGGTATATCCCCGGCTATAATTTTTGAGAAAATGCTTGACATGGTGATAGTTGATCAGTGATTAGTTAATTAGAGATCAGTTAATTGGTCATGAAATAACTAATCTCTAATCACCAATTAACTAATCTTTGAAGTTTCGCTTATCGCGAAACTTCCATTATCTCAAACTCCATCTTGCCTGCAGGTACGGTAATTTCGGCTATTTCGCCTACTTTTTTACCTAATAACCCTTTGGCAATTGGTGATATAACAGATATTTTGCCGGTCTTCATATCGGCTTCGCTTTCAGCTACCAATTGGTAGGTCATGGTGGCACCGTTCTGTATGTTCTTTATTTTAACGATAGACAAAGCCAGCACTTTTGATGCATCCAGCTTTGACTCGTCCAATAACCGCGCGTTGGCTAACGTTTCCTGCATTTGAGAAATCTTAGCTTCGTGCAAACCCTGCGCTTCTTTTGCCGCGTCGTATTCGGCGTTCTCAGAAAGATCGCCTTTATCACGTGCCTCGGCTATTGCCTTTGATATGTTTGACCGGCCTGTGGTCTTTAACTCTTGTAATTCTTGTTTTAATTTTTCTAAACCTTCTTTGGTAAAGTATGCTACCTCTGCCATAACTCCCTGTATTAATTTCTTATTTATCTAAATTGTCTGCCAAAAAAAACCGCCCTCCCTTTTATAGAAGGACGCAATGACTTTAAAAACAAACAAGACTATAGAGGCGTGCCCGTATAGTCTTGCTTAATGTTAAACGAAGATAAGCTATTTCAGTTTTGATTTCCAAATTTTTATTGCTTTACGCAAAAATTAGGAATCAAAACTGAGGAGATCAGTGATTAGTTAATTAGAGATTAGGTTTGCAGCGGTTGAACCTAATCTGTAATTAACTAATCACTAATCTCCCGAAGCTCTCCGAGTTTCGCAGCCATCACTTCGCTTATTCTGCGGTAGGAGTCAAATGTCCAACCGGCAACGTGCGGTGTTAAAATAACTTTGCCTGATCTTTTCAGGTCGTCAAACCATTCCTGCTCGCCTAAGGCCGGGAATTTTTCTGTCTCCAAAACATCCAGCCCGGCACCTAAAATCTTTCCTTCTTTTATCGAGTTCAGTATCGCCCTAACTTTAGCCACTTTACCGCGCGAGGTATTAATAAAGAATATCGGTTTTTTAAAGTGAAACAGCAGATCGTCGTTGATCATGCCGTTGGTTTCTTTGGTAAGCGGAACGTGTACGCTTAGTACGTCGCTATGTTTAACAATTTCCTCCATGCTCACTTCGCGGGCGTAGCGGTCAGAGAAACCGGTCTTGTATTTATCGTAAGCTATAACGTCTACCTCAAAACCTGATAGCTTTTTAGCGAAGCTTTTACCCATAAAACCATAGCCTATAATCCCCACGGTTTTACCTTTTAGCTCGAAGCCGCGGTTAGCTTCGCGTTTCCATTCGCCATTGCGGATCTCGGCATCGGCGGTGTTAAAATGGTTCATCAGTGACAGCAATAAGCCAACCGCGTGTTCGCCAACTGCATCCATATTGCCTTCGGATGCGTTGATCAGCGCGATGTTTTTTTCGGCAGCATAAGCCACGTCTATATTGTCCATACCGGCACCGGCACGGCATACAAAGCGCAGATTGATACCAGCGTCCATTACCTGCTTATCTACATTAAATTTTGAGCGGATAACCAGCCCTGCATAATCGCCAATAATTTCTAAAGCACCATCCAGTTTTATAGTAGGCTGATAATCGCATACGTAACCCAGGGCTTCGGTTTGTTCAATGAAGATGGGGTGGATATCGTCTGCGATGAGAATTTTGTTGTTCAAAATAGTATGTTATTGTTTTTATAAATTAAGCTTACGAATGCAAGCTGTATTCTTTTAGTAATGCTGACGCAGGTAAGCGCAGCAGTTCACTAAATTTTCTTATCATAGTTAATGACAATGGCTGTTTGTAGTTAAGTACTTTACTAACTGTGCCTTTGTCACCATAAACTGCTGCAAGATCGGCGGCCTTATAACCAAAATCATCCATGCGGATCTTGATCATTTCAACCGGATTTACTTCGGGAAGGTCCCAAAGCGAATCTTCATAGCTTTGTATTAAATGCACTAACAAGAGCTTTTCTTTATGCTCGGCCCCTGCTGTTGCGTATTCACTTTCTTCGAATCGTTTGATAGCTTTTTGATACTCTTGTTCAGTATCTATTAAAAACCATTGTGTTTTTTCGCTCATCGTTGTAAATTTCAAGTTCAAATATACGAGTGAAACTTTAACAAAATTTTACAATTGGCCACTTTATATTTACATCAAAAAAACCTTGGCCTCAATAAAATCGAAATTTTTTGTCTTTGCGTTTATTTGTACAATTAACTATGCAAGCGGACAAGCAGCGACTATTAATACAATTGTAAACGTTAGCCCGCCATTATTTGGCTTTTATAGCAAATCATTAAATTGTGGCGGTATTATGATACGGTCATCAGAGCAGGTGGATGATAAAGCTTTGCTGGTTGCATCAAATAAATTGAACATGATGCTGGCCAACATGCCCGAAGCGCGCCATAACTTGGCTCAATGGGGTGCCGAGCTACACATCCTCAGCAAAGATCAGCAAACATCTGATCTCCCTGAATACAGAACCCAAAAAGGAGTGAAATTTGTTGATAATGGTATTGCTACTGATATCGATGCACGCACGCGTGGAATGGGCGGTATTTATGCCTCATGCGGTGAAGAAAATCTACTTAACCTGCCCGGCGACAGATATGCCGGTGGGTCTGATATTTGCATGCATGAGTTTGCGCACGATATTATGTATTATGGTTTAGACGATAGTCTACAGGCCAAAATAAAGCGGCAATATCAAAATGCTAAAAATAAAGGCTTGTGGAAGGATGCCTACGCCATAAGCAATGAGACAGAGTATTGGGCTGAGTTATCAACGTGGTATTTTGGTGCTCATGGTGAGTTTTTGAAACATACCAAACTCCCGGAACCAGGAGCATCAGGGCTTAAAGATTACGATCCTGACGGCTATGGTTTACTAGATTCCATATACTCTGGCAAATTGAAAAATGATGCGCTGGATGTGTTGCCTTGTAAACAAGTAGGCCCGGATGCAAAATCAGGTAAGCAAAAATTAGAAGGTTATATTATGTTTAGTAATAATACGGCAGAGTGGCGCAATCTATTTTGGATTGATAGTGATGGCAAAGTAATCGCATACGGCGGCATTGCTCCATATACAAAATTTATGCAAAAAACTTTTGTATCGCATATTTGGAAGATCGCCGATGATGCAGGTAAAACGATAGGTTTTTATATGCCTATAACACGCTATGCAAGTGCTGTGTTAAATTGATGATTTTACCTATTCGCCATTATCAACTGCGTTATCTTCACAAAATCTCCCACAGTCAACCGCTCTGCCCGCAGGTCCAACAACGGCTCCTCCGTCATTTTTTCTTTGTTGATGAGGGATGATAGGGCGTTACGTAAAGTTTTACGTCGCTGGTTAAAACCGGCCTTCACAACTTGCCAGAACAGTTTCTCGTCGCAGTCTAATTGAGCGGTTTCATTGCGGGTTAACCTGATCACTGCCGACAATACTTTTGGCGGCGGATTAAACACTCCGGCCTTCACGGTAAACAAATATTCAACCTTATAATAGGCTTGTAAAAACACGCTGAGTATGCCATATTCTTTGCTCCCTGCTTTGGCGGCACAGCGCTCGGCTACTTCTTTCTGAAACATCCCCACTACTTCAACCACCTGCTGGCGGTTATCCAACACCTTAAAAAGTATTTGCGATGATATATTATAAGGGAAGTTGCCAATTATGCCTAACGGACCTGTAAATACGGCGGAGAAATCCATTTCCAAAAAATCGGCATTAATGAGTTTGCTGCCCAGCTTTGGGTATTTCTTTTGAAGGAATTCGTACGATTCGGTATCGATATCGATCAGCGAAACTTCATAGCCGGTACGCTCTAATAATATATCCGACAGGATACCCATACCCGGACCAACTTCCAGTACTTGCTGATACTTGTTTTCGGGGCGCAGGCTGTCAACTATTTTGGTAGCGATGTTCTTATCGGTCAGGAAGTGCTGGCCTAAATGTTTTTTTGCCCTTACTAATGTCATTATTGATCGGATATTTCAGCAAATTACGTCATATTTGTGCTTTAATCAGGAACGCTGAGCCTAAAATCTTTTATTCGCCTGTAAAGCAGAAAGCAAAAAGACCAAAGCTTAAAGCGATTATCAGTTATTATAAACCGGGTTTCTGTGTAATCAATCAGAAAATCAGTGAAATCATACAATAAAAATGAGTAACAAACTTAAAGTAGGTATAAGTATAGGCGATGTAAACGGCATCGGTTTAGAGATCATTATCAAAACCCTGGCCGATAGCATGATCTATAACTATTGTACCCCCATTGTTTACGGACATACTAAGGTAGCGTCGTTTTATCGCAGGGTAACAGAAGTTGGCGAGTTGAGTTTTAATGTGATCGATCATCCGTCAAAAGCGCAGCCTAAACGTGCCAACATGATCAACTGCTGGGAAGAGGATGTAAAGATAGAACCCGGCATAGCTAATAAAGAAGTGGGTAAGTATGCCTTTGCTTCGTTAGAGCGCGCTACCGCCGACCTGTTAAGCGGCGAGATAGACGCATTAGTGACCGCCCCTATCAATAAAGATACCATACAAAGCGAAGACTTTAACTTTCCCGGCCATACCGAATATTTACATGACCGCTCCGGCGCTGCCGACTCTTTAATGTTCTTAGTGAGTGACACCCTGCGTGTAGGCGTGGTTACCGGCCATATACCCATTACTAAAGTGGCCGAAAGTATCAGCGTAGAAAAAATATTGGGCAAGCTAAAGCTGATGAATAACAGTCTGCGTGATGATTTCTGGATCCGTAAACCAAAGATAGCGGTATTAGGGTTGAACCCCCATGCCAGCGACAATGGCCTGATAGGTAACGAAGAGCAAAATATCATCATCCCTGCTATTGAAGAAGCAAGGGCTAATGATATACTAGCCTTTGGCCCGTATGCTGCCGATGGCTTTTTTGCCAATGCTACCTATATGCAGTTTGACGCGGTGTTGGCCATGTATCACGACCAGGGGCTGATCCCTTTTAAACAAATAGCGTTCGAATCGGGCGTTAACTTTACTGCGGGATTAAAATTTGTACGCACATCGCCGGATCATGGTACAGCGTTTGATATCGCCGGAAAAAACCTGGCATCAGAGATCTCTTTCCGCGAAGCGATATTTACCGCCCTGCATATAGCTAAACACCGTATAGAAGGGTTGGAGTTAAATGAAAACCCGCTGCAGTTTACCAAACTAAGCCGCGACAGGGATTAAATAATAAACAAAAGAACTTAACAATTGTTAATATAAAGGCCTCAATTTGAGGTCTTTTTTGTTTGTATATTGTTATATTTGGTATAACCAGATATTCACTAAACCCCAAGTGCTATGAGAAAAGTTTCAGATATACTTGCCCGCAAGGGCAGTAACGTGTTTGCTATTGATGCAGATACTTCAGTTTTGAATGCCTTAAAATTAATGGCTGATAAAAGCATTGGTTCTATTATTATTACCGCGCAAGGCGAATATGCAGGTGTGCTTACCGAACGCGATTATGCACGTAAGGTTATTCTGGAAGGCCGCTCATCTGAACATACTACAGTAGGCGAGATCATGACCACCAACATACCCCGTGTGCTGCCTGACAATACTATTGATAGCTGTATGCATATCATGGCCCAAAGTAAACTGCGCTACCTGCCGGTTTTTAGTTATGATAAGCTGGTAGGCATTATATCCATGAGCGATGTGGTTACAGAAACCATCCTCTCGCACGAGGCTACTATCGAACAGTTACAGAATTATATACAGTCATAACCTTGCCCGGGGTTATCTTTTATGCCGAGTGCCGAAAGATAGCCCCGCTGCAAGCCCAAAAGTAAAATAAGCATAGCTATCCTGGAAGTAAATATTATACTCATCCTGCCCACGATAACCCCCACCTAACATAAAGGCCACGTTTTGCATAAACGGTAGCTGGTAATAATATTTAAGGCCAACGTTTAATCGTTTTTTAACCTCGCCAAAACTGTAGCCGTTGTATTTATCCATAATGTATTGCAGATCTAACTGTAGGCGCATCCAGTCGTGAAATTCTTTTTTGTTGGGGTCGATAGGGTCATCATACTTTTTGGCAAGGCTATAGGTCCAGTTGCCTTTTGCGCGCACCCAGCCATATTTCCCGGCCAGTGCATGCGCGTAACCCAGCCCAACTAAAGCGGCATGCAATTCTAACCCGGCAGATTGATAATTGTTAATGATTAGGTTCTCTTTATCGGTAAGTGTACCGGTATGATATAAGAAAGTATAAAAGTTAGTAGTAAACTTACCGCTATCTACATTGATAGTCCCGTTGGTGTTAGCGGTTGGGCCTTCAATACCGTTAGAGTGGTGGTTATATCCGACAGAAAAGAACTTGGGATGGTAGCTATCACTATTCGCCTTAAAATAAATGGCAAATCCCGGCATATAACTTGGCGACTTAACCGGCGAACCAAATGCCGAAAAAAGACGGATGCTGATCTCGGGTGTCGCTACCACAAAAAAGGGTAGTTTGGGTGTGTTTACCAATACGAAGTTCCCGACCAGGTCGGATATTAGCATGGTTTTATTGGGGCCGCCATAATCGTTGCCAAAGGTGGATAGTTTGAGATTTTGGGTGTAGATCTCGTTAAAGTTGCGGTTGATGGTGCGTTTGTGGATGGTTGCGGTATCTATGGTTTGTGCCCGGGCGTTGGTTAATAATCCGCATAAAATAAAAAGGCAAATGAGTTTGGTTGTGTATTTCATTGAGTAGTGATGTTGTTTTGGGACTTACGGGAATAGGGGTGTTGTGGTTTTGACAGTGATTGTTGAAGAAACCGTATAGCGCAAGTCTTAGCGCCAATGGCTGAGCAATGGCCCGACTTGGGCTTAGCATTCTGCATGAAGCACAAGTCAGGCTACCGCTTTTTTCCACCGCGCTAAGACTTGCGCTATATAGCTATTCAATTTGCGTCACCATTTATCCCACGTATTTTTCGTATATTGTAAGGAGCCACAGCTAATATCCGGATGGATCATCCGCCACCAAAAACACAACAATGATTTGTTTCAAAATCATCACTTTGTTCTTTGAATTTTATTAAATATCTAATTATAAATAAGTTAAACCAAAAGCTTACTACCGGCATAACCCCCAATACCCGATAAATGCCAAATTTTACTACCGGTAAAAGCATCGATACCCGATAAACGCCATTTTTTACTACCTGTATAATGGTTGATGCCCGGAAAACGTCATCTTTTACTACTGGTAAAAGGCCAATTACCAGTGTGAATTAGTGGCAACTATGTCAAGATGACCCGTAAATACCGCTAAGACAACAATTTTGCTTATCTTGTCGCACACAAAAAAATAGAGTGACATTTCAGGATTTTAATTTTAACGACGAGTTAACAGAAGGCATTACCAGCATGGGGTACACCACCCCAACACCCATACAAGGGATGGCCATTCCGCTTATTTTAGCAGGAAAAGATCTGATAGCTTGCGCACAAACAGGTACCGGTAAGACCGCTGCCTTTTTATTGCCGGTATTAGAGCAAATTGGCCGAACCAAAAAAGATCATACCAGTACCCTAATACTAACCCCAACCCGCGAGTTGGCGCAGCAGATAGACCAACAGGTAGAAGGGCTGGCCTATTTTACAGGCATCAGCTCCATAGCGGTATTTGGCGGCGGCGATGGGCATGTTTACGAGCAGCAGCGACGGGGTATCCAAAATAACGTAAACATCATAATTGCCACACCGGGCAGGCTGATAGCGCACCTTACGTCAGGCATTTTAAAGCTAAATAAGATCGACCACTTGGTATTAGATGAAGCCGACCGAATGCTTGACATGGGTTTCTCTGACGATATCATGCGGATCATCAGTTACCTGCCAAAAGAGCGTCAAACGTTATTGTTCTCGGCTACCATGCCGGGGCGGATCCGTAATCTGGCTAAGTCGGTATTAATTAATCCGGAGCAGATCAACATCGCTATATCGCAACCGGCAGTGGGTATAGATCAGCAGATCTACCGCTTACATGATCAGCAAAAAACACCTTTGTTGCAGCACTTGTTAAAAGATGGCAATTATTTAAGCACCATCATCTTTGCATCGCGTAAAGAGATTGTAAAGGCTTTATATAAAGAACTAAAAGGTATTAACCTAAAGGCTGAAGCCTTCCACTCTGACCTGGAACAAAAGGACCGCGAGGAGATCTTACTACGCTTCAAGAACAAGCAATTGCCTATCATAATTGGTACCGACGCATTATCGCGCGGCATAGATGTGGAGGGGATAGACCTGGTGGTAAACTATGATGTACCCGGCGATGCCGAAGATTATATCCACCGCATTGGCCGTACCGCCAGGGCAGAAACTAAAGGTACAGCCATTACTTTTGTTAATCATAGGGATGAGCGCCGTTTAAAGGCTATTGAAGAGTTAATGGACAGGAAGATTACGCAACATACATTGCCTGAGCATTTACTGAGCATTGCAGAAGTAAAACACGAAGCAAAACCAAATCAAAACCGAAATAACAGGGGCAAAAAACGCGCCTGGAAGAAATAAACCGACCCCTCTAATCTCCCCAAAGGGGAGACTTTAAATTAGAGCCTTTAAAATTTACGACATGAGAACTATCGCACGTTTTAAACTTACTGCTATTCTTGCTTTGTCGGCAGGAGTAACTTTTGCGCAGGATGCGCCCAAAACCACATCAGGCAACCCTATAGCACAGGGTTGGTATGCCGATCCGGAAGCTAAGATCTTCGGGAAAACCTACTGGGTTTATCCTACTTATTCGGCACCTTATGGCAAACAGGTTTACATGGATGCCTTTTCATCAACCGACCTGGTGAACTGGACAAAACATGAGCATGTTTTGGATAGCGCCAATGTAAAATGGGCCAAACGCGCTATGTGGGCGCCGGCTGTTACTGAAAAGGGTGGCAAGTACTATATTTTCTTTGGTGCTAACGATATTCAGAATAACCAGCAGGTAGGTGGTATAGGCGTGGCTGTCGCCAATAAGCCCGATGGTCCGTTTAAGGACCTTTTGGGTAAACCGTTGGTAGGCCAGATCATTAATGGAGCACAGCCAATAGACCAGTTTGTGTTTAAAGATGACGATGGTAAGTATTATATGATCTATGGTGGATGGGGACATTGCAACATCACCAAATTGAAAGACGACTTTACAGGCGTTGAGCCTTTCGCTGATGGCGAGACCTACAAATCTATCACCCCGAAAGATTATGTGGAAGGCCCGGTGATGTTTAAACGTAAAGGAAAATACTACCTGATGTGGAGCGAAGGCGGATGGACAGGCCCCAACTATCGTGTAGCTTACGCTATTGGCGATTCGCCAACCGGTCCATTTAACCGTATCGATGTGATCTTAAAACAGGATATCACCATCGCTACCGGCGCAGGCCACCATTCGGTTATAAATATCCCTAAAACAGACGAATGGTATATTGTTTACCACCGCAGGCCGCTTGGCGAAACAGATGGTAACCATAGAGTAACCTGTATAGATAAAATGTACTTTGATGCCGAAGGGCATATCCTGCCGGTGAAGATCACCAATGAAGGTGTAACGGCGAGGAAGATCAAATAGGTATAAAAAGTAGTTCCCCGGTGTCTGTGTCTTCACAGACACCTTTTTTGTTCTTTAAAGCTGTTTGTGAGGACACAAACAGCGGTGATAGTAGGTGTCTTTTCTTACCCGAACAACCCACTACTCAAATACCTATCTCCTCTATCGCAGCAAATAAATACAATCACACCTTCTTTCAGTTCTTCGGCCAGTTTGATGGCTGCCGATAAAGCGCCGCCACTGCTCATCCCAGCAAATACACCTTCCTGGCGAGCCAGTTTACGGGTCATGGCAACCGCGTCGGCTTCTGCAATATCCATTACACGGTCGACGCGCGACGGGTCAAATATCTTTGGCAAATAAGCCTCGGGCCATCTACGAATACCGGGGATAGACGAGCCTTCGGTTGGTTGGCAACCCACTATCTGGATATCAGGATTAACTTCCTTTAAAAACTTAGAGCAACCCATGATCGTACCGGTGGTACCCATCGCGCTTACAAAATGAGTGATCTGCTGGTTGGTATCGCGCCAAATCTCTGGACCGGTGGTCTTATAATGCGCCCCGTAATTATCATGGTTGGCAAACTGGTTCAATATAAAATAACCTTCATTAGCGGCCTTGTCTTCGGCATAGTCGCGACAGGCCTCAATGCCTTCTAACAAGGTTACTTTAGCGCCAAAGGCTTCCATGGCCAGTGTGCGTTCTTTGGTAGAGTTTGATGGCAGGGCCAGTTCTATCTCTAAACCATATAAACAGGCTATCATTGCTAAAGCTATGCCAGTATTGCCACTGGTTGCTTCTATCAGTTTGCTGCCTGGTTTAATATCGCCGCGCTCTAAAGCGCTTTTTATCATGTTCAGGGCTGCGCGGTCCTTTACACTGCCGCCGGGGTTATTGCCCTCCAGCTTGCCATATATCTTAACGTTAGGGTTGGGGTTAAGCCGTTTAATTTCAACCAGCGGCGTGTTGCCAATAAGGTCGATTAGTGTTGCCATATTATTCGTTGCTTTTTAAAACTTTTACCATTGGTGCATGGTAAACTCTTGAATGCGGCTCGACAGATTTGGTCAGCCAAACATTCCCACCTATAACACTATCATGCCCTACAATGGTCTCGCCACCCAATATGGTAGCACCCGAGTAGATCACCACATTATCTTCTACCGTTGGGTGGCGCTTGGTATTGGCCATAAACTTGGCTACGCTTAGCGCACCTAAAGTTACGCCTTGGTAAAGCTTTACGTTTTTGCCTATCTGGCTGGTTTCGCCAATTACAATGCCGGTGCCATGGTCAATATAAAAGTATTCATCTATCTCGGCAGCCGGGTGTATATCTATCCCCGTTTTAGAGTGCGCGTATTCGGTTAATATCCGTGGGATCAGCGGCACATCAAATTTGCACAGGCTATGGGCCAGGCGATAAAATGATATCGCAAAAAATCCCGGGTAGGTACGGATAACCTCAAATTCGCTGCGCGCGGCCGGATCGCCATTAAAAATGGCCTGGATATCGGTGTTCAATATGCGGTATAGTTCGGGCAGTTGCCCGAAAAAGTTCCTGGCCCGTTCTTTATTGTCGCAATCCTTGCAGGCTTTAGTCACATTCATGATATGCAACAGCTCTTCTTCCAGCTTTGTAAATTCGTCTTGTAATTGGCCTATCGAAATAAAGACTTTCTTAGACTGTTCCGGAAACAACAAACGGATTACCTGCATGGCCCAGGCCGTGATCTCCTTATTAGAAGGCACGGCTTCTGCCAGTTGTTGTTTGTTTAATATTTGCCGGTAAAATTCGTCGTTCATAACATTACAATAGTTTGCTACCTATTGTAATGCAAGTTTATACAAAAAATTGTTGTTTGGATGTAAAAAGTAAACAGAATGGGTAGAATTAGTATGTGAGTAATTGTGCGATATTTAAAACTTCTGCACGCACCAGGTGGTCATGCAGCGTAAATTTTGTACATTGGTGGTTTTGATAGGCTCATGAAGCTTGCCGAATTTTTGGGTATAGCCAAGCAGCATATCTTCATTAACCAAAAATCGTGCCGAGCCATCAGGTAATAAATACCGACCCTCGCCGATACTTTTCACAGACGATTCTATCCCGATATCAGATGCCAAACGGGCAAAGAAATAGCCTTTAGGTTTTAACACACGGAAAGCTTCGCTTACCATATCATCAAAATGCTGCCCGCCTTTAGCGAAGTGGAGTACTGCGCTGCTGATCACCAAATCAAAAGACTCATCTGCAAAAGGTAATGCCTCTGCAGCAGCTACACTAAAGTTTTCTGGAGGATTATTAGGTGCCAGCGATGCTGATAATGATCGTGTTGAAATAATAGCATCCGGGTTTTGATCAACCCCAAATACTTCGTAGCAATTCCTTAAAAAATAATGCAGGTTGCGCCCGCTGCCACAGCCAATATCCAATACCCTGTTGCAATTACTGTAAGTGCCTTTTAATAATTGATCAAACAGGTAGATATCTATATTGCCGTATTCTTCTTGCGGGTTGGCAGGCATATTAATTTAAAGAAGATAGCTGCTGGTCCAGAATGCCAAAGTCAAATTTAGGTTTGATGGCATATTTAAGCTGGATCAGTCCGCTCGAAAAAGTTTCGCTGGCTAAAAACAATAGGTCCAGTTTTTCCCGGATATCAAAAAACAAGGGTATGCCACTACCTAATACTATCGGATGGACGGAGATAATAAACTCGTTGATCAGTTTATGCTTGATAAAACTCGACAGTAAAGTAGCGCCGCCAAAAAGCCAGATGTTCTTACCCGGTAATTCGCGAATGGCTTGTATATCTTTCAGGAAATCTTTACTGGGTACAACAATGATGTCATTGTTCGGGATCAAAAAAGGCGAATCTGTAAACACATAGATCTGTTTATCAGCAAACGGGCTGGGCAAACCATCAATAATGTCATAACTGTTACGGCCCATAAATATGGCATCTGTGCTGTCGAAGAAAGCTTCCATGCCGTAATCCTGGTCGGTTAGGCACCAATCTGTTTCACCCTGCGGGCCTGCGATATAGCCATCAAGGCTTACCGCCATATTTAAGATTATCCTGCGCATATTTTTTAGTTTTCAGGTTGATTTTTTTCACGCCATTGTTCGGCAAATGACTTGTCGGCAACTTTTGGCATTTCGCGATAATGTCCCCAGGTCTTTTTAAAGAAAGTGGTTAAGAGCTTGTTCTTTGTTTTGCCGCTGAAAAAGTCTTCCAACTTACGGCTTAACATGCCTTTTTGCCAAAACATCCATCCCCATTTTTCTTTGGTTGGCACCAGGCCTTCATTAACCGCGTCGCGGCGGTTAAGCAGCAACATTTTATGAATATCGATCTTTACCGGGCAAACCTCAGTGCATTTACCGCACAGACTTGAAGCGTAACTTAAATGCTTAAAGTCTTTCATGCCCTGTAAATGCGGGGTAATAATAGAACCGATGGGCCCACTGTAAGGCGCGTTATAAGTATGGCCGCCAATATTTTTATAAACAGGGCAGGCATTTAAGCAAGCCCCGCAACGGATGCAGTATAAGCCCTGGCGCTGGTCTTTCTGCGCCAGCAAGTTGGTACGGCCATTATCCAGTAATATCACATACATCTCTTCGGGGCCATCAGTTTCTGCTGATTGTCGCGGTCCGCTTAGTATGGTATTATAAACCGTTAAGTTTTGCCCGGTGCCATGTGTTGCCAGCATCGGCCAGAATAGATCGAGGTCCGTAATTGATGGGATGATCTTCTCTATCCCCACAATAGCGATATGGATCTTAGGGAAGGTGGTACACAAGCGCGCATTGCCCTCGTTCTCGCTTATGGCTATGCTTCCGGTATCGGCAATTAAAAAATTTCCTCCGGTTATACCCACATCGGCCCTTACATATTTTTCGCGGAGCAATTCGCGTGCTTTTTGGGTGAGCTGATCGGGCGTAGCATCTATGGGTGTGCCAAAGCGTTCGTTAAAAAGTTTGGCTATATCTTCTTTTGACAAGTGCATGGCCGGCGTTACAATATGATAAGGCTTTTGCCCCAGCAGTTGTACAATATATTCGCCCAGGTCGGTTTCTAATGATTGGATATTGTTGTGTTCCAGGAACTCGTTTAGCTCGATCTCCTCGGTAACCATCGATTTGGATTTAACCACCGTTTTAGCGCCTGCTTTTTGCAGAATACTCAGGATCTCTTTATTAGCCTCGGCAGCATCATTGGCCCAGATAACTTTACCACCGCGTTTTTGAAAGTTGGCTTCAAATTCTGGAAGGAATTTATCCAGGTTCTCCATTACCCGCCATTTTAATACATGGCCCTTGTGTTTGGCATTTTCCAGGTTGATCAGTCTTGACAAGCCGCGGTTTACGGCCACGTCGTATTTACCAATATTGTAATTGATGATCCTGCGATGGTCCGTGTCAAACGCTTTGTTTTCGGCGTCAACTAAAAATTCCCCGGCAATACTTGTCATGCTGCTAAATTAGATATTTTGCTTAACAAAAAAGAGGCGCAATGTTTTGCGCCTCTTATATTGAAATATTTGCTGGAGACGCAAAATATTGCGTCTCTGCATGGTTTTATCTTGTGTTTTTTCCATCAACAACAGGGCGCTTATCGGCATTAGCCAGGTCCCAGGCGGTATAAAATACCAGTTGAGCGCGTTTGGCCAATAAAGGGAAATTGATCTTGCTTACCTCATCGCCCGGGCGATGATAGTCGGCATGTACCCCGTTAAAATAGAATATGATGGGCACATTATGCTTAGCGAAATTGTAATGATCAGACCGGTAATAAAAGCGGTTAGGATCGTTAGCGTCATCATATTTATAGTCAAGGTTAAGTTTGGTATACGTATTGTTCGCGTTCTCGCCGGCTTTGTGTAGATCTGTACTCAACATAGACGAGCCAATAACATACACATAGTTGGCAGAATCGGGCTTGCCGGTATATTCTTCACCTACACGGCCAATCATATCAATGTTCAGATCGGCAATGGTTCTCTCCAAAGGTATTACCGGATGGTCTGTATAATACTCAGAGCCTAACAAACCTTTTTCTTCGCCCACATTACCTAAAAACAAAATGCTGCGGCGTTGCGAGTGCCCGTCTTTTGCTGCTTTGGCAAAGGCTGTGGCTATCTCTAAAATGCCGGTAGTGCCGGAGCCGTCGTCATCGGCTCCGTTATTTACCATATCTTTTGATCCCGGGGGATTTAAGCCGATATGGTCATAGTGGGCAGATATCACAAGCACTTCATCTTTTAATTTAGGATCAGTACCCGGTAAAAAGCCTACAACATCAACTGCTTTAACCGGTGTTTCTGTACCGGCATAGCTCGTCTCTATAGCTGCTTTAATGGTTTGGGTTTGTGGTGTCCCGGTTTGGTCGATGGCCGATTTTAAATCAGCAAAGGTCTTGCCCGAACTTTTTAACAACTCATCAGCCATAGCTGATGATACAGTATAGACAGGTGCAGGCATTGAAGTATTCTCGCGTTTTAAAGACATGCGCGCACCGCTATTTCTGCGAACAACAGCGACCGGGTTTATAGCCAGGATGAGGGCGGGTTTTTTACTTTGGATAAATTGGATGCGCTTGTTGCGGTTAGTGCTCCAGTCTGATAATTTATCCGTACCAGAAACTTTAGATTTTCCGTCCATCATCGGCTCATTGGCATTGATATAAGCTACTACTTTTCCGGTCAGATCAATGTTAGTATAATCGTTGTAGCTATCGGCACCTATGCCATATCCTATAAAAACAATATCGCTGGCAGAGAGCTTTTTGGTTTCCATGCCGCCGGCGGCGTTAAAATCTTTACCAATAGTATATGGCGTACCGTTTATAGTTAACGCATTCACAGTAAAAGTGCTTTCAACTACCGGTACATCAAAAAAGTAAGAGCCATTTACAATGGGCTGCAGGCCCAATGCTTTAAACTGATCGGCTATATAATGTGCGGCCTTATCGGCGCCGGGTTTACCAGTCTCGCGTCCTTCAAAAGCGTCAGACGCTAAAATGCTTAAATGTTTGTTGGCCAGTTCTGCGTTGATAATGGGCGCATATTTCATAGCGGTTTTGTTTTGCTGGGCACATGCACCCATAGTCAGTGCTGCCATAGCAAGTACTAATGTTGTTTTCTTCATTACTCAGTTAATTTATGCTTTAAAGGTAGTTATTTGTTTATATTTTTCATTTACAAGGGCGGTGTCTGCCAATAAAACCTTTTTACCTTACCCACATATGTTAAAAATTGTTAAAAGCCGTTATTATCGCTTTATTTAAAATATTTTTGTTTAGACATATATAGATAAACAGGTTGAAAAAAAGTAGCATCAGGGTAATTATTGGATTGATGAGTTTTGCACTAGTGGGTGTGGTTGCCATGCAATTGTACTTTTTAATGCAATCTTACAAAATGCAATCCAGCCTTTTTGACCGGTCTGTTAACGAAGCGTTGAGTAATGTGGTTGAAAAGCTGAAAAAGCAGGATGCTAATAATTTCTTAATGAGCAAGGCGCAACACATAGCTACACCAGCTAAGCCCGAAGAAAGTCAAACCATCGAAATATCAGATAACGGGCAATTTAATAGCGTTGCTTCGGCCAATAAAGATTCGATGCAGAAACAACTGCGCCGCAAGCATAAGTTAACAGTATTGCGCGATAGCTTGAAACGTATGTTGATGCGTCAAAAACTGGAGGAGTTAGAGCGTAACGTACAATTGCATTTAATAGCGTATACGGATGAGTTTGGTGAATCTTACGGGAAATTGATCCCTGTTATAAAAAACCCTGACGCACATGGGGTAGGTAAACATAAAAAGGTAAATAAATACCTTATACAGCGCTATGTTTATGTTGACGCGCAACTTGGCGAACAATTGATCGTTAAAAGAACGATCAACCCGCTTTGGCTGGAAGAGCAGGAGCGCATACAAAAAGAAAACCAGGTTAACCGCGTAAAGAAAATGCTTGCGGCCGACTCGCTACAGAATGCACAAGCCAGTACCCCTAAAAATGTTATACAAAACGTATACGAAGAATACCAGAGATCCGGCGAACCTTTAAAAAAGCGGATCAGCAACCCTTTTTGGGTAGATACCTTGTTACGCACAGAATTACACAACCAGGGTATTCCTTTGCCTTTTAGCTATGAGATAACGCAAAGCAAGAATGACTCGGTAATTTATTCGACCGCGATGGATAAGACGGGGGCTAAACCAGTTTTTACACCAGAAGATACTTATACAACACAAATATTTAAAGAAGAGGTTATCAATGATCCGGGGTTGATCAAATTAACTTTCCCCCAAAAAAGCTCCTCGATATTAGGCAAAATGACCGCCAACCTGGCTATTACCGGCGGCTTGTTATTAGTGTTGGTGTTTTGTTTTGGATATACGCTTTTCTCCATCATCAGGCAGAAAAAGATCTCTGAAATGAAAACTGATTTTATTAACAACATGACTCACGAGTTTAAAACTCCTGTATCTACCATCATGATAGCCAGCGAGGCTTTGAAAGATAGCGAAGTTGCTATTGATAGAAGCCGGATAGCCCGGTTGGCTAATATCATATATGAAGAGAATGAGCGTTTGGGCAGCCATATTGAACGGGTACTAAACATAGCTAAGATAGACCAAAACGACTTTAAACTGGAGAAAAAGCCGTTGGACGTTAATGAAATGATTAGCGTAGTGGTTGACAGCATGGCGCTGAAACTGCAAAAATGTGATGCTAAGGTGATCATGGAGCTGGATGCAGATAATGCGATGATTAGTGCAGACGAGTTGCATTTCTCTAACGTGCTATATAATCTTATCGACAACGCTATAAAATATAGTGAAGACAAACCACAGATAACCATTAGCAGTTCAAACAAGAACGGTCATGTAATTATTAAGGTGGCCGATAAAGGCATTGGCATGAGCCGCGATCAGCAGACCAAGATATTTGAACAGTTTTACCGCATACCTACCGGTAACGTACATAACGTAAAGGGGTTTGGGCTGGGATTGAGTTATGTTAATACGGTAGTGAAAAGATTGAACGGTACCATAAATGTACGCTCAGAGAAGGATAAGGGGTCGGAGTTTGAGCTGAAGTTTCAGGGGGCCTGATCGTAAAATAATAACCATATTTACCTTATACCTATGAAAAAAATATTACTGGTTGAAGATGATCCTAACCTGGGATTACTGCTTCAGGATTACCTGCAATTAAAAGGTAAATTTGATGTTGTTTTATGTACCGATGGCGATCAGGGTTTGCTGGCTTTTACCAAACAAAGTTATGACCTGCTGATACTGGATGTAATGATGCCAAAAAAAGACGGCTTTACCTTAGGTAAAGATGTTCGTAAAATAAACCCCCACGTGCCCATAATTTTTGCCACGGCTAAAGGCATGATAGAGGATAAGACCGAGGCTTTTACCCTGGGTGGCGATGATTATATCACCAAACCTTTCCGGATAGAAGAGTTATTGTTACGCATTAACGCCCTGCTTAAACGTACGGATAGTGCCGAAAAAAAGGAAGAACAACTGCCTACCCGCTTTAAGATCGGCAACTACGATTTTGATTATACTACCCAGTTGATCGGCATAAATGGCACCCAGCAAAAATTATCGACCAAAGAGGGTGAGTTGTTACGGTTGCTTTGCATTAAAAAGAATGAAGTATTGACCCGCGAAGAAGCCCTGCTGCATATATGGCATGATGATAACTACTTTAACGGCCGCAGTATGGATGTTTTTTTAAGTAAGATCCGCAAGTATTTAAAAGATGATCCATCTGTCGAGATCATTAATGTGCATGGTAAGGGGTATAAGCTGTTGGTGAATTGATTCTTGAAAAAATTGTTGAAATTAGGACTTATTAGGATCAAGGTTTTCCAGATCATTTATATCTTTAGAACGGCCCGATGCTTTTTTTGCACTAATAAGGTTATTCAAATGTATCGTTCTTATTTGTAGTCCATCTTCATCAAAAAAAACAGAGTTATCAAAGCATTCATTAAAATGAAGTCCCTTTACTTTTACCATCATATCAATTGATGTAGGTGGTCTGCCAAAGGAAAAAACGTCTAAACTTTCATTGTTCAAAAAGGCATCCTCCGTCATGTCAAAAACAGGCATTCCGAAATCAAAAAATGCCTGTTTTATTTTATTGTAGTTTCCAGAAGTCCGATCTACCCAAATATCCATATCACCGGTAGTTCGCGAATATCCATGTAGAATAACAGAATAGCCTCCAACCAAAATGTACCTTACGTTGTTGACATTTAGTTGATGAATAAAATCTCTGAAATCTTCATTAAAAATATTCCCCATTTTATTTTCGTGACCTCATACTAAAAAAGGTTTTATCCATACGTGGTGGAGCATTTTCGGGATAATTGTACGCTATGCTATTTAAATAGTTTGCGATACGTAAGCGTTCCTGCCATGTTAAGCTACGATAATAAGCCCCCTTACTGGCTGTTGCTTCT
>JAZKCG010000096.1:0-27873 GCA_040388175.1 Bacteroidota bacterium | reverse complement strand
AATATCAACTGTTTATAAACTATTATCAAAGTTTATTTTAATGCGTCTGCCCTGATTTTAAAGCGCTTTCTATTTGATAAATAAAAATAACTTAGTACATTTGCAGCCCCGAATTGTCGGGTTAATTAATTAAAAATCAAAGTATAATAATGCAACAGTACGAAATCGTGATCGTTCTAACCCCGTTGTTATCAGAAGAGACAGCTAAAGAGGCAATAGCCAAATACAGCAAAACTCTTACCGATGGCGGAGCCGAAATTGTCCAGGAGGATAATTGGGGTTTGAGAAAATTAGCGTACCCTATTCAAAAGAAAGTAACAGGGTACTATCACTTAACTGAATTTAGGGCTCCAGGTGATTTAATTAACAAATTGGAAGTCGAGTTAAGACGCGATGAGCGTGTTTTGCGTTTCCTGACAATAGCTTTGGACAAACATGCCGTAGCTTACAATGAGAAAAAACGCAGTGGTGCCTTTAACAAGAAACCTGCAGCTAAAGTGGAGGAAGCAAACTAATGGCAAACGACCAAATTAAATACGTAACCGCCCCTAAAGTAGAGGACAACCGTAAAAAATACTGCCGTTTTAAAAAGAATGGTATTAAGTATATTGATTACAAAGACGCTAACTTTTTATTAAAGTTTATTAATGATCAGGGTAAAGTATTACCTCGCCGTTTAACCGGTACTTCATTAAAGTTTCAGCGTAAAGTGGCCCAAGCCGTTAAACGTGCGCGCCACATTGGTTTATTACCTTATGTTACAGACTCATTAAAATAATCAGGAGGTAAAAGACAATGGAAGTTATTTTAAAACAAGACATAAAAAACCTGGGTGATAAAGACGATGTAGTAACCGTTAAACCAGGATATGGCCGTAATTTTCTTTTTCCTAAAGGATACGCCATATTAGCTACTGTATCTGCACGTAAAGTTTTAGCCGAAAACCTGAAACAAGCTGCATTTAAACAAGAAAAAATACGCAAGGATGCTGATGCTATTGCAACCCGTTTAGAAGGCATTAAACTTACTATCGGTGCTAAAGCAGGTGAAACCGGAAAAATATTTGGTGCTATCAACACAATACAAGTTGCTGATGCATTGAAGAAAGAGGGTTTTGAAGTTGACCGTCGTCGTATTACTTTTGATCAGGAACCAAAATTTGTTGGTGATTACACCGCGATTGTGAACCTGCACAAAGAAGTTAAGGTACAAGTACCTTTTACAGTAGTAGCAGAGTAATTTTTAATTTCGGATATCGGATTTTCGATTTCGAATTTAAATTATAAGTATTAAAGAGGTGTTGAGCAATGCTCGGCACCTCTTTTGTTTTTGTAGCGCCTATCGCAGAATAACTCACCCGAACATTGCTGCGCTCGTTCACCCTCTCTTTCGCAAGCGATAAAGAGGATTTTATCCGCACATTTGCATATCTGCACATCCACTCATCCGCATTTGCACATCTGCACATCAATCTGCATATTTGCACAGCTGCATATTCGCATATCAACAACATGTCCTTATCTTACCTGTTTACACCCATCGATCTAACAAACATCAGCCCTAAGAATGGGTATTATACCAGCCACTTAGGTAGTAAGATAACCTGCTATGTGGATGATTTACCGGACTTGGATCAACCTACCGATATTGCTATTATCGGTGTTCAGGACGACAGGAATGCCATCAATAACTCGGGATGCGCTTTAGCACCAGATTATGTACGCGAAAAACTATACCAGCTGCACGAAGGTGCCTATACCACCAAAATAGTCGACCTGGGTAATATCCGCCAGGGCGAAACAGTTACCGATACTTACTACGCCCTTAAAACAGTAGTTGCCGAGCTGATCAAGAAAGACATCATCCCTTTAATTATTGGCGGCGGGCAGGACCTGACCTACGCCCAATACCTGGGGTATGAAACATTGGAACAAAAAGTTGACCTGGTGGTGATCGATTCGCATTTCGACCTGGAAGATGATGAGAACATGGAGAGCATTGAAACAACATCGACCTCCTACCTCAGTAAAATACTGCTGCATGAGCCAAACTTCCTATTCAACTACAGCAATTTAGGTTACCAAACTTTTTTTGCCAGCCAGGATAGCCTGCGGGTTATGGAGAAGCTCTATTTTGATGTACAGCGCCTGGGTAGTTTAAGCAATAACATAGGTATTGCAGAACCTACTATACGCAATGCCAATATGGTAAGCTTTGATATCAGCGCTATCCGGTCATCAGATGCCCCTGCTAATGCCAACGCTACGCCTAACGGTTTTTATGGCGAGGAAGCTTGCCAGATCTGTCGTTACGCCGGTTTTAGTGATAAGCTAACCTCGATAGGCTTTTATGAGTTTAACCCGGCTTATGATAACAACGGGCAAACCGCCATGCTGCTATCGCAAATGATATGGTATTTTATTGACGGAGTATATAACCGCAAAAAAGACTTTCCGTTACAACCCAAATCGCAATACCTGGTTTACAAAACCAGTTTGATGCATGACGACCACGAACTGGTGTTTATAAAAAGCAAAAAATCAGACCGCTGGTGGATGCAGGTACCCTACCCTACAGGCGGTTCAAAGAACGAACGCTCACACCTGGTGCCGTGCAGGTACGAAGATTACCAAACAGCCGTATCCGGCGAATTGCCTGATCTTTGGTGGCGTACCTATCAAAAATTAATCTAAAAGACAATCCGCAGGTCAATTATCC
This sequence comes from Bacteroidota bacterium, assembly GCA_040388175.1. GTDB lineage: Bacteria > Bacteroidota > Bacteroidia > Sphingobacteriales > Sphingobacteriaceae > Mucilaginibacter. The sequence continues at coordinate 25,155 of JAZKCG010000096.1, read as the reverse complement.
GTTAATTAACGTAAACAGTATTTTTAAAATTCATGAAAAGATCATTCTTATTTATATTAGCCGTATTGCCTGCATTGGTATTTGCGCAAACCCCTACTCCAAATTTTTTCTTGCGCGGCAAGGTGGGTAAAGTAACCACACCTGCACGAGCTTATTTATATTATAATGTTGGCGCAAATAAGGTTGTCGACTCAACAGATGTAATTAATGGCAGTTTCTTGATTAATGGCTTTGTTGCAGAACCTTCTAATTCCATATTAGTAATTGACCATACCGGGGCCGGGGCTGCAGGTTTTGCGCTTAACGCGGACGCTCTTCGCTTTTTCCTGGCAAAAGGATCAACAACCATTACCACAGATAAAGACTCGATCAAAAACGCGGTTATTACCGAATCAACTATAAATGACGATGATAAATACCTGGCCACCTTGCTAAAACCTATCAATGATGATGCAAAAAAACTAAATGATCAGGCAAACGCTACGCCGAAAGACCAACAAAGCCCTGAATTTAAGCGCGATATACAGGCTAAATATAAGGCTCTGCAAGGCAAATACACCCATATCTTAAAAGACTTTGTAGCCACGCACTCTAAAAGCTATATCAGCCTAATGGTGATCAACCAGATGGGTAGCCAGGGAAGCGATCCTTTAGAAATAGACGCTTTATATAACGGCTTAGACCAATCAATAAAAGATATGGAAATGGCCAAAGTACTTAAAGGAAACATTGACAAATCAAAAGCTGCTTCTATTGGCAGCTTAGCGCCCGATTTTACACAAGCCGATGTAAATGGCAACCCTGTTACACTATCTTCTTTAAGGGGCAAATATGTACTGATAGATTTTTGGGCGTCATGGTGTGGTCCTTGCCGTGCAGAAAACCCTAATGTTGTTAGGGCTTATAATAAATACAAAGACAAGAACTTTACCATATTAGGCGTATCATTAGACAGGCCGGGAGAAAAAGAAAAATGGCAAAACGCTATTAAAAATGATGGCTTGATCTGGGCACAGGTATCAGATCTTAAATTCTGGAGCAATGAAGCAGCCGTTTTATATCATGTACAATCTATCCCGGCTAATTTCCTGCTTGACCCTACCGGGAAAATAATAGCGAAAGATCTGCGTGGTACTGATCTGGAAGATAAACTGCAGGTGGTGTTGAGGTAGAATCATTTATATTAACGCGTCATTGCGAGGAACGAAGCAATCCCTACACTTGCTAATCAAGTTCCCCAAATATTGAACGTAACAAAAAGGAGTGATAAAAATCACTCCTTTTTGTTTATGCAGTTGAATATCCTATGTAGAGATTGCTTCGTTCCTCGCAATTGACGCGTGGTGATTGATAGTCTTATTGCAAATACTTCCCTACAATAGGCATCCTTCTGCCCATGCCGAAAGCTTTTGGCGATACCCGCAAAATTGGCGGGGTTTGGTAGCGTTTATGCTCTGCCAGATTGATTAGTTTTATAGCCCGGTGTACAGTAGCTTCGTCATAACCCATTTTAATGATCTCGGCAGCGCTGCAACGATGCTCAATATATTCGGCTAATATTTTATCAAGGATATCATACTCGGGCAATGAATCAGAATCCTTTTGCCCGGGCCTTAACTCGGCCGATGGTGGTTTTACGATAGAGTTAACCGGGATAATTTCTTTATCGCGGTTAATATACCTGGCCAGTTCAAACACCTGTGTTTTGTAAACATCACCAATAACAGAAATACCACCGCACATATCGCCATACAAAGTACCATAGCCAACGGCTGCTTCACTTTTGTTGGAGGTATTGAGCAGTATATAGCCAAACTTATTACACATAGCCATTAACAAAACAGCGCGGCTGCGCGATTGTATATTTTCTTCGGCAATATTAAATGGCAGGTCCTTAAATTGTGGGTGCAGGGCTGTTTCAAACGCTTCGGTAATGCTTTTTATGGCGATGGTCTCGCTCATGCAACCTAAATTAGTTACCAGGTCCTCGGCATCTTTAATAGAGTGATCGCTCGAAAATTTTGATGGCAATAAAACAGCCATCACATTTTCAGCACCCAATGCCTCAGCAGCCAGCGCACATACTACTGCCGAATCGATACCACCTGACAGGCCCAATATCGCTCTACTAAATCCTGATTTGCTAAAATAATCGCGGATACCTAATATCAGCGCGTCATGGATCTGAGCTATATCACTTGCACACTCTGCTTTTACGGTCGACGGATGATCAAAAGTGATCCTGTTATCATCACTTAAAGTATAATAAGTAAGACTTTCCTCAAAATAAGGCAATTCGTCCACCAATTTGCCCGTGTTATCAAACACTAATGATCCGCCGTCAAATATCAGTTCCGTTTGTGCGCCAACATGGTTAACATAAAATAAGGGTAAGTTGTACCGGGCAGCATTGTCCTTTAAAATATCAATACGCTCTTCGTCATGATTATAAGCAAACGGCGATGCGGCAATGTTGATCATCACATCCGGGTTTTGCTTGATCAGCGTATCCATTGGCCGGGTTATATACAACGGATTCTCTATGGTGTTCCATAGGTCCTCGCAAATAGTCAGGGCTATTCGTTTGCCTTTAAACTCAATGCAGCTAAACTCGGTCGATGGTTCAAAATAGCGGTATTCGTCAAAAATATCATAGTTAGGTAACAGGGCCTTGTTTACAATCGCTTTAACCTTTCCGTTCTCAATAAAATAGGCAGAGTTATTCAGGTCCTTCCCCTCTGTTTTATGATTGGGGATAGGCAAACCTATTATACAGGCAATGTCAGTACAAACAGCAGCTATTTTTTGCGCAGCTATTTCGCACTGGTTGATAAATTCACTAAACTCCAGGAAATCGCGGGCGGGGTAACCGCACACACACAACTCGGCAAACACTACCAGGTCGGCACCATTCTGTTTTGCTTTTTGTATATTTTGGATGATATGTGCCGTGTTCGACTCAAAGTTACCAACGTGATAGTTAAGCTGGGCTAACGCTATTTTCATCAATATGTATTATTTTTATGGTGATGAAGCTATCATGAGCATTTTTTGTTATTGTAGCTCATGATGGTTTCATATATTACAAGTACCTGCTTGCATCGAAATGCAAATAATAAATTAAATTTGTTGAAAGTATAAAAATGATATCGTCCTTCTATAAGTTCAAACAAATTTATTTATTTTTTATTGTTTGTGTGCTGTTAGCAGCCTGTGGCCGCAATAAAAAGATCGATGTAAGCAATATACCAATCGATGTTAAAATTGAGCGATTTGACCACGATTTTGACGGCCTGCGGACAAAACCAATGGAACAGCAAGCCGTTTTCCTGTTCAAAAAATACGGCAATTTTTACCGCGACTACACCGAACAGATCCTGCAGGCAGGCAGTGTTAATGATACCGGCTATTTTAGTATCCTGAGACCAGTTTTTAAAGGCCGCCCTTATTTAGATGTAAAACACGATGTGGATTCTGTATATCCAGGTAAATTGGTTAAACAAGAGGCTGAACTGACCGATGCTTTCAGGCGGATAAAATATTACTACCCGCAGAAGAAGATGCCGCATGTGTACGCTTATTTCTCCGGTTTTAAAGCGCAGACCTCTGTAGGCGATGGCTATTTTGGTATAGGGCTTGATCTGTTTTTGGGTGCAAACTCCAGGTTTTACCCGGCATTGATAGAAGTTTTTCCGCATTATATATCAAGACGGTTCACGCCGGATAACATCACGCCCCGGGTTATTGAAGGCATAGCGCGCGAGGATATGTTCCCCGAAGGGGATAATGATAAGTCGTTATTATCTAAAATGATCTACAACGGCAAGATCCTTTACTTTATGGACCAGATACTGCCAGATGTGCCCGATTCGACCAAAATAGGCTATACACCGGCGCAGGCTAAATGGTGCATTGATAATAAAGCCGTGATCTGGGGCTTTTTATTAGAGCAAAATTTATTGTATGAAAGCGATTATCAAAAAATTCAAACTTACGTAAGCGAGGCCCCTTTTACGCCACAGCTGGGCGATCATAATAACTCGGCACCTAAAATTGCCGTATGGACTGGCTGGCAAATTGTAAAAGAATACATGAACAGACATCCCGAAGTTACCTTACCGCAATTAATGACTAATAACGATGCGCAAAAAATACTGAGCGATTCCAAATATCGGCCCAAATAAAAATAAAGGTCACAAAAAAGGGTTCGGTAAATATTTACCGAACCCTTTTTTAATATACTTGAGTGTATAATTTACTTTATAATAGCAAAAATAGCTTTTAGTCCAACACCTACACCAGCAGCCAATATAACGTTAGCTACTGCCGAAGCATGCCTAAAATCAGCAAAGCGCAGATACACACCTACTAAACCTATAATTATAGCAATAACTAATAATATGTAATGACGTTCTGAATTTGCTTCTTCCATTGAGTTCATAGTACTTCTTTTTAATTGGTACAAAAATAGAAATGTTTAGCTAATTATCTAAAAAATTAAACTTTAAATTTTGCCGGGCATAAACAAGCAAAATCCAATCATACAAATTTCAATTATTGAAGTTAAGAAGAGCCGCAAGTAACCCTATAAATGACAAAATCCATACAAACAGCTTGTAACAATAGCTATTATTCCATTATCAAACAATTGTGACATCATAACAGAAAAAATTTATCGTTATAATATTATATTTGTACACTTAATTATTAAGAACTCAATAAGATGCCGGAATTTATTCGTTTTCTATTCATAACCATTGCGTTACTATATATTGTAAGGGCCATTGTACGCTGGGCATTGCCTATGCTTTTTCAAAGCGTAATCAACAAAGCGCAACAACAACATCAGCAACAAACAAATTACAAAAGCTCTGAGCAAAAAAAGCCAACCGGTCGCATAACTGTCGACTATATGCCCGAAACCCCCAAAGGCAAGATTCCTGACAACGAAGGCGATTTTATAGATTACGAAGAAGTAAAATAAGCCCCCTTATGGCACAAGGCGATATATTTAACCGCAGGCGCAGGCATAGCAACACGCCAAAATATGCTTTGTTAATTATTACAAACTTTGCAGTTTGCGGTGCCCTGTTTACGCTGACCACTAAAATAAACTGGTTCTTTATTTTATCGATCGCTTTATTGGCGGTTTACAACTACTACACTATTCGCCGCAATATTGAGGAGTATACCAAACCTATTATTATTGCTAACGTAATTACCTTCATAGCCATAGTATTGCTATACTTTGTTGCCCGCAACGGGCTTTAATTAAAACCTTTTAAAACATATAATTCCTATTGTCAGGCAATTTTCTATTTTTGAGTATCAATTATTATCCATTTTTAAATAGCTCAAATGAGTAACTGGTTTAAGCGCAATGGCATTCACTTCGCCATTGCAGGAATATTCTTCGTGATTTCTTTCTTGTATTTCGAACCAGTATTCCAGGGAAAGGTGCTCAGCCAGGGAGACGTATTGCATGCTACCGCCATGTCAAAAGAAGTAAGTGATTACAGGGCTAAAGACACCACTATTCTTTGGACAAACCAATTATTTGGCGGCATGCCCACCTACCAGGTATGGGTGCCGTACAATAATAACATTACCACCTATGTTGTAAAAGCATTAAAAGCCACATTCCCGGTACCTATTGATACGGTTTTGCTATTATTATTTGGCACTTACTTATTATTTTGTGTTTTAAAGTTAAACCCATGGCTTGCGGCGGCAGGCGCTATAGCTTTTACCTTTTCATCATACAATATAATCTTATTAGGCACAGGACATGCCAACCAAGCATTCGCTATCGCATTTTTTGCGCCTATATTGGCTGGTATTATATTAACCCTGCGGGGTCGGTATTTATTGGGCGGCGCATTAACGGCTTTTTTTTTAGCAATGGAGTTAAAGGCAAACCATATCCAGATGACCTATTATCTCTTATTAAGTATAATTATACTAATAGGTATCGAACTTTATAATGCTGTTAAAGGCAAAACCACTAAAATCTTTTTTACGGCTATAAGCTACCTTGCTATTGCAACTTTATTAGCACTAACGGTAAACGCGTCAATGCTATGGAGCACTTATGAGTATGGACAAGAAAGTAACCGGGGCAAATCAAACCTGACCAGCCGTGCAGCAATTCCTGAGCCCAGCAATGGCCTGAGCCGCGATTATGCCTATGCATGGAGCCAGGGCGTGAGCGAGTGCTTAACATTTTTAGTACCCAACGTTTATGGAAGCGGTGGTACCGGGGCTTTAAGCCCGGATTCAAAAAGTGTGCAGGTACTTTTACAAAGTTTACAGATAGACCCGGCACAGGCGCAAGCTGTATCAGCGCAGTATTTGTACTGGGGCGAAAAGCCTTTTACCGGCGGGCCCTGGTATTTTGGCGCGGCTATTTGCTTTTTGTTTATCGTGGGTTTGTTGGTTGTTAAAGACCGAATTAAATGGTGGCTTCTGGGTAGTGTGATATTGGTTATGTTGCTATCTTTCGGTAAAAACTGGCCGTTTGTTTCTGATATATTCTTCAACTATGTGCCGCTTTACAATAAATTCAGAACGGTAGAATCTATTTTAACTATAGCTACGCTATGCTTTCCTATTATGGCATTCCTGGCTATAAAAGAGATCATTACATCCTCTAATAAAGCCGAAATATGGAAAAAGGTATCCATTGCCTTTTATATTACCGGGGGATTGTGTTTGTTATTAGCGCTGGTACCTGATATGTTCCTGTCGTTCAAAGCGAGCAATAATCAAACGCTTATCAATAACCTTACTCCTCAATTGGGAGGCAATGCCTCTGTTGCAAATGCCTATGCTGATGCTTTGGTGCAGGACAGGATCTCTATTGCTAAAGCTGATGCCTGGCGCTCGTTATTTATTGTTGCTACTGCATTTGGCATAATATGGGCCTTTATTAAGCAAAAAGTAAATTTAACCCTACTATCTGTAACCTTATTGGCACTTACTCTTGTTGATCTGTGGACGGTTGATAAGCGTTATTTGAAAGATGAGAGCTTTGTTGCCCGCGAAGACATGCAACAGCCTCCTCCACGTAATGTAGATAATATTATTTTGCAGGATACCGACCCGGATTATCGTGTCTTTGACATTACATCGCAAGATCCATTTTCCGATTCGTTCCCATCATTCTTTCATAAATCTTTAGGCGGCTACCATGCCGCCAAATTAAAACGCTTTGACGAATTACAGGAAAGACAATTTAGCACCGGTATTAACCATGATGTTCTTGACATGATGAATGTTAAATACATTATTGGTAAAGACCCTAAAACACAACAGCCCGGCATTCAAAACAATACTACTGCCTGCGGCCACGCCTGGTTTGTTAAACAGGTTAAATATGTTGCTAACGCTGATGAAGAAATGACGGCCATAACCAGTTTCCATCCGAAAGACACAGCTATAGTTGACAAACGGTATAAAAGCCTGATTCAAGATCAATCGCTATCAATGGATTCCACTGCAACTATTAAGTTGATAAGATACAACCCTGACCATATGACTTATCAAAGCAATTCTGGCACATCGCAGATCGCGGTGTTCTCCGAGGTATATTATGACAAAGGCTGGAACATGACGATAGATGGCAAAGCTGCTCCTTATTTCCGTGCCGACTATTTATTACGTGCAGCACAGATCCCGGCAGGTAAACACGAAATTAAATTCGATTTCCACCCGGCATCCTACTATACAGGCGAAAGTATCTCTTTAGCAGGGTCTGTATTATTGATCATGGCATTGGGTTTTGCAGGATATACCGAGAACAAAAAAAAATCGGCCACAAAGAAAGCTTAATACAAATCATCGCTGTCAAAACCTTTCAAAACATATAATTCCTATTGTCAGGCAATTTTCTATTTTTGAGCATTAATTAATATCCATTTTTAATATACTTAGATGAGTAACTGGTTTAAGCGCAATGGCATTCATTTTGCCATAGCAGGAATTTTTTTAGTGATCTGCTTTTTATACTTCACACCCGCTTTCCAGGGTAAAGTATTAGGGCAGGCCGATGTGACGGGTGCGCAATCAACCACCACCGAAATTGATGCTTACAAGGCAAAAGACACCACCATATTGTGGACCAATCAGATATTTGGCGGTATGCCGGCTTTCCAGTTATGGGCGCCTTATAAAGCTAATTTAACTACGCATGTGGTTCGGGCGCTAAAAGCGACATTCCCCAACCCTATTGATACTGTTTTAATATTGCTGTTAGGTACTTATTTCCTGTTTAATGTATTAAAACTGAATCCGTGGCTATCCGCAGCGGGTGCTATCGCTTTCACCTTTTCATCCTATAATATCATCTTACTGGTGGCCGGGCATGCCAACCAGGCTACAGCTATAGCCTATTTTGCCCCTATATTGGCCAGTATCATACTCACGCTGCGTGGTAAATATATTTTAGGAGGATCGCTTACAGCGCTTTTCCTGGCGATGGAGATCCGCTCAAACCACGTACAAATGACCTATTACTTAATGTTCTGCATATTAATTCTGGCAGGCATTGAGTTATACCATGCTATTAAAGCCAAAACAACCGGTGCTTATTTAAAATCATTAGCCTATTTAGGCGGTGCATTAATAATAGCGTTAATGGTTAACGCTTCATTATTGTGGAGCACTTACGATTATGGTAAAGACACCATCCGTGGGCAATCAAACCTAACCCAACATACTACCGAGCCAAGTAATGGCCTTGCTAAAGACTATGCTTACCAATGGAGCCAGGGTGTTGGCGAGTGCCTTACCTTTTTGGTTCCTAATGCTTATGGTGGTGGTAGTGGTACTGAACTATTAGACCAAAACTCAGCCACTGCAAAAGCATTCTTTGCGATAACCAACGATGAAAACAAATCTGTAGAATATGCCAACCAAATAAGCCGTAGCCAGGGTTTAGGCACCTATTGGGGTAATAAACCAGGTACCAGCGGTCCGTTTTATTTTGGTGCAGTAATATGCTTCCTGTTTATTTTGGGCTTATTGATAGTAAAAAGCCGTATGAAATGGTGGTTATTAGCTACCGTTATACTAACCATGCTGCTATCATTTGGTGCTAACTGGCCTTATGTTTCTGATTTGTTTTTCAACTATTTCCCGCTGTATAATAAGTTTAGGGTGGTTGAATCAATATTGGCTGTGGCCAGCATTTGTTTCCCTATACTGGCGTTCCTGGCCATAAAAGAAGTTATTGAAACAGCCGACAGTAAATATGTCTTAAAGAAGCTTATGCTTACCTTGTATATAACCGGCGGCTTATTATTAGTATTAATTGCCCTGCCAGACCTGTTATTAAGCTTTAAATCGGTAGACCAGGCAAATGGTGTAGCGGCATTAACGCAAGCTTTAGGAAATAATAGCGGTGCGGCTACTAACATATCAAACGCTATTATACAAGATCGTATAGGTTTGGCACGTACCGATGCTATCCGTTCATTAATATTTGTTGTTATTACTTTTGGTATATTATTCGGTTTTATTAAAAACAAAATAAATGTTACCATGCTATCAATTGGTTTCCTGGTATTGATATTGGCTGATATGTGGCAGATAGATAAGCGTTATCTAAAAGATGAGAACTTTGCCGATAAACAAGAATCAAATGTGCCGCAACAACGCGAGGTAGACCAATTTATACGGCGTGATCCTGATCCTGATTTTAAAGTATTTGACACAACAGCGCCGTTATTATCTGACACGTACAATCCTTTCTTCCATAAATCATTTGGCGGCTATTCAGCAGCAAGACTAAAACGTTATCAGGAATTGGTCGATAATCAATTTACCAAAAGCATTAATCATGATGTTTTGGATATGATGAATGTTAAATACATTATTAACCAGGATCCAAAAACTCAAAACCTTTCCATGCGATTGAACCAGACCGCCTGTGGTCATGCCTGGTTTATACATCATATAAAATATGCTAAAAATGCCGATGAAGAAATGCAGGCTATAAGCAGCTTTAACCCTAAAGAAGATGCTATTGTTGATGAGCAGTATAAAGGCCTGATCGACGAAAAAAATGCCTTTGTTGACACCAATGCTGTTGTAAAACTGGTAAGCTATAACCCCGACCATATGGTTTACCAAAGCAGTTCGACCACATCACAGATAGCAGTATTCTCTGAAGTTTATTATAACAAAGGCTGGAAAATGCTGATAGACGGTACAGAAACCCCATATTTCCGTGCTGATTATTTATTACGCGCCGCGCAAATACCGGTAGGTAACCATAAAATAGAATTTATCTTCCACCCGGTAACCTATTACGCAGGCGAGGATATCTCATTAGCCGGTTCTATATTATTGGTATTGGCATTAGGCTTTGCCGGATATACCGAGAATAAAAAGAAAACGCCGAAGGCGGCTTAAGAAATTTAATATTTTTTAGAGGGCGATGATATCTAAATCATCGCCCTTTTTTGTTGATCCATTTCCCCGCGCGTCATTGCGAGGAACGAAGCAATCTCTACTTAGGACAGTCGATATGATGGATTCGATTCGGCGATAGCCAGCACAATCATTAAGGAAGCTGATTAGCATATGTAGAGATTGCTTCGTTCCTCGCAATGACGCGTATTAATGGTATTAGTCGTTGGTTCTTTTATGTCTCAACCAATACCAACCTAAATTAAAAGCAATCATCATGTGATTAAATAATGTCGGTACTAAACCATAATACCGCTTCATAATATAAAAACGTTCTTTCAAACTTTGACGGTGCTTTTGTTTTGACATACCACCTACCTGGTATTTGGCTACGTATTGGTTTACGTTAATGATCTTTTTGGCTTTTTTAGCGGCACGTAATATCCAGTCAATATCGGCGCTTAGTTTATACTTCGGATCGTAGGGTTCAACCAACTCACGCTTTATGTAGATAGCCTGGTGGCTAACGCTCATACCGTATTTGAAACTCCTCCAGGTAAATTTAGCGGGCGCAGCATGACGGCGCTGGCCGAGGTTTGCACCACCTTCCCCTATCATTTCGGTTTCGCCGTAATAAATATCAGCATTGTCGTCCGACGCAAAAACATTGGCCACTGTATTCGCCGAATAAAACTCGTCTGCCGAATTCATGAAGATCACATAGTCACCCGTCGCGACAGCCAACCCCTTATTCATGGCATCATAAATACCCTTATCCTTTTCGCTGATCAGCTTGGCTACCCTGTCTTTATATTTTTCTATTACCTGCAAAGTACCATCGGTCGACTTGCCATCAATAACAATGTACTCAATACCTGTGTAGGTTTGGTTCAATACCGATAGCATGGTACGCTCAATATCAGCTACGTTATTATAAACAACGGTAATTACAGATAATATAGGCTGTGCCGCTTTCATTTATTTGCTGATGGAATTATACAGGTTGATATATTGCTGCGCTACCTTTTCGTTGGTATAGTTATCCAATACTTTTTGGCGGGCGTTAGCAGATAGTTTGGTACTATCAGTGGTGTTGAGCATTTCGTACAATCCTTTAGCCATATCCGCAGCCGACTTAAATTGGGCCAGATACCCATTTTGCTGATGGTCTATCATTTCGGGTATTCCGCCGGTGTTAAATGCAACAACCGGCGTACCACAAGCCAATGCCTCCATAATAGTATTAGGCAGATTATCTTCTAATGATGGCGTAACAAAAACATCAGCCATACTGTAAATTTCAGCCAGTTCTTCCTGTGATATAATCAGATTCAACTCATGCACTTTAAACGGCAATTGCGTAACATCAAAATGCTTGTTTTTGCCGAAGATCACCATCTCTATGTTTCCTCTTTTGGGATAATTATTCTTTAAGATATTTAACGCATCCACCAAATAACTTATCCCCTTACGTTTATCATTGATATTAGCCGCACCAAACAGAATAATTTTAGCGGATGGATCTATACCGCGTTTAACACGTTCGCTGACCTTATCCTTCGGCGAAAAAACATTAATATCAATTGGGTTTGGGATAGCCTCTATCCTTATATCTTTTATCAGCGAACTCTGTTTGGCAACACTCGCCAGCCATTTACTGCAGGTTACAAAGGTGATATTTTTTGCACCTGCAAATAGAGCTGCTTTGCGTAACCAGCCCTTGTGCGAGAGATCATTCGCACCTGCATCACGCAGAAAAAGGCAATTACCGCATTCTCGTAAATAATTATCGCAAGTGCCCGAGTAATGGCATCCACCGGTAAAGGCCCACATATCATGTAGCGTCCAAACTATAGGCTTGCCGGTATTCACCAATTCTTTCAAATCGGTAATAGAAAGAAATCCCGAATTAGTCCAATGCAGGTGCAGAATGTCGGCATTCTTAACCAAGTCTTCATCAACAATACTCGTCCCTGCATTTGCTGTTGAAAATGCAAACCTAACGGACTTGTCCTTTTCATGAAATAACATAAAGGGGATACGCTCGCGCAGAAAATTGAACTGTGCTTTTAATTTGGATATGTGGCTCTTAACAATCCCTTCAACCCTTTCGTCATTGGTCTTTTTATATTGAACCAGCAACCTGGCATCAACCTTTTGCCCGGCCAGTGCCTTAAGCAGACGCAGGCAAGCGGCGGGCGCGCCACCACCGGCATCAGAGGTGTTGATGAGGGTTATTTTCATTGTCACAAGTATACTAATAATGCAGAAAGCTATTAGCAAAAAAGCTTTGGTCTTTCTGCTTTTAGCTTTAAGCTGATATTACGCCGAAAAATTTTACTTTTGGTTATTCAATAATAAAACCCAAAGCAGTAAACAGGCATGAGCTATTTATTTCAGGACAGGCTATCAAACCGGCGAAATTTCAAGGGGCAGCTTGTCATGTTTATGTTTAGGTTGGTATCGCTCATTAACCGGTCAATGATAGCTAAGGTAATATTTTTTCCTTACCTGTTATTTTACCGCTATACGGTTGATTGGGTTTGGGGCATTGAGATACCGCGCAAAACCACTATAGGTAAGGGCCTTTCTTTATTTCATGGCCAGGCGTTGGTGCTAAATCAGGGCGTAATTATTGGCGATAACTGCACTTTAAGAAACAGTACCACCATCGGCCATAAAAAACAAGCTGATGGCACTTTTACTTCTTGCCCGCGCATTGGCAATAATGTGGACATAGGTGCTAACGTGGTAATTATTGGCGATATTGAGGTTGGCGATAACGTGATAATTGGCGCAGGCACCGTAGTTACCAAAAGCATACCGGCAAACAGCGTTGTTGTGGGTAACCCTGCAAGGATATTGGATAAAAAAGAAACTACACCAACCGAATAAAAATTCAGGCTATAAACATTAATGAGTAATAATTTAACCGACCGTTCTTTTTGGAAAGCATTTTGGGAGTCAAGAATTGGCCTGATCTTTAATATTAAGCGCGATTATATTTTTGGCGATATCCTGGGCAAATTAAAAGCCGACAAGGGTGCTAAAACAGCTATCGAATTAGGCGGTTTCCCTGGCTATTATGCCATCTACCTGAAAAAATATGAGAACATGGATACTACCCTGTTCGATTACTTTATTCACCGGGGACTGATCAACCAGTTACTGGAAGTAAATGGATTGAAAGAGAACGACATTAATATCATTGAGTCCGATCTGTTCACCTATCAACCCACACAACAATATGACATGGTGTTGTCTTTTGGGTTGATAGAGCATTTTAAGGATACCAAAGCCATTATTGAAACCCACCTACCTTTTTTAAAAGATAACGGGACACTTTTTATCACCCTGCCCAATTTTAAAAGTATAAACGGCTGCGTACAGCGTAAATTCGATCTGGAAAATTACAACAAGCATTATATTGAATGCATGGACCCAGTCCTGTTAGCTAATGTGTGTAAAGAGTTGGGTTTAAAAGAGGTAGAGTCTTATTACCACGGTAAATTCTCTATGTGGCTTGAAAATAAAGGAACGCAGTCGGCTCTGGCAAAAGCTTTTGTTAAAGGCTTATGGTTTACGGGCAAGGTTTTTACCAAAGTTTTTCCTTTTGAGAGTAAGGCATTATCGCCCTATATTGTAGTAAAGGCTACGAAATAAAATAAACTGTAGAGACGCAATACTTTGCGTCTCCCGCTGACAGGTATAAACGCATTCTGAGACGCAAAGTAAAGAGACGCAAAGTATTGCGTCTCTACAGATAAACCAATAAACCATGAATAAACGTCAAACCAAACCGCTGTTTCTATTCCTGTTCTTTGTTATTAATTGCTCAACCTTATTTGCGCAGGTCGCGGTGTTACCAACACAATGGACCAAACCAGCTATGGATGCTACAGTTACGTTTCCGGATTACCCAAGGCCGCAATTACAACGTACCGACTGGCTATGCCTTAACGGCTCGTGGGATTACATCGGTGGTAAAGATATAGCCAGTGCGCTTGATCCTGCAAAAGCTATCGCCTTTGCTAATAAAACCGAAAAAATTCGTGTGCCTTATTGCCCGGAGTCGGTATTGTCCGGCATCCAGCGCAAACAGGAGATCAACATGTGGTATCGCCGCAGTTTAGAAATACCTACGGGTTGGAAAAACAAACAGGTTATTATTCATTTTGACGCGGTTGCGCATCATGCAACCTTATTTGTTAACGGCCATAAAGTGGGTAGCCATGCAGGCAGTTATGATGCTTTCAGTTTCAATATTACACCGTACCTAACTTCAGGAAAAAACACATTGGTTGTCGCGGTATTAGACCTGAATGATGGCCGTGTACCGTCAGGTAAAAGCGGACCACGCGGCGATTATACTTTTTGCTCAGGTATCTGGCAAACGGTATGGATTGAACCGGTAAATAAATCTTATATCCAAAATGTTCGCCTACTGCCTGATCTGGCTAATAATCGTTTAAAAATACAGGTAAACACCGAAGGTGCGGGCAAAGTTACTGCAGTAGCTTTAGATGGCAGCAAGGTGGTTTCGCAAGCGGCATCAACCGGAGGCGCTACGTTTTATCTACCTATTAATGACCCTAAATTGTGGTCGCCGGATAGCCCTTTTTTATATGACTTGAAGATCAGCCTAGCTGATAACCATGGTACAGTAACCGACGAAGTTAAAAGCTATTTCGGTATGCGGGATATTAAACTGGGCAAAATTGATGGGGTGAACAGGCCATTGATCAACGGAAAATTCATCTTACAGCTTGGTCTGCTTGACCAGGGTTATTGGCCCGACGGTGTTTTAACGGCGCCTACAGAAGAAGCGCTAAAATCTGATATCCAGTTCACTAAAAACGCAGGTTTTAACTTGATCCGCAAGCACATGAAAACTGAGCCGCAACGTTTTTATTATTGGGCTGATAAGTTAGGGTTGTTGGTTTGGCAGGACATGCCTGCCATTTGGTACCAGAATGAGGATACCTTGAAAACCCGTACAGAGTTCAGGAAAGAATTGAAAGCGGTGATGGACGATCATTATAACTCACCGTCTATCATAACCTGGGTGCCTTTTAACGAAAACTGGGGCGCGTTCGATGTTAAAAATATAACCGATTGGGTTAAACAGTACGACCCTTCAAGGTTAGTAAATGGCAACTCGGGTTTCAATAATAACCCCGATTATCAAAAAGCCTACGGCGACCCGGGTAATGGCGATTATGTAGATACACATATCTATGTCGGGCCAAATGGTGCTTCAAAACCTGATGAAAAGCGGGCAGCTTCATTAGGCGAATTTGGCGGTGTCGGTTTATTTGTGCGCGACCATATGTGGCCGGTGCAGAACAATGCCTATGCCTATGAACCAACTAAAGAACGCCTCACCGACCGCTATGTATTTTTGCTGGACGAAGTAGAACAACTAATGAAATACAAAGGGCTGAGTGTTGCTATCTACACCCAAACTACAGATGTAGAGCATGAAGTTAATGGACTATTAACTTACGACCGTGCGTTTGAGAAAATGGAGATAAACCGCGTTAAAGCAGTAAACGAAGCCGTTATTAAAGCAAGTTACAAGATTGTTCCAACAGGGGGTAAATAAGACTTTATTTACTTGCCGCGTATTTTATTCGCAGCTGCTTAACAAATCTTAACCCCCTTTGCATTAGTGTGCCTTTACGGTTTTTAAGGAACCGATGAATAGCCTGATGTGCCTGTTGGTTTTCTTTTAATTCGGCAGGGAAATTTTTGACTGGTTTTTGGGCGATATTAACGCCATACATGTGCTCGACGTTGGAATGCACCCCGGTACCATCATGCCCTATGTTATGCACCAGCGAGCGCGAGGGATTAAGCGTAAGCGCTCCTTTTAGAAAAATGGACGCATACCACCTTATTGCCCACGAGTTGTTCTTACCGGCCTTAAATTCCTGCATTTGTTTCCAGAAATTCATAGTGCCCTGTATAGAAAAATCGCTGATCCTCCTTTTGTCGAATTGGCTCATCAGTTTATCAATATCCGGCTCAAAGTTTTTCCAGGCCCGTGCCCATGTGGCCCAGCCCCAACTGGTAGCTATGCGGTAAAAGAAAGCGTCGGGCAGGGTCTTGTCATCCAGTCCGTACATATAAGCGCCTATGTGCATTACCGCATCGTCATGCTCATATTTGGCAAGGGCTTCGTTAAAATACTCTAAAGTATAAGGTGATGATAGCAGGTCATCCTCAAAAACAATTACTTTACCAAACTCGGCCACTAACTGGCTCACCCCGCTGATGATGGAATTAGCCAAGCCCCGGTTCTCTTCTCTCGCTACTAATTTAACTGATCTGAAACCAACAACCTCATTAGCCAGTTCGCGTATCTCCTTAACCTTTTCCAGATCAGCATCCGTTTTGGGTCCGTCAGAAAAGATATATAACCGCGACTCGGACGCCAACACATTTTTTTGCAGCGACGCTAAAGTGCGGCGGGTGTGGTCGGGCCGGTTGTATACAAATAACGCTATAGGGGCAAGATTTTGCATTTAGAATATCTCGGGCTGATGGTCGGCTTTTTTACACAGAACGGTATAGTAATTGGCAAACTTCTCTTCAACCTTTTTACCAAAAACCGACGCGGCTATTTTTTTAACATTATGCTCCAGGTCTATTTTCAAGCTGCTGATAAAATTCTCCGGTTTGTTAAGCGTAACGTATGTATAAAACTTAGTTACCTCTGGGGCAATGGTATCTGTAAGGTCCTTTACCACCTCAAAACCTTCGGTAGCCAATAAATAGCGTAATGATGTTGGCGTATACATATTAATATGCCCATAAGCCAGGAAATGTTTAATGCGCGTGTCCACACCAAACCTATAATCTCTCGGCACTTCAATAACCACCATTTTGGCAACACGTTTCAATTCACGCAGCAGCAAGCGTTCATGTTCTACATGTTCCAGAACGTGCGTAAGGATGATCAGGTCCATGCTGTCATCGGCAAAAGGCAGATGGTAACCATCAAACTCCTGTACAGATTTAACACTGGGTATATTTCTTTCTTTGATCCGCTCAACCCCGCTTGCAGACAGTTCAACGGCATGGTATTCTGTAGCGAAACCTTTATCGGCCAATAACTTTAAGATCACGCCATCGCCCGCGCCAACCTCTAATACCTTATTAAAGGTATATCCCTTGCAGACTTCAAAAATGTGCCCTACTTTATACTTGGCGCCCAGCATACGCCAGGTTTCATCATTATTTTCATAATAATTATCGTAAGCGGTCTTGAGGTTTTCGCTGCTGTTAACTTCCTGCATTTTAAATTATAGTGGTTTTATAATGGGCAAAATTAACATATAAATGCAAAATCAGCTTTGGGATAAAGATTTAATATTATTTAACGATTGATAACCAACCTGACACGGCCTTTGAGCCATTTTTAAGATCGATAACATAATAATAAGTACCCATAGGCAACAGCTTGCCTTTATAAGTACCATCCCAGGGTTTGGGGTAACCTATACTTTTATATACCAGCATCCCGTTACGGTTATAAACATTAAGCGTGCTATTACTGTAACCATTCAAGGCTACAATATCCCAGGTATCATTTACGCCGTCATTATTGGGTGTAAATGTGTTAGGGATAACCACCTTGGCATATACCTTAATGGTTACATCGTCACTCACAACAAAACACCCATCCGGTGTGGTCGCGGTAAGCGTATAGGTGATATCTTCTGTAGGGCTTGCTATGGGTTTTAGAATAGTCGGATCACTTAAATAAGTAGCGGGCGACCAGCTATATTGTACATTGGTACTGTCAGGTATCTGCCCGTCAAGTTTCACTTTATCACCATTTAAGATTCCTTTATCACTACCTGCGTTAACTATTGGTTTGGGCACCACAGTTACCGTAACAGATAGTGGCACACCGCATCCACCATTTGCCGTAGTTACAATATATGTAGTGGTGGTTAATGGCGTAGCTACAGGCGACGCGATATTAGTGGCTGATAACCCTTCGGCCGGCGACCACACATAAGCAGTAGCCCCGGAAGCAGTCAATGTAGTACTGTTTCCCGAACAAATGGTTACCGGTCCTGAAACTGTGGCACCCGGGGTAGCATTAACCGTGATCATAATTACGTTACTAACAGAAGGTGCATTACAGCCGTCAGAGGTAATTATTCTGCGGTAATAAGTAGTTACACCAACTGAAGGCGGATCGTAATTATTAGAAATCGCCCCTGTTATATCAGCAAAAGATGTCCCATCCGCAGAGCTTTGCCATTGGTAGGAAAACCCGTTACCGCTTATAGAATTCCCGGTTATAAGGTCGGCATCTCCGGTACTGCAAAAACTTACTACTGCGGGCGCGGTAATATCATTAGCTGAAATAGCAGGTGTAAGTGTGATGGTTACAACATTGCTATACAAGGGGGGCGAGCAAATAGTTGTTGTTACCAAACGTCTGTAGTAGGTTGTTGCTGTAATTACCGGCGGGTCATAATTTATCTGATTACCATTTACGGTAATATTGCTAAAATTGGTATTATCTGTTGAGCTTTGCCACTGATAAGTATAAGCTTCGGCAGCTATTGGTACTGTACCGGTTATTACCGACGGATCTGCGCTGTTGGCACAAAAAACCGGGTCGGGCACAGGTTGTGCTATTGAATTATTACTTATGGGAGAGGTGGGATGAATGACTATCCTTATACTATTACTAATACTTGCAATGGCACATGCCGATACGGTTATAATTCTGCGATAAAAAGTAGTTACCGAGATCAGGGGCGGACTACAATTTTTTGTGGTAGCGCCGGGTATATCCGTAAAATTAATATTGTCTGTTGAACTTTGCCATTGAAAATTATAACCATCTCCCGGGGTGGCGGAACCGTTTATTACCGAAGGTTTGGACGGGCCACACCAATTTAACACTTCCGGCGGCGTTGAAATACTATTTACAATAGATGGTGTAACTATTACGGTAATAACATTACTTATTGATGGAACAACACAAACATTACTTCCAACCATACGACGATAATAAGTAGTAGCGGTAATTGATGTTGGCGTGTAATCCTGCGCCG
Source organism: Bacteroidota bacterium (assembly GCA_040388175.1). Taxonomy (GTDB): domain Bacteria; phylum Bacteroidota; class Bacteroidia; order Sphingobacteriales; family Sphingobacteriaceae; genus Mucilaginibacter. Next base: position 5,662 of record JAZKCG010000096.1, on the reverse strand, counting down.
TTGCACCATTTATATCATTAAAGTTATTATTATCAGCAGATTTTTGCCATTGATAGGTTAATGTACCCGCACCCGTAGCAACCAAACCTATTATTATTGACGGAGTTGCACTTGTAGTACAAAAATTAGGGTCTGGTGTGGGTTGCGCAATAGCGTTATTTAAAATAGGCGTACCCGCAATAGTAGCTATAGTAATAACATTGCTGAGTAACGGAACTGTACACGTGGTATTAGTAGCTGTTACCACCCGCCGGTAGTAAGTGGTGGTTGTAATTACGGGCGGATCATAGTTTAGAAGACCACCTTGCACAGCATTAGTAAAATTGACATTATCTGTTGATTGCTGCCATTGATAACTATAATTACCTGTACCTCCCGCCGGTACTGAGCCCATTATTAATGAGGGATTAGCATTGGCATTACATAGCACACCATCCTGGCTGGATATAGTATTACCGGTAATTGCCGGACATTGACAAATAGCAGTCAATGGTAAAACCATTAAGCAAAAAATCAGCAGAAACGGGTTTTTGATACAGGCAGGCATCGGTTTAATTGATGCTACAAGTTATAAAACATTATTTAATAATGCTATACGCTTTTTTTAGGGTAGCATTAACCTTATCATTAATGTCTGATGATATGTTGAAGTAATAAGCCAATAAGCCATAGACCGTAGCAGTTATACCGCTGCGCACCACAATATCTAAAAACACATTTGGCATTCGCCAGAAATATTGCCCGGCCGCCCAGCTTACCAGTGTGATGGCTATAACCAGTAAATGTTTATAGTTAAACGGCTGCATTTGGAAACGATATTTCAGGTAAAACCAGGTAGAAATATTGATGCCGATGGTAGTTAACAGATAAGATATAGCCGCACCCAAACCGTAATACTTTGGTATCAGGATATAATTTAAGCCGATACAGAATATAGCCGCAAAAATAGTAAGTAGCGTAACCAGCCTGTATTTATGCGATGTGGTGATGATATAAGTATTCAATCCACCGGTAATATCCACCAAAAAACCCAATCCTATCACTAAAAACAAAGAAAAATACTTGGGATCAGTAAACTCTTTATTGCGGGCAATGGCATACAGGTTCTCTCGGTTTACTATGATACCGATGAACAACAGGCAACCTATTACCATCTGGATAATAGATGTTTTATAATAAACCTCGATAATGTTTTCGCGGTTGTTTGCCTTCCAGGCATCGGCTACTATGGCGTAGGTAGTACGGCTTAATGCCTGCGCGGGTACGCTTATTACAATAGCTATATTGAAATACCAACTATAAACACCCTGCACATTATCGCCAACCATCGAGCTTAACATTAAGGTATCTACCTTTTGCAGCAAAACATAAATGGCGCTTGAGATCAGCGTAAATGTTCCGAAGCCGATGATCTCGCGTTTTTTTATCGACTTGAAACCATGATCGTCAAAACGATAGGAGAAGTTTTTGGTAGCGATGATACTGATCAACAGCAGTAAGGATATTAACCCGTTACAACCAATATACAGGAATATAAAATCTTCAAAGTTTATCCATTTGGCGGCTATCATCAACAATAAAGCAGTAGTAAGCAGCCTTAGCAGCACATTTTGCAGGAAGTTGGAATAGATGGTCTGGTAGATAATGCGCCCGGTCATTTCCAGGTAGTTGAACGCCAGCACGAAAAATGATAACGGGATGAGGTAGTAATAATACTCGACAAACAGCGGCACTTTCAGCACCTCTGCTTTTAACTTAAAATGCGATAAATTATGCAGTGGGGTTTGTTCTGCAAAAACAGCTGTTATCTGCGGCTTAAAGAGGATATAGATTAGCGTAATAACTAAAAATCCACATAGTACCAACCCTGCCGACCAATGTATAAAGCCATTATGCTTCTTATCATCTGTGCGATAAAACGGAAAGTATTTAGCCAATATACTTGGCCCACCCATTGATGCTATTAACGAGTATAGCACCGAGATGCTTATGATAAGGTTATAAAACCCGTATTGCGTTGGGGTAACAAAAAACGGGAACAGCAAAACCGTATTAATATACGCCACTACCATACCGCCGTATGATACTATTGTATTTTTATAGGATTGCTTCTTTATTATTCCCATTAGGTACGGTTAATATTTTATGCCGATACGGCCGGTATAGTCAATACGGTTAAGTAATAACGGTAATTTCTCGGCAACAATATATTCGTCTACCGCTTTACGGGCACCTTCCCAATGGCCGTAATCGTCAATGATGATAACGCCGCCCGGTACCAATAACGGGTACAGGTGCTTTAATTCATGCGCTGTCGATTCGTAAAAATCGGTATCCAGTCTTAACAGTGCTATTTTGCCCGGTAGTGTTCCTGGGATGGAATCTTCTACCTTACCCTTTATAAAATGCACTTTAGCTGTAGGATATTTAAGTGAAGCCACATTTTTCTGCACCTCTTCAATGGTCGAATAGCACCAAACCGATGTCGGGTCCTCGCGCTCGGTAGTATTCATTAACTCCAGTGCGTCTGTACCGGTAAATACCTTGTCCACTTCGGTGGGTTCAGACATACCTTCGTAAGTATCGTATAAATAGATCTCACGGCTTTTATCGCCGGCTTTCATCAATGTATCAATAGCAGCCATAGTGCTGCCACCGCGCCATACGCCGCACTCTACAAAGTCACCTTCAATTTCGTTGGTTACCAGGTAATTTACCGCGTTGCATAACGATGCAATACGCTCTGGCGTGGTCATGGTATAAGGTTTGACCTTTTTGTAAGTATCAACCGTTTCTTTGTCGAAATCTGCAGGCAGGCCGTCAACAACTAATCTTTCATCGGGTTTTACTATGTCGTAACCAAATTTTTTTGCCAGGCCACGTATGGTTTGTCTAATCATGTTTATGAGTTGCTATTGCTTGTTTAAGCAGCTTTGTAATGGTATCTATTCTACTTTTAATATCGTAATTTTCGCGAATGTATGTCGCTTCCTTTGCCCCTAAAGTTACAGCAAGGTTTACATCAGCAGCTATCTTTATCATATAATTGGCCATGCCTTGTATATCATGCTCGGGCACCAAATATCCGGTTTCTCCGTTAATTACCGCTTCTTTTATTCCGGCGTGCTGTGTACTTACTATGGCCAGGCCAGATGAGCCTGCTTCCAGTATAGTTACCGGTGTACCTTCCATATCGCCGTTTGCAGCGGTTACTGAGTGCTGTACAAAGCAACGTGTTTTTGCAAACAGTTCTTTTATTTGTGCCGAGTTTAATACGCCCAACAAAGCAACGCTTTGTTCCAATTGCAAATGGGCAATTATTTTTTTTGTTTCTTCAAACAACGGGCCCTGCCCTACTATAGCTAATGTAGCATCGGGGAATTTATCCAACACTATTTTAAATGCCTGCACCACAGAACCGGGCGATTTTTTCTCAACAAACCTGCCTATAGCTAAAAACGTACGGCCGGTTTTTGAAATATCCAGCTGCGGGAAAGCATCAACGTCTACCCCGCAAGAAGCATTTACTAATTTATTTTCCGGAGCGCCCAACCCGATCAACGCCTTCACCATATCGCCCGATACCGCTATCAGGCTGCTGGCATAATTAAATGACCGTTGATATAGCTCATGGTACAAGGTAACCGTTTCACGGTGGTGCACATCGGCACCATGGTAATGAATAACCAGCGGTACATTGGCTATCTGGCAAGCCTCTGTAACCAAGGCGCCAACCATCCCGTACTCGGCAAAAACCACATCAATTTTTTGCTCAGTCAGGTATTTAGCCAAAGCGCGGGTACGCACTTTAATATCCTGCTTATTAAATACTTTTTTTTGGATAAGATAACTTAACAAACCCAAAAAAGACCGGATCAGGTACTTACCCTCATGATCATAAACCGGAAATACGCCGCCATACAGCACTTTTTTATTACCGGGCAAGCGCTCAATATGTTCCCGCACAAAAGTTTCTGAGAATGAATCTTTATTGGGTTTAATGATGCAGATGTTAAATTGCTCCATTAATTACTTTAACGGTTTTTGGGCTAATACAATATATAAAGAGGCATCCCTGTCGCGCTGAGGTTGCGAGTTAATTTTGTTAAAAAGAATAATTTTGCACTGCATTATAAATGCAAATGGCGGCCTTAAAAACTTTGGCAGCTTGTTGATGATGGAATCCTGCAATAACTGCAATCCGCTTGCTGCCAGGCCCATAATACCGAAGAACGAGGTCACAATAAAACTTTCATCCTCAACTGTTTTACGCAGTCCGGCACTTGTCCATCGCCAATAATCATTTGGCGTTGGATGGTAGTACCAATATCCATGCGTAGTTAAAATAATAGAACCGCCCGGTTTTAAAATACGCAAAGCCTCCTGCAAATAGCCCGACGGCGTATCCACATGCTCCAATACCTGGTTTGACAGGATGATATCGCAATAATTATCTGGCAGGGTAGTCTTGCTGTCAAAACCGATATGATGATCAGCCTTAGGGTTCATTTCCAGATCGACACCCAAATAAGTGCCCACATGCGGCTCTATTACCGAGCGATAGGGTATATCGCCACAGCCAAAATCAACCAACAGCAGCTCTTTATTATTAGCTGTAAGTTCTTCGATCTTTTTAATGGTGGCATCCCTTAACTGAGTTAAATGCACATACCTGGGATGGAATATATTGGGGTTTAGCCGGTCATTACCTTTCATGCGGCTAATTTAAGTCTTTTATGCAGGTTATTAAAATACTTAATTATTGAGCCGCCAGGCATCTATTTATGCTTTGAGAAATGTTGCAAAAAGTTCTTCTTGGCAATTGTATCTTTTCTCCATATCACTAAGGAATCAACAGTAAGTTTCTGTACCTCGAATGATCTTTCGTTGAATTTATTTTTATCCAGCACAACTAAACAACCTGGTTGGCTAACGCCCCATGTTCCGGTTACAGGTGGCGGGGCGGGCATATTACCTGTTGCGCTCATTACTAAATTATAGCTGGCATCAGCATTTAGCCTGAAGTAACCTGGCTGCCTTAAGTATATGGCTTTAAAAACAGTATCAGGACCGTAAGGTGCCTGTAAGGTAAAAGCATTGTCCCACCTAAATTGCAAACTGGCCAGCGTTGGGCATTTAAATGCCGCGTAACGCTGCGTAATTACAGTATGCCCAACTGTTTGCCGTAAGACCAAAGAATCGTCAGAGAGCTCTATTACAGCAAATCGACGTTCTCTATCTGTGGCCGGATTAAGCACAAACTCGCAATCTTTATTAATGTTCCATTTACCGTTTACCGGTGCATCATCACTAAATAAATTATAGGTAAAATCACTATTTATCTGGAAGTAACCATTAGGATAGGAGGTTGTATGAAAAAGCAACTTATCATTAGCGTCATAAAGATCGGTCGTTAATGTTCTGATGCCCCATCTTTTCAAATAATCAATAGATGAATCGTGCAGGCAAATCTGAGCTGACGGAATTGTTTTTTTGCAAGAACTTAACCCTGTTAACAGGATAAAACAAAAGAAAATATAATTTTTCATTATTACGCAATGGTAAATATACCGGTAATAACTAAACAAAAAAAGAGCCACAATTATTGCAGTCATGGTCGGAAGATTAATCTTCCGACTTTTTTTGTTTTCCGGCTTCGGTT
>JAZKCG010000095.1:0-26163 GCA_040388175.1 Bacteroidota bacterium | reverse complement strand
GTTGCAGCGCAAATCGAATTGATGCAGCAGGCAAAACTTGTTGTTAGCGCTCATGGTGCTGCTTTAAGCAACTTGTTATTTGTACAAGAAGGTATATCGGTAATAGAACTGTTTTCACCTGATTATTTCAGAACAGATTGTTACTTTACCCTGGCCCGCGTACTCAACTTAAATTATCAATATTTAAAAGGAACCAAACCTGCTGATGCAGCCTGGGGAGATATTGAGGTTAATGAGGGGGCGCTGATAAAAGCAATTACACCAACAAATTAATGATCAAGAAAAGTTCATTATTGTCTATAGATATTTTAAGAGCGATAGCTGCATTGGGCGTATTTTCTTATCACCAGCATGTCGCCTCTTACCTGGCACGTTATACTCATATTGCGATAATAGACCAATTGGATAATTTTGGTGCCCAATATGCTGTGCCCCTGTTTTTTTTGATAAGCGGATATTGCATCCATTTATCCAACTTAAAGTATATTAATAAAGGTAAATCATTGCCATTAAAAGCATATTATAAACGTAGATTTTTACGCATCTACCCACCTTATCTTTTTGCGCTGATATTTGCTATCGCCACCAATTACTTTACCTATGGAAAGTCGTCAACTTATGAAGATATTATAGTACATATTTTTTCATTACAGGGTTTTACAGTAAAATATTTCAACACCATCAATGTAGTTTTGTGGACCATCAGTATAGAAATAGCTTTTTATTTGATCTATCCTATATTCTATTACATCAGGTCAAAATACAGCTTAAATAAAGCATTACTTTTCTCGCTGTTAATAACCACAATTAGTATCATATACTTTAGTTTTCAAGACGAGGTATCATTACCTCAACACTTTTTCGTCTTTAACTTATGGTTTGCCTGGTGTAGCGGCGCTTACCTGGCAGATAAATTCACCTTAAATCCTGCTGATCTTAAAAAGCCAGCATTCATACTTATTTATTCAGGTATCTTGATAGCGTTTCTTGCTATTCGCTTTATACCTAATAATTGGTCTATAGTATACAACCAGCTAAATATCCTTATCTGGACCGCGCCATTGGTACTCCTCCTATCAAACGAAAACTGGCTGCAAAAACATAATAACCTATTTTTAAAAGCTATATCAAAATTGGGGTTATCAAGTTACTCTTTATACTTGCTCCATGAACCACTTATTTTATTAAAAAATTGTTTTGCACATAAGTTTTTACCGGCACAACTACAGTTAATTTGGATGTGCGCCGGACTGATCGCCATACCGTTTATTGCCTGGTATAGCTTTGTATATATAGAGAAACCATTTGCTATACGAAAGAAAATAGCGCAGCAATTGCCGCCGCCATGCCTGAAAAGTCTGTAATAACAATTGCGACTAATAAAAAAATGTATGTCGATATGGCCTGTAATTTAGCCATGTCATTTTTATTATGGAACGATGTCAATTCTATTCATTTTTTTTTGGTGACCGATTGCCCGCAATTCATCCCCGAAAAATTAAGAAATAGAATTGAGATTATTGTGGTATCTCCCGGCGAATTAGGAGATGGTTTTTCAACAAAATTATACATGGATAAATTTGCTTATGCAAAGCAAACACTATTTATTGATGCAGATTGTTTGGTATATGCAAATTTAGAGCCCGCATTTAATGAATTTAAAGGCCATGAGGTATCGGTTATTGGATATAACAGGTATGAAGGTAAAGATATCGGTTTTTGTAAAGACATAGCACTTGTAATAGCTAATACAGGCATAAGCTATTTCCCCTTACTATGCGGCTCAGTATATTATTTTGAAAAAGGAGAAATGGCAAATAACATATTTGATTATGCCAGATCGTTATTAAAATCATACCATAATATCGGTTTAATTAGCTTGCGCAATAAAGAGAATGAAGAGCCTTTAATAGCCATTTCGATGGCAAAATTCAACCAATTACCTGTAAATGATACCGGTTTAATTAAAGCAGACAAAATGTTTTATGAATTTTTGGACACAAATGTAATTGAAGGTAAAGCCCGGCTATGGAATACTGATCACATCCCCATACCAGAATATTCAAAACTTAAATCGGCATCGCCGCTAATCGTACATTTTAATGCTTATTATGCCGAAATGTTTGAATACAAAGCTGAAGTTATCAGGCTTAAACAAGTTTTCTTAGGAAACAAAAGTATAGCTTTTGCAAATTTGTATGCTGCTATTTTATCTATTGCACCCGGCAAATCAATTAAAGCATTTAAAAATTTGCTTAGGCCTTTTTACAGATCAATATTTGGTTACCGCAATGCTAAATCTTTAAAGCGAATGTAATTATGAATATACGGGCGTTATACCATAACATCATCGTCAGTATGCGCACAACAACTAATGTGTTTAACGCTGTAAAGAAGTTAGGCTGGTTATATAATAAGTTGCCTCAATTTACAACCGGAATTAAATTTAAATACCCCTACCCTATAGGCAAAATTAATTTAAAAGTCCGCTCTAATCGGGGGGCTGACGCTTTTATAATAAGTGAGGTTTTTGAGCAGGAGTGCTATTGGGTTTCTTTAAATAATATAACACATATAGTTGATTTGGGTGCAAACGCCGGCTTTACAGCGGTCTATTTTTCAAAGCTCTTTCCCTCTGCAACTATCGCTTGTGTTGAGCCAATGCCAGTAAATATATCTGTATTAAAAAGAAATCTGGCGCTAAATAAAGTCACTAGCGTTGTATATGAAGCCGCTATAACTATCAAGGATGAAAAAACATTAATGGACATCGGGGATAAAGATTATGCTAACAAAGTACATAACATTCCGTTTGGAAAAAGCATGGATCATAATACTTTGACCGTTGATGGTTTAAGCATGGATACTATGCTTAAAAAGCTTAAATGGGAAACAATTGATCTACTAAAAATAGATATTGAAGGATACGAGGGTATATTGTTAACCCAAAATAATGATTGGCTAAATAAAGTGGAGACCATAATAGTAGAACTACATGAAGGTGTGACAATTGATATTATAAAAAATGCAACTCATAAATACGGCTTTGTTCATGTAGTTTTAAAAAAAGGTAACTGGTTATTGTCAAAGAACGAAATATCTGATAGTAGAAGATAGATTTATTAAATCGGTATGAGTGAACTACAAAGGAAATTATAGATTTAACGAAGTAATCAAATAATATGATAACGATGTGGTAGTTGGTTGTGATGTAATGTTTTGATCAAGCCATTAAACATATTTTATGAAGAGCCGAATCCAGATAGGTGGATCAGGTTTGATCGTTATCCCCGCAATATAGTAAGACGTTTATTGCGCGGAAAACAACGACCTGGCGGGGTAATGATGATTGTACTAAATTTGATAAAAGGGCTCGAAAAGATAGGTGTACCCTATCGCCTTAACGATTATAGTTATATTAAAAAACACCCCGAAGAAATGGCCTGCATAATTGGTAAGCCGCACGTTTTATTTGATAGGAACTGGGTAAATCCGGTAATTTTAGGCGCAGGTATTTATTCACACCCTGTTGATTATCCTGATCTTTTTAAAACATATCCTAATGTAAAACTCCTTCTGGTACCCGGCGAGTGGATGAGACAGATGTTCGAGCCTTATTATGGCAATAAAGTATTAGCCTGGCCTACCGGAATTGATACCGACGACTGGCAACCCTTAGTCGGCGACAAGCCTATTGATTTTTTAATATACGATAAGATACGCGGCAGCGGGGAACATATTACAAAAACACTTGATCAACATAACTTATCGCATCTTAATATTACGTATGGTAATTATACTCATAAGGATTTAAAGGATAAACTGGCACAATGTAAGGCCGTTATATTTCTAAGTGAAAGTGAAACACAAGGCTTAGCTTACCAACAGATCCTGGCCACCAATACCCCCATTTTGGCATGGGACAGGGGTGGTTACTGGCAAGACCCCGAATATTATCCACATAAAGTTAAATACGGTCCGGTTAGCTCAGTACCTTATTGGGATGAAAGATGTGGAGAGAAATTTGTAGACACCTCTAATTTTGAAGATGTTTTAAAAAAATTTCTGATTAATATCAAACACTATAGTCCAAGGGAATATATTTTAGAAAATCTATCCCTCGAAAAATGCGCTTACAACTACCTGAATATAGTACAGAATACCATTCATCAATGATACCATTTAATAAAATCCATCTAACCGGTAAAGAATTAACAAACATAACCGATACTCTGCAAAAAGGTAAAATTGGTGGTGATGGCCACTACACCAAAGCATGCGAGTCTTTTTTTGAAAAAAAATATAATTTCACCAAGGCTCTGCTTACACCTTCCTGCACTGCAGCTTTGGAGATGGCCGCCCTTTTAATAAATATACAACCCGGCGATGAGGTTATATTACCCTCATACAACTTTGTCTCTATGGCAAATGCCTTTATTTTAAGAGGCGCTAAACTAATTTTTGCAGATAGTGGCAGGGACAATCCAAACATTGATGCCAAACAAATTGAGAGCCTGTTAACGCCTGCAACAAGAGCCATACTTGTTATTCATTATGGCGGTATAGCTTGCGATATCGTAGCGATAAGAAAACTTGCCGATAAACATAAGCTCTATTTGATAGAAGATGCAGCACAAGCAATTGATAGTTATTACAAGGGTAAACCGCTGGGTAGTTTTGGGCACTTAGCAACATTTTCATTTCATGAAACCAAAAACATTACCTGCGGCGAAGGCGGGATGTTGGTAATAAACGATAAAAAATTCATTAAACGTGCCGAAATTATAAGAGAAAAGGGCACTAACAGGTTATCATTCATCAGGAATGAAATTGCAAAATATAGCTGGGTTGATTTAGGCTCTTCTCATTTAGCTTCAGATATTTCGGCGGCATTTTTATATGCTCAGTTAAGTGAGTTAGAGACTATACAGGCTAAAAGAATACAGCTATGGAATTGGTATTACCAGGGATTTGCCCAATTGGCGGCAAAGGGATTAATACAATTACCTTCTGTACCAAACGGAGCTATACACAATGGTCACGTTTTTTACCTGATATTCGGGTCAAAGAAAATAAGGGAAGCATACATCAAACATATGGCGTTAAATAACGTACAAGCACAATTTCATTATGTATGCTTACATAACAGTCCGTTTTACAAACTAACCCATGGCAAGCGGGTTTTGCCTATGGCTAAATTTTACCAGGACAGGTTAGTAAGGCTTCCACTTTTTTATGATCTGGAAGAAAAGAACGTGAAAGAAATAATAGCATTAACATCCAACTTTTTTAGTACTATATGTTAACTATCAAATATACCCTATGACAATCCTTTTGTTAATGGATCCTTTCATACCTATCCCACCAGAAAATTATGGTGGAATAGAGCGTATTGTATTTGATATGGCTACAGAGTATGTAAAAATGGGTCATAGGGTAACAATGGTGGCCGGCCCAAATTCACGCTCGCCGGATAGGCTCATAACTTATGGAAAAAACGGGCCGCTAAATCCTAATATAAATTGGGGATACCTGCATGAGGTTTATACCATATTAAAAAAAGAACTTCCCCAGCATGACATCATTCACAATTTTGGGCGGTTAGCATTTCTCACGCCATTTTTAAGGAGTAGTATTCCTAAAGTACACTCTTATCTTCGTATAGTTAGTCGTTTCAGCATTATTAAAACAGACTTTTTAAAGCCTGTAAATTTAACTTATACCGCAGTTTCTGATGCTATAATGCGTACGGGTGTTACTAAAAAAAGTGAATGGAAGACCGTATATAATTGCGCGCCACTTGATCAGTTTATATACAAAGGCGATACCGACCCCAACAGTTATTTGACGTTTATTGGTCGTTTTGAACGCTGTAAGGGCCTGCATAATGCTATTAAAGTAGCTAAACTTACTAACAGGCAATTAATTATAGCCGGTTTTATTTCGCACTTACCGGAAGAGAAACGGTATTATGAAAAAGAAATAAAACCACACATTGATGGCGAACAGATAAAATGGATAGGCCAGGTTAATAATGCCCGCAGAAACGAGTTGTTGCGCAATGCCGCTGCCTTGCTTACCCCGGTAGAATGGCTGGAGCCTTTCCCGGTTATTATACCCGAAGCATACGCATGTGGTACCCCGGTACTTGGTTTTGCACAGGGCGGTATACCCGAAGGGATCGAGCACGGCATAACAGGCTATATAAGTAAGAATGTTTATGAAATGGCCGAACATGTACTCAAGATAGACCAATTAAGCCGACATGCTTGCCGGGTTAAGGCAGAGAACGAGTACAGCACAAAAAAAATCGCCGAAAGCTATTTGAGTGTTTACAACAACACCATTAATAAAAAGGCAAAAAAGAAAATATTGTTAATAATGGATCCGGGATTGCCCGTGCCACCTACACAATATGGTGGGCATGAAAGGCTGGTATATTCGTTTGCAGAGAAATATCATCAGTTGGGTCATGAAGTCACTTTACTTGCAGGTCCTGGGTCATATTGTAGTGGTAAAACAATTACCTATGGCATAAATGACCTGGGTAGATCAACCTTAAAAAGGCTAAAGGATATTTTGTTCGTATGGAAATATTTAGCAACTAATAAAAACAAATTTGACCTGATACATGATTTTGGACGATTAGCTTATTTACTTCCTGTAATAAACAACAAAGCTCAAAAAATAATGACCTACGGGCGACCGGTAACTGCATCAGGCATACATGCGATAAATTCTTTACCTAATAAAAACATAATATTTACAGCCTGCAGTAACTATTGCGTAAATACAGGTAATGTAGCTGGTAAATGGAAAACCGTTTACAACACCATTGATTTTTCTAAATACCAGTTAAATGACGTTGTAAATAATGAAGCGCCTTTAATGTTTTTGGGGCGGCTTGATAAAATAAAAGGAGTACATACCGCAATTAATGTAGCTAAGGCTACTAATAATAACTTAATAATTGCGGGCAATATATCTACCACACCAGATAATTATGAGTATTATAAGACAACTATAGAACCACTTATTGATAACCAGCAAATAAAATATGTTGGGCCATTAAATGATGGCGAAAAGAACAATTATCTGCAACAAGCAAAGGCATTATTATTTCCAATTTATTGGGACGAACCTTTTGGAATGGTAATGATAGAAGCAATGGCCTGTGGCACACCTGTTATTGCATTTAAAAGAGGATCTGTACCCGAAGTTGTAACAGAAGGTATTAGCGGCTTTACTGTTAACACCCAGGATGAAATGATTGCTGCTGTGGATAAGATAGCTACAATAGACAGAACAAAATGTCGCGAAATTGCCAAAAATAGATTTGATGTTGATATCATTGCTCAAGAATATCTTAACCTATTTAATGGCTGATAAAATCACTTCTTCACAAATACTTTATATGAAACCTATTTTGTAACCTTTTAAAAACTACCGCTATTAAATCCCCTAAAAAAAACATTCTGCTCATTTCATCCGGTCAACCATCGCTTAACCCGCGCATGGTTAAAGAGGCCGATGCTTTGGCAAACGCAGGTTACCAGATTACCGTATTGTATGTATACTGGAACAAATGGGGGACCGAATTTGACAAAGAACTAATTGCTTCAAAAAATTGGGAAGCAATTTGTGTAGGTGGTGATCCGCAATATAAACGGCTAACCTATTTTATAAGCCGCACTATTTACAAGCTCATTAAAACCATAACCCGTAATTCAAAAAAGATATTAGCAGCGGATATTACGGCTGCACGCGCCAGTTACTTTTTAACCAAAGCGGCAAAAAAACACGTGGCTGATCTATATATAGCTCATAATATAGGTGCCTTACCTGCCGTGGTGGCAGCAGCAAAACTTCACAAAAAACCATGCGGTTTTGATGCGGAAGATTTTCACCGGTATGAAGTTCATGATGATGACGATCATGAAGATGTGATCTTAAAAACCACTATAGAAAACAAATACATCCCGCAGTTAAATTATTTTACAACAAGCAGTCCGCAAATAGCTGACGCTTACCAGAAATTGTTTAGGGGTTTAGCGCCTACTGTATTGCTAAATGTATTCCCAAAAAGTGGATCAAATATTAAAACTGACCACTCGGATTTAAACCAGCCCATAAAATTATTCTGGTTCTCTCAAACAATAGGCCCTAACCGGGGCATTAATGATGCTATTGATGCATTAAACCTAATCAATGCGTCGCATTTAGCTAATAAAGAACAGTTTGAGTTGCATTTATTAGGCGATCAAACAAAAACTATATATATTGATAGTATTAAAAAAAGTGATGCCAATATCATTTTTCATCACCCTATCCCACCAAACGATTTAGTTGATTTTACAGCTCAATTTGATATTGGTTTAGCATTAGAGCCTGGTTTTAATACCAATAATGATATCGCGCTAAGCAATAAATTATTTACCTATATGCAAGCCGGACTGGCAATTATTGCCAGTGATACCACAGCTCAACAAGCTTTTATAGCTCAAAACCAAACCATTGGTAGTTTATACCCTAAAGGTGATGCAAAGGCCTTGGCAGATATTTTGCTAAAATATAAGAATAACAGGGAAGAGCTTATTGCTTCCAAAAAAGAATCGTTACGCCTGGCTCATCAGCAATATAACTGGGAAACAGAAAGTGTCAAATTTTTAACATTGGTAGAAAAAACGCTCGGCTAATGTATCAAAAGCCGCCTGCAAAATGGTTCTATGGTGTTGATAGCATCAGGTTTATACTTGCCCTATTAGTCATGCTTTCGCATTTCGATAATGTTTGCGCTGATAGTTTAAAGCATTCTGTTTATCTGCCTGTAAAATTGATCGGCGTATTTTTAGCCAATGCGTTTGATGGTACTTTGGCCGTAATTGCATTTTTTATTATATCGGGGTTTGTAATTCATTACCCGTGTAAAAGAGGAATTGATAACCTGTTACAATTTTGGTTAAGACGTTTTTTAAGGATTTTAATACCATTAGCTGTGATTATTACAATAGGTACTGTTTTGGATCACCCTGAAAAAACGGTTACCTGGAGTTTGTTTTGCGAACTGATCTATTATGCCTTATACCCATTGCTTTTAAAGATCAGTTTAAGCTGGAAAACAAAATTCATCATAGCATGGTTGGTTGCTGCATTGGTTATAGGTATTGGTTCATACCATGATGTACTGGCATTTCTTAAACAAACCAACTACAATTACCATGGCTACTATTGGCAATTTGGCGACTATATAACCTGGGTAATTGGCTTGCCATGTTGGTTACTGGGCGTACTCATAGCTGAAAACATAGATCATTTAAAGACTATTCCTTTCTCAAAAGTGTTGGCATATCGCCTAATAGTATATATAATAAGTTGTTTTTGTTGTTTCGGTAAATTCCATCTGCATTTAAGTTACCTGTTAAGCATGAATATTTTTGCATTGCTGCTATACAAATGGATACAGGCAGAGATAGTTTACTATAAAAGCAGGCAACCAAACCAAAGCTTGGAAAAGATGGGCAAGTTTTCTTACTCGCTTTACTTATGCCATCCGGTAGTATTTTTACTGTTAAAACGGTTTATCCTATTTAATAATTTCACCTACCCCTTTTTTGTTTTATTGACAATAGTAGCGGCATATCTGTTTTACCTGGTGGTAGAACGACCATCGCACCGGTTAGCACGTAAGATAAACCAAAAGTACTTTTTACAGACGCAATGAAACGCCTGCTTATCATATCACCTTACTTCCCTCCCAATAATACTGCTGATATGCAGCGGATAAGAATGAGCTTACCCTATTTTAAAGAAAACGGATGGGAAGCAGAAGTAGTAACGGTTGATGAACACTGGTCTGATCTTCCAAAAGACGATCTGCTTATTGAAACCGCACCGGCAGATATAAAAATACACAAGATAAACGCACTCAATAAAAAATGGACCTCGAAACTTGGCTTTGGCAATATCGCTTTCCGTTCTTATTTCTCTTATAAAAAAAAGGTTAATGAATTACTCCGGTCAGAAAAGTTTGATTTGATCTATTTTTCAACCACACAGTTCCCTATTTGCATATTAGGCGCTTACTGGAAAAAACGATTTAGCGTGCCCTATGTAATTGATATGCAAGATGCCTGGTATTCTACTTATTACAGCAATAAATCTAAACACCAACAACCGCCAAAATATAAACTCTCGTATGCGTTGCATCAATACCTGGAGCCTATAGCCATGAAACAAGTTGGCGGATTAATAAGTGTTTCTGAAAATTATATAACAGAATTAAAACATAGGTATCCCTCTATAAAAAATATCCCTGCGGACGTTATAACTTTTGGCAGTTTTACGCCTGATATGGCTATAGCTTCAAAAAACAAAGACCGCTTTACAAATTTACTGGAGCCGGGTTTTAAAAACATAGTTTATATTGGCCGCGGAGGGATAGATATGCATAAAGCTATAATACCGGTGTTCATAGCATTTAAAAATGGGCTCCAGGAAAATACCGATAGCTTCAATAAACTTAAGTTTTATTTTATCGGTACCAGTTATGCGCCAAAAGGCAAAACCATGCCAACTATCCTGCCTTTAGCCGAACAATTAGGTATTGAAGGTAATGTTATTGAAATTACAGACAGGATAAGTTATTTTCATACCCTGATGACTTTGCTACAAGCCGACGCGTTATTTATCCCAGGCTCTGACGACCCTAACTACACCGCGTCAAAAATATACCCTTATTTGTTGGCCAATAAACCCTTACTGGCTGTTTTCAATTCAAACAGTTCGGTATTGGATGTTTTAAGTGAATGCGGTGCCGAATATAGTTTTAGTTATGACCAAACACCGGGAATTACCAATCATCTATCAAAATTTTTAACAGAATTAGCGAATAATTCTCTGAGTGCTCCCGATTATAATAGTGAATGTATAGCTAAATATTCGGCACAAAATTTAACCAAAAAACAATGCGACCTCTTTAACCGGGTTGTAACTGAAACATGAAAAGATATGTGCAATACGGCTGTGGATTTACCGCTCCCGCTAGCTGGATAAATTACGACTCATCGCCAACCCTACGCTTTGAGAGAATACCGTTATTAGGTAAATTGTACACACGCAATAGCCAACGTTTCCCCGACAATGTAAAATATGGGGATATTGTTAAGGGCTTACCGGAAGCACCAGATAGTTGCGATGGTGTTTATTGTTCGCATGTGTTGGAGCATTTGGCTTATAATGATTTTATACAAGCTTTAAAAAACACCTATCTAATATTAAAACCCGGTGGTACATTTAGAGGCGTTGTACCCGACCTGAAAGCCGCTGTAACAGATTATTTAGAGCAATATAATAAGCAGGATACCCCGGCAAATATTTTAATGCAGAACACCATGTTGGGCATTGAAAGTAGAAATAAAGGATTGATTGATGGTATAAAAGGATTATACGGCAACTCCAAACATTTATGGATGTGGGATTATAAATCACTGGCTTTTGAATTGGATAAGATCGGTTTTAAAGACATTCGCCCTGCAAAATATAGCGATGCTGATGATAATCAGTTTTCAGTTGTTGAGGAAGAAGATAGGTTTTACAAGGCCGCTGCCTTTGAATGTAAAAAATGAAACGACTTGCCATTGTTACTACCCACCCTATACAGTACTACGCACCCGTGTTTAAACTGTTGGCTCAAAACATCGAGTTAATGGTGTTTTATACCTGGGGAGAAGCATCACTTAATAAACATGACCCCGGGTTTGACCAGACCATTAAATGGGATATCGATCTGTTAACAGGTTATGATTATCGTTGGATGGAGAATACAGGTACTGATCCGGGTTCGCATCATTTCAATGGAATTATTAACCCTGATATTATAGATGAAATTAAAGCATGGAACCCTGATACATTGTTGGTTTACGGTTGGGCCTATAAAAGTCATCTTAGTGTATTGCGGTATTTTAAAAATAAACTACCTGTACTTTTCAGGGGCGACTCTACCCTATTAGATGAAAAACCGGGCTTAAAAAATAGATTGCGTGCTGTCTACCTGAAATGGGTATATAAACATATAGATTATGCGCTATACACCGGCACCAATAACAAAGCTTATTTTAAAAAATATGGTTTAAAAGAAGATCAATTGGTATTTGCGCCACACGCTGTTGATAATGAACGGTTCGAAATAGCAAACGATATAGAAGTATCATACCTCAAGAAAAGACTTAATATTAGTGATAATGACATTGTTGTGCTTTTCGCCGGCAAATTTGAAACTAAAAAGGACCCGGCATTATTATTGGAATCATTCATAAATTTGAACCTGCCTGATACTCATTTACTTTTTGTTGGCGATGGTGAGCTGGCCGCTTCATTAAAGCAACGTGCTTTAAAATATCGTAACATTCATTTCATCAATTTTCAGAATCAAACCAATATGCCTGCTATTTATCAAGTGTGTGATATTTTTTGTTTACCATCAAAAGGCCCTGGCGAAACCTGGGGATTGGCTGTAAATGAGGCTATGGCTTGCAGCAAATCGGTCTTGGTGTCTGACAAAGCCGGATGTGCAATAGACTTGGTTAAATCTGATATTAACGGTTTAATATATATTGCAGGTTCTGAAGCTGATTTAAGCAATAAACTACAAAAATTAATTAGCAAAGGGAAAGAACAGTTGGCATTTATGGGGCAAACCGGTAAACAAATAATTAAAAACTGGAACTTTATAGTGCAGGCGACTCAGATTATTAAATATAAAGATGGAACAAACCGCTAAGCCTTTTGAACGGTATCTGATCTTATACCTACCCTGGGTGCTCTCCATTATCATTAAAGATGAGCCGGTAATATCCTATCTTGTTGCTTGGCTTGGATCTTTTTTTATATTCTTCGTTGTTTATAGCGGCTGGTTAAAACCTTTACCTACAGACAGGAAGATATCGGAACAATTAATGCGGCCGGTGTTCTTGATCCAGGTAATCTTTATAGGTTATATGGCCTGCAGTTCTATATTCTATTTTTTAAACCTATTAGGATATGGCAGCGATGAAATATCCATTGTAAAACTCGCCGGAGTTGATGAGGCATTACTGCTAACAGCCAAATGCCAGCAGTATTATGTTTTAGGGCATGCCGCTTTTGCTACCGGCCTGGTGTTATCCATGAAATATCCCATCAAGAAAAAATATAAAGTAGATAATTCAAAACTGGCCAATGTATTGTTGTTAATGGCCATTATATTGCTGCCACTTTCGGTAGCCGCGGATAATATTAATGGGTTGTCGCAGTTTTCTTATCAATTTAGCGCATTAAGTTTTATTTCAGGCACTTTGGCGCTTGCCTTTGCTATCCCATTAAAAAAGATCTTTAACACTTTGTTATGTATATTTTTATATATAACAAACTTCTACCAGGCGCTTACATCGGGGTATAAAGAACCTATCATTATAAGTGTGTTGGTATTAGGCATTTTTTTATATCCTATATACAAAAAAATAGTACTTCTTACTTTTATACCGGCATTGTTGTTTTTGTTCGCTGTATTACCAACCTACAATCACATTTTTAGAGAGAATGCATGGGATGAAAATGTTAATCCGGACGAGGCGTACAAGATTGCTCTGGATGCTACACTAAATTCCGATCAAAATAATGATGGTGTTTGGGGATTTTTGATCTATCGTTTAAGTGAGATAGATATGTTTACTACGTTTCTAAAATCCACTCCAGACCGGGTAGATTATTATGGTTTAGACCTGGTAAAACAAGCCGCCATCGTTGTAATTCCCCGTATATTCTGGCCAGAAAAGCCAAGTTCAGAACAATTGGTTATGGAACGCGTATATAATGCCGGGGTGGTTTTCAGGGCCTCAAACGTTTCGGCAAAGCCGGCTTATATTGTTGATGGTTATTTATCAGGTGGAGCATTAGGCGTGTTTTTGTCGTTATTCATTTATGGTATAGCAGTACAACTCATATCGCAAAAAGCCGAATTACTTTTTGGAGGCTATATATTAGGTACAGCGCTTATATTTTCAGGGCTATTTCAAATTTTCTGGCGTGGACTGAGTTTCGAGTTTCTGTTAAACTCTGTTTTTTGGAGTTATGTAACCATGCTACTCATTCATAAAATATTCAGGTTCTATAATATTTTACAAGAGGTTTGAGAATACTGCAAATTAGTGCTTCCTATAAACCGGCGTATATTTATGGCGGCCCTACCATGTCTGTAGCCAAATTAAGCGAGCAATTGGTGCAGGCTGGCAATGAAGTTACTGTTTATACTACCACAGCAAACGGTGATGCAGAACTTCCTGTTATTTCCAATACTTTAGCGCAGATAGATGGTGTTAATGTTATTTATTTCAACCGTATAACTAAAGATCATAGCCATTTATCACCCCGATTATTGGTTAACCTGTGGAAAAATGCTCGCCACTTTGATATTGTACATATACATGCTTGGTGGAACCTTGTGTCCGTATTGTCGGCATTTATTGCAGTTGTAAAGAAGGTCCCCTTAGTAATTTCACCACGAGGCACACTGAGTAATTATTCATTCAGTTATAAAAACAGCATGGCAAAAAAACTGCTGCATAATTTATTGGGTAAGCATTTATTAAATCGCTCTTCCATACATGCAACATCTGCCGCCGAGCAAAAAGCCTTATTGAAAATAATAAAACCCATCAGGATATTTAACCTGCCAAATTTTGTTAAGATCGCAAGTATATCGCCAAAAAAAATTCATACCGGACCTGTTTTTAAACTCTTATTTCTTTCAAGAATAGACGAAAAAAAAGGCTTGGATATTTTATTGCATGCCTTACCTAAATTAAAGATCCCTTATCATTTGACCATTGCCGGCGATGGTAACGAAGATTATATCACTTTGTTAAAAAATATCGCTCTTTATAATCTCAC
The DNA here is from genome assembly GCA_040388175.1 of Bacteroidota bacterium. Classification (GTDB taxonomy): domain Bacteria; phylum Bacteroidota; class Bacteroidia; order Sphingobacteriales; family Sphingobacteriaceae; genus Mucilaginibacter. The sequence goes on along the minus strand of JAZKCG010000095.1, from coordinate 11,238 downwards.
CAGCCAACATATTAGCTGGATAGGCTTTCAAAATGATAATAAGTTTGATATTTTTAGCGATCATCAATTATTAGTATTACCATCGCATAACGAAAATTTCGGGAACGTGGTTATTGAAAGCCTTAGCGCAGGTACGCCGGTGCTAATTAGCGAACAGGTGGGCCTTGCCGATTATGTTGTTGAAAATAATCTGGGCTGGATATGTCAGACTACAGCCCAATCCATTAGCGATAGTATAAACACCATCGCTATTAACCAAATAGATAAACTTTCAGACATCAGCTTTAAAGCGCCCGCAATTATTCATAACGATTTTGATGACGACAGGTTAGTGCAGAAATATATAGAAATGTATCAGCAAATTATTGACAATGCCCGAGTATAAAGATTACGGCTTTTATGAAAATGCTCCCGCGCATACATTTGAATATTTGCAGGAGCCTATATTGGCAATGCTCAGTACAGATACTAATAAATGTATCCTGGATGTTGGTTGTGGCAACGGATATTTGGTAAACCACCTGGTACACCTGGGGTATAATGCTTTTGGCACAGATGCTTCGGACGAAGGGATAAACATTGCCCGGCAAACAAATAATGATAGGTTCTTTTTGCAAGATCTCTCTACCGGTAAATTACCTGCAGAACTGCAGAATCAACAGTTTGATACCATCATATCAACAGAAGTTATTGAACATTTATATGACCCTGAAGGCTTTATCAACTTTTGCAAACAATCCATATTACCTGGTGGAGAACTGATTATCTCCACCCCTTACCATGGTTATTTAAAAAACCTGATGTTAAGCATATTTAATAAATGGGATACTCATTTAAACCCGATGTGGCATGGCGGGCATATTAAGCTATGGTCGCGCAAAACATTAAGTAACGCGTTGACCAATGCGGGTTTTGCCGTAGTAGCGTTTAAAGGTTGCGGCCGGATCCCGTATTTTTGGAAGTCGATGATCATTAAAGCGAAATTGATTTGAGCGCACCCTACTCTTTTATAATTTTAACTTTAAATGAAGAGTTACATTTACCACGGCTTTTGCAATCAATTGCCGGGTTAAATGCAACGGTATTTATTTTGGACTCGGGCAGTACAGACAATACCATAAAAATTGCAGCGGATCATGGTGCGCAAGTTCTTCAACATACTTTCGAAAACCATCCACTGCAATGGGATTTTGCGCTAAAAAATTGCGCTGTACAAACACCCTGGATTATTTGTTTGGATGCCGACCAGGTTGTTACTTCCGAATTGAAGCAACATTTGTTTAATTTCAGTGATGAAAATTACAGGGGTATCAACGGCATTTATTTTAACCGCAAAAACTTCTTTAAAGGCAGGTGGATAAAACATGGCGGGTACTATCCGTTTTATTTATTAAAAATGTTTAGATATGGCGTTGGTCATTCGGACATCGCCGAAAAAATGGATCATCGTTTCATGGTTCCCGGCGAAACAGAAATATGGAAAGATGGTTATCTGTTAGAAGAAAATTTAAAAGAGAACAATATCAGTTTTTGGATAGACAAGCATAACCGTTATAGTGACCTGGTGGCGCAACAGGAAGTTGAATTAATGCTATCATTCAGCACTCAAACAGAAAAACCAGCTTTTTGGGGGTCACCCAACCAGCGCAAAGCCTGGTATAAAAAATTATGGTATAAGTTGCCACGCTATGTGCGCCCTTTGTTATATTTTATTTACCGGATGATTTTTCAATTCGGTATTTTTGACGGCCGGACCGGCATTATTTTTCATTTTTTACAAGGATTTTGGTTCAGGCTGATTGTTGATGTTAAGATCGACGAATTACTAAAAAAACAAAATGACGCGGCAAAACGATCCCCTTAAGTTTGCAGTATGGTTTATTATACTGTTTTTGGTTTTCTATTATTTTAACATTGCCTTTTGGGGTATTGTTAGCCCCGGTGGGTATTACAGCTCATTTTTAGCTACTTATCTAAATTATATTACTGCTTTACGGTCTGTATTATTACACTGTACAGAATTTATATTAAAGGGTATGGGCTTTGGTACGGTGATCAATGATCATGAGTTGTTACTTGCCGGCCATGGCATTATTAATGTAGCATACTCCTGCCTTGGCTTAGGTGTTTTAAGTTTCTTTGCTGCCTTTGTATTAGCTTATCCCAAACCCCGAAAAGCTAAGATCATTTTCTTATTATCGGGTATCGCGATCATTGAGCTATTGAACGTTTTACGTTTTGTCATACTTGCTTTGTTTTTGAATAAAGCCCGTGACCAGCATTTTGATCATCACACTATTTTTAATGTGTGTATTTATATTATTATCAGCATTAGTTTGTTCTTTTGGGTAAAAAATGATACTTCCGCAAACCAACATGCAAACAGATCTTAAGGCATATAATAACCATCCATATCATCCCGGTGGTAATGCGCTAAAACGGATAGTTTGGTATTATATGAACGTGTTTATATTTAAAAGCAGCCTCTTTCCTGTTTACAGGATAAAAGTGGCACTGCTGCGTTTATTCGGGGCCAAAATTGGTAATGAAGTAACCATAAAACCATGTGTGAGTATTAAATATCCCTGGCTATTAACGATAGGTGAAAATGTTTGGATAGGTGAAAATGTATGGATAGATAATATTGCATTAATTACCATTGGAAGTAACGTATGCTTATCGCAAGGTGCTGTTTTGCTTACCGGCAGCCATGATTATAAAAAACCGGCGTTCGACCTGATTACAGGTGGGTTAACAATACAAGATGGGGTTTGGATTGGCGCAGGTGCTATAGTAAACCAAGGCCTTACTATAGGTTCGCACGCCGTATTAACTACAGGGTCGATAGCCACTAAAAATTTAGAACCTTACAGTATTTACCAGGGTAACCCAGCAGTAAAGATCCGTGAACGGGTTATTAGCTAAGCTTATTGATTATTAATCTCTTTCCAAAGCAAATCTTTCAGCACATCAATATTTTTCTGAGCTACTGATGATATAAAAACCGACGGAATATCTGTTGGTACCTGCGCTTTCATTTCTGCAACAAGCTCATCATCCAACATATCTGATTTGGTAATAGCTAATACACGGGGTTTGTGCATCAATTCGGGGTTGTATTCCTCCAACTCCTTTAATAAAATATCGTATTCCTGCTGTATGGTGCGCGTGGTATCGGCAGGTACCATAAAAAGCAGCACCGCGTTACGCTCAATATGTTTCAGGAAACGTATGCCCAGTCCCTTCCCTTTTGAGGCACCTTCAATTATACCCGGAATATCGGCCATAACGAACGATCTGTTATTACGGTAGGCGACGATACCTAAATTAGGCACCAACGTTGTAAAGGCGTAATCTGCTATCTCTGGCTTTGCTGCTGATACTACCGAAAGTAAAGTTGATTTACCCGCGTTTGGAAACCCTACCAGGCCCACATCGGCCAGTATTTTCAGTTCCAGTATATTCCACACTTCCAGGCCTTCTTCACCAGGTTGTGCAAAACGTGGGGTTTGGCGGGTTGCTGTTTTAAAATTAGCATTGCCTAAGCCACCCCGGCCACCTTTTGTTAATATTTTAGTTTCTCCGTCAGTATTTATTTCGAATAATATCTCGCCCGTTTCGGCATCACGGCATATGGTACCAAGAGGCACTTCCAATATCTCATCACGGCCGGTTTTGCCGCTGCTTAATGAGCTGCTGCCCGGGTCGCCGTCGCCGGCAATAACATGCTTTCTAAATTTAAGGTGCAGTAAGGTCCATAGTTGCGCATTACCGGTGACAATAATATGCCCGCCGCGGCCACCATCGCCACCATCCGGTCCGCCGGTTGCCGTACGTATGTCACGATGTAAATGTGCAGAACCTGCCCCGCCCTTACCAGAGCGACAGCAAATTTTTACGTAATCAACAAAATTTGAACCAGACATATAGATTTTTTTGTCCGAAAGTCGGAAAGTCAGTAAAGTCTGAAAGTATTTATATATTTCCGTCTTTCGGACTTGCCGACTTCCGGTCTTTCAGACTTAAATTAATATGAAGCAATAACCGTATCAATGGCGCCAAATATTTCGGCGATCGATCCTATTCCGTTTATGCTTTTAAATTTGTGTTGGTCTTTATAGAAACCGGCAACAGGCGCGGTTTTGTCATTATATTCCTTGATCCTTTTACGGATAATTTCAGGATTAGCATCATCAGGACGGCCCGATTCTTTACCTCTTAACAATAAGCGGTGTTCTAACTCGTCATCATTAACCTCTAAAGCGATCATGCCTGATATAGCAGATTTCTTGCTGGTAAGCAACTCGTCTAAAGCCTGTGCCTGTGCTACCGTACGCGGGAAACCATCAAAAATAAAGCCTTCTGCATCTTTGTTTGCATCCAGTTTATTGCTTATCATGCCTATTACTACCGCGTCTGGTACCAATAAACCCTCGTCCATCAATTTCTTAGCCTCTAAACCCAGCTCAGTTCCCTGCGAAATTTCGCCACGAAGCAAATCACCGGTTGATAGATGTATCAGACCGTGTTTTTCGATAAGTTTTTGTGATTGAGTACCTTTCCCGGCTCCCGGCGGGCCAAATAATACTAAGTTAAGCATGCGCGTTTTTCAAATTAAAAGCCTTTCGGTATCAGGTACTGAAAGGCTTAATTTATATGGTGCACTTGTAGGGATTCGAACCCCAAACCTTCTCATCCGTAGTGAGATGCTCTATCCAATTGAGCTACAAATGCGTTTTTTAATGGACTGCAAAAATAGGATTTCTTTTCAAATCCACCCAAAATATTTTAAAATTACTTCACTTTTTCTGCAATCGCCGCAAAATCAGGCAGATTAGTGAGTAATAATACCATGAGTTTGCAAATTAAAATTATTATTATTTACTTTGTTATTCAAAGTACTTTTATAATGATATTTAACAAACGATATTTTATTGCAACCGTCCTGCTGTTTTTAACAGAGGTATTTATTGGCTGGTGCGTACATGATACAATCATTCGCCCCTATGGCGGCGACTTTTTGGTGGTGATACTGATCTACTGTTTTGTAAAAAGCTTTTTCAACACACCGGTCATAGCAACCACGTTTTACACCTTAGTGTTTGCCTATCTGGTTGAGATAAGCCAATATTTCCACCTGGTAAATTTATTAGGATGGGAACATAATACTACCGCCCGTATCGTTATGGGTGTAGGCTTTTCCTTTATTGACCTACTGGCCTACACTTTGGGAGTAGCATTGATATTGTTACTTGAAAAATTATTAAGCAAATCACTATGAAATACTTTGTAAAGCCCGATTCAATAGTACGACAAATATGGGGACGTGCAGATACCACACTGTTTATCTTTGCAGGATCAGCAGCCGAATTTGCCTTAAATAAAGCGGTTGATTGGCTGTACTTTACCGGCAAATTGCCTGCAGACCCGTTGGGTCGATTATTCTCAACCGTTACGTATGCCCGGCAGATTATTTTTGCAGAGGAAGATGCTGCCCTGCAATCCATAGATAAAATAACCGCCATACATAAAGGAGTAGAGCAAAACCGTGGCGCACAAATACCCGACTGGGCCTACCGTGATGTTTTATTTATGCTGATAGATTACTCTATCCGCTCGTTCGAGTTGCTGGACAGGAAACTAACCTATGCTGAAAAGGCAGAGGTGTTTGATGTTTTTCATCGGGTAGGTTTACGTATGCAATTAACCGGCCTGCCAGCCAATTTTAAAGTCTGGAAACTAATGCGTGAGGAACATTTGCTGCGCGATCTTGCCTATAGTACTTATACCTATCATCTGTATCAGCAATATAAAAAGCATTTGGGTTCGTTAAGGTATATGCTGTTGATTAAAGTGCAGGCGTTGTTGGTACCTGCAAGGGTGAATGATCTGTTGGGTTTTGGTAAACCGATCTGGATAATACCAATATTGAATATCTATCAATTTTTAAGGCGGTTAAGAGTGGAAGCTTTTTTAAGAAATATTTTGTTGCCTGCAGAATATAAGGTGCAGATAATGAGGTTGGATGTTTAACTTTATTTAACAAAATACTGAGCATCATTACATAACTTAGCTTTGCTAAATTGAGCCAATGATCAGGAACTATATTAAAACCGCATTCCGTAGCCTTTTAAAAAACAAAAGCTTTACTATAATTAATGTTTTGGGGCTATCTTTAGGCTTAGCAGCCTGCCTACTCATTGTTTTTTACGTAGCCGATGAGTTAAGCTATGACAAGTTTAATACCATGGCTGATAGGATATATCGTGCCAATACTGATATTAGATATGGCGGTAACGAGTCATCATACGCTATTACTCCTCCCCCGCTTGCCGCGGCGTTAAAAAACCTGCCCGAAGTTGAACTTGCGGCCCGGCTATTACATAATGGCGGCATCCGCATAAAAAAAGGGAACGAAAACATACAGGAGGACCGGATAGTATATAGTGACCCCGCTATATTTAGTATTTTCACCCTGCCAGTAATTGAAGGCGATGCCACTACAGCATTAAAAGATCCAAATACCGTTGCCATTACGGAAAGCACAGCCAAAAAGTATTTTAATGATATACACGCAGTAGGCAAAACTCTAACTATCAATAATAAAGATGTTTATAAAATAACTGCGGTAATTAAAGATATCCCAAGTCAGTCGCATTTCAACTTTGATTTTTTTCTGTCGCTTGCTTCACGCGATGAATGGAAGAGCACCAATTGGTTAAACTACGTATGCAGCACTTATATTTTACTTAAGCCAAATACATCTATCCAAAACCTACAACCCAAGTTGCAGGCGTTGATGAAGAACGCCGTTAACAGCCAAACCGGTGAAGCAACCATGAACCTTGACGCGCTTGAAAAAACAGGCAATTACATCAGGATAAATCTTACCCCACTTACTGATATACATTTACTGTCAAACCGCAGGTATGAGCTTGGAGTTAACAGCAGCATACAATACGTGTACATATTTTCTGCCATAGCCATATTTATATTGCTACTGGCCTGCGTTAATTTCATTAACCTTTCCACAGCCCGCTCTGCAAACCGTGCCCGTGAAGTTGGTGTCCGCAAAGTATTGGGTTCGCCGCGCAAATACCTTATTGCACAGTTTATCGCCGAGTCTGTAATAGTAACCTTGTTCGCCATAACCATTGCCGCTTTGGCTGCATGGGCGCTGTTGCCTGTGTTTAATCAAATAGCAGGTAAAGCTCTATCCATCCAACTGCCTACACTTATTTGGGTATTGCCGTCGTTAATTGCTACAGCTATAATCATTGGTGTACTCGCTGGTTCTTACCCGGCGTTTTTCCTATCGGCTTTCCAGCCAATCCATGTTTTAAAAGGTAAGCTGGCAACAGGATTTAAAGGCGGTAATTTACGCAGCGTACTTATCACCATACAGTTTGGCATATCCATTTTTCTCATCATAGGTACAGCAACCATTTACAACCAGTTGCATTACATTCAGCATAAAGACCTGGGTTTTAACCGTAACCAAGTATTAATCATCAAAAACACGCAGTCGTTACACGGGCAGGCCAAGCTGCTAAAACAAGAGGTTAAAGAGTTTACCGGAGTAACCAATGCCAGCTTAAGCGGCTATCAGCCAACCGGAAAAAACCGTAATCCTGATGCTGTTTTTACCAACCCGGACACTAATCCTAAAAATGCATTGTATACCGAAGTATGGACCGTAGATGAAGACTACCTAACCACCATGGGTATGACCTTATTAAAGGGCCGTAACTTTAATAAACAATTCGCTACAGACTCCTCCGGAATAATCATTAATGAAGCTGCTGCCAAAATGCTTGGTTATAACAATGATCCGTTAAACAAAAAGCTGTACCAGCCGCTCCCTCATCAAACAAAGGAATTTAATATACTGGGTGTTGTAAAAGATTTCAATTTCACATCGTTACGAGAGAATATTACACCTGTAGTTATGGTGCTTGGTACAGACAGAGGCGCGCTAAGCATCAGGCTGAATACTGCCGACGCACCCGGCATCATCGCCAAAATAAAACAAAAATGGAACGGCCTGTCAACCACAGAGCATTTCGACTACTCCTTTATGGACCAGGATTTTGATGCCGCCTATCGTGCGGAGCAAAGCACCGGCAGCATATTTTTACTATTCACGCTGTTAGCTATCATTATTGCCTGTTTAGGTTTGTTTGGCCTTACTGCTTATGCTGCCGAGCAGCGCAATAAGGAGATAGGTATCCGCAAAATATTGGGCGCAAAGACATCAACCATTGTAGCAATGTTATCAAAAGATTTTATTAAGCTGATATTAATAGCTATTGCCTTTGCAACACCGCTGGCATGGCTGACAATGCATCAATGGTTGCAGGGGTTTGCTTATCGCCAAAATGTACCGTGGTGGGTGCTGGTATCGGCAGGCATGGTTTCTATTATTATTGCCTTTATCACTATAAGTTTTCAATCATTTAAAGCGGCACGAGTAAACCCGGTTGAAAGTTTGCGGAGCGAATAGCCAAGCATGACGACTGTGTAACGGTTTATCATATAACTTAGCAATAATCATGAAAGCAGTAATCATAACCCATCCCGGCACACCCGAAGTTTTAAAAATAGCAGAAAGGCCAATACCTGTCTATACTGCCGATGAAGTGCTGGTAAAAGTAGCCGCCGCTGGCGTTAACCGTCCCGACGTTTCACAACGTAAGGGACACTATCCCCCGCCTATGGATGCCCCGCAGGATATACCGGGGCTTGAAATTGCCGGAACCATTGTCGAGGTTGGTGCCAACGTTACGCGCTGGCAAGTAGGCGATAAAGTTTGCGCACTGGTAGCGGGTGGTGGTTATGCCGAATATTGCAATGTACCGGCAGGGCAATGCCTGCCTATTCCTGAGCATTTTACCTTTATTGAAGCCGCATCGTTACCCGAAACCTTTTTTACCGTATGGAGCAACGTGTTTGACCGCGGCAAGCTGCAACGCGGCGAATCTTTACTGGTACATGGTGGTTCGAGTGGTATTGGTGTGGCTGCCATACAAATGGCCAGGGCCATGGGCTGTACGATTTATGTAACAGCCGGTAGCCATGAAAAATGCAAGGTCTGTAAAGAACTGGGTGCCCATACCGCCATTAACTACCATACCGCCGATTTTGTGAACGTAATAGACCATTTAACTAACGGCAAAGGCGTTGATGTGATACTGGATATGGTTGGTGGCAATTATACCCCACGCAACCTGGAGGCATTGGCCAATGACGGCCGATTAGTAATGATCAACATGATGGATGGTAAAGATACCCAGATAGATCTTTCCGTTATCCTGCGCAAAAGGCTTACGCTAACAGGCTCGGCATTGCGGCCACGCAGCGTGGAGTTTAAAAGCGCGATAGCTGCATCCTTAGAAAAAAATATCTGGCCCCTCCTGGCATCCCGAAGGATAAAGCCTATCGTTTATGCCATCTTCCCGGCAGATCGCGCTGCCGAGGCACATGCCCTGATGGAAAGCAGCAAACATATCGGCAAAATAATTTTAAGTTTTGATGTTTGATATCTATTTTACAACCACTTAAATATCAGAACATTAAAATTAAAATGAGTTGATATTTATAATATTTTGCTATACGCAATAATGCAACCCGGTTTTATTAATGATAAGTGCAAAAAAATCTTACTTTAAGTATTTTAATATTGTATTATAAATCTTAACTTTGCGCCCTGAAATAGCGCGAAAAAAGGTTTTAAACTATTTTAACATATAATTTAAAAAATACCCGGTTATATATGCCAAACATTGGAAAAATTTCACGGATCATTGGTCCGGTAGTCGACGTTAGCTTTGCAGAGAATGCACATCTTCCTAAAATTTACAGTGCGCTTGAGATCACTAAAGAAAACGGCCAAAAGGTTGTTTTAGAGGTTCAGCAGCATTTAGGCGAAGACCGCGTACGTGCGGTTGCCATGGATTCAACAGATGGTTTATTGCGCGGTATGCCAGTTTTAGATCTGGAATCGGCAATTAAAATGCCTGTCGGCGAGAACATTAAAGGCCGTGTATTTAACGTAGTTGGTGATGCTATTGATGGTATCGCAAACTTAGATAAAACAAACGGTCGTCCAATACACGCTAACCCTCCACGTTTCGAAGACCTATCAACCGAGGCTGAGATATTATTTACCGGTATTAAAGTTATTGACTTATTAGAGCCTTATGTAAAAGGTGGTAAAATTGGATTATTTGGTGGTGCCGGTGTAGGTAAAACCGTATTGATCCAGGAGCTGATCAACAACATCGCGAAAGCGTATGATGGTTTATCAGTATTTGCCGGTGTGGGTGAACGTACACGTGAAGGTAATGACCTTTTACGTGAGATGTTAGAATCAGGCATTATAAAATATGGTGATGCATTTATGCATTCGATGGAAGAAGGTGGTTGGGATCTGACTAAGATCGACAACGAAGCTTTAAAAGAGTCAAAAGCTACCTTCGTTTTCGGACAAATGAACGAGCCTCCTGGTGCACGTGCACGTGTGGCACTTTCAGGATTAACTATTGCAGAATATTTCCGCGATGGTGATGCTGATGGTAAAGGCCGTGATATATTATTCTTTATTGATAACATCTTCCGCTTTACACAAGCCGGATCAGAAGTATCAGCGTTATTAGGCCGTATGCCTTCGGCAGTAGGTTACCAGCCAACTTTGGCAACAGAAATGGGTACCATGCAGGAGCGTATCACCTCAACCAAACGCGGATCTATTACATCAGTACAAGCAGTATACGTACCCGCGGATGATTTGACCGACCCTGCGCCGGCTACAACCTTCGCCCACTTAGATGCTACTACTGTACTTTCACGTAAAATTGCTGAGTTAGGTATATATCCTGCGGTGGATCCATTGGATTCAACTTCACGTATCCTTAGCCCTGCTATCTTAGGTGACGAGCATTATAACACTGCCCAACGTGTTAAAGAAACCTTACAACGTTATAAAGAACTACAGGATATCATCGCCATCTTAGGTATGGACGAGTTATCTGAGGAAGATAAATTAGTGGTGTCACGCGCACGTCGTGTACAGCGTTTCTTATCTCAACCGTTCCACGTAGCAGAGCAGTTTACAGGCTTAAAAGGTGTATTGGTTGACATTAAAGAAACCATTAAAGGCTTTAATATGATCATGGATGGCGAAGTAGATCAATATCCGGAAGGCGCATTTAACCTGGTAGGTAGCATAGAAGAAGCTAT
>JAZKCG010000094.1:0-4512 GCA_040388175.1 Bacteroidota bacterium | reverse complement strand
TGCCCGGCTTAAAAGTGGTTTATGAAAACGGCCTGCCAACTTTAAAGCTAAATAACTATATGGTGATTGTCTTAATTGACGGAGGTGGTTTACCAATATCGTTAGACGTACCACCCACAGTAGAAGACCTGGTAGACGAGATCAGCAAATTCCAGATAGCTCAGTTTAAAGGGATGGAAGTAATGTATAGCGAAAACAATTTGGTCAACTATTTGCAGCGGCGTATTTACTGGATCAATCCACAATTTAAAGGTCTGGAAATCGCAAAATCGCAAAATGATTTAAAAACAGGGGCAGTTCCCGAAGGAGACGAAGTGGATCCAATGGACTTAAAAGACCCAATGACCCTATATAATCCAGAAACTGACACCCCCCCAGCATGGTGGTTTTATAAGCCATTATATAAACCTGGATATTTAGAAAATAGGGTAAACGTAAAAACCAATAAAACGCCAGAGATCGCAGTTATAGACATCACTACAGGCAATGGTAAAGGCTGGTTCAGAAACAGGGCACCGGGTGCTACTACTTACCGCCCCCTACCTGTTATGTACCCGCAGCAATTTTATAGCCCTAAGTATAATGTAGTACCAAAATTAATTGAGCCTGATTACCGGTCTACCTTATATTGGGAGCCCAATATTTTTATAGATCAAAACGGCAGAGCTAAAGTTTCATTCTATACATCAGATCTGAACGGTGGGTACAGCATCAATATGCAGGGTGCGAGTACAGATGGATACACTGGCAATACCCTTATAAAGCTCAAACACAAACCAGGAAAAGAAACACCGTAGCTATTGTCACACGACATCTGTGTAAAACTTTAATGCTTGATAAATCACCACTGATAACACAGAAGGAGACGTTATCCAAGAGTTTTAACAACCCCTATAAAGGGGAAAAATCAACATTTGATGGATAAGATAATAAGAGGATAGGGAGTAGTATAATTACTAAGCAAAGTTAGGGCTGGTGCTTCTGAGCGCAAGAAAGACTACGGCATAAACGCACAGTCTACCCACCACCCATTTATTCCGTTTCCTTTCGTGCTGTATCGCACCAAACCTAAGTTAGGCATATAATTATGTTTCACCCTTAATTCAAGCAATATGAAAAACACAAGTTAACATCTTCATTCACAGAAAGCAATTTATATTACAATTACAATTAATCAGTTCATTCACAAGGTTAGCTGTTTGCAAATTGTTTGCAAATCGAAAAACGAAACAGGCGTAACACTCCTCGAGCACAAAATTAAATAGCTATTTTATCCCAATTGCTGCTATATTTGTGATCTTACCAACACCAAACATGACTTGGTAGCTCAGCCGGTAGAGCAACTGACTCTTAATCAGTGGGTCGAGAGTTCGATCCTCTCCCAGGTCACATTATAAAGCGGAATAACCTAATGGTTGTTCCGCTTTTTTATTGCAGGTGATCCGCTTAAAAAAGTGGATCAACCGGATCACCTTTTTATATTAACCATTTGAAAATAAGATATTTAATATTTCAAGCGGATCACTTTGGATCATCCTTATTCGTCAGAATATTTAAGTACAATATTCAATTAATGTACTGGAGATCAACCTATTGAAAACAGTCTGTTTTTTGCCCATTTTTGAAGAGTGGATCACAAAAAGTGGATCACCCTAAATGCTATGATCGTACTTAACCTTAACACTGGCCAGCTTATCCAGCTTGGCCAAAACCTGGTTTACCTGTGCTTTACGGATAGCTAATTGTATGTTGCAGTCATTATCAAATTGCTGGTCAAGTATTGTCAGGTCCGCATCCTTAATTAACCGCATCACATCATTCATTTGCAGGTATTCGAAGCTGATGGTATAAACATCATTTACTGTTCTTTCCACAATCACAGCATGAGTAAGTGCCTCTTCGGTTGCCATTTTATAGGCATTGATCAGGCCCGGGACACCCAACAGCGTTCCGCCGAAATAACGCACCACTACCACCAGTACATTGGTAATATCTTTTGATAAGAGGATATTCAAGATCGGCCTGCCCGCGGTACCAGATGGCTCACCATCATCATTCAGTTTAAAGACCGCGCGGTCGGCTGTTAAGCGCATGGCCCAGCAATGGTGGTTAGCTTTTGGATGCTCTGCTTTTAAAGACGCTACAATACCTTTTATCTCAGCATCGGATGTTATGGGATACGCATACGCCAGGAACTTACTGCCACGGTCACGAAAGACACCTTCGGATGGGTGTTCTATGGTTCGGTAAGTGTCGTCAAATAGCATAAAAAATATATTCTGTCATTCTGAGCATAGTGAAGAATCTTCTAAACGCGGTAAATAAGTCGCATAAGATTCTTCGCTATGTTCAGAATGACAACTTAATTAATACGACGCGTAGGTTATTATAACAATTGCAGCCATTGCCAAAAACAAACCAAATTTATTTAGTGTGCTCAGCTTCTCATTAAACACAACCAAGCCCACCAGTGTACCCATAATAATTACACCTATGTTCATGGCCGTAAACACAGTTGATGGCTGGTTTGCCAGGGCCTTATGTGCCTTTAAGTAAAACAGGATATTGCCAAAATTGACGGCACCCAACGCCCAACCGATTAGGATATGTGGGAATGAAAATTTGGTTTTACCACGGGCAATTTTAATTGCCAACAATATCAGCGAGCAAATAAACGACAGGATAAATACAATGAACAGCGATGTGGTATATGGTACAGCTTTAAATGTAGCCAGTTGTTTAAATAATACATCAATCACCCCCATGCCCACAAACACTACCAACAAATAAAACCATGAGCCTGATGCGGCTTTGCCACCACTCTTTTGCCATGGTATAGAACAGATAATTGCCGTAAAACCTACTACAATACCTGCTATTTTTAGTATGCTCAAATGTTCGCCGAATACAAAATAAGCTGCAACTATGGGGATGAACAAAGACAGCCGTTGCGCAATATCTGTACGCACTATGCCGGTCAATTTTACAGAAGTGGCTAATACTACAAATAGCACCGGCAATAAAATACCCAATGCCGCGAAATTATAGACGGGTGCAGCTTGCAGCCCTGTAAGGTGAGGTTTAAATATAATCCAGGTAAGTAAAATAGCGGTCGAGTAGTTCCAGGTTATAGCTTGCAGCACGTCAACGTGGTAACGTTTGGCCAGCTTTAACATGATAGAAACAATTACACTGCAGCAGATACTTAGTAGAACGTATAGCATTAGGCTAATTATAGGTTATACAAAATTTGTAGATGATCGGCCCCTGACGGAACCCGACCAGCAATAATACCATTTATTTCTGGTGCTTTTATACCTGTTGTTAAAGTAATATCTCCGGTAAAAATACGGGCCTCGTCCCACACTCCTGCTTCAATAAACGAGTTTAAGGTGGCAGCACCGCCTTCAATAATTACCGACTGGATATCCTGCAAATACAATTGATACAAAATGTATTGCGGCACATAGCGGTCAAAATCTTCTAAAGCTATATATTTGATCTTACCGTCAACATCCGTTTTAACTTCGTTAAATACAAAAGTCTCTACCGACTGGTCAAATACGTTCAGATCATGTTTTAATTCCAGCCTACGATCAATAACCACACGTTTGGGCGATCTGCCATCGCCATGCCGTACATTTAACTGCGGGTTATCAATAGCTGCTGTATTTTTTCCTACCAGGATAGCATCTTCTTCGCCGCGCCATTGGTGTACCAGCTTTCGCGATTCAGGCCCGGTTATCCAGAATTGTTTGTGGTCTGCAGGTGCGAAGAACCCATCTACAGTTTGCGCCCATTTCAATATCACATAAGGCCGTTGCTTTTGTACCCGGGTAAAGAACCGACGGTTAAGCCATTTACATTCCTCCTCTAAAACACCCACCGTTACCTCGATACCTGCGGCTTTTAGCTTTTCTATTCCTTTACCATCTACCTGGTCGAACGGGTCGCGACAGCCTACTATTACTTTTGGTATCCGGTGTTTAATGATTAAATCGGCACAGGGCGGGGTTTTGCCATAATGTGCGCATGGCTCTAACGATACGTAGATCGTAGACCGTTTTAACAGGTCATCGGCATTGTCAAATTTGGCCAGCATATCATTTACAGCATTCACTTCGGCATGGACCTTGCCATATTGCTGGTGATAACCCTCGCCTATTATTTTATCATCCAGTACAATCACCGCACCTACTATCGGGTTTGGGCTAACTTTACCCAAGCCTAATGCGGCAAGGTCAAGGCAGCGTTGCATATATGTTTCGTGCGAAGGCATGGGGCAAAGATAGTGAAAGCCCCCTCTAAATCTCCCCCGGTAGGGGAGACTTTTAAAAAAGCTTATTTTTTTTGCCCACTGAGGTGTATCCAAATGTCATTAAGTTAAGCGGTGTCATATCGACCAACGGGAGAGATCTATACATTCGTAGATCTTGCGCGTGTATAGATCTCTCCTCGTCGATTTCTATGATTTAGGCAAGTTATTTAGAATAATTTTTTTCGTAGGGTCTA
>JAZKCG010000093.1:3379-34913 GCA_040388175.1 Bacteroidota bacterium | reverse complement strand
GCGCTAAAGACTTTAGCGGCAACCTGGTAGTTTACAGTTTCCAGGATAATTTACTGCGTACTATGGTTTATGATAAAGGTAAGCTAACCTCTTACAGAACTTTTAATGAGCCTTTGTATTTTAAATCGGCCTATTGGCATAACCGCGGGGCACCCGCCAATATGTTGTATAGTTTATGGGGCAAAATTACCAACAAAAATATAACAGCACCCACGCCTAAACTTGTTTTTACTGCTGCCGCTAATAAAATGAGCGCCGTCAGTACTGCCACTAGTGGTGAAGGTGGCATTTTAAGCAAACTATGGTGCTGGCTTAGGGGTGGCACATGGTATTCTGAAAATGATACTGGCTCTCAGGGTGAATTAAGTCGTCCAGGTTGCAATATTCCCGAATCATCAGGCGGCGAAACTACAGAGCAGGAGTTAGATTGGATTGATAACGGCTTTACTGCGGGTGGTGGTGGTGATTTTTATGTTGGCCCGTCGTCAAGCAATACATCAAACGATATTGGAAGTGGTGGCGATAACCTGAACAATATTCCGCCTTACGGTGGCGGCCCTATATGGATAACCAAATATGTGCAAGACCCTAATCCACCCGGTTGTTATATACCCGGCGGCCCTATATCAACTATTGATACAGATCCCTGCCCAACAACGCCTACAGGACATTGGGAAACGTATCAGTTGGAGGTAGACCCACCAAGCAATTACATAATAACCAGGGATACTTCGATAACAAACATTTCAAGGCTTAATCAAATATTTAAAAATTTATTATCTTATAATCAAGTGTTTGATAGTTTAAGCCTGGCTTATAAAAATTCACGCAATTATAATCTTAAATATAAGGTTTCAGATACACTTAGTATTAATCAATTGGGATATACCAGATTTGATGGAGTATCCTCATCAGGGGTGCCTATTTCTGGCACTGCTGTGGTATCTTTAAACCGTAATTTTATCAATTCTGATATTGACACCAAATTTGTTAATATTGTAAGAACCATATTACATGAAACCTGGCATGCCGAATTAGATTATATTTTAAAAACCACCTATAACCAGTTTGATATTCTTAAAATTCAACAAGCTAAAAATTTGTCATCCATTAATGATTTAACAGTAGCTCAACTTGTAGACCTTTTGGCTGTCGATCAAAACAACCATGTAACTGTGGGTAATAATGTTATTACAGCAAACAGTACCTGGAGTCAGCTTGAACAGCATAACTATATGGTAAAAAACATTAATGTTTTGGCAAAGGGGATAAACCAGTTTTTAATAAGCATAGGGTCGCCGTTGGCAAATAATACAGAATTTATTTATGCCGAAGCTTTAAGTACTTTAATGCCGGTTTCTACGTATTTTCAAAACCCGGCTAATCAAGCATCATTTTATCAGTATTTTCCGGGATATACGCCTGGTGGCTTATTGAATTTTACACAATATATAAATTCAGTATATGATAACAATATAAATAATTTAGGACCTTTAAGATGAAAAATATTTTAATTATATGTACGTACATAATAATATCCAGCTGTAATGTAACAAAAGAATTTACAAGTAGCGGCTATTATATTTATGTAAAACCAACTGATATTTTGTTTCATAAAGAAAGTAGAAGGGGTGGATATTCAATAACTTATGCCTGCCATTGTTATGCAAGAAACAACAATATGGAATTTACACATGCCGATACCAGTGAAAGTTTTTTCAGAAAGAACTTGCCGCAAAAAACGATTTCTATGAAAGAGTTTGCACAAATAGCTAATAATGAAAGAGCTAAATTTAAAAATTTAGAATTATGGCGTACAAAAACATATATAATTGAGAAAATTGGCACTAACAATTATAAGTATTATAAGGTCCAATTTTATACAATTGAGGGAGATGATTAATGATTTAAACGATAAATATGAAAGCATTGATTTCTGTAATGTTACTATCGTTAGTAACTATTTCTTGTAGCATTTTTTAAACGCAAAATGAAATTACTGAAGATTTTCCGTCTGCATTAGGTGCAAAAACCATTATTCATGAAATGACCCATGCTTATTTGGCACAGTTAATAATTTCTATGGGTGGCACAGGCAATCTTAAGAATAATTTGGATAAATCCTTCCAGGATTTATTTGAGGATTATGCAAAATATATTGACCCGGATACAGGAAAATATAAGTCTACCGCAAATAGCCCGGCACAGCATGATTATATGGCAGAGCATTTAATTAACGATATTGCATTAGGAATTAAAGACTTTGTAGAAACTAATACCCCGGCAATAAAAAATGACAATTCTGTTTCAATGGATAATTACACAGCTTTAGCATGGTCAACCCTATGGGGTACGGATGCATTCGCGCAATTTCTTCAAAAAACAGGAGAAACAGAAGACACGCAAAAAAGTAAAATAACTCTCCTTAATTCTAGAACAAGTAATGATTGTAATTAAAATGAAAAAACAAGTTGTCTTAACTTTTTTAATATTGGTAATGAGTTCATTTGTCTATGGGCAAGTTGTTACAGCTAAAGATACTATTACATTGTATTTTAACCTTACTGGTATCAAGTATAAAAAATCCGAATCTGATGGAATTGCTCAAATAAAAACTAAACGAAATGTACATATTTATACATTTACAATTCCATGTAATTGTATTGCAGGTGGAGCAATTGGTTTTGATGGCTTTAATAATCCCGAAACAGGTCTTTTTTTTGATCCGGTAAAAGTAATAGAAGCTAAAGTAGTCAAGCACCTGCATTTTACAAGCTTTAATAAGCTGGTAGAGTTTATGAAGGCTCATCAAAATAGGACCAGTTATAAATTATACTTTATTGAGAAGCGGGATAAAAAATATTATCAGTATCATGTTAGAATGATGGGAAGTTTCTATGAAGAATGATATATATATAGGATTTACTTCCATCTTGTGGCCGATGTTCTCAGCGCATTCCTTTTCATTACTGGATGATTGTAATTAAAATGAGAAAGCAAGTTATATTAACATATTTAATATTGGTAATGAGCTCATTTACTTATGGGCGATCTGTTACAGCTAAAGACACCATTAAATTATATTTTAACCTTTCAACGGTTAAATACAAAAAGATTGAACAGGATAATATAGTGCAAATAAAAACCAGACGCAATGTACACAGCTATGTATTTACAATACCTTATGCAGAGGTTGAGAGAGGTGTAATTGGTTTTGGCGGTTATGATAATCCTGAAACAGGCGCTATTTTTGAACCGGTAAAAACCGTTCCGGCCAACATTGTTAAGAAAATACATTTTATAAGTCTTGATAAATTGGCAGATTTTATAAAAAGCCATGCAAACTCCAATAGCTATAAATTGTACTTTATTGAGAGACGCGATAAAAAATATTATCAGTATCATGTTAAAGAAATGGGAGATTTTTTTGAAGAATGATTAGGTAATGAATAAAAAAAATAACCCCTTTAATTTTCAGTGTTGGTCCGGATTTTCCGTCCCCACAGGGTCTTCCAACGGAGACCCTGTGGTTGCACTATGCTTGACGCAGGGTCCTCTTCGAGAGACCCTGCTGAGACGGGAGATTCACACAAGGCTAAAGCGAGCTATGCATATTACTAATACCCTTCCCTATCAACAGGCGGCATATAGGCTAATCGTTTCTGGAAGTATACATCCCAGCTATGCTGTTGGGTACCATCTTGCATATTATGGGTATCTTCATCATAATTGGCATTCAAGTTCTGGTATTTGGCGTGGATGCGGTTAAACAGCGCATTGGCCTCGGCGTTGTAATTTGAGGTAAAACGGGTGCGGGCGGCTTCGCGCAATACTTCTTGTTGCTCCATAAAGGCAATGGCATAATGCCCTTGCTCATGCTTCAATACATCGGCCAGCATTTTTTGCGATTGAATGCGTCGTCTGTCTAACCAAGATCGTTCACGTTGTAATATCAACCGTACATTAAACCGAAGGCGATAGTCGTCACTGCCATCTACCGGGTAATATTTAAAATCGATGGTACATTTGGTATGGGCAACAACATTACCGCTGTTTGTTTGTGGAATGCCTCTAAAATCGTCAACAGTTAACCGGTGATAATCTGTCTGTGCAAAAGCCCCAACGCCTATACAAAAACAGATCATCAAAACCAATATCACCCTCACTATACTTTGTCGCATTTTATTCAAATAGTTTATCCCTTTTTGGCTGTTTTGACTTTGTCAGACTGCAAAAGGTTTAAACTCATCATTTCTTTCATGGTTTGGTGCATAGCATCGGTAGATCCATCCAGGAATATCACATTACCCTCAGAGTTTTCGGCGAAATGCTTGATGGATTCTGTCCACATAGTAAACAGGATAACCGAGGTATCCATGTGGGCGGTTTCCATTTCTTTGGCGGCTACGGTCATACCTTTTGCCACTTCCTGGCGGAATAGCGCCACACCCTGTCCACGCAGTTGTGATGCCTGGCGCTCGGCTTCTGCCGAGATCTTAATGGCATTACCCTCAGCTTCGGCAGCTTTTGTCTTGGTGATCAATAAGGCCTGGCCCTCGTTTTCGGCAGCGGCTTTCAGGTTGTTTGATGCTACTACCTGGCTCATTGATTTCATGATCACATCATCAAACGTAATATCATTCAATTGCAGATCCTGTAAATGATAACCCCATGTTTCCAGTATCTGGTCTAACTGCTCTTTTACATGATCAACAATATCACGCCTTAAAATCAACACTTCCGACTGACGTTTGGTTGCTACAAAAGCACGGATAGATCCTTCAACCGTGCGGATCAGCGCCTGCATCAGGTTACGCTCATCAACAAACTTAAAGGCTACATTTTTTATGGTCTCTTCTTGTTGGTCTAATACAGAATATAAAAGCATGGCTTTAAAATACACATTGGCCTGATCGAACGTTACTGCCTGGAATTCCAGTTCGACAGAACGGTTCTGGATAGATATTTTTGAGTAGATAGCTTCAACCAGCGGGATCTTAAAATTTAGTCCGGGTGTTAATATTCGGCGAAATTTACCAAACACCGTTATAACGGCAATGGTACCCTGTTTAACAGTTACAAATGATGAAAATATAACAATCAGTAAAAAAAATACGATAAATAATGAAACTATTTGGCTTGTCATGGCTTTTGATTTAGTGAAATAAATATAGTGTTATTTATCAAAGCACCTTACTTGTTTGATAAAAATTAATGAAACTATGAATGTAAAAAGAACCTTTGGCACCATATTAACCATATTAGGTATTATTGGCTTAATATATACCGGCATAACCATTATGCAACATGGCAGTAACTTTACTAACCTAACCGTTGTAGGGGTTATTTCTATACTTTTCTTCTTTACCGGTATAAGCCTGGTAAGGAACACAAAAGATGAGGCATAGCCGCGTAAGTCAATACCATTATAAGGAAATCGGATTTTGATCAGTAAGCTTAGGGCATAAAAAAAATCCTTTCTGTTTGAGAAAGGATTTTCAAAATCTTTATTGGATATCGGTGTCGGCTGTTGTTGCCGTTGTGGGCAGTTCTTTTTTGAAGGCTTCCAGCACCCGTCCCCCTTTATAGAAGTAGCGGGTCCAATAGGCATCATCCAAACTACTTATGGCTACGCCCTTTAATGAAGCATGTGCAAACCTGTTATTTCCTAAATAAATACCAACGTGCGATATACTGCGGCTATGTATTTTAAAGAAAACCAGGTCGCCTTCTTTCAATTCGTCTTTACCAACCGGGCTAACCATGCTAAAGATATCGCGCGAGCTGCGTTTAATATCCAGGTTAAATACCTGATCGTATAATGTTTTTGTAAATGCAGAGCAGTCAACACCTTTTTTTGAGCTACCGCCAAAACGGTAAGGTGTTCCTATCCAATCATATACAAAATTAAAAAGTTTCATGTTTGATGTTGCAGAAACCGCAACATGCATAATTTGCGATAAGTAATCTTTTGCCAGGCTCTCCTGTTCGTCTGCCGGTTTATCGGTAGAGTTTGGAACAGTTTTTGTTTGTGCCTGTACGGCTAAAACGCTGAAAAATAAGGCTATTGCCAGTATTGTTTTCTTCATTTAATCCTTTTTTCGTTACTGTTTAACGGACAAAGTGTCCATTATGTTACACATATTCGATAAGGTGAATGCAAAACTATCCAATTTTATCGAAAATGCAAATAAATGCCGTTTTTTTTAACATTTATATATTTATCCACCATTCTTAGTAAGATTGGTTAATAACGACGAAAAATTATGGCTGCTATTAGCTTAAAATTTTGCCTGGGTCGGGTTGTTTTCACATCATCAGATCGACATAAAAACATAACATAATTAACCTAAAAGGATTGATCGCTGATCTTTAAAATAAAACTTAGCAACAAATCTGTTCGGGTTTTCGATAATTAGCAAGATATAATTAGATTTGCGCATTATACGTAAACTGGTGTTTGACAAATGAGTTCAATCGAAATAAATAAAGGCACTTATTTAAAGTGGTATGAGTCTATGCTCCTGATGCGCAAGTTTGAGGAGAAGGCAGGGCAATTATACGGTCAGCAAAAAATAAGGGGCTTTTGCCACTTGTACATTGGCCAGGAAGCGGTTTTGGCCGGAGCTATGTCTGTTTTGAAAAAGGGAGATAGCATGATCACCGCTTATCGTGATCACGCACATGCTATTGCTCAGGGCGTAACTTCAAATTCTATCATGGCCGAGCTTTATGGCAAGGCAACCGGATGCTCAAAAGGCAAAGGTGGCTCCATGCACATGTTTAGTAAAGAACACCACTTTTATGGTGGTCACGGTATAGTAGGCGGCCAGATCCCTTTGGGTGCCGGTATTGCTTTTGCCGAAAAATTTAAAGGTACAGACTTTGTAAACGTTGCCTTTATGGGTGATGGAGCTGTGCGCCAGGGTGCCTTAAATGAAACCTTTAACATGGCTGCCTTATGGAAATTGCCGGTAATATTTATCTGCGAAAACAATGGTTATGCTATGGGTACATCTGTTGAGCGTACTACCATACAAACTGATATATATAAATTAGGCTTGCCTTACGGCATCCCTTCATCGGCTGTTGATGGCATGGACCCTATTGCGGTACATAACGCCATGGACGAAGCGGTACAACGTGCCCGTAAAGGCGAAGGACCAACCTTTTTGGAAATGCGTACCTACCGTTACAAAGGCCACTCGATGTCTGATCCGCAGAAATATCGCACCAAAGAAGAGCTGGAAAGCTACAAAGCAAAAGATCCTATTGAAGCCATAAAACACGCTATCGAGAAAAACAAGTATGCTGATGAGAAATGGTTTGAAGAGATCGATGCTAAAATAAAAGCCGAGGTTGATGCAGCTGTACAATTTGCAGAAGAATCGCCATGGCCGGAAGCGTCAGAGTTGTATACTGATGTTTACGTACAGAAAGATTACCCATATATAATGGACTAATCTTTTATACTACTATTATAACATTTAAAAATATCCTATTCATCCTATAAATATGGCCGAAGTAGTTAAAATGCCAAAAATGAGCGATACCATGACTGATGGTGTGGTTGCTAAATGGCATAAAAAAGTTGGGGATAAAGTAAAGTCAGGCGATGTATTAGCCGAGATAGAAACCGATAAAGCCACCATGGATTTTGAATCTTACCAGGACGGTGTATTATTGTACATTGGTGTGGAAGAAGGAAAATCTGTACCTGTTGATGAAGTAATTGCCGTTTTAGGTAAAGAGGGCGAAGATTATAAAACCGCTTTAAGTGGCGCTGCTGCTCCGGCTGCCGCACCTGCCGAAGAAAAGACTGCGGCTACCGCTGATAAAGCTCCTGCCGCTACACCGGCACCTGCTGCCAAGGTTGATACCTCTAACATCCCGGCAACGGTAATACGTATGCCTGCGTTAAGTGATACCATGACCGAAGGCATCATTAACAAATGGAACTTTAAAGTTGGTGATAAAGTAAAATCTGACGACTCATTAGCTGATGTTGAAACCGACAAAGCTACTATGGAAGTTGTAGGTTACGAGGCCGGCACATTATTGTACATAGGCCCTAAAGAAGGCGAAGCTGCCCCGGTTAACGGCATTATTGCTATTGTTGGTAAAGAAGGTACAGATATTACACCTTTATTGCAAGACGCACCGGCAGCAAGTGCTCCGGCTACAGAAACAACAGCTGCACCGGCCACAGCAAGCGCGCCTGCCGAAGAAACAGAAGTTAGCCATAGCGATGGCCGTGTAAAAGCGTCGCCGCTGGCACGTAAAATAGCTAAAGAAAAAGGCATTGACATTAACGCGGTTAAAGGCTCTGCCGAAGGTGGCCGTATCGTTAAGAAAGATATAGAAGACTTTAAACCCGGTGCTGCACCGGCTCCGGCTGCTGCGCCTGCTACAGAAAGCGCCGCAGCACCGGCTAAAGCTGCTGCTGCGCCTATAGTATTACCAACCGTAACCGGCGTAGAGAAATTTACCGAGAAACCGGTTAGCCAAATGCGTAAGGTTATTGCCAAACGTTTGTCTGAAAGCTTATTTACCGCGCCGCATTTCTATGTGACCATGTCTATAGATATGGACCAGGCTATTGCAGCACGTAATAAGATAAACGAGGTTGCTCCGGTTAAGATCTCCTTTAATGATTTTGTATTGAAAGCCTCTGCTATTGCATTAAGACAACACCCAACCATTAACTCATCATGGTTAGGCGATAAGATCCGCACTAACGAACATATCCACATTGGTGTTGCCGTAGCGGTTGACGAAGGTTTACTGGTGCCGGTTATCCGTTTTGCTGATGGTAAATCATTAAGCCATATCTCTGTCGAGGTTAAAGACTTTGCACAACGTGCAAAAGCTAAAAAACTGCAACCTGCAGATTGGGAAGGCTCAACTTTCACCATATCAAACTTAGGTATGTTTGGTGTTGATGAGTTTACCGCTATTATTAACTCGCCCGATTCTTGTATCCTTGCGGTTAGTGGTATCCAGGCAGTACCGGTTGTTAAAAACGGCGCGGTTGTACCGGGCAATATCATGAAGGTAACCCTAAGTGCAGACCACCGTGTGGTTGATGGGGCTTCTGCAGCAGCGTTCCTGCAAACATTAAAACAATTATTAGAAGAGCCGGTTAGGCTACTTATATAATTTCGGATATCGAAATTTCGATTTCGGATTTAGAGCGATGGGTTTAGACCTGTCGCTCTTTTTGTTATTAACGGATTTCATTATCTTTAGCTATGGACCCAGCTATCACTATTCGCGACGCGACAGAACAAGACCTGCCGGCTATTTTAGAGATCTATAACGAGGTTATATTAAATAGCACCTCGGTTTATAGCGATAATCCCCATACATTGGCCATGCGCCAGGAATGGTTCAATGATCGCCAGGCTGCTAACTTCCCGGTAATAGTTGCCGTGCAGGGGGATATTGTTGTGGGCTTTGGCAGTTACGGGCATTTCAGGAGCGGTATAGGTTATCGATTTACCGCCGAGCATTCGGTATATATGCATAACGGTTATCGTGGCCGTGGCCTGAGCAAACTTTTACTAACTGCATTAATATCGCACGCAAAAAATGCCGGGCTACATGCATTAATAGCAGGAATAGACAGCGATAATGAGATTAGTATTAACCTGCATAAATCGCTCGGATTTATACAGGTGGGGTATATTAAAGAGGTTGGGTTTAAATTTGGGCGATGGCTTGATGTGGTATTTTTGGAGTTATTATTATGATTGATTTTTCTCAAAACGAAGCCACCATACATTATCTTGAATCAAACTTAACCCTAATTCATTCCTTAAATCATTTCTTAAACTATTGATCAATTCATCCATCAAAAACTCTTTGTTATTGCGTATATCATCAACAAGTTTTTTTGTTAAGCGAATTTGTTCTTCTGAACCAAACAATTGAAGTTCAGCTATTACTGATTCCAATTTTAAATCCCGCTCCAAATTTGCATCTCTTTGTGTTATATCAATAGTTAAAACTTTATATGAGTTTATTAAGTGACTGGTAACTAACTCACGCCTTTTTAATGTCCTATCTCTCTTCGTATTAAAATAATGAACAATAATCCAACCTAAAGCGGCAATTGCGATTGTTACTAATATTTTCCAAAATTCTAAACTTGTCAATAAATCCATAGACAATTACTTTAAATACTTTTCGTATTTCTTTTCAAACTCCTCCATTGTAATAAAGTCCCCATTCTTAATATCTTCCTCTCCTTGTTTAATACTCTCTAACATATGTTCAGGAATTATAAAAACATTACCCCGATTATCAATTTTGAAAAGTATTTCCCTTAAAAAATCAATGTCTTTAATTCGATCGATTTTCGCATGAAGTGTTTTTTTGATTTCTGGCAGAGTCATATCATAAAGTTATTAAAAATAATCAGCAATGCTATTTTGGCATATTATCTACCGGAAAATCTCTTTTAAAATAGGAGGCTCCGCTGGAGCCGTTTAAAGAGTACTTGATATTTGCTATAAACAGGTAGTTCCACTGGAACTTGCCAGTTTTGAGGAACTCCGGAGGAGTAACCTGTTTATAGTAAAACAAATGCGACGAAAGGCTCCGGAGGTGCCTCCTTAAACAACTTTGAGTTTTTAAAAGCGTTTTCCTTATATTCTCTGCCATAATTGTTCCTTTTCGTAACTTGGCACTTTGATTGATAAATCAACATTAATGAAACAAAAATTTTATGATACTGCTGTGAAGCAGGAACGGGCTGTTTTGGTTGGCGTTATTACCGCTAACGAAACAGATGAGCGCGCGAAAGAATATTTAGAAGAATTACAATTTTTAGTGGATACTGCCGGTGCAGAAACCGTAAAAATTTTCACCCAAAAACTGCAGAAACCAGACCGGGCAACTTTTGTAGGCTCAGGCCGGTTAGAAGACATTAAAGCATTTGTTAAAGAAGAAGAGATAGATATTGTTGTATTTGATGATGAGTTAACGCCATCCCAACTGCGCAATATTGAAAACGAGTTACAGGTAAAAATCCTTGACCGCAATAACCTGATCCTGGATATTTTTGCCAACCGGGCACAAACCGCTCAGGCCAAGGCCCAGGTAGAGTTAGCACAACTGCAATATCTGTTACCACGCCTTACCCGATTATGGACCCACTTAGAGCGCCAGAAAGGTGGTATTGGTATGCGTGGACCGGGTGAGTCGCAAATTGAAACCGACCGTAGGTTGATCCTGAATAAAATAGATCTGCTTAAAGACAAACTCAAACTAATAGATAAGCAAAACGCCACGCAACGTAAAAACCGTACAGCGATGGTTAGGGCCGCGTTGGTGGGTTATACCAATGTGGGTAAATCGACCATCATGAACATGATCTCCAAATCGGATGTATTTGCAGAGAACAAATTGTTTGCTACACTGGATACTACCGTAAGGAAAGTTGTGATAGAGAATGTACCTTTTCTGTTATCAGACACAGTTGGGTTTATTCGTAAATTGCCTCACCATTTGGTGGAGTGTTTTAAATCGACGTTGGATGAGGTCCGCGAAGCGGATATCCTGATCCACGTGGTGGATATTTCACACCCCAGCTTTGAAGATCAGATTCGTGCGGTTAATGATACGTTAAAGGACCTGGGTGCAAGTGATAAACAAACTATCACCGTATTTAATAAGATAGATGCCTACAAGCCTATCCAAATGAACCCGGATGAAGAGGTTGAACCCTTAACCTTAGAGGATTTTAAAAACAGCTGGATGGCTAAAAACAACAGCCCGGCCATATTTATATCGGCAACTAAAAAAGAAAACGTGGATGAGTTTAGGGCACTGTTATATCATTATGTAAAGCAAATGCATGTGGATAGGTATCCGTATGATCATTTGTTGTATTAATGCAACTTATCGGGGTGTCACCCTAAGCTCCGTCGAAGGGTGAGCGTAATGGCCCACCCGCATGCTTCGAGAGCCTCAGCATGACACCTTTTTTTTATTGCGTCTCTACATTCCTTTCTTAATATCCCCTATCACCATATCCAAATCCTTATTAAATTCGTCAGGCGCTTCTATCATTGCAAAATGACCGGTGCCTTTGGTATAGTACACATGCACACGCAGTTTTTGAGCAATTATATAAGTGGTATCAGTAGGAGTTACATCACTATTGATCAGATAGAGTGTTTTGTTGGCTTCCGCCAACTTTACTAATTCGTCAAAACCTTGCCCTTGTTCCAGTGCATTCACAGCTATTGTAGTATCGGCTCGCACCACATCATCCAGTATACGTTTCTTTATATCCGGCGATGTAGTTGCAGAGAACAGTTGCGCATTAAACCACTGCGAAGCCACACCCATAAAATTCTGTCTTAATTGGGCTATAGCGGCGGCCATTTCTTCTTTAGCTTTCGGATCTTCCGGTTTGCCTGCGTTTTTAAAATTATCAACCCCAACAATACCAATTACTTTTTCGGGATTATCAATTGCGGCCTGTAATACAATATCGCCAGCCATGGTGTGGCCGATAAGGATTACTTTTTTCAGATCCAATTCTTTAATTACAGAATCCACATCACTGGCGTATTGCAGAGTTCCCCATTTATCGCGGTTCTTCCCCGACTTACCAAAACCCGGCAGATCAATGGTAACCACGCGATAACGTTTGCCGAAATAAGCTACCTGGTTAGACCAATAACTTTTATTAATTGCCCACCCATGTACAAATAACAAGGTTGTATCGCTTTCGCCGGTATCAGTAAATGCAATGTTAACGCCGTTGTTATGGATAACGGTAACACTATCAGTCCTTATCACATCGGCTGGCCGGTTTCCATTATGACAAGATATGATGGTATAACTTAATAGAATTGTAGCTGCAATATAAAACAGGTGCTTCATGGTTAATTTCATTTAAGACTAACTGAGGCAAGCTAATTTTGTTTTTGCAGATAAGCGAATCAGCGTTAAACATTTAACTTTATTTAACGCCGCAACTTGTCATTGCGAAGAGGAACGATGAAGCAATCGCACACTGCAAGTTTGCGACTTTTCTCCTTGCGATTGCCACGCTACGCTCGCAATGACAAATTCGATTTAGGTTAAGAATATATCCTTTTCGATAGAAGGTATTATTCCCTTGTCCAAAGCTGTATCAAACAATAATTTGATTGCTTTTCTGCCTTCTTCACCCAGATCAACAGAGTATTTATTGACATAGAGCTCAATGTGTTTATACATCACTTCTTCGCTCATTTCCTGTGCATGCTGGCGAATAAAATCAAGGCCCGACTTAGGGTTAGCAAAAGCAAACTCTACCGACTTACGTAACACCCTGTTTATTTTATGCTGAATGTCAATCGGTAAATTACGGTTAGCTACGATACCACCCAGCGGGATAGCGCAACCGGTTTTCTTTTCCCAGTAATCGCCCAGGTCGATGATCTTTTTGAGGCCTTTATCCTGGTAGGTAAAACGATTTTCATGGATGATCAGGCCAACGTCTACCCTGCCTTCTAAAACAGCGTTCTCAATATCAGAAAACACTAACTCTACTTTATTAGTCGCATTAGGAAAAGCCAGCCCCAATAAAAAATTAGCGGTGGTGTATTTACCGGGAATCCCGATTAAAGGATTTACGATTTCAGATTTACGATTTACGATTTTACCACTTTGTAAATCCGAAATCGAAATTTCGAAATCCGAAATTAACATGGGGCCTACGCCGTAACCCAACGCGCTGCCTGCGTCAAGCAAAACATATTTATCTACGATGTAGGCAAAGGCATGATAACTCAGTTTGGTAATATCCAGTTCGCCGCGGAAAGCTTTTTGGTTAAGCGTTTCCACATCATCATAAAACACCTCGAACTCCAGTCCTTCCGTATCAATTTTATGGTGAATTAAAGCGTCGAATATAAAAGTATCATTAGGGCATGGCGAAAAGCCGAGGGTTAGTTTCATTGGGTTATGAATAAGTTGGGCTTAAACCCAGCTCCGAAAAAAAATGAATATATAGGCCAATTAAAACTACAAATAGAAAAGCGGCCAAAATACTTTTCGTCTGTGATATGCTACTGTTTTTAAAAAGAGAAACTATCAGAATTAACAAACAGAGTCCTGACCCTGCTAATAGCAGTAGGTTTACTACCCCTTGTCCTTCAGAATCATGAATGCCACCGCCGAATACTTTAATACCAATATCATTTATCACTATTAAACTAAACGTTAGAACGCATTGCAATATTGGGTCAAACCTTTCTCTATTAAAACTTATAAGACATACCGATACAATGTTAATTATCGGACTTAGCAATAAACCAATAGGGGCAAATAAATGATCGACGGTGATATTAAAAGCAATAATTAACAATGCGATGGAAAAAGCAAAATAAATGTTATCCCAACGAAATCCGTTCATAATTGCCCTTAAAGTTCCTTAATCAATTCCAGCGCAAAGGTATTCAGATTTTTAACAGCAAGCCCTATCTGCCAGTTGTCGCGGTTACGTTTTTCTACATAATTTGACACTGCCCTGATCTGTACGCAGGGTACTTTTAATTCGCGACAGACGTAAAAAAAGGCGGCGCCTTCCATACTTTCTAATTGGGGGTTAAGCCTGTCGACAATGGTGGTTATACTGCCAGTGTTACCATGTACGGTATTTACCGTAATGGCCGTCGCTTTTGCAGGCGCTATCTTTTTGGCAAAATAGCTAATGCTGCTGGTTGGGTTAAAGATACCTGCCCCAAAGCCCAATTGCTCAATGCTAATAAACTGGGTGTCATTTTCGGCCCCCAGTTCGGCAAAGGTATCTTTGGTTATTTCCAGCACATCACCCAGTTTGATGTTACGGTCGAAACTACCTGCAATACCCAGGTTGATCACCAGGTTATATACATTATGCGGTAAATGTCTACCTAATGCAAAAGCGGTAGGCACCATGCCGGCACCGGTAACCAGTACAGAGCAATTAGCTACCGACGTATGCCGGGTAACAAACAAATTTTCATCCTCGTCTGACTTTTGCATACCCAACGAGTCCATTAAAGGCTGAACTTCTGGCTGGGTTGCAGCAACAATTAATATGCGCATATGCTATAATTTTATCACCTAAGATAAACAAATGCCCTTGTAATTGTTTTGTATATTTGCACCCATTAAATATTATGATGATATACGTAACGCGCCGTGAACATTTTAATGCAGCACACAAAATGTACCGTGATGAATGGAGCGCAGAGAAAAATGCTGAAGTTTTTGGCAAATGTGCCAACCCTAACTGGCATGGCCATAACTACAACCTTTTTGTAACTGTAAAGGGCCAGGTTACCCATGCAACCGGTTATCTGATTGATCTAAAAGAACTAAAAGTGATCATTAACGATTACGTTATTGAGAAACTTGACCATAAAAATATTAACCTGGATGTTGATTTTATGAAAGGCAAAATGGCATCGACCGAGTTGCTTTGCATCGAGATCTTTAACCAGCTTAAAGCACCCATAGAAGCGTATGATGGCGTGTTTCTACATTCGGTAAGATTATTTGAGACCGAAAACAATTCGGCAGAATATTTTGGTGATTAAACCTAAACCATGATTTACGACGACGATAACATTCCGGACAGGAACGACGATATTAACGGCTACGAAAAAGTTGACCGTTATAATCCCGAGCTGATTACAAGCCTATCGGGCCATTATAAAGAAGTATTAAAGCAATTAGGAGAAAACCCTGAACGCGAAGGTTTATTAAAAACCCCCGAGCGTATAGCCAAAGCTATGCTATACTTAACCCATGGTTATGACCTTAATCCGAAGGAAATATTAAACTCGGCTTTGTTTAAAGAAGAGTACAGCCAGATGGTGGTAGTTAAGGATATAGAAGTATATTCTATGTGCGAGCATCATATGCTGCCATTTTTTGGCAAGGCCCATATCGCATATATCCCTAACGGACATGTGGTAGGTTTAAGTAAAATACCGCGCGTGGTTGATGCTTACGCGCGCCGCCTGCAGGTACAGGAACGCCTGACCAACGAGATCCGCGATTGTATCCAGGAAGCCCTACAGCCGGTTGGTGTAGGTGTGGTTATGGAATGCCGCCATCTGTGTATGTGTATGCGTGGTGTACAAAAACAAAATTCGGTTACAACAACATCTGCTTTTTCCGGAGGATTTTACCAGGAAAAAACAAGGGCAGAGTTCTTGCACTTAATTTCTTCGAAATTAAGTTAGTGATTGGAGATTAGTTAATTAGAGATTAGGAGCCTATCGCTCACACAAATTTCTTATTAAATCGTTATGTACTAATCACCAATTAATTAAACTTTGCAAACAACCAATCTCTAATCACCAATTAACTAATTACTAAATTGAAAGCATACATTTTCCCAGGACAAGGCGCGCAATTTGTAGGTATGGGCAAGGACCTGTACGAGCAGTCTGACAAAGCGCGCGAATTATTTGAACAAGCTAACGATATATTAGGTTTCCGCATTACCGATATTATGTTTAACGGTACAGACGAAGACCTTAAACAGACCAACGTTACCCAGCCGGCCATATTTTTACATTCGGTTATCCTGGCCAAAGTATTGCCTGATTTCGCGCCGGATATGGTGGCAGGACACTCTTTAGGCGAGTTTTCTGCATTAACAGCGGCAGGTGCCCTTGCATTCGAAGATGGCTTACGCCTGGTTGCCGCGCGTGCTAATGCCATGCAAAAAGCCTGCGAAATCCAGCCATCAACCATGGCGGCTATTTTAGGTTTGGATGATTTTACTGTCGAAGATATTTGCCACCGTATTAGCGATGTGGTAGTACCTGCCAACTACAACTGCCCGGGGCAGCTGGTTATATCAGGTACTATATCAGGCATTGATCAGGCTTGCGAACTAATGACTGCCGCAGGCGCTAAAAGAGCATTAAAGTTAAATGTGGGCGGCGCGTTCCACTCGCCTTTAATGGAAGCCGCAAGGGTTGAGCTGGAACATGCCATTGTACACACCACTATTAATAAGCCGGTATGCCGCATCTACCAGAACATTGATGCCAAACCATATACAGACCCTCAACAGATCAAACATAACCTGATAGCGCAGCTTACAGGCCCGGTTAGATGGACACAGACCGTAATGCATATGCTGGAAGACGGTGCCACCTCATTTACCGAAGTAGGGCCCGGCAATGTTTTACAGGGCCTGGTTAAAAAAGTAGACCGGGCAATGCCAACAGCAAGTGCCTCATTACAATAATAATTTTTTATAAGCCGCAAACTAAAGCGGCTTTTTTTTATTTGTAAGTTTACATAAGTCTATTATAAAGCATTTGAGCTACGCGGGAAAAATACGTTTAATGCTGGCCCTGTTAGGTGCCAGCTTATTATTAACGGCAATTATTGTACGTAGTACGTACACCCCTGCCATTAACTTAGCTCAGACTGCTAAAATACTGGAAGAGAATCTGCAGAGGAAGGAAGACTTTGTTAACAACGCAATCAGCACACCTACAGGATATAACCGGTTTAGAAATTTAGCCGACGATAATGAAGATGGCTTAAAGTGTTTAAAGGAGTTTACTACCGACCGGAACATTAAGGTAATAACTACTAAAAAAAACACGCTTACTTACTGGAGTGATATTGCATTTATCCCGCGAAACGCTGCTGCTATAAAAGAGGGTTACTCGTTCATTAAATCCGTTAATGACAATGGCATTAATGGCAATGGATATTACGAGGCCATTAAAAAAAGCCAGGACGATTTTTCTGTCATATTTCTTATCCCCGTAAAAACAAACTATGTGGTACAAAACCAGTACCTGCACAATAGATTTGCGAAAGGGTTGCTCAAAGATAACAATGTAGAAATTGCCGATTTTGCAGATAAAAACACCCAGACCATACGTAGTGTAAATAACACTTACCTGTTTTCTGTTAAAGCCAGCTCTAACGAAGTTAATTTTCGCTTTTTTTATTTTGAGTTGGTTATTTGGGTGCTGGCGTTGCTGGTTTTGTGTATCCTGGTACAAAACATCTGTTTTTACCTGGCCGACAAGGGGTATTTGTTTTTATCCTTTTTAGCCCTTGCTCTCTTTATAGTAGGGTTACGATTCGTTAATTTACACTACAACTGGCCCAATTTCACTTACAGGCTTAATATTTTCAACCCTCAACTATATACCGCTAATGTTGTCTTTCCTTCATTGGGCGATCTGTGTGTGAACATATTAATGCTAAGTTGGCTTATAGCTTACATTTACCGGCAACGTTTGGGTTTATTAAAGTATGTACCGGGTAAATTGGTGAGCTATATTATTGTCATTAGCGGCATACTAATGCTGCTTATAACATCCTCTTTATTACTGAATATATTTTACGGCCTGGTTATTAAATCTAATATAAGTTTTGATGTAAATAATGTACTTGGCCTATCAGTATACAGCGTGTGCGGTATACTGATGCTCTGCTTTAGCTTCTTTATATTTTATTTATTAAGCGAGGTTTTATTAACCGTATGTATCAACCTTCCAGTATCACTAAAGACACAGCTGCTCTTATTAATAAGCGGCATTTTATTAACCACTATCTATGCCTGTTTTTACAGGCGTGAGTTTATATCGTTCTATATCTTATGGTCATTAATAATAATTACCCGTGGGTATGCCTATCGTTATAAAGATGGCAGGACCACTACTTTCATGCTTGCCTGGATATTATTTATATGCGCTGTTATATCCTCATTAAATTTAAACCATTTTGAAGGGCTAAAAGAAAAACAAAACCGTAAAACGTTAGTAAAAAAACTGGAGAACCCTAATGATGTTAATGCCAATTACCTGTTCAAAAAAATAGAACACCAAATGATCGGTGATTCGTACATCATCAATTATTTTAATGCCCCCACGCATAATCATGACTATTTACAAAATAGGTTCAAGAAACTTTATTTTGATGATTACCTGTCAAAATACGATTTCAAAATCCATGAGTTTGACGCGCAGGGCAAGTCTATCCCTGCTAATGGAAGTTACCAGTTGGACGTTTTTAAAGACATGGTGCTTTATAGCTCGTTTAAAGTATCTGATTACTTTTACCGCGGGAATGAGTCTTTTGGGTTTCAAAACTACTTTGCTATACTCCCGGTTACAAAAGACGATAAGAACCTCGGATCTATCGTTATCGAATTAAAATCAAAAGCGTCACAAACCTCTAATTCTTTCCCGGGTTTATTGATGGACGGCGAGTTAAAAGATCAGGATGATTTTCAAAATTACTCGTACGCTTTTTACACAGACAATAAACTACGGGCCCAAAGCGGTAATTTCATTTATAAGTTGGTTAGAGACAACATTGATTACCCGGTAAAGACTTTCGTTTTTACAACTAAAGAAATACAGAACGCTGCCTGGTACAGGCCATTTGTAACCTACAGTCATTTAATTTATAAAACTACCGAGCGTAATTTGATTATTATAAGCAAGGAAGAGGATACCATGTTTTATAACATTACGTCTGTTACCTTCTTCTTTGTGATATTTCTTGCATTTAGTGTAAGTGTTATTTTGGGCAGATGGGCTTGGCAGCGAATTAAAATTTTGACTATCACTAATGATAAAATCAAATGGGGATTTAAAATATCATTGGATAAAATATTGTATAAAACACGCATACAATTTTCGATGGTGTTTGCTGTAGTGGTTACTTTAATATTAGTAGGTATTATAACCTATATATCCATAAGTACGCAATACCAGGCACAACAGGATAAAATGATACGCGATAAGATCATTAAAATAACCGACGCATTTGAAAACGGCCTGTTTGATAAGTACATGACCAACATTACCGAACAAAGCCAGATAGCTTTTGATGCCTTAGCCAGTTCATACGCGTCTGATCTGGTCTTGTTTGATAGTAATGGTGTTTTATTAATTACCACCCAACCCAGGGTTTATGAATATGGGCTTATTGCCAAACGTATGGATGCCAAAGCATTTATTACGCTGCATGACCAAAAACGTTCTGAATATGTAAATGATGAAGTAATAGGTACGCTTAATTATAAAACGGTATATGCTCCTTTAAGGAATCCCAGGGGAGAAGTTATTGGCTATTTGCAGTTACCCTATTTTTCTAACCAGGCCGATTATGATGAACGCATTGGTTCTTTGCTAAATATCATGATCAACATTTACGCCTTGATATTTATAGCCATTGGTTTCTTTGCCGTAATTATTGCCCGACAGATCACTAATCCGTTAAGCTTTATACAGCAAAGTTTAAGTACTACCATTTATGGCAAAAAGAACGAACCTTTAAAATGGGACCGCGATGATGAGATAGGGGCTATGGTGACAGAATACAATAAAATGATAGCCGCGTTAGAGGACAGCGCGGCCAGGCTTGCACAGTCTGAAAGAGAAAGCGCCTGGCGCGAAATGGCAAAACAGGTGGCGCATGAAATTAAGAACCCACTAACACCCTTGAAACTGGGGTTACAGCTATTAGAAAAATCATGGCGTGAAAAAGACCCCCGGTTTGACCAGAAGTTTGAAAGGTTCAGCAAATCATTTGTTGAGCAGATAGAGAGCCTATCGTCTATAGCTTCAGAGTTTTCGGCCTTTGCCAAAATGCCCGATACCCGTATGGAACGTTTCAATGTTTTTGATGTGATAAGCCAGGCTGTTACTATTTTCAAGCAGATGGATAACTTTAACATCAGGTATCGAAGCCCGGAAACACCTTTCTACATTAATGCAGATAAAGATCAATTATTACGCTGTTTTAACAACTTGTTAAAAAACGCATCAGAAGCAACACCCGCCGACAGAGTTGGGTTGTTAGAGATTGACAGCGAAATAGGCTATAACCATATACTTTTATCCGTTAAAGATAATGGCGATGGCATACCACAAAACATGAGCGAGAAAATATTTGAGCCTAATTTTACTACCAAAAGTTCCGGAACGGGCCTGGGCCTTGCGTTTGTTAAAAACGCTATTGAAAACGCCGGCGGAAAAGTTTGGTTTACAACAGAACAAGGTATTGGTACTACATTTTTCCTGAGCCTGCCCGCGGCAGATTAATATTACTGCTGCTTAGCTTACAAATAGTTGCAGATTTTATTTGTATAATATTCATCAAAATATATCGTTATATTTGACTTAATTGATTTTAATGCATAGCAAATCTTAATGAGATTTATTTTACTTCTAATTTTTTGTACCACAACATTAACTGCCTCTGCGCAGTTTTGGCGGCGCAAACCAGAACCAAAACCAGAAACCTTAGTAGCGGTATCGCTACCTCCACCAACAATAGTTTCAAAGTCCATAGCCGACTATAACTTTCGCCCGGTACAGTTAACCCGCTCTGCATATAGCATTGAATTGGCAGAAGAAGCTATATTAAAAGAAGCAAAACACAATATGCGCTTTAGAGAGTACAGCATGGCCAGCTATAATTTTAGTGATCTGGCGGCATTGTATTTACAGCAAAACAGGTTCTCTGAGGCAAAATGGTATTTATTACAGAGTAATGATATAGCACGCAGATCTGAAAACACCAGGCATTTACTGGATAATTTATTGATCCTGTCTGATATTAAGATCCAAATAGGCGAAAACACTTTAGCCATGGCCGATTTGCAAGATGCCCGTGATGTTGCCACTGCAAAAGGCATGTTGACAGATTTAACCCTGATCGAAAAAAAAATAAAACACCTGCAAACCAATAAAATACTGACTGCAAAAGCAGAGCTACGGTATGCAGATGCTGTTGAAGCAGCCGCAAACAACAGTAAACTCCCTATAAATTAAGTCCTATTTATAACAATTACGTAAAATACTTAGGCAAATAATAAAACAGTAAAACATTATTGTAATATTGTTACTTGTTATTAGTCTTAACAATAGCGGGATGGATTTACCATCCTTTTTTTACATTAGCAAAACAGTAATAGGCACAAGTATTGATGTACCCAATAAG
Source organism: Bacteroidota bacterium (assembly GCA_040388175.1). GTDB lineage: Bacteria > Bacteroidota > Bacteroidia > Sphingobacteriales > Sphingobacteriaceae > Mucilaginibacter. The sequence goes on along the minus strand of JAZKCG010000093.1, from coordinate 12,926 downwards.
AATACCCGAATTAACGTTAGTAAAACATATGTTCAAGAAATTTTATTTTGTGCTGGCAGTTGGCGCAGCATTAGCGTGTAAAGCAAGCCCTTCAAAACCTGTACAGGTGCCGGGTTCAAATAATTTGCAGCCCACAGAGCAGCAAAGCATGGTTTGTAAAACGGTGGCTAAATTTATATCGCAATACAACTATAAAAAGGTCGAGCTGAATGATTCTTTATCGGCAGTGATCTACAATCGTTACCTGAAAAGTTTAGACGAAGGACATAATTACCTATTAGCATCTGACATTAAAGATTTTGATAAATACAAATATTCTTTAAGCGACGATATTAAAAATGGCAACCTTAATGACATTTATTACATGTTTAATGTGTTCCAAAAACGGTATGAGGACCGCGTAAAATATTCTATAGCGCAATTGGCAACTAATTTTGATTTTAATCAGAAAGAGTCGTTTACCTATAACCGCTCAGAATTACCGTGGGTTGCTAATGCTGCAGAGATGGACAAAGAGTGGACCAAACGTGTAAAATATGACCTGCTTAACCTGGTATTGGCCAGCACAGATATGGCCAAGAATAAAGAGAAGCTAAAAAAACGTTATGAAGACCTGCTATTGCAAAATGGCAAGTTAAACACCAATGATGTTTTCCAACTTTTTATGGACGACTTTACTGAGTCGATAGACCCGCATACCAATTATTTCGATCCGTTTAACGCGGCGCAGTTTAATATGGAAATGTCAAGATCATTACAAGGCATTGGCGCAACGTTACAGATCAAAAACGAATACGTAACCATACAATCGCTTGTTGCGGGTGGCCCGGCTGATAAAAGCCGCCAAATTAATACCGGCGACAGGATATTAGCAGTAGCGCAAGGCAAGGATGGCGAGTTTCAGGACATTGTAGGCTGGCGTATTGATAACGCTATTAAGTTAATACGTGGTACAAAAGGTACCGTTGTTAAGCTTAAAATACTTGCACAAGGCAAATCGGTGTCTGACCAACCTAAAGTTGTAGAAATGGTTCGCGAGAAGATCGTGCTAAAAGACCAACTGGTTAAACAGGAAATAAAAACTTATAACAGCAATGGTAAAACCATAAAAATAGGCATTATTAATGTGCCTGCTTTTTATGCCGATTTTGCCGCTTACAGCGCCGGCGACCCTAACTATCAAAGTACAACCCGCGATATGAAATTGATAATTGATACCCTTAAACGTGCAAATGTTGATGGTATAGTTATTGATTTACGCGAAAACGGCGGCGGCTCATTAAACGAAGCCATTTCGCTTACCGGGCTGTTTATCAAGACCGGCCCTGTTGTACAGGTTAGAGATACTCAAAATCAAATTGAGGTAGAAAAAGACGAAGACCCTGCTATTGCCTATAACGGCCCATTGGCGGTATTAGTTGACCGTTTCAGCGCCTCTGCTTCTGAGATCTTTGCAGGCGCTATACAGGATTATGGCCGGGGTTTAATCATCGGCACACAAACTTATGGTAAAGGCACCGTACAACGCGAGATTGATATGGATAAGATAATTACCCCGTCGCTTGCCGAAAAACTGGGTTTAGTTACTAATACCACAAAACCAAAAACATCAACCGGTAGCGAAAACGCGTTTGGGCAATTAAACTTAACCGTAGCCAAGTTTTATCGCATAAGCGGTAACTCAACACAACATAAAGGCGTTATTCCTGATATCCAATTCCCATCATTAATACCAATGAACAAATATGGCGAGGATACAGATCCGTCTGCTTTACCATTTGACATTATACCTAAAAGTGATTATGCAAAAGTTAGTGATTTTACTAACGTGATACCGCAACTGGCTAAACTGCACGACCAACGCATGAGCACCAGCGCCAGCTATAAATCGTTAATGGAATCTGTTGCCGACTACAAAAAAAGCGAAACTGAAAAAACAGTTACACTTAACCAGGACCAACTAAAAAAACAACGCGACCTGGATGAACAAAAAACCCTTAACCGCGACAATGAGTTACGCGTATCTTTAGGCTTAAAGCCGCTAAAGAAAGGCGAAGTGAAACCGAAAAAAGAAGATTTAGATCCGTTAAAATTAGAAGCCGGACAAATATTGATCGATTATATCAACCTGGATAATAATCTTACCCGCGTTGGTACAACCATTAAATAAAACAGCATTATCCATTTAAAAGAAAAGGTCCCGCTTGTTAGCCGGGACCTTTTCTTTTAAATCCTATATGTAGAGGTATAAAATTTTGCTTCCCATTATTTTTGATTAAACACCTCCAACCCAATATCCTTATCGGCCCCACCTGCTATATAGATTTTATGATTTAATACAGCACCGCCAACACCGTTTCTGGCTTTGTTAAGGCTTGGCCCTACTTTCCATTCCTTATCTTTTTCAGGATCAAAGTAAAAAACATCTTTTTGAGGCCCGTTGGGTTTGGTAGTGGTGGCACGTTCGCCACCAATATAAAATATCTTATTATCGAGGTTTACACAAGTAGCGCCACCGGTACCTAATGGTAATTTAGCCGACAGCGTACCCCATTTACCCGTTTTAAAATCATAGCAGTCTACCTCCAACACAACCTTATCAAAAAACGACATGAAATTATTAGGGTCATGCAAACTGGTATTACGCCCGCCTATGGCATATAACTTATCTTTCACCACCACGGCCATACTATGATCACGGATATGCGGGGCATCGGGCAAACTTGTCCAGGCATTGCTGGCAGGATCATATACATCAAACAAACCGCTGGTACCGGTATTGTGGCCATGCAATATGCCGCATACCAGGTAAAGCTTGCCTTTGTACACCGCAGCACCGGCACCGCCTCTTCTGCGGCTCTCGGGCAATCCGGCTAATTGCTGCCAGATATCAGCTTTGGTATCATAAGCGTAAGTATTGGCCAAAGGTATTTGGTTGGGATAGTTTCGGTCAGAAAAAGCATCCAGTACATAGATCTTATCGCCTAACACAACCGGTTGAAAATGGTGCATAATAGAAGGCGCTGTAGCTCCTTTTGTCCATGTTGAGGTAACCGGGTCATATATCCCGACGGGCATTGCAGGCGCATCGCCACCAACCAGGTACAGTTTGCCATTAACCGCAGCAAACCCACATTCATTACGCGTAGCAGGTGCATTATTTGATGATATTAATTTCCACTCACCACTATCAGCCTTATAAAAAGCAGCGAATACTAAAAGTAATGCAGGCAATAAAAAAATCAGTTTTTTCATAATTGCATGGTTTAATAATTTACCAACCGACAATAAAGCAAAAAGGTTTCAGATCATTAAACAAACTGATAATTAACCGTTTAAACTATTTGAAATATTAAATATAATATTAAATTTGTATTACCCCTAACCGCAAACCAATTAATTATGAAAGCCAAACACTACTACCTGGCAATTTTATTACTATTTTTTATTGCAGCTTGTAAAAAAAGCTTAAATCCAGTACCAACAGGATCTACAGGAACAACTGGTATCACCGGTGCTACAGGCACCACGGGAACCACCGGTACAACGGGCACTGTAATTAACACGCCCCCGCCCGGTATTTACTTATTTGGCGAAACCTCTATAGCAACCGATCCATCTTTTCAAGCTTATTATGGAACTATCTGGCTACAAAATGCTTTACCGGTAACACTTACACCTTCAACAATGCTGTCCTCAGTAACATCAGCTACAATCCAGGGAAAAGATATTTATGCAGCAGGTAATATAACAGTAGTAACACCAACAACAAAACAATATCTTGCTTGTTTTTGGAAAAATGGTGAACTGCTCAGACTAACATTTGGTGTCGAAAGCGGCGCTTTGGCATCAGATATTTCTGTACAGGGGAGTGATATCTATGCAACGGTTAATCTGGTAAACAACTATATTAGTACAGGCGTATATTTTAAAAATGCTGATCGATTACAATTGACCGCTCCCGGTCCGGTAGTATCTGCCAACGGTATTATTGCAAAAGGTATCGATGTGTATATAACGGGCAACTATTGGCTTAATGGTCATAACATTGGTTGTTACTGGAAAAACGGCACCGTAGTTGCATCTTTTGGAAGTGATTCGCAAGCATCCAGAATAACTGTGGCAGACAATGGCGATGTATATGTTGTTGGATACGACTTGGGACCTGATGGCAAAAGCAGAGCGAATGTCTGGAAAAATGGGGTTGCTACTATACTGCCGACAAGTAAGGTTAGCGCTGTTGCAAACGGTATTACCCTGTATGGAAATGATGTTTATGTAGCCGGAACAGAAACAGACGCATCGCGTAATACTAATGGCGTTTATTGGAAAAACGGTGTAGCTACAGCTATAAATGCTTTAAGTTTATATGCAATAGCGGTTTCTGGCAATGATGTTTATGTAACAGGGGTTAAACCAGATGCTTTAAGTAAGGGGTTCAATTATGCAGGATGCTGGAAAAATGGCGCACTTGAGTATGGAGAAGCGTTGCCATCTGCTTACAGTGCAATATTGATAGTGAAATAGGCCAATGTATTATATTTAATATAACCACGTATGAGAACAAATTACTATCACTATGTAGCTATTATTGCATTGTTTAGCTTAATAGCTTGTAAAAAAAGTCAAACTCCTGATCCTACAGGAAGTAATGGGACGACAGGTACTACTGGCTCTACCGGTACCACGGGCACGGTGATAAACACACCGCATTCTGGTATTTACTTAGCCGGCTCAATTGCTTTAGCAAATGATTTTAGTATTACTGAAGCGACATTATGGAGACAGGACACACTACCTGTAAAATTAACATCAAACATTCAAAATGTATATCTATCGTGGTTAAATACTATTACTTCATCAGGAAAAGACATATATGTTGCCGGTGCGATTGAATTACAATCAATAAAGCCTCAAAAACCAATCCTTGCGTGTTTCTGGAAAAATGGTGAAATTTTCAGACTCACATTTGGTGTAGATAATGCTTCAGCAACTGATATTTCTGTACAGGGGCTTGATATATATGCAACTGTTAATATCTTTTATAATAATGCCCCCTATTCTAAGGGGGTGTACTTTAAAAATGCTGATCAAATACAATTGGTTGCCCCAGGGCCAACATTAGCGGCAAATGGCATTGTGGCTAAAGGAACTGACGTATACGTATGTGGTAATTATACGCTAAATAGCCATACTATTGGGTGCTATTGGAAAAATGGCGTTGTAATTGCGTCTTTCGGGAATGATTCGCAAGCTGGAAAAATAGCATTAGCTGACAATGGAGACGTATATGTTGTTGGTTATGACAATGGGCCCAACGGAAAAAGCAGAGCTAATGTCTGGAAAAATGGCGTAGCTATTATATTGCCCACAAGTAAGGTTAGCGCTGTTGCAAACGGCATCACACTGGATGGCAATGACGTATATGTAGTTGGAACAGAAACAGACGCATCTAATAAAACAAATGGCGTTTATTGGAAAAACGGTGTTGCTACTTCTATAAACGCTATAAGCTTATCTGCAATAGCGGTTTCCGGCAGCGATGTCTATGTAACAGGTGTTAAAGATATTAAACCAAGCCAAGGGATTAATTATTCTTATGCCGGTTGCTGGAAAAATAGCGCACTTACATATGGAGAAGCACTTCCGTCTAATTACAACGCAATATTGATAGTGCGGTAGGTTAATAATCCATAATATTAGAAACGTCGAATATAAAACTGATGCCTTTAGTATTATGTTTGTCGGAATGATTTAAAGCTGGAAACTAATCACGCCCGGGTATCATTCCCATTATAAATGCTTAAATAGCTTTCATAGCGGGATAGTTCGATCTCGCCGTTCTCTAATGCGGCCAGTACCGCGCAGCCTGGCTCGTTAATGTGACGGCAATTGTTAAAGCGGCAATCATGCATCCGTGAGCGCATTTCGGGGAAATAGCGGCCCAGTTCATGTTTTTCAATATCTATTACGCCCAGTTCGCGTATGCCGGGGGTATCTATGATAAAGCCACCTTGCGGCAGCTCAAACATTTCGGCAAAGGTGGTGGTATGAGTACCCTTATCACTCCACTCAGACACTTCGCTGGTGCGCAGTTCAAGGTCGGGTAGCAGGGCGTTGATCAGGCTTGATTTACCAACTCCCGAGTGGCCTGAGAACAAGGTAATATTGTCTTTTAACAGTTCTTGCACCTGGTTAATATTAGTGCCCTCTAAGGCCGAAACCTCGTAGCAGGGGTAACCAATATCTTCATATATCGACTTATAATCTGCTAATATATCCAGGCCTTCCTCACTAAACAGGTCAAGTTTATTGTAGATCAGTTTCGCAGGGATGGCATAAGCTTCGGCAGTAACCAGGAAGCGGTCAATAAACCCAAGTGAGGTCCTCGGCGAAGCCAACGTAACCACCAGCAATGCCTGATCAAGATTTGCAGCGATGATCTGTCCCTGTTTGGACAAATTGATTGATTTACGGATGATGTAATTTTTACGTTGATGCAAATTAGTGATCACACCGGTTTCCTGCTCGGGCTCCAAATCAAAATCAACGATGTCGCCAACGGCTAAAGGATTGGTTGTGGTGATCCCTTTTATGCGAAACTTGCCTTTTATGCGGCAATCATACCTTTTCCCATCAGGCGTTTGCACCTGGTACCAGCTTCCGGTCGATTTTGTTATTAGTCCCTGCATTAAAGTGACAAAATTACTTTAATACTTTCGTTTAAACGATTTATTGTTTCGGTATCAAGAGTCCCTATTCGGCCTATTAATCTACTCTGATCTATTGATCGAATTTGATCACACAGTATATATGATCGCTTCAATAGCCCATTGGCAGGAGTAGTGTCGACGGATATTCTTATTAAAGAAACGCCTTCTCTATGCTGGGAGGAAATTGCGCAGCCTATAAATGATCCATGTCCCGCCTGATTTAGCAAATTTGATTGCAAAATAACTATCGGACGCATTTTGCCCGGTTCGCTTCCTATAGAAGGATCAAGATTTGCAATCCAAATCTCATACTGTTTGGGATAGCTATTAGTCATTCAAATATTTTTGTAAGTCTTTTAATGAAGCGCTCTCAAATTCTTGCTTAAGTTCTTTATCAGGATCGAATTTTTTTAAAAGTGTAACCTCTTTCGCAATTTGTTCTTCAAGCGCTTTTCGTTTTTGCCATTCATTATACTGCTCAATAGCCTTTTTAATATAATTTGACCGGCTCGTCTTTTCGGCCTTTACACGTTTATCTGTTTCTGCAAAGAGATTATCATCCAGTTTTAAGAGTATACTTTTCATAGATATATCTATTTATATATCAAATATAGATATGTTTTTTTATATATTATACTTTTTTTATTTTATCCTTGCTTATTAAAGAAATATCTACTTACTTTACAGACATTATATGAAACTGATTAACACAACCACCACAACGATTACAACCACCGGCAAGGGCCTCGGAGGAAGATAATCGTATGGTATAAAACATAAAATAAAAACCACATGAGCGCCTTCCTCCACACAGAGGAAGGCGTTTTTGTTTTAAATAACCCTTACAATGAAGATTCTAAAATTTGGCGGAACATCCGTAGGTTCGGTCGAAAGTATTCAAACCCTGTTAAACATCCTGAAGGATGAAGTTAAACAACCCGATGCTGATAAACCCGTAGTGGTGCTATCGGCCATGAGCGGCGTAACCAATCTGCTTATAGCTATGGCCGAAGAGGCCGCTAAAGGCAATGACTTTGCCGCGCAGCTAACAGAACTTGAAAAACGCCACTTTGATGTGGTAAAAAGCCTGTTGGAAATTCGCGATCAAAACCCGGCACTTACCCGTTTAAAGATCAACTTTAATCATTTAGAAGAGTTATTACAGGGCATATTAACGCTGCGTGAGCTTACCGCTAAAACCCGCGACATGGTGATAAGCTATGGCGAGCGTTGCTCTACTTTGATGATCAGCAAAATAGCGGCACAATATTTCCCGGCTGTTTTTGTTGACGCGTCGGAAGTGATAAAGACCGATAGCGCCTTTGGCCAAGCCAAAGTAAACACCGGCCTTACCGAACAATTGATCCGTGGCCTGTATGGCGAAAATAAAGGCAAGACCTTATTTGTTACCGGCTTTATTGCCAGTAATGATGAAGGGCAATTAACCACCCTGGGCCGTGGCGGCAGTGATTATACCGCAGCGATATTTGGCGCCGCGCTTAACGCATCAGAGATACAGATCTGGACCGATGTTAACGGCATGATGACCGCCGACCCACGCATGGTAAAAAAGGCGTTCTCTTTACCGGAGTTAACTTACACCGAAGCGATGGAACTATCGTACTTCGGCGCAAAGGTTATCTACCCGCCGACTATGATACCGGCGTTTTTAAAGAAGATCCCTATTGTTATCAAAAACACTTTCGAACCTGAGTTTGCGGGTACTGTTATACAGCACCATTGCAAACCATCAAACCTGGCCATAAAGGGGATCTCATCTATCAACAACATCAGCATATTAAATGTGGAAGGCAGCGGCATGGTGGGCAGATCGGGCTTTAGCGGCAGGCTGTTCTCTTTATTGGCCCGCGAGCAGATTAACGTGATATTAATTACCCAATCCTCATCAGAACATAGCATCACCTTTGCCGTACAACCCGGCGACACAGAACGCGCGCGCCAGGTTATAGAGCATGAATTTGAGCTGGAATTATTAGCCAAGAAATTAGAGCACGTACAGATAGAAAAGAACCTGGCCATATTAGCCGTAGTTGGCGAAAACATGAAAGAAACTCCCGGCGTATCGGGTAAGTTATTTCATTCGCTGGGCCGCAACGGTGTTAATGTGCGGGCTATCGCGCAGGGCTCATCAGAGTATAACATATCGGTGATCATTACCTCGTCTGATCTGGCGAAAGCCTTAAACGCTGTGCACGACGCTTTCTTTGTGCAATTAACAAAAACACTGCACGCTTTCTGTTTAGGTACCGGAAACATTGGCAAAACGCTATTTAAACAGCTAAACGGCCATACGGCGTTCTTACATGAAAACAACGGCATACAGGTTAAAATAGTCGGTATAAGCAATACCCGTAAAATGGTGTTTAATGCCGATGGTATATCATTAGATAACTGGGAACAGGAATTGGAGCAGTCGTCTGACGCGGCTAACCTGGCGGAATTTATTGCCAAAATGAAAAGCATGAACCTGCCTAACTGTGTATTTATTGACAATACCGCCAGCCCTAAGCCAATCGCATTTTATGAAGAGGTATTAAAGTCGACTATATCTATTGTTACCTGTAATAAAATTGGCAACTCAGGGTCATACCAACAGTACAAAAACTTTAGGGATGCAGCCCGCCAGCATGGTGTCGACTTTTTCTATGAGACCAATGTGGGTGCCGGGTTACCTATTATCCGTACACTAAAAGACCTGATGAATAGCGGCGACCGAGTGCAGAAGATTGAGGCGATACTATCGGGCACGATATCTTTCCTGTTCAACAATTTTAAAGGCAGCAGCAGCGAGCTGCAACGCCTGGAACGTATAG